>CAZCSM010000044.1:0-1572 GCA_964501355.1 uncultured Candidatus Saccharibacteria bacterium | reverse complement strand
CGTGCAATGGCAGGCGGGACAGGAATCGAACCTGCAGCCGCCGGTTTTGGAGACCGGTGCTCTACCTAGTTGAGCTACCCGCCTTCACGATGTGCCGGGCGCACGGGTGTCGCCTTGTCCGTCCGCCCGCGAAAGGGGCGTTACTTCGTCTCCTTGTGCAGCGTATGCTTCCGGTCGAACCTGCAATATTTCTTCAGCTCGATGCGCGCAGGGTGCTTCTTCTTGTCCTTCGTGGAGGTGTAGTTCCTCTGTTTGCACTCCTGACAGGCGAGCGTGATGATCTCTCTCATGGTGTGTCCTATCGGGCCTATCGCCCGAGATCCGCCTTATTTGATGATCTCGCTGACCCTTCCCGCGCCCACCGTCCGGCCGCCCTCGCGCACCGCGAACCGCAGCCCCTTCTCCATCGCGATCGGCGTGATCAGCTCGCACTCCACCGACACGTTGTCCCCCGGCATCACCATCTCCACACCCTCCGGGAGCTTCACCACCCCCGTCACGTCCGTCGTGCGGAAGTAGAACTGCGGCCGGTACCCCTGGAAAAACGGCGTGTGCCGCCCGCCCTCCTCCTTGCTCAATACGTAGATCTCGCCCTTGAACTGCGTGTGCGGCGTGATCGACCCCGGCGCCGCCAGCACCTGCCCGCGCTCGATCCCGTCCTTCTCCACCCCACGCAGCAACACCCCTATGTTGTCGCCCGCACGCCCCTCGTCCAGCAGCTTCCGGAACATCTCCACCCCGGTCGCCACCGTCTTGCGCGTCGGCTTGATCCCCACGATCTCCACCTCGTCACCCACGTGCACCACCCCGCGCTCCACGCGACCCGTCCCCACCGTCCCGCGACCCGTGATCGAGAACACGTCCTCCACCGGCATCAGGAACGGCAGCTCCACGTCCCGCTTCGGCGTCGGTATGTAGCTGTCCACCGCCTCCATCAGCTTCATGATGCACGCCGCGTCCGCGCTCTCCGGCCCCTCCGCATGCATCGCCTTCGACGCGCTCCCGCGGATGATCGGTATCTCGTCCCCCGGAAATTCGTACTTCGTCAGCAGCTCCCGCACCTCAAGCTCCACCAGGTCCAGCAGCTCCGGATCGTCCACCAGATCCACCTTGTTCAAAAACACCACGATCGCCGGCACCCCTACCTGCCGCGCCAACAGGATGTGCTCCCGCGTCTGCGGCATCGGCCCGTCCGCCGCCGAAACCACCAGGATCGCGCCGTCCATCTGCGCGGCTCCCGTGATCATGTTCTTCACGTAGTCCATGTGCCCCGGACAGTCCACGTGCGCGTAGTGCCGGTTCTCCGTCGCGTACTCCACGTGCGCCGTCGCGATCGTCAGAATCTTCGTGTCGTCACGCCGCCCCTGCGACTCCGACGCCTTCGCCACCTGGTCGTACGACACGAACGAACACAACCCCTTGCTCGACAGCACCTTCGTGATCGCCGCCGTCAACGTCGTCTTCCCGTGGTCCACGTGACCGATCGTCCCCACGTTCACGTGCGGCTTCGTACGCTCGAACTTGTCCTTGCCCATCTCCCGTCTCCTTACATGCGCCCGACCCGCCCGTCTC
>CAZCSM010000043.1:0-1630 GCA_964501355.1 uncultured Candidatus Saccharibacteria bacterium | reverse complement strand
TTATTTTTGACAAAGAAGGTCATGCTGAAGTGATTGGATTGCTGGGGCAGACCAACCAAAATGGAATTGTCATTTCTTCGATTGCCGATGTGGATAAAGTGGATTTTACCAAGCCCGCGCGACTCTACTCCCAAACTACGCAAAGTGTGGAAGATTACAAAGAGCTGATAGAGGAAATAAAGGAAAGATACCATCGCTCCGGAAATGACCACCTCTTTCAATATGCGGATACCATTTGCCGATTGGTAGCTAACCGTTCGCAGCAAATAAGAGCCTTTGCTGAAAAGTATGATAAAATTATTTTTGTTTCCGGAGAAAAAAGCTCTAACGGTCTTTATCTTTTCAGCTTGTGCAAAATGAACAACCCTAACTCTTTCTTTATTTCTAAACCTGAACAAATTGATGAGATCAGTTTTGTCAAGGGGGAATCTGTCGGTATTTGCGGTGCAACTTCTACTCCTATGTGGCTGATGGAAAAAGTAGAACAGAAGCTTTTAAAAATGAAACAATAACTGAATCTTCAGTTCTGTCTTGTGTGGCGATTCAATCAGGTCAGCCCCGCTTCCGATTTCTCTCTTATTACTGTAATATGTTTGGGCTATTCTTACCCAAATATCCAGAAATTTATAGCGGTATTTCAGCATGAGATAAGCTCGCCAACCTTGAAAATAGTAGCCGGTGATGTTAAATGTCTGATAAAGATCATGTTCATAGGCATAAATCCGCTCTTCGTATGAATCTGTGTCGAATAAGGCAAGGCGTAATTTTAGATCTAAATTGATCTTTGTAAAAAAATAACTTACATCCTGATATACCAATATTCCCAATTTCGGACTTCTGAAAGATTCTTCAGTGTTGCATATAAAATTCAATTCCGACTTTAATGTTATCCTCTCTGTTATATTATAACTGAAACTCCCCCTTAGTTTATGTCTGTTAAAAGTATTGATTTCATTGTAGTAAACATTATAATCCGAATTCGCTTCTTTTCTTTTGAAAAGATACCGAAGGTAGAAATTACTGTTTCTGTTGATAATAATATTACATCTTACAGAGAACTCCAAACCGGTGGTGGGCTTGTCTGTTCGGAAACGTAACCATGGGAAATAATAGATATCACTGTAAAACTGTAATTCTGTGCACCGCCCGGCAATGATATCGGATGCAAAATATAATCCTACTTCATTCTTATTTGCACTATTCTCCCCAAATGCTCCGGAATTGAGAGCCCAGTATTTTTTGTCGTAATATCTGAATAACAGGGAACTTTTTACTCTCGGATCAAGTTCTGTCATGATTCCCTGTATAATGGCTACTCCCCAATTTTTACAGATTCCTGCCTCTCCGAATAGAATTACTTTCCGAATCAATACCTGGTAGTCAATGCCAATATTGTAATTATACTTTCCGGAGAAATCAAATTTTTTGTAAAGTTCGTCGCTTTCTGTTATTGTTTTGGAAAAGTCTGTTCTGATGGCCCTGATGCCTATCTTGAAAATTCTCCTTTTCAGTGTAATATCAAACCCATAGTTATGACTAAAAAGTTTATTCTTTTTGGCAATTTCATTATTGGTTCGGTGATATCCGGTTGAGGAGATTGACCCTTCAAAAGATGCTTCATCTTCTTCGT
>CAZCSM010000042.1:0-2442 GCA_964501355.1 uncultured Candidatus Saccharibacteria bacterium | reverse complement strand
TTTAGCCGGCAGGATAGAAACCACCGGCGTTGTTAGCCGGTGGTAGATCATTTTTCTGTTTATATCTATGAAATCTTTACGAGTCCGTATTTCTCGTGGAGATATATTTATTTTGGAGATGTTCTTCCTTTGTTCCTTGTGCCACTTATGTGCATTGCCACTCTGTCCTATTCCGTGAGCTCGATAATCAAAAAGAAGAATTATTATGATTGGAAAGTTTACGGAATTACAGCCGGAGCTTTAGTTTTATTAATGGTTTTCATCGGGTATTTCAATCAACATTTTTCATACTATGCAAGACGTTTTGATGATGCTCTTTACACACAGCTCGTTCATACAAAAGATTATGGTAATAAAAAGAATCTGAAAAAAAAGATTGCTTCAAAGTATGATCGAGAGGCGTTTTCTTCAAAAATTGGCGCTGATGTAGACACTGATTATGATTCGTTCTATCTTTCGGCAAATGACTTGGTTGACGGTATTGAAATCGACCAAAAGTTAACGACCGCGTATGTTCATTTATTATCTTTCTTGATTCCTGATGAAAATGAGAATCAAAAGATTGGTTTGAAGAAACGTGTTGTTGCTTCTATTTACGATTGCGAGAATTGTAACGAGTCTTCTATTACGACTGGTTTTAAATCATTGGAGGTTTCTACCAGAAATACCAATGAAAACGACTGGGTTATTTTAAATAGTGTTTTTGAGAAACAAACTACCTCGTCGGATTTAATTAATTCCGAAGTCGAGATTAACGTTACAAATACAAATCGTAATGCCGGGCAATTTCAGTTCATCTTTGAGTTGCCACAGAACGCTGTCGTTAACGGGATGTCTGTAAAGAATGCTGCTACGGGTGGAGTTTGGGTAAATGCGCAGCTTGTTCCGGAAAGTGTTGCTGAAATAGTTTATGCCGAAGAGATTAGAAGCAATTCTCCACGACCTCGTGATCCGGCTGTTTTGAATGAACTGATCACAGATACATATGAATTAAAAGTCTATCCGGTTCCGGCAAATTCTGATTATTCTGTAAAGATTAATTATGTGGCTTCTTCCGATTCAAAAGTTGGCTTAGTTTCTGATGGTGTTGATGTTCAGAAAGAAGTTGTTCAAAATCCCGAAGAATTATCTGATTCATACTTCATAGAAGATGACGGTTCTGTTACTGCAGTTCTTGATTTAGAAGATTTTAGTAATGTTTCAGTTGTAAATCCTGTTGTTCTGGTTCTTGATACGACTTTTAGTATGAAGTCTGCATTAGAGCAGGACGGCGTTATTTATGAGTTGAAAAATATTTACAGCTATCTAACGTCTGCTGGGATCGAACCGATGGTATATTCTCAGGACAATGGTATCTCTAAGCTTTCCGAGAAAGATCTTGAGGACTTTAATTCATTCCAAGGATATTCAAATAGAAAAATAGCATTAAGCGAATTATTTGCCGAGGAAGATTTAAAGGATCAAAGATTCCATTTAATTTACATTACAGATGATTCTGCAGATGTAGAATTTGATGATTATGAATATGAAAATATTTCAAGAAGTAGTATCAAAGGAATCGAGATTTCAGATTCTTCCGAAATATTAAGTATGAATGTGATTCAGCTTGGCAATAATGCTAATTACGCATTTGATGGGGTTTTCCGAGAGTTTCTTTACAACAATGATGCCAATGTTATTAATATCGAAACCACAGATTTATTCGATGATGATTTTGAAAATGATGTGTTGGCTGTAGTTTCCGAAAATGTTTTGATGAATGATTTCGCGAGCCAAAGTGAAGCTTCTGCAAAATTATTGGTTGGACAAAGTGAACCAGAAGTTTTTAATGTTCGATATTTAACTGACCGGAGATTAATAATCAGTGCTGATTGCAAAGAATATCAGAATATCGGTGGTGAAGATGAAATGTCTTTGCTTTTGGAAGGAACGATTCTTGGTGAATGGAGTTTATTCACTGATGAAACCGCTTGGGATGAATCTGTTAGTGATTTGTTATCATTCCAAATTACCAGAGATATGAAATCCGGGTTAAACTACTTGAGTAACGATAACGCGAGAAATTTGTTGGGAAATGGAATGTTTGTAATTGGTCAAAAGGAAAATATCCTTGCTCCATATACAAGCTTCATCTATGTAGAGACTGAAGCTCAGCAACAGCGGATTGACGAGTTAATTGCCGCTGGAGATAATTTCGATTCTGAATTTAATTCAAGCGATCTTGGATACTTTATGCCAATGGCGAGCACGGGACAAGAAACTGTTTGGTTGGTTATGATGTTGGGTGTTTTATTCGTGGGAAGAATGGCCGTTGTGCTAATAAAACAAAAGCGTTAATTACGGATTCATCTTTTTCAGAAAGGTCAAACAATTTTGTTTGGCCTTTTTATTTAATAGGATAAACCACCAGCGAAGCTGGTGAGTGCGTTTATAGCGTAGCGT
>CAZCSM010000041.1:1486-2846 GCA_964501355.1 uncultured Candidatus Saccharibacteria bacterium | reverse complement strand
CCGTTCGTGCTGATCAAAAAGAGGTTTCGAACTTCTGCATAAATGATTTTGCATCCTTTAACATTTTACCAACATAAAAAGGTGCTCCAATAACTATAAATTGATATTTTTTCAGTGACGTTACCTGAGAACTAGGAATGATATCAACCATCCCGCCTCTTTTTTTGAGATATTCTGCAATTTTTTCAGCAACTTCTTTTGTTGAGCCATAGCGGGTAGCGTAAGTAACAAGCACTGTTTCTGACATATTTTCCTCCGGTTTCTATTTTCTAAAAAAAACCTGATCAAAAGATCGATTTGGCTGAGTGGTTGAACATTCATAACCTGGAAAACAGCATAGATCGCTTTATTATCAATGGTTTAATCACCTAGTTTTATTTTACTCATTTTTCGCATGCATTCAGTGGCTAAAGTAGAGATTGCAATAAACTGAAATCGTAGTTGATAAATGGCACATCATTTTCAATATAATATTTACGATCTTTCATAAAACGATTCACCCAGTTATTATCAAGATCAAAATCTCGTTGAATGACAGCATAAAGCTCAATCTCGCGCATCTTTAGAAAGTAAGGAATTTCATTGAGCAAATCAAAATCCAATGTACAATGGCGTAAGTAACCCTGCAAAAAGTGAAGCATGAACTCCTGCGTGAATGCTTCTCTGTCTTCTGCATCCATGACAATGTAAAACAACACCATAGCAATATCATTGATAAACCAGCTATAGCAACAATCATCAAAATCGAATAAGCTGATCTGGCCTTTCTCATCAATAAATAGATTGCCTCCATGGGCGTCCTGATGGATCAATCCATAGGTATTGCTGTTCTTTGGAAGTTTGTTGACATGCTTGCAAATTGCTCGATATTTTTCATGCATCAAAGATTCGCTTTCAGGTAGAAATTGACCCACAAAATCGAAAATGGGATCATCCCATTCGGGACGTTTTCTTTCCGCAAGAATGGGTTTAAATTGCTGGGTGAGTGCATGCATTTTCCCCAGTAATTCACCATAGCTTTCATATAAGGCTGGAGTCCATCGACCCCAGGGCGGTTCTCCCCGGGCTTTTACAAAAGCAGTTACCAGAAATTCACCCCCTTGATGATCATCAATCACCTCAACCAGGCTTCCGTCTTGAGAGAAGATTGCATTGGAGACGGAAACGCCATGCTCGGCGAGATAATTAATCCAATCGACCTCCGCTTGAATTAAGAATTCATTCCGGCGTATGGAGTGGGATAATCGCAGAATAAAGGATCCCAAAGCATTTGAATATTCGTAAATAAAGCTTTCGAAGCTATCCAGTATTTTGATTTGATCCTTTTGAATTCCAAATCGCTGCATTGCTTCCATCAAAA
>CAZCSM010000041.1:0-1476 GCA_964501355.1 uncultured Candidatus Saccharibacteria bacterium | reverse complement strand
GAAAATCTATCTTTAATTCTTTGTTCCATGCCAGGTTATGTCATCCTTATTTAATTTCTCAAAGCCTGATTCTTGAATTAAAATCCCAGAACTAATTTTATCAAATCCAGGTTCATAATGAAATCATAAATCCCAATCCCAATTAAAAGCACTCCCCCCATCACATTAATCAATCTTGAATGAGTCGCCAGCCAGCGGGTAATTGTTCTTTGAAGGACACCGGAAATTAATGACAAAGCCAGGAGCGGTAAGCCAAACCCCAATCCAAACCAGAGAAAAACATTCAACCTGCTGAACGCTTCGGCTGTTGTCAGCGAAATCGCAAAGATGCCAACCACCAGCGGTCCTGAACAGGGCAGGGCGATTGGTCCATATAATAGACCATACACAAAAGCATTAAAATACGGATTTTTCAAAACAGGAACTTTGATTTGAGGGAGTGTTTTGAATGGGTTCTTATCTAGCAAGAGTAAAACACCAAGGGTGATCAGCAATAAATCTGCAATTGGAATAATGATTGACAGGGCTCTACCAACGGAGATAGAAAGCAGCGCGATCAAAAAACCCAATAGAAGCATCATTGTCAGAACCCCTACCAGAACGAAAAACCCCAGAAAATGACGACCTTTTCGTTGACGATCGGCACTTGCACCACTTAGATACGCCAGGTACCCAGGATACAGCGGAATAATACATGGGCTGGCACTTGCCAGTAGTCCCAACCCTATTGATGTCAGAATTGCTTCCATTGTTTCCTTTCAGTGACAACAACCGCTGAAAAGTCATTCTCAGCGGTTGTTGATTTGATCGATTTACATATTTTCAGATAAAAATGGTTCAATAAAACTCTTCAGATCCTCAGCACTCTTGATACCAAACGGCATGGGATGTGCCACGCCTTTTCGATCAACAATAATAATGGGAGTCGAAGGGGGATTTAGAAATTGAGCTCCATACAAATTAGCGATTTCACGGGTTACCTCCTGCGAGGCAACTGCATAAATCCAATCAAAACCATTATCGGCGGTATAAGTCTTCAAGTCCTCAGCATTTTCATTGGTATCAATATCGAGACCAATCGAAACCAGATCTTCATCCATACCGATTAATTCGTTCAGGATTTTGACCTGCTCCTGTTGTTTCTTACAATTCGAGCACCACATCGCCAGGTTTTCTATTAAAACGACCTTCCCTTTAAAATCGTTATTCGTGAAAGTTTCACCGCTGCTGACATTTGTAAATGTTGTTCCAAACCAGCCGGTTTCTGACATCATCTCGTCCGCCAATTCATCCATCATTTCGTCATCTGGTTTCTCCATCATCTCATCATTCGATTCATCCATCTTGTCGTCTTCTGATGGTTTTTCCATCATCGCTTCCGTAGGTTTCTCCATCATTGCCTCCGGTGTTTTCACAGACGGAGCGCAAGCAGAGAGAAGAAAAGTAGCTGAAAGAGCGATGATTACCAATTTCTTA
>CAZCSM010000040.1:0-3696 GCA_964501355.1 uncultured Candidatus Saccharibacteria bacterium | reverse complement strand
ACACGCTACGCTATAAACGCACTCACCAGCTTCGCTGGTGGTTTATCCTATTAAACAACAAAGCTCCGATTTCTCGGAGCTTCATTGTGCGTACTTTTTTACCACCACTGAATATCAATATTTTTGATTTTCTAAAGACTAACGGGACAAAGGGTAAGGGTGTTGTTCTATAACACTTTCCGCCAAATCCCCTCCAAGAAGAGGGGTGGCTGAACGAAGAGAAGCCGGGGTGTGTTTTTGATCTTTACACCTTCCGCCTCGCTTCGCTCGCCACCTTCCTTATTAGGAAGGATTTCCTCACGTTTGTCAATTTTAGTCTACTTTTGTCGATCTTTTATTTATTCCTAATCGCTGCCTGCGCTGCTGCAAGTCTCGCAACCGGAACTCTGTATGGCGAACAACTAACATATGATAATCCGATTCTATGACAGAAATCCACAGACTTTGGTTCACCACCCTGTTCTCCACAAATTCCAATCTTCATATTCTTTCGAGTCTTTCGACCATCTTCAATCGTCATCTTCATCAATTTTCCGACGCCACTCTGATCAACAGTCTGGAATGGATCTTCTTTGAAAACTCCAAGTTTCAAGTAATCCTTCGTGAAAGTTCCAGCATCATCTCTTGAGAAACCAAGTGTCATTTGAGTCAAATCATTCGTTCCAAAAGAGAAGAACTCTGCATCTTCAGCAAGTTCACCTGCAACCAAAGCTGCTCTTGGAACTTCAATCATTGTCCCTATCTTATATTTAACTTCTACACCCATTTCTTCAAAAACCTTCTCAATGGTTTCTACCATCTGATCTTTGCAGAATTTGAACTCTTCAATAAATCCGACAAGAGGTACCATTATTTCAGGAATAATTTCCATCCTATTCTTTTTCTTGAGTTCACAAGCAGCTTCCATTATCGCACGAGTTTGCATATTGAAAATTTCAGGATATGAAATTCCAAGACGACAACCTCTATGACCAAGCATCGGATTAAACTCTTTCAAAGAGTCTCTCTTTTCTTTCAAAACTTCAAACTTCACGCCCATTTCCGTTGCTAGTTTTTTCAATTCTTCATCCTCGTGAGGAATAAATTCATGAAGAGGTGGATCGAGAAGTCTGATTGTTACGGGTTTTCCAGCCATTACCTTGAACATATCTCGGAAATCTCCTCGTTGAATTGGAAGAAGTTTTGCCAATGCCTCTTCTCTTTGTTCTCTTGTATCGGAAAGAATCATTTGTCGAACTGCGAAAATTCTGTCTTCTTCGAAGAACATGTGTTCAGTTCTGCAAAGTCCGATTCCTTCAGCTCCAAATTTTACTGCAACAGTACTATCATTTGGTGTATCAGCATTTGTTCTCACGCCAAGCTTTCGGAAAGTATCAGCCCATTTCATTAACTTTGCGAAGTCTCCCGATAGTTCAGGTTCAACTGTTTCAACTTTACCTAGAATAACTTCACCTGTTGATCCATCAAGTGTCAACCAGTCACCTTCTTGCAAATCATATTCAGTTCCAATATGAAGAAGTTTCTTTTCTTCATTAATCGCAGCATCAGAACAACCTGCTACACAGCATTTACCCATACCTCTTGCAACAACAGCTGCATGAGAAGTCATTCCTCCACGAGCTGTTAAAATTCCCTCAGCTGCATTCATTCCTGTAATATCTTCAGGTGATGTTTCGGTTCGAACAAGAATCACCTTTTTGCCTTGATCTTTCCATGCAACAGCATCATCGGCATTGAAGACAACTTGTCCTGTTGCAGCTCCAGGTGATGCAGGAAGAGCTTTTGCAATAACTTGCTTCTTCGCCTTTGGATCTAACATTGGATGAAGAAGTTGATCAACTTGTTCCGCAGGAATCCTCATTACAGCTGTTTCTTTATCAATCATCTTTTCTTCGACCAAATCAACAGCAACCTTTACTGCTGCTGCCGCAGTTCGTTTTCCGCTTCTCGTTTGGAGAAGATATAGCTTTCCTTCTTGGATGGTGAATTCAATATCCTGCATATCTTTATAATGACTTTCCAGTCGATCAAAGATATCTGTAAGTTGTTTGTAAATTTCTGCGTTTGTTTCTTCAAGTTTTGAAATTGGAAGAGGTGTTCGAATTCCAGCGACAACATCTTCACCCTGTGCATTCATCAAATATTCGCCATAATATGCATTTTCACCGGTTGAAGGATTTCGGGTGAAAGCAACTCCTGTTCCGGAATTTTCTCCCATGTTGCCAAAAACCATCGCCTGAACATTTACAGCAGTTCCATAAACTTCAGTTTCATCAATTTTATTAAGTCTTCGATATTCAATTGCTCTTCTATTATTCCACGATCCAAAAACAGCATTAACTCCAGCATCAAGCTGTGCTCTTGGATCCTGTAAAAAGATCTCGCCCTTTTCTTCCTTATACATTTTCTTGTATCTGGAAACCAATTCTTTCAAATCATCAGCGTCAAGTTCTGTATCTAAATGCACACCCTTTTCCTGTTTAAGCATTTCTAAGACATGCTCAAACTTGTGATGAGGAACCCCCATTACAACATCCGAGAACATCTGCATAAATCTTCTATATGCATCCCAAACAAATCTGGGATTGTCTGTTAACTTTATTAAACCCTTGACCGTTTCATCATTCAAACCAAGATTCAAAACGGTATCCATCATTCCCGGCATTGAAACAGCAGCGCCGGATCGAACGGAAAGTAAAAGAGGATTCTTTGGATTTCCAAATTCTTTTCCTAATTCTTTTTCTAACTTTTCCAATTCTTTATTGATTTCAGAATTGAGAGTCTTTGGATATGTCTCTTTGTTATCGTAGTAATACTTGCAAACATCTGTTGAAATTGTGAAGCCTGGAGGAACCGGAATTCCAAGAGTAGACATTTCTGCAAGATTAGCTCCTTTTCCGCCGAGGAGAGATTTCATCTTGGCAGAACCATCAGCCTTGCCACCGCCAAAATAATACACGTACTTTTTCATGAATTTGAAAAATTTAAATAAGATTTTGAGGAGTTTTCGCCCAGCAGAGTATTACATAAAATGGTAAGGATTGGCAATAATTATTTGCCATCTAATATCAAAGTCTTTATATTTAATATTGGTTAACAAAATTTTATAGATGAGAAATTTCAGATATCCAAAATATCCGTTAATAGTACCTATACTAACATTGATGATAATGTTTAGTTTCGGATTATTCACACAGAAAGTTCAAGCGATTAACCAGACTAATACTCCGGCGACGATGGTGCTAGGCAAAGAAAACCTAAATAGATCTTTACTAGAAGATGGTTTTAATCAACCAATAAGTATATCGAGTAATGGACAATATTATCTTGTATCAGATATGTCCAATAATCGCGCCCTACTTTATGATGGGATTCCTGAAAATGTTGATGAACCTTATACAATTTTGGGGCAAAATAGCTTAACACAAAGTATATACTGGGGTGCAACAGCCAGTTCTTTAACAGCAAGAGCCGCAACTTTAGGGACAAGCTTCAATGCCAAGATATTTGGAGAAAAAATTGTTGCGACAGATAGTCATCACAATAGAGTTTTAATTTGGAATAACATACCAACAACAAATAACACTCCGGCAGATATAGTACTCGGACAACCGGACATGGTCAGTGGTACCGCTAATAATGGAGACCCATTATACTAAGTCAAGCGAAATATTCAATTTTGGATAGATTAGATTT
>CAZCSM010000039.1:0-3981 GCA_964501355.1 uncultured Candidatus Saccharibacteria bacterium | reverse complement strand
CGCTTCCAAAGATATTCTACTACCTTTGGTCAACTGGTTCAGTATATTAGGGGTGGTTCCGAAGGAATCGGGGTGGTCAACACGAAGAAATACCAAATTGAAAATTTATTCTTCGAGCAAGACTTCCCTCCAAGGGAGGGGAGATGTCACGAAGTGACAGAGGGGAGAATAAGTGAGTCGAGAAGTCATCTGTTAAACATTGAAAGTTCTCGACTTCGCTCAAACAATAACTGAAAATTGAAAAATCTATTCACTATTTGCTAATTACTATTTACTGTTTATGTCTTATCAATTTGAAATACTATTCTTGCTCATGGTGCTGCTACCGATAGTCGCAGTTGTCTATGATGCTTTTCGTTTGATTAACCATTTCCGAACAGGTAAGGCCGCATCTGATGAACCAAGAGGAAAACGAAAGAAGAAAAGTGAGAGTCCGCTAAAAATTAATGATGTTACAAAAAAGAATATTATTCTGGCATTGATAAATGTCCTTCCGATTATTTCTTCAATAGTTTTATTCGCGGAAATATTCCTTCCCGAGCCTCAGATTGTTTCTACTTTTCCTGAGCAAAATGGAATTTGGGAGAATTATGACAGACCGATTACAATAACCTTTGACAAGCCGATTGATCAGAACAAGTTAGACTTTAACATATCTCCTGAAGTTGAAGGTGATTTGAAATTTAAATCTTTCCTTCCTTTCTCAAACCTTGCCCGAACAATTGAGTTTTATCCAAAGAACTCGTTCATGCCAGGAGAAAAAATCATGGTTTATCTTTCATACATTTCTAACCTCGCTAATCCAAATCCGGGACACGAATATTTGCTGGAATTTTACTCCCCTTCTCTGCCGGAAATAGAAGCTGTATCAATTGAAGGAAAGACCGAAAATATTCCTGTGACACAATCTGTTGTTGTCGAATATTCCCAAAGCGGATTAAGTAGTGATTGGGAAGTCGTAATTGAGCCGGAGGCGGTTGTGAATTTGAATTATAACGAAGATTTGGATCAGTTTGAAATTCAATTTCCGGAAATGCTCGCGCAAAGCACGACTTACACTTTGGAAATCTATCAAATTCCTCAGATTTATGAACTCGAAACGGGAGAAATTGTTGAACAGCTAGAAAAAGAATTGGTGAAAAAGTACACTTTCATGACCGTGAAAGCGCCGCTTATTTCATCAATAGAACCAAACGGAAACAGTGTTCTTCCCAATGAGGATATTGTCATTAACTTCGATCAACCAATGGATCCGGATAATGTTGTTATTATGCTAAGAATTGAACCGGAGATTAATACTGAATACGTATGGAACGAAGAAGATACACAGCTTAGGATATCATCAGACCTGCAAAAAGATACGGAATATTCTGTTACAATTCAAAAAGGAACTGAGAGTTTGGCGGGTGGCGTCGTGGAAGCGGATTTTATTCACAAGTTTAAAACTATTGGCGCAGTACAGGTTACTTCTGTCGACCCAGGCAATGGTACAAGCAGCATTCCCGTAACAAAAGCTGTTACGCTAAGATTCGACCAACCGATCGATCTGGAGTCGGCAAAATCGAAAATTCATATTTACCCTGCGAATAATCCGGCACAACAAATTGCAGGAAATGTTTCCGGAACGCAGTATTCAATAACATTCTCTCCGGGAACAAGTTATGATTATTCAACAAAATATCAGATCAAGTTGGACAAGGGTGTAAATTCCATTTATGGACTGAACTCTTCAACTGACTTTTATTATGGATTTACAACACAAACACAAATTACAAGAATTGAAATCGTTTGGGATGGGCAAGATGTAAACTATACCTGCAACTTCGCCGCAACCAAAATGGCGCTTTCTGCAAAAGGCGTTTATGTTTCTGAAACTGATTTAATTAATCTTGCCGGTCGTGAACCGGATTTCAACTTTACAACCATGTCAGGAGGTAACCCGCATAAAGGATTCGTGAATTATTACGGAACCTATTGGGAACCAATTTCGAAGGCGGTTTCAAATTATCGACAAAATATGGTGAAAAGCGGGTGGACTCTTGCAGAAGTTTGTGCAGAAGTCGGCAAAGGAAATCCTATTGTGACTTGGGGACAAAATGGATGGACAACAGATACTCCGAGAAATTGGACTGCAACAGACGGAACATACATCACTGGATTTAGCGGAATGCATTCTGTCGTAATCGTTGGATGCGAAGGCAACCCGAATAACCCGACGAATATTTTCATCCAAGATCCGTGGCGCAAATGGGGAAATAAGGTTACTGCAGCAGAGATGCTTAGACGCTGGGCATATTTCGGAAATACTGGAATGGTGGTTTACTAAAGTTGCAATTTTCTAGGTTCAAGGTTTTAGGTCCTAGTGCATGAACGGCGTCATCCCGTGCTACGACACGGGATCTAGGATTCTTTGAAACAAACTGAAATGACCGAGAAGATTATTAAAAATATCAGCCTTGTATGTTTAATTGCACTAGCAATTTTTCTCTGTTTCTTCAATCACTCCAAACAACCGGCACAGGTCTGGGATGAACAAACCAACATTAATGTTGTGAATGAAACTCAAGATCCGCTAGATTTAAAACTAGATGAGGAATCGTTCTTTGAAAAGCCTCCGCTATGGTATTGGGGAACAATGGGAGCAACAGAGCTCCTTGGCGAAAACAATGCATCCTACCGATTTCTAAGCGCTCTTGCAGGCGTCGGAATCGTCCTTGTGGTCTATTTTATATCTAAAAATATCTGGGGACATTGGACCGGCATAATTTCGGGATTTTCAATATTATCCATCGGACATTTATTTATTAATAATGTTTCCGGATATTTCTCTACACACACTTTCAGATCTGCTGATTTAGATGCATTGCAGATATTTTTCATAATAACTGCCATCTATTTTTATCTTCAGGGTAGAGACGTAAAATCTTACGTCTCTACAAAAATAGCAAGAATTCTAATGTTTCTCTTTTCCGCCCTCGCCATAATGACCAAAGGTCCAATTGGTTTCCTGCCAATCGTAATTCTACTTTTCAGCCATCCAAACATTAAAGCCCTATTTGTGTCATCCCGCACCTCGTTGCGGGATCTCAGTATTTTCAAAAACCTCTGGCAAATAATCAAAACACATCATTTGCTCCCCTTCTCTATTTTTTCATTAATAATTCTACCTTGGCACATTTGGATGTATGTGAAATTCGGGACGGACTTTATCGATAAATATTTTCTTTATCATATGGTGAAACGGGCAACCGAAACGATAGAGGAACATAATGAGGATTTTCTGTTTTACATTCGTATGTTTGGGAATATTAATGTCTTTGCGGTTGGGATACCAACATTGGCCGGAATATTCATTGCGATTAAGAATAAGCTCTGGCAAAAAAATATTGGTGTAAAAGTAGCAATGCTGGGATTTTTTATTCCACTAATATTATTTACTCTGGTTCCAACAAAACTCGCCTGGTACAACTTGTATGTTTACCCATTTGCAGCAATGTTAACTGGTTGGTTATTCTCACAGAAATGGGAAAACAAACATTTGGATTTGATTAAGAATGCAACAATAGTAATTCTGATAGTAGTGGGAATAGTGCAAAATGTGAGTTGGGTTTTAAGTTTGTAAGAAGAAGAGGAAGATAGTAGATAAGATAGAGCGAAGAAGAAGAATGTGAATGATGATCAGCGTTCCCGCTTTTTTCCCCAATGAGAAATACCCGCAACTGCAAGCAGCCCCAACGCAATGGGTACAACAATCCACCAGAATTCTGATGTTCGCATCCATGCGAACTCGTCGTGGGACGGTGGAGTTGTATCCTGACAGAGTGGAGCGGCTGAGACAAGACTGGCGGTAAGAAGAAATGCAATAATCAAACCTGCTACAAACAGCAAAACCAATAACGGGTCTGACCAAAGCGATTTCAAAGAAGTACCCCTAATATACTGAACCAGTTGACCAAAGGTAGTAGAATATCTTTGGAAGCG
>CAZCSM010000038.1:0-5421 GCA_964501355.1 uncultured Candidatus Saccharibacteria bacterium | reverse complement strand
GCAACCACTTAATCTTATACACCGTTCGGTAACATTTTTTATCAAGCAACTCGTAGGCGAAAATAATTTTCATCCGGAATATCGTCTGTGATATAATAAGTCGTGCAATTCAACAGATGATATGAACAGAACGCTCTTTGAACAAAGCGCACAAAAGTTTTTTCGAGGGAATGATTTGGTTAAATTAAATCAGGCTCTTGATTTGTGTGAAGATTTGTATAAATCCGAAATTCGTCTTTCCTCCGTGAGCTATTTCGATCACGTTACTAATATTGCCTCTCGTTTAGTTAATTTAAACATCGGCGTACATCCGGTTATTGCAGCATTCCTTTTTTACGCTGTGGAGCATCAACTAATTAGTTTGTCCGAGGTTGAGAAGCTTTTTGGCTCTGAGGTAAAAACCCTGGTTGTTGGTGTTGCTGACTTCAAGGATATTACAGAGACAATGTCCGTTGCGGAGCAAGATTCGTTCAACCTACGAAAACTTCTTCTTGCATCAACGGCAGATATTCGTGTTCTGATTATTCGACTTGCTGACCGTGTCGAGAATATACTGAGCGTTGAGTTTCTGCCGGAAGAAAAGAAATGCAAAAGTATCTCAAAAACAGAAAACTTGTACATTCCACTCTGTGAGTATAGTGGAATTGCAACGTGGAAAAGAATTATGGAAGATGAGGTTTTCCGGTTAAGAGAAGGTGAGACATATTATGCAATTAAATCGAGGATTGAAGAGTACTTAAGAGTAGAAAGTGTAATTCTTTCATCTTTACAAGTAGATCTTGAAGGTATCGCTTCAAAGTTCTTTTCCGGAAGTGAAGTACATGGACGTATGAAAGGAATCTATAGCATATACAAGAAGATTGCAAAACTTGAAAAAGAGGGATATTACAAAGATGCATTCAATCGTATCCAGGACAAATTTGCTTTCCGCGTTGTGGTTGATTCGATCGAGAATTGTTATAAAGTTTTCGAGGAAATAGTTTCCAGATGGGATGTGGCCGAGAGCTACTACAAGTTAAAGGATTATATCGAGTTCCCGAAACCAAATGGATATCGTTCCATACACTTCATCATCAGTGTAGAAGGACTTGATGTCGAAATTCAAATCAGAACATTTGAGATGCATGAATATAATGAATTTGGTCCGGCATCGCATATTGCATATAAGCTTTCTGGGAAACGAAACGCAAAAGCCTCTTCTGAGTACTCCTGGACAAAGGATTTGGTTCAGTGGTCACAGGAAGATGGCGTCGATAGATTTGAATTGAAGGTTTTTCAGGATAACATTTACGTCCTATCTCCAAAGGGAAACTTGATAGAGCTGCCGAAGAGTTCTACTCCTGTGGATTTCGCATATAAAATTCATACAGATATAGGGAATCGGTGTGAACGAGCTTTTGTGAACGGTGTGAATGTCCCTTTGTCGAAGCCATTGAGGAATGGAGATAAGGTTGAGATTCAGATAAATAAATTTAAGAGATTCCCATCGGAAGAATGGTTGGACTTTATTGTTTCTGATTTAGCGAAAGAAAAGGTTCGTTTGGGATTGAAATCAAAGAGGCAAGATGATATCAAACAAAAGTAGGATTGTTGTTGTAATTGCATCAATCTTTTGTTAAACTCCTTTCTAGAGCGAGTAAAGGTTGTTGTGAGCTTTACATTTTCAAGTGACGAACAAAGAAATGGATTCCGGACTAAATCTGGAATGACGAAACAAAGAGAAAAAATAAAGGTGGCACCGTGTTAATAAGTAATAAGGCAAAAGGAAAAAGTAATAAAAATCCTAGCTTTTATTTTATCACCCTTGAATTATTGTTATACTATAAACAGTAATTTGAGGGTGATTTTTTATACCTCACCCTAACCTTCTCCTGAGAGGAGAGGGGACTGGCGATGTTACTGCTCGTAGTAAGCATAGTCGAACCATAACTTAAATTTACTTTATAAATAAAAAAATGGAAAGAATTCTTGCGACGGAATGTCTCTCGAAAATCGGAGAGAAAGTTTTGCTTAAAGGTTGGGCTGCAAATATTCGCGATCACGGAAGTTTGATATTCATCACTTTTCGTGACTGGTCCGGTCCAATACAAATCGTTATCAATCCGTCTGATGCACCGGAAGCTCATGCTCTTGCTCAAACAATTGGTAGAGAATGGGTGATTTCCGTTGAGGGAACTGTTGTTAAGCGTGACGAAGGTTTGATTAATAAAGATCTGGAAACAGGAACTATTGAAATTGCTTGTTCAACTATTGAAGTTGTTAACAAGAGTTTGGTTCCTCCATTCATGCTGGATACTGATGGCCGGGACATTGATGAAAACCTGCGGCTCAAATATCGTTACATCGATATGCGAAGAGAGCGAATTGCAAAGATAATGAAAGCGAGACACAAGTTAATCCTGGCTGTTCGAAACTGGATGGACAAAAGTGGTTTTATCGAAGTTCAGACACCTCTTTTGACTAGTACTTCTCCGGAAGGTGCAAGGGACTTTATTATTCCGTCTCGTGTTCACAAAGGAAAATTCTTTGTTTTGCCACAGGCTCCTCAGCAGTTTAAGCAGTTGATGATGGTTGGTGGTGTGAACAAATATTTCCAGATTGCGCCATGTATGCGTGATGAAGATCCTCGTGCAGATAGACATGCCGGTGCCTTTTATCAAATCGATATGGAAATGAGTTTCCCGACTCGTGAGAAGATTTTTGAGACTTGCGAAAACTTAATTAACGAAACTTATCAAACGGTTACATCTAGTAAAAGAATTAAGGAGTTTCCATTTCCTCAAATTTCATTTGTTGAATCAATGGATCGATTTGGTTCTGATAAGCCTGATCTTCGATTTGGTTTGGAACTCAAGGAATTAACTGAAGTTGTTCACGGAAAAACTGAATTCAAGATTTTCAGTGAAGCTGGAACTGTAAAGTGTGTTGTCGCAGAAGGTTGTGGCGAATGGTCGCGAAAAGAAATTGATGCAATGGAAGAACATGCGAAAGAGAAGGGGGCAAAAGGACTTGCTTACGGAAATGTTGTTGGAGAAACGCTGGAATCCGGAGTCTCCAAATTCTTTACGCCTGAAGTTCAAAAGGAAATGATTTCAGTCGCCGGTGCAAAATCTGGAGACTTACTATTCTTCGGTGCAGGAAAACGAAGTGAAGTTAACAAAATTCTTGGTGCAGTCCGTTTGAAACTTGGTGAGATTCTGAATCTTGCGGATCCTGATGAACTCGCTTTTGCATGGATTACGGATTTTCCATTCTACGAATTGAATGAAGAGACCGGCAAATTAGATTTCGGTCACAACCCATTCTCTATGCCAAAAGGTGGAATGGATGCCTTCAAAGCGGAAGATCCTTTGACGATTGAATCGTATCAATATGACTTGGCTTTGAACGGTTACGAAATGCTTTCCGGTTCAATCCGAAACCATGAACCAGAGACTTTGGTCAAGGCTTTTGAAACGATTGGTTATTCAAGAGATGAGGTGTTGAAGAGATTTGGCGGAATGTATAATGCCTTCCAGTATGGTGCACCTCCACATGGTGGTTGGGCAATCGGGTTTGATAGACTTCTTATGGTTCTTATTGACGAACCGAATATTCGAGATGTTTATGCGTTCCCGAAGAACTCAAACGGTGTGGATGTAATGATGGATGCACCATCTGTGCTTGATGAAATTCAGTTGCAGGAATGCGGAATTATGTTGAGGCCGGAAGTGGTGAAGGCCCTTCGACAGGCTCAGGGACCGGAGAAGAGAAGTCAGCAATCAGCAAACGGCGAACCGCAGGCAGCTGAGGAAGAATAGATTTGTAGGGACAGGCCTTGTGCCTGTCCTTTATGTCTAAGAGATATTTTCAAGATAAAGTAATCAGTTTGAATAACACGTTTTTTTGTAAAGGAAAATTCAATGAAACAATCTTTATAATAAAGAGCTCTTTCACGGAGATATCTTCTATATTTTGCAGGTTGAATAGGTCTTTCTTTCGTTTTTTTTACAAGGCTACTTTTGGAAATGATATTGGAAAAGGGGTTATTACAAATGTAATTACATTCCTTATCTTTTTGGGCGGGTATCTGATTTTTGATCTTATTTCATATTCCCGACTTGAAGGTCCTCCGTACTCTCTTTTCTCCAACGGGGAATATGTAATGATTGAAAATTACTCTGAATTTGTTCTGACCGTATCTTTTTCAGGGGAGTCTTCTTATGGTTGTACACAGGAGGTGAATGATTCCGGGGATACCCCGTCCATAATTTCTTCTCACACATGCATAGATAATTCCTGTGAAAGCAAATATTTGGCGGATGGCGAGAACCTAGGATTGTATTCTCCACTACGACTATCTTACGCTGCAAATATTATTAAACCTTATGATGTTGTGCACCTGTTTGATATCGGAAAAAATTACTCCTTACGTGACTCAATTACTACGGAATATGGTAGCATTGAACTGGTTATTCAGTATAGACGTCCTTTGATCTATGAATGGTTATCATTAAAAAAAGATTCTTCTGTAAGGGAGACAATCTATTGGTATGTCTGCAATGATAATGTACCGAAGGTCTTTTCGGAGAAGTCTTTATATGATTATTACTTTGCTGAAGATCTGTATTCGCAAAACTGTTTCTTATAAAACTTTACTATGTCTATTCTCAATCAACTTGATCCTGGATCCCGGATCGAGTCCGGGATGACACCATTCTTTATTTTAGTGTAATCGATATGAACCCCAAAAACTTTCACGAAGATGAGGAGACTCGTATTGAGTCTGAGCGATGTGCGGCGATTGTTATAAAAGACGATAAGGTTTTGATGATTCATAGAATCAAAGATAATTTTGAATATTTTGTATTTCCCGGTGGTCATAGAAGAATTGATGAAGATCCTGGAGATGTTGTGATTCGTGAAGTAAAAGAAGAAACTAATATTGATGTTGCAAATCCGAAACTGGTTTTTGAATTTAAGAACCATCACGCAAACTGGCATCATCCATATTTTCTTTGCGAATGCGAAGATTGCTCAGAGCCTAAACTCGTTGGAGAAGAGGCTGTTCGACATTGCGAGGAGAATCAATATTATCCCAAATGGATTCCTTTGTCAGAAATACCTAATTTGAATGTTCTTCCTCTTTTTGCAAAAGAGTGGTTGGTAGATGAGATTGTAAAAAAATCCTCCTTCGCCAAGGCTTCGGCGGACGAGCAGCAAGTAGCTGATAGCGAATAGCGTAGGGGACAGGCATGCCTGTCCCCTACAGAACAAAATGTATGTCATCGCGGACAGCTTGTCCCGCTTGCGGGACGTAGCGTGATCCGCGATCTCGGTGTGCAATGTGCTAGATCCCGTGTCAAGCACAGGATGATACTTTACCGGTTTAAAGAATCTGATCTTAAATCCCCGACCGTAAGGTCGAGGGATGGAGAGACC
>CAZCSM010000037.1:0-5489 GCA_964501355.1 uncultured Candidatus Saccharibacteria bacterium | reverse complement strand
CTACGCTATAAACGCACTCACCAGCTTCGCTGGTGGTTTATCCTATTAATAAAAAAAGGACAGCCACAAGGGCTGTCCCTACGAATTTTCCAAGTTTCTCCCTACCCCAATTTCTCCAATGCTAATTTAAATCTTCGCAATGTTTCCTCTTTACCCAAAACAGTAGCGATCTCAATTGGACCACCTGGTGTAAATTCTTTTCCGGAAAGAGCAATCCTAAGTGGCCAAAGAACTTGACCATTCTTTAATCCCATATCTTTTACGAGACCAAACATTGCATCCTTAATTTTCGCCTCGGACCAATCATCAAGATTTTCAAGAATTGGAGTAATCTTCTCAATCGAATCTTTTGTAATTTCAAGTGTACTTTGTAATTTTTCATTTACATACAAATCGGATGAAAATTCAGGCATTTCGATTAAGAAATCAATAAGCTCTGGAATTTGCGCAAAATAGTCTGTTCGCTTATGAAGAATTGTGCTTAAATATTCCAAATCCAAATTTTCCAATTCTTTCGGGTAGAACTTCAATGCATGGCTGTGGAATTCCTCCGGTGAAAGTTTATGAATATATTGACCATTCATCCACTTCAATTTATCCCAGTCGAAAATTGCAGGTGATTTCTGCAATCCATTTTTCGAGAAGACCTTAACCAATTCATCAATTGTAAACAACTCTCTCTCATCCTTCGGATGCCAACCAAGAAGAACAACGTAATTGACGATAGCTTCCGGTAAATAACCCGCATTTATTAAATCCATAAATGAACCTGAACCATCTCTCTTACCCAGTTTGTGATGCTTATCCTTCATGATATGCGTTACATGAACATACTTAGGAGCCTTCCAGCCGAATGTTCTGTAAAGAAGTTCATACTTTGGTGTTGATGAAATATACTCGTAACCTCGCATAACATGAGAGATGTTCATCAAATGATCGTCAACAACGTTGGCAAAGTTGTATGTTGGATATCCATCAGATTTCAACATTACACCTTCATCAAGATCGGAAGTGTTGAAAGTAATTGAACCGAACACAACATCATGATAAGTAATCTCCTCTCCTGGTTCTATTTTCTGACGAACAACAAAAGGTTCCCCAGCATCAACACGAGCCTTTGCTTCTTTATACTCAACATCTCGGCAAGGATCCTTTTCTCCCTCGACGCGTTCTCGATCTGGAGCGCAGAAGCAGTAATAGCCACCGCCAAGTTCAACTAACTTGTGTGCGTATTCTTTATACAAATCCATTCGATCCGACTGAATATATGGACCGAAATCACCACCAACATCAGGACCTTCGTCCCACACAATACCAGCCATTTTTAAGGTATTGTAAATGAAATCGATTGAACCTTCTACCTCTCTTTTTTTATCAGTATCCTCAATTCGAAGAATGAAAGTTCCTTCATTTGATTTTGCAAACAAATAGGCGTAAAGAGCCGTTCGAAGGTTTCCGATGTGCATCCACCCGGTAGGACTCGGTGCAAAACGTGTTCTGATGTCTGACATTTCAAAAAGTTATTAATTAACTAGTTGGATTATAATCGAATTATTGTCTGACGACAAATGAAAATCTCCGTTTACATTCAACGACAAAACTTTTATACTTATCCTAGTTTCAAGGATTAAACAAAATGACATTAACTGACGCAGTATTTTGGGCAAAAAGAGGCGGAATCGCATTAGTAGTAGCAACACTGCTATTTATCCCGTTACGACTTGTTTTTCTAATCTTGGCGCAACGGCCTGAAGTCAGAACGGAAACAGATTTGCCATATGCATCACAAGGATACGGACAGCTGCCGGATGTTTCGTTACAGAAACTTGAACTTGATAGCGCTTCATCCCCCACCTTTCTTTTGGAAACACCCGCAGGAGAGTTCCCGAATATAACTCCGGTTGCCCAAGTCTACAAACTTCCGGAGAAACAACAATCTCTTACGGCACTAGATGATGCAAAGGCTCTCGCTGATAAACTCAAATTTGATACTGAGCCGACCCGGGTTCCGAATACGAACAAATATCAGTGGGTTGATAACTATGGGAGAATAATGATTTTTGATGTATCAACACAAAACTTCACTCTAAAAACTGATTTTGTAAAAGACACATATGAATTGAAAAGTCTGATTCCTGATTTGGTCACTGCAGAGGAACGCGCAGTTTCATTTTTGAAAAGCTTCAAATTATACGATGAATCATACGAAAATGGTTTCGTAGAAAAAAAGTTTCTAAAATTTGGACCGAATGGAGAATTCTTGATTGCAAACTCCCAAGTTGAAGCTGAGCTAATTCGAATAGACTTCTTCAGAACAGCGACGCTAAAGAAATTAACAGATGAACAAAAGCTCTTGTTGGAACAATACGAAAAAGGATCCGTTATTCTTCAACCGGAAGACGTTCCTGAAGAATTAACGACGAATGTTCGAACACAAGATATCGTGAAATCAAATATATCTATCGTTATCAGAGGAACGAATTTTAATAAAGTCGGCGAGATCTATCAGATGGAATATAATTTCTGGCCAATTGATGAAACAAAAACGGAAACATATTATGTAAAGGATCCAGCAGAAGCATGGGCGGATGTAAAAAATGGAAATGCATACCTTCGATACTTGGTTTCAAAAGGAGGAGAGCCATTCAAAGCTTACACGCCGGTTAACGTCAGCCAATTCCTAGTTTATGACATGTCACTCGTTTATCTGGAAACTCCCGAATATCAATCATATCTCCAACCTGTCTACATGATTCGCGGAGAAGCAAGAACTATGGGAAATACAGGAAAGCCAGATCTAGATTTCGTGTTTATGACTCCGGCAATAAAACAGTATTAGAAGGTATCTTCTACAATCTCGATTCCAAATACCTCGAGCAATGTCATCACTTCGGGATAACTAAACTTTGCGTCTTTGCAAAAATTCTGTCGCAGATCGAAAAAGTAATTTGTCGCTTTGCTGAAGTCCACATTTTCCAAATCAGTATTTTGGAATCGACTTCTCAATAAATCAGTATCTTCAAATGTTGAAGATTTTAAAAAAGATTCAGAGAAATCGGCTTCGTGAATTTTACAGTTTTTGAAAGTAGTTTCAGATAGTTTCATCATCTTGAAATTAGCATATGACAAATCGCATTTTTCAAAAACGAATTCCGGTGAAATATTTGTTTCAATAACAGTCCAATCCACACCAACAAATTTACAGTTTACAAATTTGCACTGATAAAAATTAGTGTTTGGAAACTTTGTCAAACTGAAATTGCAATTGGTAAATGTGCAGTTATCAAAAGAACATTTGGAGAAAGTGTGTTCCGAAAAGTCAGAAGAAGAAAAAGAGCAATCGACAAACTCAGCATCAACAAGTTTCTCTTCAGGAATAGAAACGTCAATAAACTTTTGTTTTTGATAATCAGAATCTGTAATGTTCATTACTTCCAACTATAACTCTCATACGCCCATTCAATCAATTCCTCTGCCTCATAAAACCTATCCGGAGAATTCAACACAACAACAATTATTCTATGACCATCTCGCTTTGCGCTTGCGACTAAACATTGACCCGCTTCAACCGTATAACCGGTTTTCATTCCATCCACCCCATCGACTTTACCTAAAAGTTCATTCGTACTTTTTAAATAATGACCGTGTGTATTATCAATTGAATAAACAGTATCTTCTGCAATACTTACAGCGGAACGAATTGTAAAATTCTGCATTGCATAACTTGCCATCACCGCTAGGTCGTGAGCCGAACTGTAATGATTACTATCATGAAGACCCGAAGTATTAACAAAATGAGTGTTGTCTAAACCAAGTGCCACTGCATATTCATTCATTTCCGAGATTATATCTTTGCCGTATTTATGAAATTCATTTTCCAAAGTTAGTGCCGCGTCATTTCCAGAAGGAATTAATAAACCCTTGATTAAATCTTCCAGACGAAAAGATTCTCCGGAAAGTAGATACATTGAAGAGCCTCCAACCGCGACATCTTCAGGATCAATTTGGATAACTCTGGTCGGGCTGAATTCGCGGAGAGCAACTAGCGCTGTCATCATTTTTGTTGTGCTTGCCATCGGCCTTTGTTCATTTGAATTCTTTTCGTAAAGAACGGAAAAAGAATCTGCGTCCACCACAATTGCTGAACTTGCGTAGACTGCTGGGTCGGAAGATTCAAGATTTCGACTTGGAATAATTTCCGGTTTTTTGTAAAAAACACCAAGAACCTCAGGCTCAGCACTCTCCACATTTTTTGCAAGAAGCATCGTTGATTTATCGACAGAAATTCGACAAAGAGCAACTACTCCCAAACAAATTGCGAGTGCGGAAAGTTTAACAAAATTGAATAGAAACTTTTTATTACGAAAACCTTTCTTGCCCTCAGAAACTTGATTGAGAGAAGAAACTTCAGTGTTGTTCAACGGCGTAGCTTCCGACTGTTGGTCTAACGATTCTTTCATAATCAATTGATTTCATTATTACGGTAATAGATCTTGAGCCGGCATTGAATGCGATTTTTTCATTTTCGAATAAGCCCTCGTCCACAAAAACTTTGAATCCAAAAATGTTACCAAATGGAGGTACACCGCCGACTTCGACACCAGTACATTGTAGCACATCTTCCGGCGAAATTAAGTACAAATCTTTGGCATTTAGTAATTTTCGAACAGATTTCAGATTGGCTTTTAAATCCGCAGGAAGAACAACCATCACCTTCTCTTTTTCACCATCGGAATATTTCGCTTCGCAAACCAAAGCTTTCGCACCTTGGTGAAGCGTAATGCCTGGGCGAACTTTCACAGCATCTTCTGACGTACGGACAGGTTCATGCTCAAACATATCGTATTTACAATTGTTTGAGTCGAGGAGAGATTTGATTTGAGTTGGAATAGACATATTAAACCTTAGAAACTTCAACTAAAGAGTGCTCAATAATTAGGCCGTCGTCCGCAAACTTAAATTCTCCTGCAAAACGTTTTTCATTAAGCATTAATGGGAACCAGTATTCATCATCTGCCCACATATCTTTAAAAGGGAGGTTTTCAACTTTATACCAATCTGGTTTCATCTCTTCGCTTTCCTCTGGCGTGCCACTCCATTTGTCAGAAATGTAGATATGAACTTTCATATCCCAATCAATCTGATCGACGAAAATAAAATCTAACACTCCAACTTTGTCATAACCCATTAACTTTACTCCAATTTCTTCTTCCGCTTCTCGCGCTACGGCATGATCTATTGTTTCTTCAACTTCAACTTTTCCACCAACTCCATTCCACTTTCCTTCACCGAAACCCCTTTTCTTCATCGCAAGACAAACTTCCTGTATTAGGCCTGTATCATTTCTTTTTATTAAAAAACATAATGTTGCATCTCTCATATTTTTCCAATGTGAAATAAAGGAATTACTTATTATTATAAGCACTTCTTTATAAAATATTAACAAGACCCACGACCTTACGGTCGGGGTTTATACAACCACAAACTTC
>CAZCSM010000036.1:0-6276 GCA_964501355.1 uncultured Candidatus Saccharibacteria bacterium | reverse complement strand
AATCTAATCTATCCAAAATTGAATATTTCGCTTGACTTAGTATAATGGGTCTCTTGAGAGGGGTGATTCGTCTTTGGCGAATCGGGGTGTATTTTCGACATTGCCCAAAAGAACTCAAATCAAAATTGCATCTATCCCTCTGTTATCTATAGAAGGTCGGTTACTCGTCGGAGTCTGAACCAAGTGATTCCGGTTGCAATCTGGTTCTTGGTCGTGCTTGGAGGGATTTCACTTGGTTCAGAAATTTTGGCTACTTTTGTTTGCAAAAGTAGCAGAACATTCTTAAATTTTAAAAAACGCCTTCCACCTCTCACGGATATTCATCGAGGTCGACAACTTCCTTTATAGGAAGGCCCCCTATTTGTCACGGGATGCTGAAACTAGTTCAGAATGACATCTCTCCTCATACTTCTCCAGAACTGCCATTCTCACGTCCTTCGGGTGGAAACGAATCTCGCTTTCCGAAACGATCTCTTTCGTCATTTTCCTACTCATATACCAAACCTGAAATTTCCCCAACAAAAACTCCAAAAGATCTAGAAGAACAAAACGGAAAGGTAGTTGCTTTTCAAGAGCTGAACCATTTGCTGTTTTAAATTCTAACCAAAAATTTGCGAGAAAATTATTAACCCACGGGTTGGACAAGACGAACTTACAATAGACATCTTCGCCATAGAGAGGAATCAAACGCGCAATTTCATTTGCTGTGTAAACATCCTTATTTTGGAGTTCCAAAGATCCTTCTGATAGATAATAGTTTATGCATATCTTATTATTAAGAGTAGAACTTCTAGCATTTCTGCGAACTTTCAAAACATTGAGTACTAGCCAATCTGTAAGTCGCGCGAACCAGATTCTTTGTGGAGCAACTATTACGAACAAATCTATATCATCATCTTCCGTAGCATTATATGATGCAACCGCACCTGAAATTGCAATCATTCTGTACCACGGAATTTTTGAAAGTAGCCTTGCATATTTTTGGGCAATCTCTATTTTTTGATTGGAATATTCAACCCTCTTTATAGATTCATTAATAAAGTTAGATTTAGATAAACAAACATGTCCAGATTTTGTTGCAATATCTTTATTCTGCTTAATTTCGGCCCTGATTTGTTTTTCAGAAATAGGTTCTGAGCAAATTAGCCACTTGGAAGAATCAGACAACCTCGGACTACAACCGAAGATTGATTGGTAAATAAGTGTTCGATAGATGGCAGAAGAAACCTTTTTCATAAAAGCTGATATATAGAGATACACTACATGGGCAGATGAAAAGAATTTCTAATTGATCTAATCAACCTAATCAATCTAATGAATTCCCAATTATTTTGTTCATTTTGAAATTGGGATTTGTTTAGGAATTAGTATTTAGAAATTAGAAATTGAGAAAGATTTTCAAAATCATTCAAATGTCGAATGTTCAATGTGAAAGCAATTTTTACCTTTTGCCTTTTTACTTTTACTCTTTCTCCTGTATAATCTTAACAGATAACTGCCATTCTTGCACTGAGCTTGTCGAAGTGTTACGATTGCAGCCTATGAAGGAGTTGGTATCAAAAGGTAAATAGTTGATTCTGCCGAAAAGTGAAAAAATTTATTCCATTATTAATAATCCTTGGTTTTGTCGTTCTAGCTATCATTGCCCCGTGGCAAGATATTGGAAATTTAATTATGAGAGCCGCAGGACTATCCTCTTCCGGACAAGCTTCAGTTTCAATAACATCAAAGGTCGGACAGGTAAAAGTCTTTCTTAACGATGAAGAACTTGGAGAAACACCTCTTGAGAAGAATGATTTGAAACCAGGTAAGTATAAAATTCGCCTCGAAAAAATTACAGACCAGCCTGAATTTTATGCAAAATTTGATAGAACAGTCGAAGTTGAAGAGGGAACTCGAGTTGTTATTGACTGGGAAATTGGACCAAGTGAAGAATTTTCTAGCGGTGAAATTTACTTTTTTAAGGAAAGACTGACAACCACAAATCAGGATTCAACAGTCTCAATAATTAGCTATCCAGACGAATCAAAGGTATATTTTGATGCGGCAATTCAGGAAGGCGATCCAATATTGATCAACGGAGTTAAAGAAGGCAATCACAAAATCAAAGTTTCAAAAGATGGATATATCGAAGAAGAACTTGATGTAGTTTGTAAATCAGGATATGACCTGTTTGTTGAAGTCCGATTATTTCCAGTTCCGGTTGATATAGAGTAAGAGAAATGACTGCCTTAGAAAAGATCAAAAAATACAAATCTTTCCCATCCACATTAATCATTAACGGTCTAACCTACCTTGGTACTCAAATTGCCCAAACTCTGCTCGAACAAAAAGGTCTTGTCATTATTCTCGACAAATATACGAAGGAGAACAAAATCCTGATTGATGAGTTATCGAAATTTGAATCTTTTGTTTTCATTAACATTAATGGAAACGAAGACCTGCTTGCGAAGATTAAAGATTTGAACTATCTGGTCTATCTGGAAAATGAGAATATTGAAAAGTACGAAAATCTCCCTCCAAAAGACTTTTTGAAAGAAATCGAAAATATCAATAAATTCCTGGAGTTTGCAGTTAATCAATCTGCGAAGGTTCTTGTAACGACTTCGCTAAGAACACATCAACTCTCACTCTCTAATTATGCCCAGAAGGAATATGACCCGAAAGCGAAGGCGTATTCAAATATCGAACAACAAAGGTATATTGAAAAACTTTGCTTTAGCCTCAATGAAAAATATAAACTGGATGTCAGAATAATTCGTCTTGGAGAAATATACGGACCGAATTTTGAATTGTCGAATGATTCTATGCTAAAGTCTCTAATCCAGCAAAGTATAAAGAGCAAATATCTGAAAATACGAGGAGACGGACTGGAAGAGAACTATATCATTCATATCAACGATGCAACCTACGGGTTGGTCAAAGCACTTTTTTCGCCAAACACTAGCGGAGAAATCTTTAACCTAACGAATTACGAAGACAATTCAACATTAAGTATTGCTTATGCACTTCTGGAGACGAATGGGAAAGCAAAGGAAATAAAGTTCCTGGCAGCACACGACAAGATTAAGCCTGCCCCACTTGATCCAACTCCGAATCTTTCCAAAATTGGATGGAAACCGCGAATAGAGCTGGTAAAGGGTCTATCTGAAACAATCGACCTTTTGATGACCGGAAAAATTGTTAAGGCGGAAGAGAGCATCGAAAAGGTAGAAAAGAAAAATCTAATAAAGAAGATTTACGATTTCTTCTTCATCACAGAAGAACAATTCCAATTGCAACAGGCAAAGAAGAAAGAAAAGAAAAGCATCTTAGATAAACTAAAGGACAGTACCGTCAGAAAGAAAAGAGTTGAAACATCTCCGGTACTTGCCGATCAAATTAAGAAAGAAAAGGAAAAGAAACGTCCTCATCTTACTTTGACAAATAAATCTAAGAGACAAATAAAAATCAATTGGAAGAAATATGCTTTTCTTTCAACAATATTTCTAATTTCCTACATATTCATCTTTGCTCCAACAATCGGATATTTTAGTGGATTGGCATTTGCAGGTATTAATGGATACCGTGCAGTTGAATCATTGAAGAATAGCGATTATGAGAAGTTAAGTACAAACTTGGAGAGGCTGGAATCGAACATTGCCAAATCGCAAGAATCATTACAAGCAATGGATTGGATGTATCAGTTATTAAATAAAGAGAAATCAAAGGATAATATGGATCAGTTCTTAGCCGGTATTAGACACTTGGCAAGAGGCGGGAATCAGTCCATAGAACTAATTCAGCCAATGGTAAACTATGCACAAAAACTTTCATTAAATCCGGAATCGGAAAACGATTACACTGAGTACATGGAAAAGATTGAGAATAATGCGCAAGAATTTGATGTCGCATATATCGAGCTAATTAAAGCGAATGAACTACTCTCCTCAGTCGATTACAACTTTTTAATTTTAGGCGAAAAACAATCCGAAAGCATAAAAAGTTTGCAAAGAGATCTTTTTGCAAAAGTTGTGGAATACAAAGACTTTATCTCGGTAATTCCTCAGGTGCTTGGATATCCTGAAGAAAAAACTTACATGGTGATTTTCCAAAATGATTTTGAACTAAGATCAACCGGAGGTTTTATCGGAAGTTATGCAACGGTAAAATTATTGAATGGCAAGATTACCAATATTAAGGTTGATGATGTTTACAACCCTGATGGGCAGCTGGAAGGTTATATAGAGCCGCCAGAGCCGCTAAAATTATTACTTACTGGTGACGGTAGCTGGGCAATGCGTGATGCAAACTGGGATGTCGATTTTCCTACATCCGCAAGACAAATCGAATGGTTCTACAATTTGGAAACCAATGAGTCAATTGATGGTGTCATTGCAATTAATACAAAAATTATTCAGGAGCTCTTGGAGGTTCTTGAACCGGTTACACTTGATGATGGAACAGTTGTAACAAAAGATAACTTCTTTGAAGAAACAGAGAAGCACCATCTAACGTTTGAACCGGGAAGTACTGCAAAGAAAGACTTCCTTGGAGAATTAACGAACAAACTCATAGAGAAACTTGGCGAGAAAGATCATGAAACGCTTATCAGTGTAGGATCTCTACTTGAAGAAATGCTTAACAAGCGAGAGATTTTCATTTACCTCAATGATCCAGCGGCGCAAAGAGTTATTACAAAAAGGATCTGGGATGGCGGAGTTGCACAACACGATGGCGAATATCTATTTATTGTTGAAAATAATCTCGGAGGAAACAAGGTAAACAAATATGTTGAAAGAAAGATTACCCAAACCGTGGCACTCAGTGACACCTGGGCAGAGAACAACTTGACTGTAGAATATACAAATAATAGTGAAACCGGAGATTGGCCGGGAGGAACGTATGTGAATTATGTTCAAAACATTATTCCTAAAGATGCTGAAGTTGAAAGTATCGAGGGGTTGGAAGATGGCATTGTTGAAGATAGATACAGTTACAAAGTTGTTTCTGGATGGATTAGAATCGAGTTTCAAAGCACAGGCTCATATTCGATTAACTACAAAACCTATACTGTCGCTGATAAACCTGTTGACAAGAAAGTCTATAACTACTTATCCCAGAAACAGTCAGGAATCGGAGATTCCTACCTAAATATGGAAATCACATATCCGGAAAATTGGAGTGTTTTGAACAATGAATCTAATCTTACCGAACGGGATTTAGAAAACAAGCTTACCTACTTTGGTCTTCAGGATGAGGATGCCGTCGTGGATGTGGAGTTTGAGGTGAAGTAGAGATGTCGTCATTCCGGACAGCGATCCGGAATCCAGTCATCTTCTTTCTAATTCATCTACAAATCTGACAAGATTAGCGATACAGTTTAAAATTAACAACGCCCCATTGTCATTAATTATATCATTATCATGGGCTAAGCTTTCATTATTACGAACACCATTGTAGGTGTCGAGCATTTTTACGTAAGAACCCAAAATCTTTAGTGTCATATTTGATTCAACAATATCTTTTTCTTTTATATTTCGTACATAACTCCCAAAGATCGAGTGTAACGGGTGATCTTCAGTATAATATATGGAGTACTTATCACATAACTTTTTTGAATATTTAATCATATACGTGTGAAGTCCATCCAAGGCTTCAACCGGCTTATTATCTTCAATACTTTTTCTAACCGATTCTGCAAGAAGTGTAAATGCTTCATCTCCTGTAACAGTCTTTATTGAGGAAACATTCTCAACTTTTGACTTACCTTTCAAACGAAAAATTATATTCCTTGTTTGTTGGTATAGTGTCTCTCTCTTTCCTTTCGGCCTCACTGCGTAGAGACCAGGATCAATATCCACAGCCATCTGATGCTCTAATAGACTTTCAAGAATCTCGGCAACAACAAAATTATTTTCCTTTTCATTTAAACATCTCAATCTCTTAGCTTTTGAGTTACCATAATCAGCGTATTTGTCATCGTAGATGTCAATGTTAAAATCGCCAATAAACATCTGAAATGTCCTATTGCTAAAATCGGAGACATATCCCTCCCCCATATCTAATAACTGGTCAATTGTTTGTTTTTCTTGAAATTTTAGTTCGGCCACTTCTTATTTATTTTAAAACTTGTACTGATTATACACCTCACAACATACTTTTTCAGGAGAATGCCGAGATCCCGCATCACGCTTCGCTGTGCGGGATGACACATAGGAATGGATTCCGGGTCAAGCCCGGAATGATCTACCACCGGCTAACAACGCCGGTGGTTTCTATCCTGCCGGCTAAATC
>CAZCSM010000035.1:0-8726 GCA_964501355.1 uncultured Candidatus Saccharibacteria bacterium | reverse complement strand
CATACTTAGCTTTTCCACTTTTTTACGTCTTTGTCAAATTCGCTCCGTCAATACAACACATTATTAATTCTTAATGAAAGTGGTATAATCTTGAATTGGATATTTAATCAAACAATATGTCGGACGGATTGAATTTTGAACAACCAGATATAAGAAATGAATTAGAGGCAAACGGTCTTCCCATTATTGCTCACCCTGAAGAAGAAGTATCTTCAAGAGCCGCCGTTTATAGTAAAGATGAAATCCATCAGATACGAGATGGAATGAGTATTGCGGTAGCATATTCTCAGAGTGCTGATCCCCAAATTATGGATGAAATACCTTGGATGCCCACACACTGTTTACTGGAGCTCAGAAATTCCGCACGCGGGGAATTGGATCTCGCAATTGAAGAAGAGCTTCAAAAAAGAGATTCCCTAGAAAATCTTTCCCCGGAAGATCAAGATTTTCATAAGCGGAAAATGGCACGACAGGAACTGTTAGTCAAAGTTAACAATGTGGCAAAGTTCCTTGCTGACAGGCTGGCGGGAAACAAAGTCGCAATGGGGAAAACAGGTCAGCTTTTGTACGGGCTGGCAAACAGACAGATTCAAAAGATAACGGGAGCAACTGAGGAGCAGATCAAAAATAATATTATATTCCCCAATCCTGCAAAAACGGCAGAAGAACTGACTGCAAAGAGAAAAAATGCAATTGAGGTTTTGAGAAATCTTGCCGGTTCAGGTTTAGCTCTTTTGGCATTGCGTGGAGCAAATAGAGAATTTCTTCTCAAAATGTCAAAAGAGGATAAGGATTCAAGATTATCTGCTTGGGGAGAAGAGATATTTAAAGTTGTTGGTTTGTTTTTTCAAAATATGTCAGAGAAAGTGAAGGCCCCATGGAGAACACAAACAAATCGACTCGAAGCAACTACTGCGTTTTTCCCGATAGCACTTAATGGACGTCAGGAATTGGATACGAAAGACATGGCCGCTGACGAGGAAGGAAAACTCAAAGCTACAGGATTGGGAGTAAATGCAATTACCGTAAACTTTAATCTGGAGTCACCAAATGAGGTGAGATCAACCCTCATAGCACAGCATCAAATTGATGGAGGACCTACTATTGAATTAGCCAACAGAATATCTGAAGGGGAACGTGAAATCGATGCGATTCAAGAAATTGCCCGAACAATTTATCAAACGGCTCAGACTTTATCAAATGAACAACAAGTTGATAAGCTGCTGAATGGAAGACGATTCCAGAGCATTGACTATTACCAAACAAGATCAGCGGAATATGGTATGTATACAAGCGTCGTAAAGAATGACAACATCTCTGTGTGTATCAATGGTTATGAGGTTATTCTTTTCATGAAAAATGAGCAAGGTGAATTGAAGTCCCAAGCGGAAATTGCGGATGATATTACGAGAGAACTGAGAATTGCACAGAGAGCGGTTGATCTTCGGAATCTATATGAAGCGAAGCTTGCGCAAGCGGGAACAAAGAGAGAACAACGGAAGATTTTAAGAGGAATACAGAAAGACGGACTAATGGCAGCATTCCTTGATATGAGACCATCTACGACTTCACATGAGCTTATTCAAAACGCAAGAGATGTTGTTACAGAATTGAAAAAGCAACGACTGGGAGAACAGACACGATTTGAGAAATTATCAGAATGCTTATTTAGAATTTCGATTAATACCCACCAGGAAAGTTTGGAGAATTTACAGACGGAAGATATAGATCAACGGATTGAATCAGCGCGAAAAGCATATAAGGAATCAGTACAAAGATCTCGAGGAAAATCAGAGGTTCTGTATCAGGCGGAAGCATTATATCGAGAACGACGAGGATCAAAAGATTTGTCAGCTTCACTTCTTCAAAAAAGAGATTTGCTTGAGAAGGCTGAGGGCGAAAGAATTGAAACAGTCGATTTAACCGAACAATGGAATTCATTGAGATCCGGCGTTGAGAAGTATTTGATGTCTGCAGCTTCTACTAATATGGGAGTCGATGAGCAGACGCTTCTTACAATAGCAAAACAGTTGAGGGGAGATGCAAAACTATTGGAAGTTCTTCGCTATGCTACGGGAGGAAGACCCGTTAATTGCGTCATGGCTGAATGCGCAGATATGGGGTTGCAGATTACCAATACATTCACAGGTATCGAGGTTGCAAATAACGGTCTGATGGAATCATACGTTCGATTACTTCATAAATATGACAGAGAACGTGAAAGCGTCGATCAACAGGATTTGATTTATGCTCGCGGACAATTCATCAGAGCTCTAAACACGGTATCGCAAACAATGTCGAAGGCAAGGAAAGGGAGAACTATTAATGGGCAGCTCATTTCCCTTACAGAAAAAGCAGGTGAATTATATGTGCAGCAGCCAAAGATTGTACAAAGAGTAATTCGAAGAGCCTTTATTATGATAGGAAAACAGCTACCGCAGTTCAGCTCACCTGAAACCCAAGAACTAATCGCACAGCTAGGAAAGATTGATATGCGAGCGAGAAAAGAAGTTATCAGCGCAGAAATTCAAATGTTCCTAACCAATATGATTTATCCAATTTCCGGATTATATGATGATGTCGCAGGAAATGAAACATTATCTGTACCAAAGACGAGACGCACAGGTGCCGGAGTTGGAGCAACGTCCGCGACAAGCAGAAGGTCTCAAATGATTATGGCAAATACGATTCAAGACAATCAAGGACAGAGGAGAACGATCTTCACTTTCCGTGGGACAAAGACGAAAAAAGCAAAGAGGGAATTCCTGGAATCTCTTGATATTTACTCTCAGATCTTCGCCGGAAGGGTAACAACCGCATTTTCACAACGACTTATACATCCCACAACATAAGGGCGTAAATCTTCAGTAAAAATCTTAATTAGTTACACTTTTTGTGATACTCTAAATATGAGGGATTATACCTTTGGCATATTGCCGTGAACGTAATTCTTAATTCTTAATAAACGTCCAATAATATTATATGGTGTTTTTCTATTATTACCGACAAACATGAGTGCAGAAGGCGGAGAAGTAACAACTCATAATAATATGCCACAAGGTGAACAGGTTGGTCCGGGAGGTATACCTATTACACTAGTAAGCCATGATGGAGAAGTTCTTGGTGAAGTTCCCATACCAAAAGATATTGAAACGACAAATGAAGAACAGCGTGCCATACAAGACATTTTTGAAGAACGCGCTAATAACAAAGCTGATTTAAGAATAGTATTGGATGATATACGAAAAAGGAATGCAGATACGATTCAACAGGTCTCAGAGAAACCTTCTTGGGGAATAGCTCGTACGAGGGCGTTACTCAAAAGTGTTAATGATGTCGATGCTTGGTTTAAAAGAATGGTCTTAGGCGATACCAGTAATACGACACCCATGTTTCAAGATACAGATAGGATAGCAGTATCTAAATGGCTAGATATCCAACAAGTTTTAGGGAGAGTTTCTGGACTATTGGGGACTCGTGGACTTAACCGAGGATTTATTTCCCCATTAGATCATGAACCAAAATCTGCAAACTCAAGACTTATTCAGTACATGCTAGACACGATGGCCGGAGCAATTCTCGGCATGAAGAACAAGGATGTCATTCGAGACAACCGAACTCCCTGGGAAATTAACACGCAAAGAATGTCTTTGGCAACAGGGTGTTTTGATATTGCCGCAGAAGATGGGCGTGTACTTCAAACAGAAGATCTGTATCAAGGAGAAAAGAGGGGCACAACAAAACTTGGTCAAACTGCAATAACAATTGTACATCGCACAGATCCCGAGGGCAGCGTTCTTAGAACAAACAAGTATAACCACATCACTTATAACGGGGAGGTGGCTAGACAATACACAAGCGATTTGAACAGTGCCATTCATGAACAAGAAGGGGAGGACATAGATGTTTACCACGGTGCAGCAAGAACAATTGTGGCAAATCAACAAATTATGAATAATCCAAAAGGTCTCCTCATTGGAGCATTGGGATTATCACAATTTGATACTGATCAACCAATTGGCACTCCAAAAGGATACGGGGGAGCTCCAGTTGGTGTAGATTACTTCAGCACGGGTCGATTTGAATATGGAATGCCACAAGAAACTTCTGTTGATGATAAATATATTGCCATTGGAGTTGGTGGGTTAGATACTCTTGTCCCAACCCATAATGCTGACGGAACATTAAAAACGAAAGAAGATTATAGACAAGATATTGAACGGATAGCAGAGGTAGAAAAACTAGCTGATAAAATTAGATCAATCTATGAGACAGCTTCTCCTGATGAAAAATACTTAATCGCAATGAGGTTAAATCAACTTGACAGCCTGTGCGTATTATTAGATTTTAGAAAGACACCATTGAGTGAGGAAACGTACCAAGCTACTCGACCACTTGTAGATGTACTGAAAGAACAAAATACCCTTGAGGGCGGTAATCTTTGGGAATCGGCAAAAAACGCTCGGTTTCGAGTGGAAATTAATCCATCACTGCCAGAAGAACCACAACAGAAATCTTTTGATGAAGATCTATTTTCACAACTTGCAGTACAGGTTTCTCAACGAATAGAAGCAACTCGAGACCGAAATGGAATTTCGACAATGATAACCGGTCCGATGAGACCAGCAAAGGTTTTAGAACTAGTACATAATCTGAGCGATTTAGATATAGCTTGGAGAAAATCGGAGGAAGAAGAAGTTGTTACCGTTAACTTGCAAGACACTATTCATGCGCTGATAGAAAAAACGAGAACATACGCAGAAGCTGCCAATCCAGTCCCGGGTCTTGAGCAAGAAGAAGAATATGCAAAAACGATGGGATCCGATGCGGTTAGCCTTCAAACGAAGAGAGTTTTTGCGGAGGCAAAATTGCTTGAGTTAGTTTTGTATGGAATCGAAATAGGGGAAGATAAAGTTCCAGGACACCCCGTAAATGTTGTAAAAGAGACAACCAGGGAAGCTTTTTGGTCAGAAAGAGAAAAGGAAGACTTGGCAATAACAAACAGCTTCCAAGAAGAATCAGACCAATTATCAGAGTACAGAAAACTTTTTGCACTAGCAAAAGAACACGTACGAAATAATGCTCCTATACCAAAGGAAATATCACAACGACTTCGGGTTCTTTCAACAAGAATGCTCGTAGACATTGAGAAGGCAATGGATCAAGCCTCAATTGGGGAATCAGTTAACAGCAAATTGTTAAAGCTATCAACGGCGGCAGCGAGTGATTATTCTTCAAGGGATACTGCAGGCAAAATGCTTTTTAAAAATGGTACTGCTCTAATTGCAAAAATACTCCCCCAATTCCGTGACGAAGTTAGACCATACCTAAGAGACCTCGAATCACTGAGAACCACACCAGGATCTAATGAGGATCCACACCTTTTCAGAAGAATTGCTCGAGCCCAAATTGAAATGATATTAACCCGAGCACAGGGGTTTGTTCGGGGGAGGAGTGGAAAGTTACTTCAGGTCAACGTCTCTGGTAACATGACCGCATCAGCTCCGAAATCTAAAAAAGGTGTAATCTGTGGAGCGGGATCAACAGCTGGAAACACAAGAAAAGAGGCGAGAGTTAACCTTAATCCGGGAGGAATGGTTACAATCTGTGCACATGGAAAGAACGCTGCTACCCAATTATCTCGAGAAATTACCCTAGCATACAAAACAATGTTAGAAGTATTTGACGTACGGTAAGTATCTTTCCACTTCTCCGACAATTTGCTAAGATAAGTATTATTAACAACAAAAAGCATGCCCAACGAGAAGCCTTTCGAAAGAGAGATTGCGCTAAAACCAAAAATGTTTTCTAAATCAAATCGAGATCTTTCTCTTGATTATCTTCGTGGCATTGCGGTATTCCTGATGATACTTGCTCACGCAATTCACTTCTTCCATGACGGAACGAATGAAATTCTTCGCTTTTGGGAAGGCGTAGGAAACACACTCTGTTTTACTACATTCCTTTTCGTTTCAGGCGCAGTAACAACGCTCGCATACCTGAAAGAGAATGTTGATTGGAAAAAGAAGTCTTATGATATTCTCAAAAGGACAGCATATTTATTAATCGGCTATTATACAATCGCCTTTGTAGCAAGCGTTCCGAGCTTTTCCGCTAGTGGATGGCTATTACAGATTGTGAAGATTCTGTCGTTCACCGAAGTGCCCGGTTTTACAGAATTTATTATTCCTTTCTTATTCCTCTCGATTTCAACAATATTTCTTCACAAGTTTTATAAAGTAATATCGAAAAGATTTTCATTTGCCGTAGTTGCCGGAATACTAACATTCTTTATCGGATCCGTATTATTTACAATTTATGCACCGGAACCATACAGTTTTTGGAAGGCCCTGTTTGTCGGAAGTGAAGGCGTTTATCGGTTTCCGATTCTCCAGTATTTCCCAATCTTTGCACTTGGACTCTGGTGGGGAAATAGCGTGAACAAGGTTAGAATCGAAGGGGTTTTAAATCTAAAGAGCTCAACACTTGGAATCTTTGCTATTCTTATTTACGCATTATTAATTATTATTACAAAGTTGTATCAAATTCCTTTTCTGGATCCGCTTAATAGATGGCCACCATCTGTCGGTTTCCTGTCAATTGGGATTGCCTTCATAGCTTTTTCAAGATCCATAATTAAAAATCTGGAAAAAACAAAAATACTCGATCCAATTAACAGATTCTTTATTTATATCGGGCAAGATGCATTTGATATGTTCCTGTTCTCAACGTTAATTCTATTGATTTATCAACAGGTTTGGGGACAGAAATATGTAGAGTGGCAGATTACGATTGTTCTTTTTGGCGTGCTGATGAGTCTCAGTATGCTTGCATCCTCCGTAAATTCACTTAATTCCCCTTCTCTATTTCGAAAAGGAACAGACATTTTCACACCATATCAAAGGCTTTTCAAGAAACGATTTATGATACTTTCGATTGCAATGGTAATAGTTGTTTTTGGGAATTTGAAAATCCCTGTTTATTCTGATGTTGCGGGAACAATGGTTTCTATTAAAGACCTGGAAATTGTAGAACCGCTTGCAGAGAATGTTAGAATTCCATGGTGGAATAACGAATATGGGCAGTATCAACAAGTCTCTATTTCCAATCCCGAAGTTTTTACGAGTATTAATAAGGATGAAATACTGTCAATAAAAATAGATCACAAAACACTGGTTAGCTTGGGAAAATCAACCGAGTCTGGAGAAGATTTAACAGTTACTTACTTTAATCCATCTAATGCATACGAAAGAGAGCTCTTGGAGACAACTGTTATAGATCCGAATCAAGCAGAAACAACCATTTTATTTAAAGCTGTAAATAGAATATATCCACAAGCTGCGGATAATAGATATTTTCTTTATTATGAAAATATTTTCATTGGTGATATTAGAAAGGAATTCACCAATCCATATGAATTAGTAAATGGAACGCTCGTTCCCAAAGCAATTAGCCCAAGATATGAGGTCACATTCGGAAATGAAGTTAAGTATCAAGTAACAACAGAGGTTTCTTCAAAATGGATTATAAAAGATCCAAAACAAGATGAGATTTTAAGATTTACGGCAGAGGTAAATAATGGAGATTTGGTGGTGAACGAAATTTCTTACACAATTGTCGGAGAAAATTTTGGAGGAGAAATGGAGGAAGCCTATCCCGGAACATATTTAGCAGAGATAAACTTAGAAGAATTCAAATCCGGGGCGTATGAAGTCATCGCAATAGTCGGAAATAAACCAAACGAAATAACCAGCCAGATTAGCAGGTTTGTTATCTCAGAACCGATTTATATTTCCTGGACTATTGATTGGGAAGGATATAATGAGAATCCTGATTATTTGAGCCAAATGGCGGAGATAACTGAGAAATACGATGTTCCGTTAACCCATTTTTTCAATCCCCGAATTTACATAACAGAGAGTGTTACGCAAGCACAGCGAGACTATATGACCGATTGGGTGAAAAATAGAAGAGATGAACTTGGTGAAGCGATTGGTCTTCATTTACACATGCACAAAGATATGGTCGCGGATGCCGGAGTTGAGCCGAAAGATGCACCGCGTTGGGGACGATACAAGGATGCAGACGGTCAGGATGTGCTAACAACGGAATATTCATACGAAGAGGTAAAAAAGATTATTGGTTGGGGAATTGACAAATTTGAAGAAAATGGTCTTGGTACGCCAAAGATGTATCGTGCGGGAGGATGGATGGCGGACATGGATGTGTTGAATGCGCTAGAAGATTACAACTTCTGGCTTGATACTTCCGGGCGAAAAAAAGATTCCTGGTGGAGCAGTTTCCCTTACTGGAATCTAGAAAGCACAACTCAACCATATTTAATTTCTGAATCAGACCAAAATTCATCAAAAGCACCGAATTTAAATCTTTGGGAATTTCCTAATAATGGCGGGGACACTACCGCTTTTGAAGCCGAAGCTTCAATTCGAAAACTTAAAGATAATTATTCAGGCGGAATTGTTGAAGAAAAGAAACTGGTAACATTCTTAAGTCATCCAAGATTCTTTAATGTTGATGCACCAAGAATGGAAACAATTCTTGAGTATTTAGAGTCATTTCGTGATGATAACGATAGCGGACCCGTTGTTTTCATAACGCTAGAAGAAGCATACGAGATATGGACGGAGTAACAAATTTCCCCTCCTTTTATAAAGGAGACCCATTATACTAAGTCAAGCGAAATATTCAATTTTGGATAGATTAGA
>CAZCSM010000034.1:5171-11309 GCA_964501355.1 uncultured Candidatus Saccharibacteria bacterium | reverse complement strand
TTGTTTAAATGATCCTAATTTAATTCCCTTTGTCAAAATCGCTACCGCTTAGACATGTGTCCTCTTTATCAACTAAAAACTCCGAATTAGGCTCTCTTTTACTCAGAACGCAGTGCCTCGATAGGGGACAGTTTCGCAGCTGTTAGTGCAGGATAAAAGCCGAATACAACACCAACAAAGGTTGATACAAATATTGAACTAATTATTGCGTTAATAGAAATCAATAATGGGAGTCCCGCAATTGTTTGGATTATTAATGCGAATAAATTCCCCGCCAGGGATCCTACAACTGCTCCAATAATAGAGAAAACTATTGATTCCATTATTATTTGCTGCATGATATCCATGTTTGATGCTCCGATTGCTTTTCTCAAACCAAACTCTTTCACTCTTTCTTTCACGGAAACAAGCATAATATTCATTATTCCAACGCCACCTACAAATAGGGAAATGCTGGAAATTACTGTGATAAATAAACTTAACGCGGTTGTGATTATTTCTGTTTTATCTAAAATGTCCGCCTGTGTTTGAACAATGAAATCTTTTTCATCATTGATATTGAATCCACGAGTTATTTGAAGTATTGACTCTAGATCTCTTTTGATTTCAGGAACATCCTCTACGCGGTCAGCCTTTATTGCAAATGACGATATTTTTGCTTTTGTACAAAAGGTTTCTTCGTAATCCTTAAAGTTTAAAAATATCATATTCATTCCTTGTGTCATGGAAGATTCTTTTTCTCTCCCGACGCCGACAACAGTAAAGTCTTTATTGTTTATGCTTACTTTTTGATTTAATGCACTTTTTATTTTGAAGAGTTCTTTAGATAGCTTGTAATCAATAAATACGATTCCTTTGGATTGGTACGTTTGGGTTAAGTTTTCTCCTTCGGAACTTTTAATGTTGATTATGTCAGAATAATTTTTATCAGTTATCGCTGCTAGAGCGTTTAGTTGAACTCCTCCCGTTTCAACAGTAATTTGATCACTGGCTATTCTTGAAAAAATGAAGTCGCCTCTCATCTCCTGTAGTGATTGTATTGCCTTGTAATCTTCAATTGAAAATTCTCCAAGCAAAGCGGTGATTGAACTAAAAATTCCGGCTTCTTCACTTCCCATTGTAATAATCAAAACATCTTCTGATATGTTTTGTGTGAGGTTTTGTTCTATGAGTTGTTGTGAACTTTCTCCAATACTTACCATCACAGTAACACTAGCAATACCTACGACAATACCAAAGATGGTTAAGAAGGATCTTAACTTACTTGTCCAAATGTCTTTAATTGTGTATTTAATGAGTTTTCCCATAAATAATGTTGTATCAATATTGATTCAATGTCGTTACAATGTGGTAACAATGTTGTTTTTCTTCGTCGATTGAAAAGTCTTTGTTGCAAAATTATTTCTTTTTGAACTTTGTCTTATTAATAATTTCTCCGTCTTGCAAATAAATGATTCTGTCAGCATAATCTGCAATATATTGATCATGTGTGATTACAACAACTGTTTTTCCTTCTTTATTTAAGTCTGTTAATAGCTGCATAATATCTTTTCCGGATTTGGAATCTAAATTTCCGGTTGGTTCATCTGCTAGAATTATTTCGGGATTTACCATTAATGCTCTTGCGATTGCAACTCTTTGTCTCTGTCCTCCGGAAAGTTCGTTCGGTTTATTACTCATCTTGCTTTCTAGACCGACTTTTTTTAACAAATCCTTTGCCCGTTCAATTGCATTCTCCGTTGGCACATACATATTCGGCATGGAAACATTATCAAGGACGGAATATCGATTGATTAGATTAAATGATTGGAAAATGAATCCGATCACTTCACCTCTGTATTTTGCAAGTTCTTTATCAGTTAATGACTTTACTTCTTTTCCGCAAAGACTGTATTTCCCACCGTCATAATTATCAAGACATCCTATTATATTCATCAGCGTTGACTTTCCACTTCCGGAAGTACCCATAATAGCGACAAATTCTCCATCATCAATTGATGCAGAGATTTTCTTTAGTGCATGAAAAGAGATTGCTTTTGTCCTATACCATTTGTCAATCTCTTTGAGCTCTATTATTGTTTGTTTAACAGATTTTTTATCCATGGTCTAGGTGTTAGTCTTTTAACTACTTTTTCTTCATCAACAACAATTTCATCGCCATCCTCAAGTCCCTCTAAAACTTCTACTTTTGTGAAAATCTCATTTCCGATAACAACCATTTTTTCAGTTAATTCTTTATTGCTATCCAATTGATAAACGTAAGCGTTTCTGCCTGATGTATAACTTACTGCACTAATTGGAGCAGTGAGTACATTTTCCTGTTCGTAAATCTTAATGCTTCCGCTGATATTGGATCCTATTAGAAATTGCTCCGGCATTTCATCAATTGAAATGACAATGCCATAACGAGGCTCTTCTGCTCCGTCATTAAGAGGAAAATTCATTACATCCTCAACTTTTCCTGTAGTTTTTTCTTTTGAACTTTCGAAGTAAATATCTACAGACATCCCTTCTGCAATATTAAGAATTTCCTTTTCAGAAAAGTCTGTGTAAAGGTAAACTTTTTCAAGATTTGAAAATACGATGAAGTTTTCTTCTCTCAAATCCGTTTCGTTTGAATCAGAACCAAGACTGAGTCCACTAGAAAGAAAGCTTGTAGGATCGCTCATTCCTTCCATCAGCGAATTTAAGTCCAAAGCTTCAAGCGAACTTGTTAGAGAGTTTTCTTCTTTAACGTATTTATCTGTTTGAATGTGAAGTACGGTACCATCAAATGGTGCTTTTATTTTTCTGGCTTCAACTTTTTCTTTTGCACTTTCGACTTGAGAATAAGTTGCATTTACTGCTGATTGAACAAGTTGTTCAACATCGTAACTGTTCAACGAGGTTTCTGCACTTTCTAATGCAGTTGATAAACTTTCAATTGCAATTGAAAGCTCTTCAGTTAACGTATTTTGCAATTCTTCGTCGATAGAATCTGTTTGTGCAATTAAGTTTTTTAATTCAACTTCTGCATTGTTTAATTCTTGCTGTAATTCTTGGAAATTTGCAACTGAATCAATTTTGCTTTTTCTAATTTCATCCCTGTATTTTGCAAGTTGATTGTATAAATTCCATACAGAATTATATGAGGCTTTTTCTTTCGTATCATCAAGTTGAACCAGAATATCTCCTTTTGCAACTTTATCTCCCTTTTTAACAAAGACTTCTTTTACATCATCCATCGACTCCAAATCAATCTTCGTGTAGTATTCAGGATAAATCTGTGTTCTGAAGTCAACCGTTTTCACAACTGTTTCGGCAGTTATTTTTTGCGTTTCATATATGGTTTTATCTTCTAATCCGAATAGCAAAAGAGAAACGACGACTGCCGCTACAGAAATGTAGGAAATTAATTTAAGTTGTTTTTTCATATTCAGTTGGACAGATAAATTATGCTATAGGTATTATATAAGAAAACCGTCCTATAGTCAATGGTGGGTGATGGGGAATAATGCGTAGTTATGCCGTTTGATCGACGTAGTGATTCTGTAGAGCCTGAATGTTTCTTTGTCTTGGTACTGTCCAATGTGTTTGTGCGTAGCTAGTGTACAGTTTGATAAAATCCCTTATAAACCATGCTTGTTTCTTTCCCCAGCTTGAGAGATTGAGTGCATCTTTATGCATACTCCAGTTTTCTCTACTGGCACATTCTTGCCTTAGTTTTTCGATGAATTTCAAATAAGATTCTACGGGAAAACCTACCGGTGCGATATCTGCATCTCTAAGACATTCTTCAAATGTATTTGAAGGTGGTTCATTAAAGTTTGTTTTTATAATCGCATGAATTCCTCTCTGGATAGATTCTTCTGTATCAAAGAGTGTTGGAAATTTTCGAGCAAATACTTCGAATTGTGCTGCTGATCTCTCTTGGTGTTTGTCTTCTTTATAATCCCATCTGCCGTTTTCGCGCTCTATCATATATCCATTATCATGATGAAGTGCGATAACTGCCAGTTGAGACAATTCTTTTTCGCGAAGACCCTCTTCATCTCCAAGTTTGATTGACCAATCTGTTACAGATAATACATGTTCCCAGTTATGACTAATAAGTTCACATTCTTCAAAACGTGCAAATACTTGCTGATATGCAGCTTCCACCTCAGGGTAGTTAGAAAAAAGACTTTCGAGTGTAGGTTCCTGGTTTTGTGTCACAAAATTTTCTGTCATAGTCTTAATAATAAAAAGAACTGCAACGCAGTTCTTTGCAAGTTTGTTGTTGTACTGTGTTTAATCTATCGGTATAAGCACATTGGGTTAATATTTCTTACATTACAGATTTTATTTGAAATCTTTCTTCCTAATTATCAATTCAACCCAATCGCTTTCTTTCATTCCTTTTTTCATATACCACTGATATGACGGCATTTTGGGACTCGAAATCAGTCTCACCGCTGTTAGATTATTCTTTTTTACATTTGTCATTACCATTTCCCAAAGTGTCGTTCCTATACCCATACCTTGTGCTTCAGGTCTTACTGCGATTATGTCAAATAACAATTCTTTTCCTTCCTCCATATTAACTTCATAAGCGAACGCATAACCAAAAACCTTTGATTCATATTCAGCAATAAAGCAATATTGATCATTAAGGTTTTCAAAAACTTCCTGAAGATGAGCTCTTGAAGTTTCTAAGCTCCAATTGTCGCCGGTTTTTTCGGGACCGAAAGATTCTTGGTAAATCTCTGTGAGTATTTCTATATCATCTGGACGGATAAGACGATAATTAATAGATTCTTTGTTCATGAATCGGATGTCTTGTTGAAATTATTTTTATTTAATCAGAATAGTTCATACAGAAGCCTTCACAGAATACATCCGGTTTACATCCGCATGAAAGTCTATGCGCTTTTTTATATTCAAGACATAATGCTGCTTTGACACCATATGTTTTACAAGCCATTAAACAGTTACCAATAATTTCTTTTCTGATCTGTTTGTCTAAATAATACTCTTGATGAAACATCTCTGAATTTTTGTAATATTGGGCAAGTGATGGATACGTTCTTTTCACTCTGTTTAACGCAGTTTTGGTCAACTTTAGCATAGCGATAGTGACATGTTTAACACCAATTTCACTTAAATCTTTAACAATAGAGTTAATTCTTTCTTTAGTGTGATAATTGGGATAGAGAGGGTCAAGTCTTACTGAAACATTAATACCCTGATCTATTAATTCTTTGATACACGGCAATCTACTTTCAGATGGTTGGGTTCCGGGCTCAAAAACTTTTCTAAATTCATTATTAAATCCGGTATAACTAATTTGTACAATAAAATCATCAAATCTTTTATAATCGAAGTGTTTAATAAGTTTTAATATGGAACACGGAAATCTTGTCTCTAAATTAAGGATATTTGTTTCTGTTGGTAAATCTCGGTAAAATTTTGCCACTAGAGATTCTTTTCCGGGGATGGTAGATTCACACGTTTCATTAATAAAGATCCGATCTCTTGCTTGTTTTAATTTTTCAGGTACATCTGTCTCAATAACTGTTTGAGTTCCTTCACACATATTAGCGAAACAAACAATACATCGAGCAGGACATAATCCAGATACTGGATTTATTGGGGTAAATTGTTTTGCAATCTTTCTCTCAATCTTTTTATATGGACATAGTGGATTGCGCATGTAATAAAGAATATCTTCCATTTTTCGATAAATTTACTTTCTGAAATATGTATCTGTCATTTTTATTATAATGCCAATTTCTGAAATAGCAAAAACCATTGGTGGAAATAACTTCACTGGCGGGGATTAAAAAAGATTATGGCGGGGTGGACGAGACTCGAACTCGCGACCTTCTCAGTGACAGTGAGATATTCTAACCAACTGAACTACCACCCCAAAGCAAAGGTAATTATATCAGAAATAAGAATGTTTTCAATAAAAATAATTTAATAGGAAATAGTAATGGTATTAGCCATGAAATTTCAAATACAAAATTACAAATAGCAAACAGTAAATGAAAAAGGGAAAAAGGAACCTTTTTAGATGGAATGCTTGACACGTTATGTAAAACCTCACAAAATTATTCTGATAGCTGATAGCTGATAGCTGATAGCTGATAGCTGATAGCTGATAGCTGATAGCTGATA
>CAZCSM010000034.1:0-5071 GCA_964501355.1 uncultured Candidatus Saccharibacteria bacterium | reverse complement strand
GCTGAAATTCTTCTTGCGCTCTCAACATTAAGACTTTATACTAAATTTGTATTTCAGAAATTTGTAGATGAAAGTGCTGACTACGGGAAATGATGTTGTTGCAAAAGCTGCTTTAGCAGCTGGTGCGGAGTTGTTTTTCGGCTATCCGATTACTCCGACTTCTGAAGTTTTGGAAATCTGGGCAAAGCTGGTTGGCGAGCCGAATAATCCAAAAAAATCTCCGGTATCCGGAAATGTTCTTCAAGTTTTGCAATGTGAAGATGAAATGTCTTCCGGTTTTGCCGTGATGGGTGCAACCCTTGCCGGTAAGAAGTGTTTTACTGTTACAGCCGGTCCGGGTAATGTTTTGATGCAGGATGCTTTTTCATCTGCAGAAGCTCTTCGTGTTCCTGTTGTTTCATTCATTGGTCAACGTGGTGGATTATCAACATCAACTGTAATTTATTCACAGGAAGAAGTTACATTAACTTGCTTTGGCGGTAATGGAGAAGGCTTTAGAATTGTTTATTCTGTTGCAGGTTTGCAGGATCTTTATGATTATGGAATAAAAGCCTTTTCATCTGCTTGGAAATATATGTTTCCAACATTTGTTCTTTATGATGGATATCAGGCAAAGATGCTAACCGAAGTCGATTTGTATGATCCGATACCATCCGACTTGTATCCCGCTCATCCAATTCTTCTTGATCCGAACAAAAAGCAGGTTGCAAATATGCGAAACTGCTACAACATGGAGGAAGAGATCAATGATGTGATCTTGCAATATCAGAAAGATTTTGATGCACTCGCGGATGAAATTGCTGAATATGATGAAGGTGAATTGAAAGATGCAGATTTAGTTCTTCTTTCACACGGTGTTGTTTCCCTTGCAGTAAAGACTGCGGTTAAAGAGCTTCGGAAACAAGGCGTAAAAGTCGGATATTTCCGACCGATTACACTTCGTCCTTTACCGACAAAAAGACTTCGAGAAGTTGCAAAAGATGCAAAGGAATTTTTAGTAATAGAATCAGCACAAGGTCAATTTGCAAGATTAATAAAAGAGGCTATTTATGATATTGGAACTCCAATTGGAGAAATGTTTAGACCGGCAATTGGTATTACACCGGAAGAAATAGTTGAGGAAGTATTGAAGAGATGAGCGGAGAATCTTTTAGTAAACCAGAATTTATGAATCAGGAAATTGCTGGTATTTGGGATATGCTACGAAATGCTGATCGTTCTAATGGATTAATCGATAGTTACGTTTCATCCCATGGTCATCTCGCATGGAATGAAACAGTGTATGTGCAGATTGGGCGACCTGTACAAGAAGATATAACTGCAGGTGCGCAAACTGGGCAACTCAAATCGAAAGTAGGGGTACCTATAAACAGAAAAGATCTTGTTGAAGGATACGCGGAGATAGCTCAGTTTATGATGGAAACGATGATTGCGGCTGGTGAAAATGCAACCGACATGAAGGTTGTATTAGAAGATATGAGTAAGTTCGAAGGCTATGCTGATGAAAGCGGAAAAGCTTTTATTCGAGGGGCTTTTGCTGCGTATGTTTTGGTGAAAGCAGTTGAAAACTTTGAAACAGTTACCCTTGAACCTGCATCAATTGAGCAGGGTGCTCAGGAGGGGTTCGATTATAAAATAAATGTGTCGGGAAATAATCGCTTGATTGATGTTAAGTCTGTAAGTACCTATCAAGCATATAAAGACTTACTTGTTCGCAAAGGTTTTAATCCTTTTAATCCTAATGGAGATTTATTGAATCTGGGGGCTGAAGGAGGATCTAGATTACATCACGAAAAAGGGATTCCTGTTGATTTGTTCGTTGTTGGAATTCCGGTAAACCTTCATACTAAAAAGACTGATTTAACATCAATTTTTGATTTAGAAACAGGTGCCGTAAGAAGTGATGTGTTGGCACAAACTAGAGAAGCCATACTTTCAGGATTTGAAGACTGATTTTGATACTTATAAATTATGACACAACCACGTTTTCCAAAATGCTATAAAGTAGATTCAAAACCACACATGTTCTGTCCTGGATGCGGTCATCCGATTGTTTTGAAGATGCTTGGTGAGGTTATTGATGAAATGGGAATTCAGGACAAAACTGTTTTTCTAATTGATATCGGGTGTTCACTTTTGGCATGGGATTATTTTGATGTTGATACTTCACAAACACACCATGGGCGAACAACGCCTGTAGCGGTTGGTTTCAAGAGAGCTAATCCTGATGCTGTTGTAATTGCATACATGGGGGATGGTGGTGGTTATGCAATCGGAATGTCACAAACTGTTCATGCTGCATATAGGAATGAACCAATTACAACAATTCTTGTTAATAACACCCTTTATGGAATGACAGGTGGACAACTTGCGCCAACCACGTTAACTGATCAAAAAACCAGTTCGGCACCATATGGACGTGAAGATGCACAAAATGGAAAGCCATTTCATGGTCCGGAATTCTTAAGTCAAATCACCGATGAGAATGCATATTTGGCGAGAGGAAGCGTTTTGATGCCCGCTGTTTTGAAGATGTACATTAAAAAGGCGATCGAAAATCAGATTAATAACAAGGCCTATTCTTTTGTCGAGGCAATATCTCTTTGTCCTTTGAACTGGGGAACTAATGCACCGGATACTCTTGCAATGGGAAAGAAGATGGAAGAAGTTTATAAAGTGGGAGAGATAAAACCAAAGGTTCTAGTTTCTAGGGACTAGGTTTTAGGAAATTCAGGAGAGAAGTAGAGAAAGGCTTTATTCTTCAAGCGAAGTTGAGAGGTTCTTAACTTTGATTGAACAATAAAATTTAAACATTAACAATTTATCATTATATTTATGGATCGACCTTTAAAATTATTGTTCGCTGGTGAAGGTGGACAAGGTATTCAGACAATTGCAAAACTTTTTTCGAAGGCAGCTTTTGAGCAGGGTCTTCATACGATTTATATCCCGAATTTCGGCGTTGAACAAAGGGGTGGTGTTTCTTTATCCTTCGTGCAGATCTGGGATCAACCAATTGATGCTCCAAAATTTCAAGTTGCGGATGTGTTAGTTGTACTTTCAGATCGTTCAACGAAGAGAGTTGTTGATAATTTCGATTCTGAAACGAAGGTTATCTATGATCCGTTTACCGTAAAGGAAACGGTTGATTTGTTGAAGGCGAAATCAAAGAATCTTTTTGAAATACAGGCAACAGAAACTTCCGCGACTCAATTAACACCACGAAGCGCAAATGTTTTGATAATGGGCGCAGTTAGCGACTTAACGAATGTTGTTAAACGGGAACTTTTAGTTGCAGAAATGCATAAGAAATTTGGCAAATATTACGAAAAGAAGCCAGATTTGGAAGAATTAAATGAGCGCGCCTTCAAGCTCGGTGAACGATTTATGCCGGGTGGTGAGACTGGTGAATAGGTAATTCAAAGTCTGTTGTCTTTGAGAACACACCCCCGATTCGACTTCGTCGAATCTTCCCCTCTCAAGAGGGGAGAGAACTCCTTCCTAGAGGAAGGTGGCGAGCATTGCGAGCCAGAAGGTGTTATTTAAAGTAAAATATTAACTTACGAGATCTCGAATCTAGTTTGAGATGATGCAAAATAATGGAAGAAAATACAGTTAAAGATTATAACGCGAATACAAAAGAAAACGATAAAGGTACTCATACGACTTTTCGAAAATTATGCAAAGGTTGTGGTATCTGCATCGAAATATGTCCTGTTAAAGCCCTATCTTGGGATAAAGAAAATACGGGTGTTTATAATGGTCCTTCCGTAAAAGTAGATATGGATAAATGTATTCTGTGTGGTCTTTGCGATACTCGATGCCCCGATAGTGCTATTAAGGTGGAGAAGAAATAAAACCCTTGCAACCCATAGTCTTCTGTGATATTATCCTTCTGATTCTTCAGGAGGTCGTTTTGTTTTGTTCTCACGAAAAACAAAAGTAGCTCAGTGGCTTGAACTCATTTCTTGATTAAAGACTAGAGCGTCTGAAGTTGTATTTCAAAATTCTTTGAGATACAGCTTTGGGCGTTCTTTTTTATTTTTCCCAAGGTAATCAAATTCTAATTTAGCCTTGAGAAAAATGGCAAACGACAAACAGTTCAGATTAAAGACGCTTTACGTGGGAACACGTGGGGTGCAGGAGTACCGCAACTCCATACAAAAGTTTATTAAACCAAACGATAAGATTTTGGAAATAGGCTGCGAGTGGGGGACAACATCAGAGTTGATATTCCAGCGGTGTCAGAATCTTATTGCTACGGATGTGAGTTTGAAGTGTATAGAGCGTGCAAGAGAAATGCGTCCTCTTATACAATTTGAAACTCTTGATGTGTACGACTTGAAACGGGCAATGAGTTTTGGCGTAGAATTCAATAAGATGTACATAGATGTTTCCGGCTTATCCGGATACCGTTCTTTCCTCGACGTGATATCACTTCTAGATCGTTATGCAAGTGTATTTCCTTTGCAAACGATTGTTGTGAAGAGTGGCGCGCTGAAAGATTTCGGTAAGCGGTGTATCGCTTGGGAAGGGTAAGCATGTAGGAACAGATACTGTTTGACTAGCTCACCAAAAGTGTCTGTTCCCGGCAAAGGTCTTATTGACTAATTTTGACAATTTATGGTTTATTTATTAATATCCAGGACATCTTATAGATTAAGGACGAATGGAGACTCAAACAACTTTAGAGCAGGCGATGGAGATGTCTATCACAGGAACGGACCCTGAACGGGTTCTTACTGTATTAGCGAGTCCGTTCTTTGAGAGAAGAGCTGCATTATTCAATGCGGTTACCGATATTTTTATGATCGGACCTATTGATGATGTTAAGGTTGCACAAGTAATGAGTTTAATGAGAACCGTTTATGTATATGATAGTTTCCTTCCAGAAGATGCGGGCTCTCAACAGGCTGCGTTCTTTTATCGTATGTTAAGACATCGACAGGAGAGAGAACTATAAACTGAAGCAGATATTGTGTAAACAAAAAGGACCGCCATTGGCGGTCCTTTTAACTTAATAGGATAAACCACCAGCGAAGCTGGTGAGTGCGTTTATAGCGTAGCGTGT
>CAZCSM010000033.1:0-12377 GCA_964501355.1 uncultured Candidatus Saccharibacteria bacterium | reverse complement strand
GGTCTCTCCATCCCTCGACCTTACGGTCGGGGATTTAAGATCAGATTCTTTAAACAATGAAATTGTAGGGTCCAGACATGTCTGGACCTTTTCCTTTTGCAAATGTCATCATATACACTTTTATCATCCGTTAATCATCGATCTCTAATATTACTGGAGGTTTTGATAAGAGATCGATCCCCAATCGATCTCTTTTGTTGCCCTCGAATTACTTTAGAGAGGGTAAAATGGAAGATGAAGAGTACGGCTACGACAGCTTTAACTTGCCGATCGAAATTGAACACCGCCCAATTGTCATCGGAAAGAACTGTATAATCTTACCACCGGAACACCCTGAATATCTACATTGCCTCAGCTGCGAAGCACCGAGGTATGCAGATACGTTAGAGGTTGTAATCCGTGAAGTTTAATACCTATCCATTGTATTCAGGAGGAATCCGTGTCAACGAGTTTCCAGCACGTATCTCACTGATCCAACCAAAGTTGAATCTATTCTTAGGTTCACCGCTAATAGCAACCATAGACATGAGCCAAGACTCACCAAAAGAAGCTAGTTCTACAATGGCTCGCCGTTCCTCCTGAGTAAAGTTCACATCAGAATTTAAATCAAGAAAAAATGAAACCATCCTCTGAATAGGTAGTCCTCGAGGAGAGGTCATCCACCGGTCTTTAATTCTTTCATCGAAAGATCCAACTTTTGGTGTTAAAGAGCCCTTAATCGATTGATTCAAGTTACTGTTCTCAATTAATGAAAGAGAGCTACGGTGCTGATGAAGTTGGAATTTAGGAAATCCCATATCTGCAATACCAATACCTAGATCAAAGCTATTAGCAAAAGCAATAGCATCTTCTGGTTTCTTCATAAAATTCTCCGCCCACAATAGTGCCAAAGGATAGTTTTGTAATGATTGCTCAGCAAAACTAGCCATACGCTCTCGAGAAACTTTAATTGTCGAAGGGTTACCTTCTCTTAAAGCTGCATGAAGAGCAACGCGCAACTCTGCCAAGTTGCTGCGAGCAGAAGCGTTTAGATTCTCTGCCTCCGGTCGTTTATCGTCAGGAAGAAGCTCTTGCATACCAGCGATTGATAACCAGTTCTGATCAACGTAAGAGTCTCTTGCGAACATTTCTATGTAATCGCAGGCGCCGAACATCCTTGCACTAAGGTGTGTTGCTATAGAATCTGTCTGCAGGTTAAAGTTAGCCAAAGGTGGAGTCAAAGAGTCTTTCTCCTCCTTAGTTTGATCTTCATTTCCACTTGGGTAGATAGCAATCGGGGCGTCTAAGTGGTCGCAGGAATTTAGAACATTACGCTTTCCGGTAACATAGCGAGTTGCTAAAACCATCCGTGCACGTTCAAGTTGCCCTTTAGAAACCATTTCTTCTGCAGCAAGAGCCTCGTGAGCCTCCTTGCTAGAATCCTTCTCCGCCATATCATGTTCGAAACCTGCACACATAACTTCAAAAACGTGTCCTACACCAAATTCCTGTTGAAGCTGCGCAACGGCGTCAACGCTTTCTCCATTATCCAATTGCCACATCAAATCACCATCTGAAGATTCTCTTGATAAACGATTTCCTCCGATACGTGCTGATATAAATTCTTCCAAACCTTCTCGATTACCAGCATTTATCATCTGCCGAACGGCGACCGCTTGAGCTAAGTATGCTGCAGCAAAACGTATCGCATGGGTCTTGTCATGATAACCAATTTTGCGCATCGTCTCATTTGCAACAGCAATCGATTCATTTAGCTTTGTATTAATTGTTTCTTTACTATCTGTCCATTCTTCACCAAAAGCTTGTTCAGCTTGATCGTAAACCTCTGCAAATAAAATCCAAGAGTCCTTTTCTCGATCGTTCTCACACATATTATCAGGTTGTTCAGGAATATTAATTCCTTTGCCTTGTAAAGACTCTTTGACATTATCAGGAGTATAGATAGATTCGGCTACAATAGCATCACTTTCCATAAAATTCATTTTGAATTAATTATCAATACCACTCTACACTACCCCTCATAAAGCCGTCAATTTATAAAGCGATATATAAATAAAAAAACATCGTCATTTCTGACGATGTTTAATTTTCTGGTGAGGCGTGTGAGACTCGAACTCACGACACGCTGCTTAAAAGGCAGCTGCTCTACCAACTGAGCTAACGCCCCGCACCTTTTATTAATTTGTAAAAAACGTCCACCTTATGCAGGCGAACGTTCGGTATTTTACTATGAAACTTAAAGTTTTTCAACCAAATCACCACGAATCCAGCAAGTTGTACTTTCATCGTACTTTACTTCAACCCAGGTGTAACCATCAATCTCCAGTTCGCTAACTAATTCAAATTCCGTTCCGGAAGCAGCTCTTGAAAAAGCACCTGTCGAAGAACCTGGCACTCTCCTCAGGTTTACGTAACCTCCTGTAACATCAAGAACACGAACAAGAACTGCTTCTGCTACTAAATCGGTTGTCATATCATCCGCAATCTCCTCAACCACCACATCTTCTTCGGTTACTGAGCTTGTCGAAGTATCCTCAACAACAACCGATTCATCTTCTTCATTCTGAGACTCTTCGCCAACCATCAGATTATAAATATCCTCTACGACAGGAGCAATATCCATATCCTCCGGAGCTACATTTTCTGTAGCTTGGGTTCTCTCTTCCAAAGCTGTCTGAATATCAGCCGCACCTAAAACATTCTGAGTTGGCTCGTTATCTTTCAATTCAATATTCACAAGAACAGCAAAACCCGCGAACATCGCAATACCTGCAAATACCAGAAAGCCGACAAGTGGAGTTGTTGACATTCTTGCTTGAGTAACCTCAGGCGTAATTGCAACAACATCGGGAACGGTAGGTTCAACGACAACAGGTGCAGGTGCCAGCTTTTCTACTTCAGCTGGTTGTGGTCGATCGGAATATTGTCTTCGTAAGTCATCCAGGGTCAGTTTGTTCATGGCGGATTAGAAACTAAATCTATAATAGAAAATTATCACATTTCGACCATCTTTACCAGATATTCCAGAGAAACGAAAACTATGTAACTAATAATCATGGCAAGGCCTTCTCTTGTCGTCAACTTTCCATCATTCTTAACAAAATACATGATCACCAGTGCGACAAAGATTAAAAAGAATAATCCGATATTTATTAATTTTAAATCTAAATTGTTAATAGGATTTAATAAGCCTACAATTCCAATGATTAATGTAGAATTTGTGACAACGCTTCCAATAATATCTCCAAGAACCATGTCTTGATGTTTTTCTTTAACAGCAGTAAGTTCAAAACTAAGTTCCGGAAGGGAAGTCCCCAGAGCTACAATCACAATGCCTATTAAGGTAATTGGGATTGATAACATAGCACCAATATTTTCTACAGTCCAAGCCAAAATTCTAGCGGAGGCAATTAATAAAGTTATGCTTGTGATAAAGTAACCAACAGCAGAAATATAATCCTTTTTTGTAATCTCAAAGACTTTGCTTTCAAACTGTTTTTCCTGAGTAGTTAATCTATAAATATAGTAACCATAGATCATAAACAAGATTCCAGAATCCCATCTTGTTAAATCACCATCCATCATTAAAAATACAAGAACTATACATATTCCAGTCATGTATAGAATATCCTTTTTCTTAATAATACTTTTTATTCTAATCTTCTTCGCGTAAACAGTTGCTAGACCGATGATTAATGTCAATGCCGCGATATTTGAACCAATCAACGTACCTAGGGCCAATTCAGAAGAATGCGTCCCAACAGACATTATAGATACTATTAGTTCGGGGAGCGATGTGGCAAAGGCCATAAAGATGAAGCTAATAGCAAATTCTCCAATCTTATGATACCTACCGATTGTAGTTAAAGACTTTACAAGGAATGTCGCAGATCTAGTAAGAACAACGGCAGATACAGAGAAGATTATTAAAAACCAGAAGATATTCATATTCTAAAATCTATTAAAACTACACCAATCTATTCTTTCAGAAAATTTAGAAAAAGTTAAGGAAAACAATTAAATCTAATCGACCATGTATTGTCATTGCGAAAACATGGAAGTTCTCGACTACGCTCGAACAATAATCTATTCTTTGATTGATCCGAATTTCAGATTCTTTTCTTTTTTCTCTTTTATCTTTTAAACTTTTCCTGTCTCACCTTTTCGTACATGACAAGTGCAGCGGAAACACTCATGTTCAGGGATTGAGCACGTCCTGGCATTGGAATAAGTAAAGTTTCCTCACAACTTTCCTGAACTTTTGAAGAAACCCCCTTATCTTCACCACCTATTATTAAGGCCACATCACCGGTTAAATCAGCATCATAAATTGATTTCTCACCACCAAGTTCAACTGCAAACATTCTGATTCCATAGTCTTCAAGCAATTTCAGAACTTGAAAAGTCGATTCTGAAATAACAGGAACAAACTCAACTGCACCAGCCGACGTTCTGGCAACAACCGGAGTAACAGCGGATCTTTTCATTTGAGGAACTATGACAGCATCCACTCCAACGGCAGAAGCAGTTCGAATAACAGCTCCAAGATTTCTTTCATCCTCGGCGGCGGTAAGCAAAATTAAAAATGCATTCTTTTTCTTTGCTCTGCATTCATCGAGAATTTGTTTAAGTGACTTCTGCTCTCGTTTCTCTAAAATTCCGATAACACCTTGATGACGACCTTCGGTTTCAGAAATATAATTAAGACCACCTCCGGCAGTAAATTCTATCTGAATCCCTCGGCCTCGTGCTTTCTTAATAATTTCCAGTACTTTATCTTCCTGCGGAATATTGCGGTCCATCAGAACTCGCTTGAATGTTCGATTCGCGTTAAGAGCTTCCAGTACAGGGTTTCTACCCTCAACTTGAATTCTGTCTTTCGTATGAAATGATTTTTTACTTGCTGTTGTTTTCGGATCTCTCGGATGAAACTTCTTTCTTGCCATTTCTTAACTTTGAATAAATGTAGTAAACACCAACTGCCAATACAATGGCTATTATAACATGTTCGAATTGTTTAAAGTACCCTCCTAGGATATCCCAGTTTTCACCCAAGAAAAATCCGAGAAGCGTCAAAATGAAACTCCAGGAAAGCGACCCCAAAAGAGTATACAGTGAATAAGGAACAAATTTCATTTTTGCGATACCGGCGGGAATTGAAAGAACACTTCGAATTCCGGGAATCATTCTACCGACAAAAACAATTATTCCGCCTTTTGTATTAAAAAGTTCAATTGATTTATCCAAATCTTCTTCCGGAACAAAAATCCACTTCCCCCATTTTTGAATAAATCTACGAACAATCGTTTCACTGCTTAAGTATCCAAAAAGATAAAAAGGAAGTGTTCCTACATAGCTTCCCAAAGCACCCGCAATTACCACCCAAAGTAGCGAGAAGTTCCCCTGCGAAACGAGGTACCCGGCAAACGGCATAATTACTTCAGATGGAAATGGAACAAAGAAAGATTCAATGGCCATAGATAAAGCAATCCCCCAATATCCTGCGGTATCGATAATGCCAAGCACCCATTCGGAAAGAGTAGAAATAATTGAATCTAACATAATAAGTATCTTGCAAAATAATAATCAACGGAACTCCCCTCTTGAGAGGGGTGGTTTATCGAAGATAAACCGGGGTGTGTTAAAAAAGAAATGATAACACCTTCCGGCACTTCGTGCCACACTTCGACAAGCTCAGTGTGCCACCTTCCTCAAGGAAGGAATAAAAACGAGAATCGAAATCATCATACCAGTCCAGGCCTTTTTTGACGAGAGAATTCACTACACCCTTTCTATCCTCACATCAATCTCTTTGAAACACGGAGTCATACTCTCCGGATCAAGTTTTAACGGAGTAAGCATATTAACCAGCGTTTTCTCAAAATGATACGGAAGCACAACAATCTTTTCACCAACAAGTTTATCAATTGCCGCTTCAATTTCCAAAGTTCCAACTTCCGAAGTTATTTTTATCAAATCTCCATCTCTAACACCCAATGATTCTGCATCCCTTGGATTTAAGAAAGCTTCCGATTTCGGATCCAACTTCATTAATCGAGCTGAATTTCGAGTTCCTTCACCGGAACAGAAATGGAACATCGATCGTGCAGTTGTAAGAGAGAACGGAAATTCTTCACCGGATGTTCGAATACGCCTTGTGTATTTTAGTCGGGGGAATTTAGTGTATGCTTTACTTTTATCTGCAAAGCTCCCATCTCCATCAATATTTGAATCTTCAACATTTAGATATGCCGGAACTACTTTATGAATTTCATTCCAAACTTCCATCGCATTTGAATAGTGAAAAACATTTCCGAGTCCAAACTTTTCTGCAATCTCCGTCCAAATTTGCCAATTCGGTTTTATTTTTGGATTATGTCCTATTGATTCAACTTTTCGGATTCTTCTTTCTCCATTTGATATCGTTCCATCTTCCTCAGGAAGCATCGTTGTTGGTAGAACAACATCTGCAAATTCCATTGTTGAACTTGGATGATGATGTTGAACTATTACAAATTTATTTTTCAAACTTTTATGCAAACGGTTAAGATCCGGCATTGAATGTGCGGGATTCATTCCCATCACCCAAACCGCCTTTACGTCTTCATCGTACAAACCAACGGTTAGCGGCAAACCGCGATGTGTTGCAAATGAAGGTTCAGTATCAATATCAATTCCCCAATATTGATTAATATCTCTCGCACATCCATCGGATGGTAGAAAATCAGGACAAGCACCAACTTCACCAGAACCCTGCACATTTACTTTCCCTCGGTTTGAGAACAGAACACCGTTAAGTAGGGTTGCCAAAGAAGCAATTGCTTTTACATTTTGTGTTCCATTTTCCTGTTGTGTCGCTCCCATTCCGTAAAGAACTGCCGGATGTTTGGAGTGATTTATTAAATTGTATAATTCTTCAAATTCCCCCGGCTCCAAACTGGTAACAAAAAGAGACTGCTCTTCCGTGATTTTTCGAACATCTTCCGAGAGTTGTTCAAATCCGCGAAAATGTTTTGCATCTTTTGAATGATCTCTCTTTTTAATAATTCGATTCATCAAATGCGAAAGAAGAGGAACAATTCCATTTGGAGAAATTTTCAAAATCAAATCTGCATCAGCAGAGGTTGAACTTGGACCAACATCGATAACAATTATTTTCGCACCATAATTCTTTGCATTCATAATGCGATGATACATTACGGGATAATCATCTTTCGGATCTGTACCGACCATAACGAATAAATCGCATTTCTCCAAATCATCCATTGTGTATTCTGGAATTGCTGTTATTCCGAACATATCTTTAAATGCCACTGCAGTTGCCGCATGACAAAGTCTTGCACAACAATCTATGTTATTTGTTTTGAATGCAAGACGCGCGAACTTCGACATCAAATAATTGGATTCATTCGTGAATTCGCCCGAACCGGTAAAGTAGACCTCGTCTCTTTTTAAATCTTTTAGATTTTTATAAATGTAATCATATGCCTGCTGCCAGGTTGCATTGACAAGTTCACCGTTGACACGGACCATCGGTGTTTCAAGTCGATTGGTTTGAAGAGACTCATGAAGAGAGAGTCCTTTGATGCATGGCATTCCGCGACTCGTTACATCGTCTTTAACAGGAAGTGTGCTAATAATTTTCCCATCGTCAAAGTTGAATTGAAGCTTGCATGCACATCCGCAGTATGCGCAAATTGATGTTTTGGAATGAGGCATTTTATACGAGTTTAATAATTAATGTGTAATTTTACACTGTTACTTTACGTTAATAATATACCAAGAAAATTTAAAGTTATACAGAGAATTGAATTTTCTAAAACTAAATATTTTCTAAAGATCATAAAGCTATATGCGAAAAGGACCATATATTGCATGTCCTAGAGAATGATGATATAATCCCGACATATTGCAAAATATATTTTCTGCCCAGAAATTAATATTTTAGGAACTTTTACAAATGAGTTACCTGCAAAAGATCAAAGACACTGTTCAGAAAACAGCCCACGTTTCCAAGATAATGCTAGCGACAACCGTCACCCTCGCCTTTGGTGCAACTATGGTATGGGGAGTTGTGAGCGCATTAGATGGAAATAGCAATGAGGAGGTAATCGCAAGTACTAGTGACGGATACTTTTCAAACATTTGCGGAACTGTTAGTGCTCCTCCCGGAAGCTGGCCCCAACATAATGCAAATCCAGCATGCCAAGGATGTTCAGAATCTGGATACTGTTCTGGAAATGTTGTTAGAGTTTTTAGATGTGCTCCAGGAGAACAAATGTCGGACATCGAATGTCGAGCCAATGGAACCATTGTTGGAGGAAATGCGAATTTTGATTCAACATTTGTAAGTCATAATGGTATTCCTGCAGACTGTTGGATGTACCAAGTCGATGTATTTGGTGATAACACATGGGATACCCTTCAAGATTTTGTTGTTTGGAAAGGTAACAGATTCGGAGATCCAAGTTGTCAACCAGAACCAGTACAATCTTTTTCATGCAACTCGAAAACTAGTGTTCCTGCAGGCAGTACTCCAACAAAGATGGAATACGTAACTCCAGGGCAAGTTATTGAATATACAGTTAATTACTCTGTAGAAAACATTCCTGCGGGAGAAGCTTCAATAACAGATATTATTCCTACAGGAGTAACTCTTCTTGAATACAGAATTCTAGAACATGCAACAAATAATTGTATTGTACGAACAGATATTGAAGCAGGACGAGATGCTGTTTATTGCAGAAACCAGAATAGTACCGAGAACAATTTCCACCTATACGTTAAGGTCGTGGTTAACGATCCTGCAACAGTTGGACATATTACCAACAAAGCAGTAGTTGATCACTCAAGTGCTTCAGAAAGCTACTGTAACCAAGTACAACATTATATTGCAAATCCAGAACCTTCAGCATTTTGTAACTACAAAGATGAATCGGGTACCGACGATCTCGTCGACCCATTAGAACGAATTTCTTATAATGTCCAACTTGAAATTAAAGATGTCGCAATTGATAAACTAGAATTTGTTGATGACTTCGATGAAAGCAAAGTGACTATTGACCAATCTGTTTTCTCTGGCTTAAGCATTAATGGTTGGGATTGCGAAGTTCAAACTGACGAAATTGAAAATAACAAATTCTTAATCTGCCACACAAATAATAAACTTCAACCAGTTACTCCAAGAACTTACAATATTCAATATGCGGCAGTTGTCAATTACAATGCGACTGGAACAATTGTAAATAGAATCACAGATGTAAACGGTTATGTTGGTGGAAATCATATCGATAACATAACAATTTCAAATAACTGTACAAAGACATTAACCGTTAATACCCCAGAAGAAACATGGTCCTGTGATGCAAAAAGATCAAATAAAGATGGTCAGATTCTTAAACCTGGTGACGAATTGACCTACTATATTGACTATACTGCAGAAAATTTGACAAACAATCTAACCATCAATGACTACTTTCCAGAAGGATTTATCGCTGATGATTATTCCCCTGGCTGTGGATTTATCATTCCAACAGACATATTCTTCTGTCTTTCAGATGAATCAGGGACAATTGAAATAAATGGTCACATTGATGAAAACTTTAAAGGTACGTCGATAACAAATAGAGCAAGTGTTCAATACGACTCTGTTGACAGTGACTCTTGTAATAATTTGACTCATATGGTTGAACAAATTGAGCCAGAAGTTGAGTGTATGGACAAGACTGCGGATAAAACAGAAGTTAATGTCGGAGACACTATCAACTACACTGTTACAACAGAAATTAAAGACGAAGCTGTAAATGAATTAATAATTGTTGATGATTTTGATGAGACAAAAGTTTCTATTGATCTAACAGATCCAACTAATTTTCATGTTAGCGCATCACCAATCTTTGTTGAGAACTTAATCTCTGACTGTAGAATCGACGATATCAACGGAAATGATGTTCTACACTGTTCAATCAGAATTCTCGAATCAGAAGAGCTTTTGATCCCAGACGCATACGTGCTTACATATAAAGCTACTATTCTGAACAATACAGTAAATGGAGACATTGTAAACACCGTTACAGAAACAAAGGTTCGACAAGGTCAAGACTACTACTCAGACGCTAATCCAATGGATTCATGTACAGCATCAGTTGATGTAGTAGAACCAACTGTAAGCTGTGTTGATAAAGATGCAGATAAATCAGAAGCACGAATTGGCGATGTTATCGAATATACTGTATCGCTTAATGTACAGGGAACAGCTGTTGATAGATTAGAGTTTGTAGACGATTACGATGAATCAGCAGTTGAAATAATTGCAGACAGTTGGGATGGAAACTTGGCAGTTGATTGTAACGATAGTAATGGTGTATTAACTTGCGCAGCATATAGTATGTTAACAGCACAGGATGCAATTACACCCGGAACCTATACATTCACTTATCAAGCAAGAGTAATTGCTGATGTAACAAAGGTTACAACAAATATGATTACTTCTGCAACAGCAATTCGAAGAGGAATTGGTTTCACCAATGACGATACAGAAGGAAGCTGTACTGAAGAAGTTCAATTAAAGAGAAATGTACCTTCAGTTGATTGTGTTAACAAAGAGGTATACCCAACAAATGATGTGAAAGTTGGAGACATTGTAAAATATACAATTAATTACACTTCAGAGAATCAACCGAATCCTATTGATGTAATAGACACACTTGATGCTGACGCTTTTGAATTCATTCGATTTGAAAATGAAGATTGGGCAGAGACACATTGTAAAGATGTCGTCGATGGAAGAATTGAATGCAAAGCAGAAGGAAATGGAAGCATTATCTTCTACGTGCGAGTTCTAAAAGCTGGAAGTCTACAAAATGATGCAACCGTAATTGGAGCAGAAAACGAAGATGTTTGCGGAGTTCCTCTAGAAGTTAGAGAACCTGTCAGCGAATTAGTTTGTGTTGACAAAGACGCAGATAAAAATCACGTTGATGTTGGTGAAAATGTAGAATTTACAATCACTTACAGAAATACAGGGGAAACTGCACTACAAGGTTTCGTAATGCACGATAGGTTACCTGTAGGAATGGAATTTGTTTCATCTGAAAATAATTACTGTATTGCACCTTCAATAGTAGATGCCGGAACAGGCGAATTAGTAACCTGCGGATCGGAAACCGTATTATTACCAGGTGAAGAAGAACAGTTCAAGATTACAGTTAAAATCAATGGTGAAGCTGGTGTTGGAAAGATTATTACAAATAAAGTAACTAAATTATTCTCCGGTTATACCGAAGGAGATTTAGAAAGCTGTATTGAGAATGTATATGTAAATCTACCAGAGCCATTAGTATCTGTAACAAAGGAAACCATCAAACCTCAGGACAGAACAGTTGTTCTTGGAGATGATGCAGAAACACCAGAAGATTACGTTACATACAAGATTGTTGTTACAAATGAAGGTCCAACGAAATTAGTCGTAGTTCCTTTGAAAGATATCTTTAGTGCACATGATTATAAATTCATCGAAGCAGCACCAAAAGAAACATCAGTAACGACATACAATGCAACAACTATCGTTTACTGGGAAAATCTAGGTGAACTAGAGGTTGGAGAATCAAAAGAAATAATCGTTACACTTCAAGCACTTGAAACATATTGGGATAATGTAAATGAAAATGTTCTTCCAAACTATGTAAAGGTTGAGGATGTAATCGACGAAAATGGAGTCGAAGCTAATGAAGACGAAGATTCTGACCATGTTGTAATTCTTGGAAGCATCTTGGGTGAAGAAATTGAATTCTCAATCACTAAAGATCTAATCACTGAAAATCCAACAACCGTTGGAAAACAAGTTAAGTTCAAGATCAGAATAACTAATACAGGAGATAAAGAAATTGCTGAAATCCGATTTATCGATAATTATGACACAGCATATCTAAAGTATAGTGATTTCACTAATGAGATTTCTCATAGACTTGATCTTTACAATGTAGACACAGTAAATGGTCAATTCATTCACGACAATCTTCTTTATGGAAAGGAAGCTCTTGAACCTGGTGAATACATTGAATTCGAGATGTGGTTCATTGCAGAAAACAAGAATGGAGAAACAACAAACTGGGCAAAGGCAATTGTTGAAGACAAAGAACAGGAAGACTTTGCTAAGGTTAAGATTGTTGTAAAGATACTTGCAAAGACAGGATCAAATGTAATGATTCCTCTTGCAATCGGAGTTGCACTAACATTGTTATTAAGCAAAAAAATCTTAGTAGCAAAATCCGACTTCGCTAAAGCTACGACGGACAAAAGGAGAAAATAAATCATTCTCGACTAAAATGATCTACCACCGGCTAACAACGCCGGTGGTTTCTATCCTGCCGGCTAAA
>CAZCSM010000032.1:0-13952 GCA_964501355.1 uncultured Candidatus Saccharibacteria bacterium | reverse complement strand
CGCTACGCTATAAACGCACTCACCAGCTTCGCTGGTGGTTTATCCTATTAAAAAAAAGGACAGCCACAAGGGCTGTCCCTACAAGACTAAATCCGCAATCTTATTCCTCAGGATTTGAGAATAGGAAACCTTTTGATCCGTAAATTGTCTGTGACTTCTCCTTTTTTTAAATAATTCGTGCATTTGAAATGATAATAAATTTATTTTTCCTTTCGATATTTGTACTTGGTCGTTAGTCTTGGGGTTTGGGGAAAGATATGCCGGTAGTTATTTGAATTATGGTTGCTATTTGTCGGCACTATTTTTACTCAACACTTTTGCTCCACTTTTTGTGCAAAAAGTGGAAAACTCTTCTCATTTCGATTGATTCCTAAAGTAACATAAATGTTTTTAACAATCTTTAACAACCATAAACTAAAATATCACATAATTCTAATTAATTCATAAAATACAATGAGTTGCTATGTTCATCACATGAAAAATATCTTCGAAAGAATGAATATCGAATACAGCACAAAAAACAAGAAAGATATGCATGTACTAATGCAGGAATTTTCGCATGAGAAAGATTGTCCCAAAGTTTGGGCTTACATTAAACCATACGTAAAAGGAGAAGAACCGGATGATGAACTAATTGATTTTATCAAAAGACATTGGGGAGGAGAATCAAAAATGAACCTCGATGAACAAATGAAGCCCGATATAAATCGAGCTCCAAATGCACAGTAAAGACTGATTATTCTGCAATTTTTGCATTTACGACAGATTCAACGACCACGTTATCCAAATCAATGATAATATATCCACAGTCTGAAGGTTTGTAGATTTCGTTAAGTTTTAAAACTTCTCGTTGGAAGATATCTATGAATTTCCCATGGCTTACCATTCCAACAACATCTAAATTCTGAGATTTTAGTTTCCCTAGGAAACGCTGCCCACGTTCGACAACTTCCTGGTATTTTTCTGCGCCATCTATTTCATCAGCAGTCTTTTGACTATCCGCTAATTCTACTTCCTTTGGGAAATATTGTTTTGCCATATCTTTTCGCATTCCGCTCAAAAATCCATATGTATTTCGTTCACGAATATCCATATTAACCTCTAGTTCCGCACCGGACTTTTCTGAAATTAACTTCGCCGCATCATAAGCACGAAGGTATGGGCTCGTGAAGAGTTTTTGAATACCAGATTCCCTTAGGGAAGCTGCAAGTTCCCGAACCTTCATTAACCCGTTTTCAGTCAATGGGTAATTTGCAAACCCTCCAAATCGATCTTCAACATCATCCAGAGATTCTCCGTGACGAATTAAATATAGTTTCATTATTTTAAGTAATAAAATATAGATAAATTTAACAGTTTAAATTTCAATATTCAAACCTAATTGCTCGCGAAGAGGAATATCCCCTTTTAAACCAGTGTTCTCGCTTAATAATTTAAGTAATTCAAATCTAAATGCATATTCAGCTTCTACATCTATTTCAGCTTCCTTAATCCAATCCGGATCAGGGATATCTTCCCCATGTCTCCTTTGAACCACTTTTCTCGATCCATCGATATTCTCCATCTTCGCAGCTTTACCTGCTTCTACAACCGATCGCGGAGATTGATCTAGATTTATCAGATATAATTGTTTTCCATTATCTGGATCAATCTCATTTATAGGCCGAGCTGTAGCCAATCCAGATCCTAATAGTAAAGCGATCATATCTATTCTATCCCCAGGCTTAGATCCAACTTTAAAACTATTCGCATGAAAGCCACCATCCTCGGTTGCAGTAACAGCAAGTTCGCTTAGAAATTCTCTTGTTATAAATCCGAAAAGCTGTCGTTCTCTATCTGAAACTAAAGACAGCTCAGTTTCTAAATTACACATATGATTCAATTATCAAAACTAATTGCCCAGATTTTATGGGATATTCCCATATCACACAAATTACGTTTAGTTAGTGCTGCACGCATATTGCAAAATCGGCCATGTAATGAGATAATCACTGCAGATTGTCACATACTCGATGAACACAGAAATACTACAAAAAGCATGTTTTACGGCAAATGAAGCAGACATTTTGATCTGTCTTTACACATATGGTGTTCAATCGGCACAACAAGTTGCCGAGCAGTTGAAGATTTCGAAGAGCAGTTCTTTATTTGTCCTCAAACAACTTGTGGAAAAAGGATATGTTGAAAAGAGATCTCGATACAACACTTTTCTATTTCAAGCAAAATCACCTGATATTATTCTTCGAAAAATTGAAAAGGAAATTATTAAACTGGAAAAACGAAAGGAAGAATTAGAACCTCTTGTTGACGATCTCAAAAGGCTTCGGGATTATGAATCAGGAAAGAAAGTGTTTTACTATGATAACGAAACTGCCATAAAGAGACTCCGATCTGGATTAATCGATGCCGCACAAATTGGAACAGCAAAACGAACCTTCAATGAACTGACAAATGTTGAAAAATTCGAAGCAGATAGATATGTTTTCCTTTTATCAACCAAGAACAACTTTGCAATCAGGATTGAGCCAAAACAAGATTTTGAAAAACTGGAAAAGCTATTTAACGATTATTTGAAAAAATGAAAGTAATATTCTTGCGACATGGTGAAAGCTATGATGATATATACAACGAATTCGGAGGTTGGTGTGATCGTGCACCCACGGAAGATGGCCTCAAACTTGCAAAAGTAAAAGCAGTGGAATTGAGGAAGAAGTATCCGGACATTTCACATATTTTCTCTTCCCCACTAAATCGGGCATTCATCTTTGCGAAAGAGGTTGGAAATGAGATGAACATCCCCATCGAAGAACTTGTTTACCTTATGGAAAGAAACACCTATGGCTTATTGAATGGACTAACGAAAGAATATGCAAAGAAGAAATATCCTGAACTTGTTGAAAGATTTGAAGCGCAAGAATATATCCCTGGTTCAGAAAGATATGACGATTTTACTGAAAGAGTTGGATTTCTGATTGAATTTCTATCAAAAGTGAAGATCGAAGGGACACTGCTTTGTGTTACACAAGGATACTTGATGACCACCATTCTAGAAGAATACATGGGAAAGATTCGAGATAAGATCACTCATGGAAGTTACTTTGTGTGTGAACTTGACGGAACAAAGTTGAAACTCATTGAAACATCAGGAGTTACCTTTCTTGAGAAGGATAAAATGGAAATGTTAAAATTCAATAAATGAGATAAATGTCATCTAATCGATTATCTCATCAATTGCATCATGATGTTAGTTATCCTTTTACCGTAATCTCAAACAATCTCGCAACTAATACCGCTCCAACAATTAGTCCAAGGGCAACTCCAAGTTGCAAATTAATCCAAACAGCGATGGGGAATAAAAGAATCATCACAAGAATAGCGTTCTTTGTACAAATATAATTAGCCTCTTTCTTCGTTTCTACCGTTAAGGAACTCCAATTTTCACCCGTGTTCTCGTTGTAATTATCGACGAGAAGTGAAACCCAATAAACCTTTTGAACTATTGACATAAACAGACCTGCCAAGAACAACACAAACAAATAATTATCAACATGTAAAAGATCAAAGTGTAGCAAAACGGCATAAGCACCTGACAAGATTATCATCTCTAAAATTAAAGAGGCAAAGTCCTTTAACAAGAAAATACCCTTTGGATACTTTCGAGAGGTTCTATTCATCAAATACCATTCGTAAACAGTATAAATTACAACAGCAATTGCAACTAGAACTGCATATGAGTAGAGAAAGTAACTACCCATGGACCATAAATTTGGAGTCCAAAAAACTAAAGATACAATTGAAGCTACAACCAAAATAGCAATTGGTAGATACTTAACAATAGACCTATTATCAAAATTTATTTTTTTCATATTTAACTATTTCGCTTTATAAATTAAGTGGGTGATCACTTTGGTAAAAGTTACACAACTCAAAATCATAACTAAAGAAAATACGCCAACAGACAGCCCCAGATCAGAAAGGGTTCCTTTGCCAAACCAACCAAAAACTACACTGAGAACCAACGTAATTACCAAAACAGGACTTATTCGAGATAAAGCTGTTTTGAAACTGCTTTCTACGAACTCTTCCGATACTTGATTGGACTTAGAAATATCTGCAAATTGTTGTGCTAATATCAGAAAGAATCTGACAAGTATAAGGTTTGTAATCAATAGCCCTAACAATGTCGAAGTTGTAATAATTAGCGGCTCAAAAATCAATTCTCCCATTTCACCGGAGAATAACCATGAAGCAACCGTTGGAAAGCCGAATTCAACAAAAGCAACTGAGAGAACAAGGTTGAATATTACCGACAAGAGAAATACGAAGCTTAGTTTTCTGTAAACGAGAAATGCAAGAACTGTCGCCAACAATAATCCAACACCGATTGCCATTAAACCTTTGTTAACAACACCTGTATTCCAAAAAGCTTCGACTTGTTCCGTAGTTTCAACATCAACCGGAACAGATAATGCACCGGAATTAATAACAGTTGCTAGACTTTTTGCATAATCCATTTCAAATCCACCGGAAATAACAGGGTTTGAAATTGTACCTGCAAGAAAATCTTCGCTAATACTCGGTGCAGAAATTATCTGGTCATCAATCATCACCGCAACAGGGTAGCCAACATTATTTCTTGCCACTTCGCCAAACTTTGCAAGCCCGGCTTCCGTGAAAACTAATTGAATCGAAGGATCTCCAGTATTTGGATTAGTTGTAACGACAGCTTTATCAAAATCGTCTTTCGTTAAGTCTGTATCAATGTATGATGCCGGATCGTAAAAAACTTGAGTATCAGTAGTATTTCTGTTCTCTTCGGAAAGCTGCTTAAAAGATAAATTTCCAGTCGTTGCAATTAGAAATACTTTTTGGAAATCTTCATTCGTTCCAATTTCAAGATTAACCTGATATTTATCTTCAATAACAGCGCTTGAGATTTGAAAATCGGAAAGGCCAACTCGGTACGCACGATCTTTCAGAGCATTTTCAACTTCAGAAAGACGAGTTGTCTTATCAGCATCCTCGATACCTTCCATATTTGCAGTAAGAATCAGACGATATCCACCACCTAATTCGAGTCCATATTTTGGTTTTAAATCTTTATTAACATCTTTTCCTAAAATCTTAAGACTTATTTCAGGACTTTCTAAAGTTGTATCAACATTTAATCCCCAAAGATTAAATTTGATCGGAAGCTTCGGAAATGAAACTATTAAGGCAAGAAAGAAAACCGTAACTAAAAGATAGAGAGAATTCCAATATTTCGCACGATTGTTCATAATAATTAAAACCTATTTATTACAATAAAAACCCTTTGACACCTGTATTCGATTGGTAGTCGTTGAAGTCTGAAACGAGTGATTCCGGTTGCTATCTGCTTCAAGGTCGTGCTTGGAGGGAGTTCACTTGTTTCAGAAATTTTGGTTACTTTTGTTTGCAAAAGTAACATACGAATTCCCTTTTACTTTTCAGTTGAAGATAACAGGATGGGGCAGCAAATGTAACTTGAAATTTAGAATCGTCGTGATTATACTACAACTGAACCATTTCCTCACCATTATTTTTCTCATATAACACAATGCCCTCTTCCAAAGCGCTTTCAATAAAACCCTCACCTTGTCTTTTTAACAAATCAAACTCCTCTGGAGTATAAATCAACGGCTCTATCGGAGGGAATCCACCAGTAACTTCAATGGCATGTCTTATTCGATCAACGAAACGCTTTTCCGTATCAGCAATTACGAAGATATCTATTGTTGAATCGGCCTTGTAATCTCCACGTGCATAACTACCGAAAAGAACGATTCTCTTCGGACTGAATAATAGCTGTAAATTTTCGATCGCAACCCTTAATCTGTTAGTAAGCGCTGGATCTTGGCGTATATGCTCTGGGATTGTGCTAAGCATCGTTCTGCATCTTCTAATGAAATAAATTCATGCGGACTCGCATTCTCACCCGGGATCAAGAAAGGATATCTCGCAAGAAAAGTGAAAGATTCAATGTCTCGATATTCTAAAAAAATATTGCGAAAATCTTCATTCGCCTTTCTACACATACTGTAAAGAACCGCGAGTTTGTGCATTCTCGGAGGGTTCCAACCGGCATGAACAAGAACAGACTTCATTGCCTTTTCTGCTGATTGCTGACACTGAAAAGTTGTCCATTCATAGAAACCATTATCTCTGGATACCTTAGCCGCCTCTATATCCCATTTGGACTGTTCAAGCCAAACCTTATACCTCGTATGTTGTTGCGTATTATTCTCTTCAGGCATTTAATAATTTTATGATAACAATTCATCTTCATCACCAACGAGCATAACCCTGCTTGAACGCAAAAGATTGGATAGGAATGCATCATTTCGCTTTCTGCGAAGAGCAAACTCATTGATTCCCATTACAGTATAGTTAATTTGTCGTTCCGTTTCAGACTCCGCTGCCTTTACATGTTTGGCTAGTTCATCATAATCCAAGGCATCGCCTACAATAACTAAGTCAACGTCCTGTTCTGTCTTATTAAATCCTTTTGTATAGAACTTCGTCAACCAGGCAAATTCAATATTTCCGATTTTTGATAAATTGGAAATAATAGCATTACCAAGCCCGAACTCTTTATAGACCAAAGAAAGGAATTCATTGTAGTACACAAAATCTTTTCTAACTGTATACAAAAGCCGGTTTCCTTTTCGCAATGATCTTACGAATTTTACCTTTTCCATTCGGTTCAGTTCACGACGAACAGCATTGATTTCTTCATCAAGCAAACGAGTAATTCCCCGTACGTGAAAAGATTCATCGGGGTTCGTGAGGAAAAGTTTGAATAGTTTAATTCTGACCTTTGATACGAAAAATTTCTCTAACATTGCCTTTTACATTAAATAAACTTGGGCAGTGTATTTCTGAACTAAATATAGAACAAACTACTTGAACAATCAAGTACGTAATCCTAGTTGTACGACAAAGTTCCTTCCAACCTAGTATTCACAACGGGGATCATTTCAATCCAAATCTTCCCCCTATTCAAATCCATCTCAACACCATCATTATCGTAAAATCGGGTTTTCGCTGTTCGTGATTCTTTTTTCCAAGTACCTTCCGTCGACTTTCCATCTTTGAAAACCGTCACCTTTCCTTCGCCAATTACATCCAAAATGATCCTGTTTTTATCATCCTTTGGCTGCGGATATGATTTTGCAACTTCTTGCACAATAACATTCTTTACCTCAAGTTGCATTCCCGTAACCTTATCTATGGATCGCTCGCCTCCGCAATCTCTACGGTATGAATTCGAATCTCTATCATAGGACCACTTAACGGCATATGAATCTGTTGACGCACCAAAAGACAAATCAATTGTTGAAGTTAAAGGACGATCTTCCAATGCTGCATCATTTTTGAATTTCCATGTTGAAGTTGCATAATCTTCTACCGCCCAACCTTTACCATTCGCCTGTTCCCAAAGTCTCGCAGTCTCAGTATATGCATTATGTGGTGCTACACGATCCGAACTTCTCCAGTAATACCCATTCCAAAGGAAGCTTTTTGTTCCAGTCGAAGAAAGATATGCCGCAGCATCCGTCGCAAGATTTCCAGTACCTTCTGCCCAACCAATATGCATGAATAATGCATCGTACTCACTTAACATGTCAATCATATACTTTCTGGCACTTCGAACAGGACCAACCTCTTTTGACTGTTCACCCCAATAGATTGGAAGCAGTCTGGTGATTCCTCCCTCAGCCAGAAATTCATAAACAATATCCGCATTGTTAATTCCGGATTGTGGACGAGCAGCGGTATGATTTTCAACAGCAATCGCCAATGGATATCGCTTTTTCAATTCTTCCATTTCAGCCTTTGTATAGAGGATTCCATTCAACGGACTTTCTTGATCTTTTATATCATCAGGCTTTGGTTCTTCTATTGAATCACCATTATTACTGCCATCCTGTCCGATTAAAAGGGTATCATTGTTAAATGTTCTTTTGTTTGCAGACAGTTGAATAAATGCATATGCAATTCCTGCCGAGATAGATAGGAACACAATTATCAACACAGCGAGAATTAATGTTTTCTTCCCCGGTGGTAATTCCTTAAATTTTTCAAGAAGAGGTTTCATGAAATCAAATGGAGACTTTTTTGCATTTTCAGAAGTTACTGATGGTTCAACATTTATTTCAACAGATGCCTCTTTAAATTTTTCCTCCATTGCCGGATTTTGAATTTCTTCCATTTTTGGGACAGTATTAATTATTGCTTTGTAGCCTGAGCAACAACCTCAGACTCTTCTTCGGAAAACTTATATTTATCCTGAACACCTTTACGCACTGGTTTTGCGAAAACTCGGGTACCTTCTCTTGCATGCATTGAGCTCAATACAATTCCATTATCATCATTATCAAGTATTGCAATGGCAAAACTTTGATCTCCACCGGTATTTTGAAAAGGATTAAATCTTTTAAAACCAACTTTGTGGAGAAAATGTCTAGAAAATTCCTTGAAGTCAGTGAAGTCTTTTTCTATTCTGATATTTTGTTGAACAGCTTTTTCAACCCGTTCCATATGAATATTTAATACCTGCTCGAGGTTCTTGCCATCAACACCCCTTAGTAATTCACTGTTTTTCTTCTTTGCTTTTACTAAAGAAATAGTAAGAACAACATTCCAAATTAGGATTAAACCAAGCGCTATGTAAATAATTGTGTCCTCCATACTTTATTAAAAACTCAATTGTTCAATTTTTTCAACTTCAAAATTATCTCCTGTTACTCGAACTTTAACCATGTAATTTCCTGTAGCCAAAACTCTAGTAAAGTAGCTTGGGTTTTGCGAATCTAAATCTTGTTCTAAAAACGTAAAACTTGTGGGTCCTGTCACTTCCCACACCGCGGAATAATTTTCTTCCGGCCAGGCAATGCCGCTTTCCATTGGCACAACGCTAAAACCTACAACAACCTCATCTTCACTGCTTTCCAAAATCTGCGTATTCAAGACTACCAACTTTGAATCAGCGGCCTGTCTTCTAATTTCCGTACTATTTGAGACCAACATCGTCACAAGAGGAACAACTCCTGCGAGGAACGCAACGATCGCAACCGTTGATAAATTTTTTCCGCCAAAACCAAATTTTGGGGTAAGAATATTTACCTTTCGATTTAGCCTAACAACGTAGAAAAATAGCGCGAAAAGCACACATGCCACAGCAACTACGGAAACGATAATACTGATAAACGGAACACTAATTGTTATCCGGCTTGAAAGATCCATATTAATTCAAAGTTCTTTCAAAAAATGTTAAAATCTGAACTAGTACTATTAATATACCAAAAGATTAGATATATACAAAGCATTTGTTAAAGATTTTTTGAATTTAGGTGAGAAGATTGTGAATAAAAAATATTTTGTACAGGTTTTCGGCTGCCAGATGAACTTTTCCGATGCGGAAAGAATTTCTGCAATCATGGAAGATATTGGTTATGCAAAGGGAGAAAGTCAAGAATCTGCGGACGTAATCTTATTCGTATCTTGCTCAGTTCGTCAAACAGCTGAAGACAGGGTCTTCGGGCTGAAAAGAGTTTTTGATGAATTGAAAAGTAAGAATCCCAAGCTGCAAGTTGTGCTAACAGGATGCATGGCGAAAAGAGAATATCGTGCAGAGCCGGATTTGAAAAAGAGACAAAGTAGAATTGAAAAATATAATGCTTCACTAAAAGAGAAACTACCTTGGGTGGATTATATTATTTCAATTGATGAAATTCCTGTTCTCTATGAAATATTTGGGGATAAAGATGTAAATCTAGAACATTACCTCTCTGTTGCACCGGAATACGATTCCAAATTTGTCGCCTATGTTCCAATTTCTACAGGTTGCAATAATTTTTGTTCATATTGTATAGTACCCTTTACGAGAGGTGCTGAAAAGTCACGTCCGTTCAAAGAAGTTATCCACGAAGTTGAAGAGCTTATCCACAAAGGTTATAAAGAAATTAACTTGCTTGGCCAGAATGTAAACAGCTATGGGAATGATTTAGGGGAAGAGAATTTATTTCCTAAACTACTTGCAGAGATTGATAAAATTGAAGGGGATTACTGGATTCGATTTGTATCCTGTCATCCCAAAGACGTTTCTGATGAACTTATTGACGTTTTGGCAAATTCCAAACATGTTGTTCCTCAAGTACACTTTGCTCTGCAATCCGGAAATAACGAAATGCTGAAGAAAATGAATAGACCATATACGAGAGAAAAGTACTTGGAAATTGTGGAAAAGTTCAAAAAGAGAATTCACAATATTGCATTAACCACAGATGTTATTGTCGGTTTCCCAGGAGAAACAGATGAGCAATTTCTCGATACCAAAACTATCATGGAAGAAGTAGGCTTCACGATGGTTTATATGAATAAATACTCACCAAGAAAAGGAACGAAATCCGCAGAACTGAAAAACGATATTAGCTGGAAAGAAAAAGGAAAACGAAGAGATATCTTAAACGATGTACTGACAAAGACCTCTGCGAAGTTTAATGAACAGTTTTTGAACAAAGAAATTAAAGTTCTGGTTACAGATGAGAAAAACGGAAAATTCTTTGGGCATTCGGCTCAAGGAATTGATGTAAAAATTTCCCCTCCTTTATTAAGGAAGGGTGTTCCGCTTGTGGGACGGTGTGGTGTTGTACAAAAAGAAAAAATGAATGACTTAGTTGGCCAATTTGCCGATGTAAAAGTTACGGAAACAGGTAGTTGGGGAATTAAAGGGAATTTAATTTAGAGAAGAAGCAATGTTTCATAAATTTGATCCCAAAAAGGTAGGGAGTTTTGAATTAAAGTGGTGGAGAGCTCATAATGAAAATGACAAGGAAAAGATGCTTAAATTTTTAAAACTTCAGTACCAAAACCTGTTCAATCTTGATTCAAGAACATCAGAATTGGTTTTGAAATACTTACTTTCCGCGATAGAATCTCACAATGGACAAGATTTTCAGACAGCCCAAAAAGAGATGACAAAGTTTTATGAGGTAATTACAGATAAAACAGGACTAAATTTTGACACGAAACTAGCTGCAACATATGAAGTAGACTGGTGGGAGTTACATGATAGGTTGGAGCATTCTGCAGACAAATCAGAGATAACAAACCTATTTCAGTTGTTATATTCAACAATGTTTTCCTTAGACCCAAAGAACTTGAAGTGTGCAGCAGAATACAGAACTCTTGCAACTTATGAACACGATTTAGCAGGAGATCCTCTTACAGACAAAAGCAAAGTAGAATTCCATTGGAAAAGATGTGCGATATTTTTAGAAAGATTTTATGAAGAATTGTTTAAGAATGTGCAGTAAGGAATATTACAAAGTAATAGCAGTTGTTGGACCAACAGCATCCGGAAAAAGCGGACTTGCAATTCAACTTGCGAAAGAATTTGGCGGAGAAATAATCAATGCAGATTCCCGTCAGGTCTATAAATACATGGATATTGGAACAGCAAAAGATCCGGATGATGATCCAAACGATAATTTCTACACAGTTAACGGCATACGGCATCACCTTATTGATTTTCTAGAACCGGATGAAAAATATTCTGTTGCAGATTTTAAAAAATTAGCAGAAGAGAAAATTGTAGAGATAACCGAACGCGGAAACTTACCAATACTTGTCGGTGGAACGGGACTTTGGGTTGATGCAGTTTGCAAGGAGCACTATGAATTCGAAGAATCAAAAGCAGATTGGAATTTAAGAAAAGAGTTAGAAAAGAAAAGCATTGATGAACTATTCGACATGCTGTGGGAAGTAAATCCGGAATTGGCGGTGAGCCTTAATCGAAGTGATGAGAATAATCCAGTTAGATTGATAAGATTAATTGAAAAGAATCTGCAAAGCCCCCCTGATAAGGGGGGACTAAGGGGGGTTGAAAAAAGATATATACCATATAACAAGTCTTTAACCATTAAAGCACAACAGTTACGGAAAGCCCCTACCAAAGCAGAAAATCTATTTTGGTTTGAAATAATAAAAAAGCAAATTCCCCAGTATAAATTTCACAGACAAAAGCCTTTATTGAATTACATCGTAGATTTTTATTGTCCAGAATTAATGCTTGCGATAGAGATCGATGGTGATGTGCATGCATTCCAAGAAGATTATGACGAGAAAAGAACCGGAGATTTAGAAAATGCTGGATTAACAATTATTAGATATTCAAATGAATATGTTCTTGAAGCAAACGTTAATGATATCGCTCAGGATTTACTAAATAAAATTGAGAAATTAAATATAGCCCCCTCTAACTCCCCCTTATCAGGGGGAAGAATACCGTCGTCAATCTCAGCACTCTATCTCTCACCTATAATTGATTTCGAACAACTCGAACAAAGAATTTACACTCGAGTAGATAAAATGATCGAACAAGGACTAATCGACGAAATAAAAGGTTTACTGAAAAAAGGATTCGACTTTCAAGATCCGGGAATGAGCGGTATCGGATATAGAGAATTTAAAGATTATTTCAGTAGGGACAACCCGGTCACTGAGCCTGTCGAAGTGAGGGTTGTCCCTACTGTTGAAGAAATCGCAGACCAAATAAAGCTTCACACTCGTCAGTATGCGAAAAGACAAGTTACGTGGTTCAAGAGAAATAAGGATATTAATTATGTGGATTTTGATAAGGCTCAGAAAGTTGTAAAAGAGTTCCTGTCCCCTGATAAGGGGGAAAAGATTTTGTAGAAACCTAAGGGGGTTATAGAAAGCAAAAGAGCACAGAAAAGTAAGAGGTATGTTTAGAAAAAGTAGAGAATAAATCTCAAGATGAAGAAACATACGTTACAGTTCTGTGCTCATTGCACTTTATGACAGGCTTACCGATGAAACTCGGGATGTTCTTCCAAATACCGAACCGCAGCAGCCTCATTCGAGAAGATAAGGATATCAGTTTCGATATCATTGTCCTTCAGTGAATTTGCGTACAACGGCTTGTATGGATCCATCTCTGTTCCGACGTCCACGAATTGCATATCATCCGACTCCAGATTGTCGCCATATAACGTCGTCACAAAAACATACCACATGTCCGGCAAGAACTGGAAACCCTCAAGACTTTCAACGTCCTCGAAAGTGAGATACCGCGTAGCCGACGAGGCATCCAGAGACGTCATCACACCGTGCTGACAATACCAGTCGTCGAACATCCAGCATGTGCTGGGTTGCCCAGAATCCTCTGGCCGAATGGAATTGCGCCAAGAGTACATCAAACCCTCACCATGAGTAGTGACAAAGTACCCCGCCTCGGCGTATTCCTGAAGAGCTGTTTCTGAAGTCCAATCAGCGAAGGCAACCGCAGTGGCAGACGCGTTCGAACACAGTTTTGCCTGGGCAAAGCGCGCGTTGATGTCAGTCTTCACCAGTGTCCCCAGCATATCAGAAAAGCCCAACTCCGCTTGCCAGGTGTCGATGACCTCGACGTGATGATGATTGACCATCTGCCGTAAGGGCTCAGTGATGAGATACGACGCTGTCACACGGACAACGATATATCTGCTCAACCGGCCAGTCTCCTCGTAGTTGAAATTCAGGAGATCATCAATAAGAAGATCATCACAAGTGGCATCCATCACAACAGCCGTAGGTTCAGGCGTCGCCGTGAGTGGCACTGCCGTCGGAGCTTCCGTAGTGGGTTCAGGCGTCCCAGAAGACTGATCGGGCTGACATGCCGTCAAGGAAATGATGATCAAGAGACTGACGGCCAACACCAGTTGAAGCTTCCGATTCGAGAAAATGTTTGTACGCATTGCGTACCTCCTAAATGTGAGCTACTAGCTAATACGAGCCTAGCGCAAGCTGAAGACAAATTTTTATCTTCAATCTGCGTCAGGCGTAATAACTAGTACTTTTTTTGCCTGCCAAATTTATTAACAAGACCCACGACCTTACGGTCGGGGTTTATACAACCACAAACTTCG
>CAZCSM010000031.1:0-14258 GCA_964501355.1 uncultured Candidatus Saccharibacteria bacterium | reverse complement strand
GGCAACCACTTTTGTCAACCTCTATTTCGGTAACCTTTTTTTATTGGGCATCACGTCACCTTGTACCTTAACATTAGACTATCATTCTCAAGAACTTTGTTTTCTAGAAGTTCAACAAAAACATCTTTTTCTATATCACCTAGGAAATGCTTCCCAGAACCAATAAATACAGGACTATAATTTAAAATAAGCTCATCTACAAACCCAGCATTTATAAAGGATGCGTTAATACTTGGACCGCCAGAAAGTAGCGTTTTTTTGATACCCCAAGATTGAACTAATTGCAATGCTTCTTCTGGAGAGTAGCAGACTGTAACATTATCTTCGATACGTTTCAGAGAGCTTGTGCTAACAACAACAACTGGGAACTTTTTTAAATCATTCCAATACTTATCACCCCAGCTCAAGACCTCTTCGTACGTTTTTCTTCCCCAAATCAAATGCTTGAACTTTTGAACATATTTTATCAACTGTCTCCAACCGAAACCGTCAGATGCAAGAAAATCCTCAGTACCATCCTCTCTTACTGCAAAACAATCAGTTGAAACCGTCATAAAAATTGTAACTTTAGGGAGTTCTTGTGACATACTTCTAGTCTTTGATCTTTTCATTTTGAATTTGAATTTCGTAAAACGAAATTTATGGTGGACCTGAGGGGAGTCGAACCCCTGACCTCATCAATGCGAATGATGCGCTCTAGCCAATCTGAGCTACAGGCCCGAAATTAACAATTACAATTGTACTGCACTTGAGAGATTCTATCAATTATGGAAGAAATTAGCCACACTCTTTAGAGGTACGACATTGGGTTTTGTTTAACACCGTTATATTTTATTTCGAAATGCAAATGAGGACCTGTTGAACGACCAGTACTTCCCATTTGCATAATAGTCTGACCGCGAGTAACATAATCTCCGGTTTTCACATACAGCGCACTTCCATGAGCATAACGCGTAACAAACCCGTTACCATGGTCGAGTAAAACAGTTAGACCATACCCCGTACTATCCCATCCTGAATACACAACTCGGCCGGAATCTGCCGCCATTACAGGAGGATATGCACGACTTGCAATATCAATAGCAGTGTGCCATCGACTAGAATACTGAGAGATGTACCCAGTCGTAGGAAATAGGAACTGCCCCGTACCACTAACAGGAGTTCCAACAGAATTAGACGGTGTATTTACCGTAGTTGGAGTTGAAGATACAATTGGTGATGGAGCGGCTTTGATTTCCCCGCCCGGAATCATTAATTCCTGCCCTGCCTGAAGGTTGAAAGGAGGATCAATCCAGTTCACATCTGCAATAGCCTGTTCAGATGCATTATATTTTGTAGCAACGGCGGTAAGAGTATCGCCGGATTTAACAGTGTGAAGAACTCCAGTAACCGGTAAGATTTTCAGTTTCTGATTTGGCTTAATATAATCAGATGAAAGTCCATTAGCCCATTTAATTGTTGATATAGAAACATCAAATTTCTCAGCAATTGTAGAAAGGGTATCACCACCCTGAACTATGTATTCACGGACAGAATCACGAGGACGATCCTCATCGATTGGAGGAGCAGAAGAACCCAACTCAATCTCAAAATCTTTTTGTTGCAAAACATACGTTGAGTCCACTTGTACAGAACTAGCATAGCTAAATCCTCCCCAAAGAGAAGAATAAGCCCATCCAATAAGGACAACAACCAAGGTACCACGGAAGAAAAATCTATAAAGATCCCCCCTACCCCAGAAAAGCTTAGATACCAACCAATTTTTAAGACGAGTGAAAACGATCGTAAATACGACGCTAAAAGCAGAGCTAAATCTATATAGCTGCACTAATTTTGAAAGTACATAGCCAAATAAATCTCTCACAAAAACAAGGGGAACAATGACAGGAATCTTAACAGGAAAGGATATTCTTTTTTTCTGTAAATCTGAACCCTTAAGTGGATCCGGAATGTCCATTCAGACGTGTTAAAAATTTAAGACTTCCCTAAAGAAGTCTTAAACATTTTACCAATTATTAATGAAGTAAGCAACTTTTACATTGCCTCATGTAATGTCGCAAGGAATTCCTTATTACTCTTCGTCTTCTTCATTCTTTCCGTCAAAAGACCGGTTGCGCTATTATCATCTAATGCCTCGAGCATTCTACGTACTCTCCAAGCATCTGCAAGTGTCAAAGAATCAAGGAGCAACTCTTCATGTCTCGTTCCCGATTGCTTAACGTCAATAGCAGGATAAACACGCTTCTCCTGAAGCTTTCGAGACAATTTAAGTTCCATGTTTCCAGTACCCTTAAATTCTTCAAATACCAAATCATCAAGACGACTTCCTGTGTCAACAAGTGCCGTTGCGATAATTGTTAAACTTCCACCTTTTTCAAAATTTCTTGCAGCACCGAAGAATTTCTTTGGCGGGTAAAGTGCAACAGGATCAAAACCACCGGACAAAGTTCTACCCGAAGGAGGAACAACCATATTATATGCACGAGCAAGTCTCGTAATGCTATCCATTAGAATAACAACATCCTTGCCCTCTTCAACAAGTCTTTTGGCTCGTTCCAAGCAAATCTCTGCAACACGAGTATGACTTTCCGGTTCCATATCAAAGTTTGAGGCAACAACCCAGCCTTTTACAGATCGCTCCATATCAGTGACCTCTTCAGGTCTCTCTCCAATAAGTGCAACCATTAATTCAATCTCAGGATAATTTGCCGAAATACCGGCAGCAATATCTTTCAAAAGCCAGGTTTTTCCTGCTTTTGGAGGAGAAACGATCATACCACGCTGCCCCTTGCCAATTGGAGCCATAATATCAATAATTCTCGTTGACAAGATTTCTGGAGTTGTTTCCAATTTTATTTGTTTATTTGGAAAGATTGGAACCATTTTTTCAAAGGAAACTCTGCTCGCTGCTTTTTCAGGATCATTACCATTGACACTTTCCACTCGAAGTAGACTCAGGTATCGTTCTCTATCTTTTGGCGGCCGAGCTAAACCATTAATCATATCTCCTGTTTTTAGATTAAATCTCTTAATCTGAGAACCGGAAATATAAACATCATTCTCTCGAGGGTGTAATGTTTCTCCACGTAAGATACCGTGGGAACCAGCATTTACAACTTCCAAAATACCATCAACAGGAATGTGACCCTTTGCCTTACCCTCTTGTTCAAGAATCTGCATAATGAGCTCATCTTTACGTAACTCATACATATCTTCAACCTTTGCCTCTTTGGCTATTTTTCGTAATTCTGCAACGGTGAGGGCTTCTAATTCGCTAATTTTCATTGAGGGGAGACCTTAAATTATGTAATGGAAATAAAAACAGAAATCATGATTTCAAAAACTTGTACTGAACATGTCGAAGTACTAAAAAAGCAAAAAGTTTTGCACTAGAAAATTGTAATTGAAAATTTAGGAGAATAAAAGCTAAAAAAGCTTTCAACAAACAAATCTTACTAAACATGGGAAACGATGTCAAACGGAATACTGTGAGAAAGATAAAAAAAGGGGGATCGGTACTGCCCCAACCGACCCCGATGCTGAAAAGAAGCTTTCCAGACTCGGATTCATTTGGTAATACTACCCCCCATCTCCGAGAGCCCAGTCGGTGGTGTACGCAAACCAGACTCTGGGAGATATGAACTAGTATTTACTTTTTAATGAATCTGTTAACATTGTATCCTATAACCGTATCAATGTCAAGTCCTATAACACCAAACGTATGTATTATAGTGTGGCACGTAGGTGCTGTCAAGTAAAACACGAGATCAGATGTTGCGGGTGTGTAAATGTGGATAACAAAGTGGCATTATGTTACAGTTACAACGCGAATCGATAGTGCGGGATAATCTATTCGAACACGGTAGAATTAGTGAAAACATCACGAAGAAGAACCCTTTCTGTCTGAACGGACCTGAGAGATGGAACAGGATTACCATATCCCAATCTCTTGCATTCTTTCTCTCGAAGTTCCTGTTTGATAACCTTGTGGACATCACCTGTTAAGCCAACTTCTCCAATAAGGACCGAACCCTCCTTAAGCGATTTATTTTTTAATGAAGAGAGAATCGCAGCACAAATGGGAAGATCAAGTGACGGATCACTTGATCGAAACCCTCCTGCAATATTTACAAAAATGTCATATTCATTCAATTTAAGCTTCAGATGTTTCGACAAAACAGCAATCAGCATTTGGAGTCTGTTCATACCAAAACCATTTGCAATTCGTTTTGGCATCGAGTAACCGCTTTTTACAACCAGAGCCTGGATGTCAATAAGCATAGGACGGATACCTTCGAGAAGTACCCCCTTGGCTATGCCCGGCGTTCCGAAAGTTGACTTAGAATCCATGAGAATGCTGGAAATATCTGTAACAGATTCCATACCCGAACCCAGCATTTGAAAAACACCAGCTTCGTCTATACTTCCAAATCGATTTTTTATACTTCGTAAAATTCGCAGATCCCCCAAGTTTTCATTCTCCAACATAAATACAGCATCGACAACGTGTGATAAAACCATAGGGCCGGCAAGCATACCCCCCTTGGTAATGTGACCAACTAGAATCACAACTGTACCGGAATCTTTTGCGGCATGGGTAATTCGATAAGCGCATTCCCTAACCTGAGCTACACTACCAGCGACCGAACTAACATCAGATGCAGAAATGGCCTGTATCGAATCTACAATCACAACATCATAATCGCCGGATGAAACTATTGAATGAGCATCATCTGCATCAATTGAATTTACGAAGGAGAGATTATCTAAATTGAGGTTTGCGTTTGAGAGTACCCTATTCGCTCTGCGAAAAACCTGTTCAAGAGATTCTTCTGCGGAAAAATATAAAACCTTTAAATCTTTTTTTGCAAATCCATCTGCTACAGATAAAAGAAGGGTTGATTTCCCAACACCTGGAGTACCACCAATTACAACAACTTCGCCTTTTACTGCGCCACCGCCAAGAACTCTATCAAATTCACTAACTCCACTTTCTAAACGTGGCAAAGGCTGTATCTCCCCAAGTTTTGTAGTCTTCACATTTCGACTTTTTGCCTTCTTTTCTGCAGAATGAGCAACCTGGTTGAATTCGTCTAAAGTGTTCCAACTAGCGCAACTCGGGCACTTTCCCATCCACTTTGGCGTTTCAAAGCCACACTCTGTACAGACGTAAACAAGAGATTTCTTTGCCATGTCGAAAATGATAATTTGGATTTAGTCTTCCCTATTCTACTACAACTAACTTATCCTGTCTTTTGCGAATTTTAATTGTTGCGGATCTGTCAGGCGTAATATTTTTATCGATGATGTAATCAGCAATTATAGACTCAACTTCATCCTGGATGTATCGACGAAGCGGTCTCGCACCATATTCTTCATCGAAACCTTTTTCCGCGATAAATCGATAAACAGACGGTGCAACATCCAATTTCAAGTTGCGCTCTTTCAATCTATCTGCAAGTTTATTGATTAAGATTTTTACAATTTCCGAAGCATTATCAATATTCAAAGATCGGAAAATAACAATGTCATCTAGCCTATTTAAAAATTCGGGACTAAGTTCATTCTTAAGTTCCTCAAGCAATACTTCTTCCATTTTTTCATATGCCACATCAACAGCTTCATCCGTTTTCTCCTCCACATCAATGTCAAAACCCAGCGTGTTATCTTTAGAAATTTCTTCTGCACCAATATTTGAAGTAAGTACGATAATTGAGTTTTTGAAACTGGCAACTCGACCTTTACTATCAGTTAACTGTCCGTATTCTAAAACCTGAAGAAGAATGTTCAAAACGTCTGGATGAGCCTTTTCAACTTCATCGAAAAGCACTACCGAATACGGTCTTCTACGAACTTTATCAGTTAATTGGCCACCTTCCTGAAAACCAACATAACCCGGAGGAGAGCCTATCAACTTTGAAACACTGTGAGGTTCCATCATCTCACTCATATCGATCTGGATCAGACTTTCCTCTGAACCAAAAAGTTCGCGAGCTACCACTCTGGCAAGTTCTGTTTTACCGACCCCTGTTGGCCCTAGAAACAGAAATGCAGACAGTGGCCTATTCTCATCTGCAATGCCAACACGAGAACGCTTAAGGGCTTTTACAACGCTTCGAACCGCTTCGTCCTGACCAACAATGAATTTCTCCAATGTCTTATCTATGGATTTTATTGCTTCAAGATCAGACTTTGCCAAAGACTCAAATGGAACTCCAGTCCAATCTGAAACAATTTTTCGAATTTCATCTTCTGTAACTTTTTTGTCAGACTGCTTATGTAACTTTGCAATTTTTTTATCCGAAGCTTTGAGATCGGCTAAAATATTTTTCTCAACGTCACGAAGCGTCAATGCTTCTTCATAATCATGTTTTCGCAAAGCCTTCTCCTTTTTTGCGACCGTTTTTAGAAGCTTGTCAGTTATCTTCTGTTTATCAGGATAATCTCCCTCCATTGCAAGCTTCTCTCTTGCACAGGCTTCATCTATTAAGTCGATAGCCTTATCAGGCAAATACCTATCATAAATGTAACGATTCGAAAGTTTAACAGCAGATTCGACCGCACCATCCGTAACCTCTACACCATGATATTCTTCAAATACTCTTTTTATTTTTCGTAAAACATCAAGTGATTGCTCAATAGAAAGCTCTTCAATATTCACGGGTTGAAATCGTCTTGATAATGCTGCATCTTCTTCGAAAATATGTTGATATGCAGAAACCGTAGTTGCGCCGATACATCGAAGTTCTCCATTTGCAAGTGCCGGTTTGAGAATATCTGCAATGTCAGTTGAACCACCACCTGCTGCTCCTGCGCCTAAAATTGAGTGAATTTCATCGATAAATAGAATTGTATTCTCATCATCCCGAACTTCATCGATAATTTCCAAAACCTTTTCTTCCAGCTCTCCGCGAACCTTTGAACCAGCAACAATTGCTGCAGTATCAATGGAAATAATTCGCTGATTTCGAAGTGAAGGAGGAACCTTTCCTTCTGCAATTCTCTGGGCTAATCCTTCAATAATTGCAGTCTTTCCAACGCCGGACTCTCCAATTACAACCGGATTATTTTTCGTCTTTCTTGCTAAAACTCCAATCATTTTATCAAGTTCTTTTTCCCGACCAACCAATGGCATTAATAAACCTTCTCGAGCAAGTTCTGTTAAATCCCGCCCTAAAATTGTGAGCAGAGAAGAATCTTCATCATCAGTATCATTCCCTCCGACGTAAATGAAAATACCCGGAGGATAAGTTGCAATTGAAGAAATTCTATCTTGAACTTTCTTGAAATCTAGACCGAGAAGTCCAAGTTCTTTTACAAAAATTTCTTTATCAAGAGTAAAAACAGCAAGAAGCAAATGCTCCGTACCAACATACACATGAGACTTTTCGCTTGAGATTTCATATGCGCGCTGAATAACGGTTCGGACGTTTTTTGATAACTTGAGAATTGACAAGTCATTTGCGACCAAGGATGGAGAGCTCATTATTTTCTGAATAAGTGGTGCAAAATCTATGCCAAAAGTTATGAGTACCTGTGCAGAAAGGAATTTCTTGTTTTGAAGCAAAGCGACAAATAGATGTCCGAGTTCAACATTCGCACTACTCGAACTTTTTGCAATTTCATAGGCATTCTTTAAAGCCTCCCTTGCATTTTGACTTAACTTTGATAAACCCTTCATGATGTCTAATCTTATATAACGTTATCTTCTTCGAAAACTTAAAATCTATTATTAAAAAACAGTCCCTCTCAAAATCCTAGGCTCTAAATCCTAATTCCAAAACAAATTACACTATTCATTGTTTTCCCCTTGTTACCTGTATTCGGTCGTTCATACATGGGGTCTGGGGTGAGTTATTCCGGTTGCTATATGTTTAATGTTCGTGCTTGGAGGGAACTAATTCACCCCAGAGCTTTTGATTACCTCGTGCACCCCTTGTGGGCGTTGGCTACAAAAGTAACAGGGAAACATTTGCAACTATGAAATCCACTACTTAAAAATTGTTTATACCATTATCCAAACAAATTGGCAAAGGTCAGTGATAATTCACATTCCTTTGCCAATTATAACATTTCTCGAAGCAAATTACTCAGCTTCTTCTGCTACTTCAGCAACAACGTCTTCGGTTACTGAGCTTGTCGAAGTATCCTTAACTTCCTTTTTTGACTCTTTCTTCTCTTTAACTTCTTTTGCAGCTTCAGATTTAACTCTCTTTAAGCTCAATCCCAAGTGTCTTTCGGTTGGAGAGATTGAAAGGATCATTAGATCTAATTCATCACCAACGGTAACAATTTCTTTTGGATCAAGAATCAAATCGTCAGAGAGTTCTGAGATGTGAATAAGACCGTTTAGACCTTCGTCAATTCGAACAAACGCTCCGTAATCAACAATCTTTTGAACAGTTCCTTTTACAGTTTGTCCAACTTTGTATTTTCCAACTACATCTTTCCAAGGATCAGATTGTAATCTCTTGATACTGTAAGCAACTCTCTTACCATCATCTTCCAGACCGATAATCTGAACCTTAACTTTGTCGCCAATTCCGAAGAAATCACCAGGATTTGAAACTTTATCCCATGAGATCTCAGAAATGTGAACAAGTCCGTCAAGTCCTGCTGCGTTAACGAATAGACCGAATGGTGTAATGCTTGTGACAGAACCCTCAAGAACAGATCCAACCTTTGCCAATTTAAGCGTATCTTCTCTCTTCTTGATATCTTGTTCTTGTGTAACAAGTTTTTCAGAAAGAATTACTCTATTCTTTTCTCTATCAATTTCGATGATTCTAACCTTGATTTTCTCACCAATCAATCTTGCAAGCTTTGATTGAACAGTTTGCATTACATCTGATTTAACAGTGTAATCTTTCTTGTTGAAAATTCTTGAAGAATCAAGTTGAGATGTTGGGATGAATCCTCGAAGACCTCCTGTATCTACAATAACACCACCGTTGTTTGATTCGATTACTTCAACTTCGATGATATCGTTTGTTGTCTTTGCTTCCTTAAGTTTGAACCACTTTCTTGCAGTTCCAGTCTTTCGGATTGAAAGAACCATTTGACCTTTGTCATCAGATGGATTAACGACATAAACCATTACTTCGTCTCCAATCTTTAGAGCCTTTACATCAATATCTTCTGACTGTAGCTCTACCCCTCCGACAACACCTTCATATTTACCACCAATTGAAACAAGGATCTCGCCTTCTTTAATTCTTGCAACTTTACCTGTAACAATTTGTCTTTTCTGAATAGTGAATTTGTCGAAACTTGTTTTGCCAAGATACTCATCCATTAATGCATGGACTTGTTGATCCTGTGCGGATACGTCGTCGTCATCATTGATGAAAACTGGTTTCTTCTTTGCCATTCTTGTAAATTCCTTTCTTTGCTTCGATTGCTCTTGTATCGAATAACTTTCTGCTCTCGCAGATGCCTATGACTTCAAAAATTATAAGGAGAGCCGTCTTAAGCTGAGAGGATTATAGCGGATATAGACTTTTATTTCAACTAGATATAAAATAAATTATTGTGTATTTAATTAACTGAAAATATGCCACAACCTACAGTCGAAGGTAAGGAGCCACTTATTGGAGAAAATCTACTCGAAGGAGGAATTTTAGTGCATGGCTTCGAAGGAAATATTGGTGAGTTTGTACCATTAAAAGATATTCTTGACGAGGGCGGAATAACTTCACCCAACTTAAGGCAAAATAAATGGTCAGAAAAAATGAGAGAAAGACAAGAGGACGTTGCTTTTGATAATTCAAGACTTTGCTTACATGTATATAAACCAGGAAAAGTAAATAGATCCTATACATTTAATGGAAGTTATTTCTTTGCCTGCCCCATGAATACCCTCGCAAAAAACGTCATAATGTTAGATGATGCGGGAGGAACAGGTGATATTGCAGCATATCATGCAGAGGGTGTTAAAATATCAATCGAACAAGGTGTCTTATTTCTTCCTTTGCAAACTTTTCAGCTAGACTGGGAACATATACGAACATATGCAGAAAAGCAAGCTCCGAGCGACCCTGCGGGTTTTATTCGTCAACACTTCCGAATCTCACAAAACTATGAAACAGATGAGCAGTTATTAGAAGCTGTACAAGAAGCAATCTCTCCAGCTCAAAACGTCACATATTCTCCAAAAAGACAAATAGATGTTATGGGATTAGCAGGTGTAGAGCAACCCACTGTTCAAACCGCAAGAGAAGATGAATTAGGGAAAGCTTCAATAATCAACCATGCTACATTCCCTCAAAAATGGGTAGAAATGAGTCTTGCTGAGGCAAACACAATGGTGCAAAATTTGCAGGATGAAGTTTATATTCAAGATAAGCTTCAATACCAATATTTTGTTTCTGGAGTTGAAACCCGAATAGCTGAATTAAAGCAATTGATAGAAATTCTGGAATATGTTAACCCTGATCAGACCACTGAATACAGAACAACATTAGAACAATTAGTGCAGAGACATTTGTCACTTCTTCCTAGAACAAAAATGGTTGAGGAACAACATTCTGGATTTGGCCCAAGAATACCTCTAAAACTTTAGGACTAACCAATCGCTAGCCAAAAGACAGTATCGTATGACCTAGAGGGAACGTGAAAAATCACATCTTCTCAGCGATTCATGTTACTTTTGGCGACAAAAGTAACATAACATATAATGCAAAAACTTCTCGACTTCGCTCGAAGGATAAAAGAAGAATTATTCGTTAGCCACAAAAACTGCTCCCGGCATATTACAATTCCCTCCAATATACGAACATGGATTGTGAGGACCGTTACTCGAATCATTCGTAAAATTCATACTCCCCGCCCAAATTTGGAAGTGCAAATGTACATTCCTCATTTCTGGAAAGAATTTACTTAAATCACCTTGATAACCAATCAATTCCCCCTTCTCCACCCTTTGCCCCTGCCTCACATTTATGAAAGTTTCCTTCGTTTCCCCATTTCCCAAATGACCATAATATGCCATGACACCCTTGTGAGCCGGAACATTAAAATAATCAGGAATATCATCACAAGCAATTGTGACAGCACCATTCGCATAATCGAAGTTTGCAACACGACCACCGCAAGCGGAATAAACAGGATTACCTCTGTGACCGGGGATATGCCCATAATTCTCCTCCGTCGTCCAAATATCAACTGCGAAATGCTGCATCCCACGCATATTCTCACCATACCCGCTAGCAAAGTTCGGAAGAATACCACTTGTCGGGACCACAAAAGGGAATTCATCATTGTCACGAATTAGAAAGTTTTTTAATTCCGTTTCCAAATCTGTAATTTCAGATTCAAGCAGATCAACCTTTGCTTTAAATGCTGTCGCATCATTACTGTACTCTTCTTTCTTCGAGTTCAGTTCTTCAATTTGAGTTCGATACCTGGCGATATTATCCAACAAAGACTTACTCTCGGAGCTGACCTGATAGTTGGAATCTTTCAGCTCATCAATCCTCGCATCCGCATTCTTTAGAGAAATCGAAACAATTAAGAATGCAACACTGGCAAGAACCATCATCGCGATAGACATTCGGAAGAACAAGTTTGAATGAGATTTCACAGACATAATAATTCAAACATTAGTAAACATATTCATCATAACGAATGAGCTGAGAGTTTCCAAGGGAAATAAGGAAGTGTTTATTTAAGAAGCAAGGACTTCGCAACCGATTTGAATATTAAGTAAGAAACCACCTGTTGAAATTTTTGTTACCTGTATTCGGTTGTTAGACGTTGGAGTCTGAACCAAATGATTCCGGTTGCTATTTGATCAGAGGTCGTGCTTGAAGGGATTTCATTTGGTTCAGCACTTTTGGTTACTTTTTGTGTAAAAAGTAACGAATAAAGACTGTTTGCAAAGATTGCAAACCTTTTGTTTTTCAAATTATACAAAGGTACCCTTATCTTATATAATCAACGTGAAATAATGCATTAATTACCACAATGACTCTACTACAAATAATAACACCTGTGAACATCGAAGAGGAAAGAGAAAAATTCTTCTCCTCAACCACATACAACCCAGTCTTTCAATACAGATGGGAAACAGAAGATGTCGGAAAACTATATCAAAGCAAAAAGTCAGATTTGAAACGAGCAGTTTTATCACAAGACCATAAAGAAATAGTACGTTGCGCAAAAGCGTATTTTGAAACAGAAATTGATGAGGATATACAACAACTCGCACAAGAATACACAAGACAAACACCAGAACGAATAAGTGAAAAAGTCGAGGACTTAGCAGAAGCTTTCAGAAAAGCATTTGAATTTTTCGATCTTGATTATAAAGTCATACTGAGTGAGAGAAAAGGCTTCAACATAAGACCCGAACCGAAGAAACAACAGATTATCATTTCGGATTCTGCTGAACTTGATTTCTTCTCAATTGATAGCGAAATAAAACATGAAATGACACATGTACTACGTTATGAAAACGGATGCTTCAACAACATTCCAAACGGCAAAAATTATTTACCGACAGAGGAAGGACTCGCCTGCTATATGCACGACTTTTATTCTCATGAAGGCAAAAGTTCTCTTTTCCAACATGCAGCTGAATACATTGCAACAAAGGTCGGATTAAATGGATCGCTACGTGATATTTACAATTATCTAATCTCAATCGGATTTTCTGAAGAACTAGCTTGGCAAAGGTCTATTCGCCACAAATTTGGTTTCAAAAACACCTCAGAAGCAGGAGATATAATAAAACCCGCGATGTACTTCTATTATGAACAGAGAATTCAAAACCTGTCGGAAGGTGAAATCTGGAGACTATTGGTTGGTAAAATCTCAATATCTTCTTTACCCCAATATCCAGAATATAAAGGAAAATATTCTCTGGAAAAAATTCAGGAATTCTATAAGCGAAATTTTTAGGAGAGAAAAAATAAACAACACAGAAGTTTTGCGCTAATTTCGGCCAATAAATTCAATCCATTTTTGACACCTATATCTCTCCTCGCGCGCTAAGGAGAGAGTCGATTGAACAGGAGGTGTCTAGCCGTTGGGAATCTCTTTTATACCTATGATTAACACGATCTTTTCTAAGTCAGTACTGAAATACTTAAAAAATGCTCAGAAACCATAACCATAAAGACATTCAAGGATACCGCCTCTTCCCGCAGATTCTTTAAAATATTGAGCAGTTACTGTCGCCGCTGATATGAAGCGAGAAATCCTCATGCGACAGCGATCTACGAAAAAAGATATTCAGTTGTTAATTACTTATACTCTACTATCTTTAACGGGAGATAAAAAGAAGAATTACAAGATTTAATGAAATTAATTTTCTGTCGAAAGAATTACGAAATCATCATCGGTTAATCTTTGGACAACTTGACCTGACGATTTTTCATAATCAGAAATATCATTCTCATACTTCTCTTCATAATGCGGGAAGATATCAAAAGAAATCAGATTCAAATCTGTAAAATCTGTCATTCCAATATCATTGTTATCAATATCCCAGCTATTTGCCATTCTAATTGTTGGGGACATAACAATAGCACCTGCGCTAAAACCCAAAACGGTTTTGCCCTTCTCTTTTACAAAATTCTTAATGGCAATATCTAGACCCGATTCTCGAAGATGATTTAGCAAAACAAAGGTATTTCCTCCAGTTACTACAAGAATATCTGCGTCTAAAAGCCTTTTAATCTCTTTCTCTGCGTCATCGCCTCGAAGTGAATTATTTATAACAGAAAATTCACCACCATTTTCTTCAACCCACCCCTTCCATGCAGATCTATACTTAACCTTTTCATTAGCACCATCACTTGGCATATATGCAAGTCTTGAGCCTTTATTAATACGAACCCCATTTCGGATCATTTGCCATATCCGTCCATTGGGATTGGAGAAAAGAATTAGCCGAGCCATAATAAAGAATTGTAAATCTAAACTTCTCAAAGTTATCACAAATGATATCGTATTACAAAAGGACTTAACCGATATAGTTTTTTGGGGTCTGGGGGAATGTGTGTTTTCTCGGGTAAAGAATTAAATATTAAGTCAATATCACAATCGGAAAATGCCACATTCCTCCAGCGGTTTTGTTACTTTTTTCGTAAAAAGTAAGAATATCCCTTGTTAACAAAAAATCTTATGTTTCATTTTAAACAATACTTCTCATATGAAGATTGTCTTGATGCACGCTTCGATGTGCCTTAAACGAAGTAAATAAAAATGATCTACCACCGGCTAACAACGCCGGTGGTTTCTATCCTGCCGGCTAA
>CAZCSM010000030.1:0-14750 GCA_964501355.1 uncultured Candidatus Saccharibacteria bacterium | reverse complement strand
AGCAACCACTTAATCTTATACACCGTTCGGTAACATTTTTTATCAAGCAACTCGTGATTTATCAAAACTTTGTCAAATATATATACTTATAGTATAATTAAAGCCAATATTAACAAATTGTAAAGTCATATGGCTCAAGAAGCAGATGTCATGACAAGGCCCAATCGTACTAATCAACAGTTAGTTGATCCCGAGGTAATCATTACGTGGGATTCCCCAACACTATTCCCCGAAGCAGCGAACTATGAACCTGTGACCTCTACGGCAGATGGCTGTGAAGGATTGTGGAATGCATCATCTTCGGTAGAAGATTTCCCTCAATGGATTATTTCGGATACACTTTCAATTGCGGAACAATTGGCTGAAAGTGCTGTTTCTGTAGAGTCACAAGTAAGCGGTGCACCTCAAGGTACCCCTGCTGAGATTCGAACTCTTGATAAATTAGAAAGACCATCGAATATTGAAATTAGGAGGATGCGGGCGGTTGAAGCGAATTTTGACCCAATCGATCGTGCTGACTTCGTCGTGTTAGGTGCAATGTTGGAATTTAGTTATGGTGAGACTGCAAATCGTATTCGTAGAGTACTTTCCAACTTAAAAGTTGATTCTTCAGGTCGAGTTGTTCCCAGAAATGCTTTTGTCCAAGCAGAACCCCTTTATAAGATTAGTGTCTCAAGCTTGGCCGCAGAAATAATTGAGGAACAGCTTGCAGGTAGCTTGCCTGAGGAGTTAATGGTTAGACCAAAAGTTATTCAATTTGTAGAAGATGCTCAGTTTGAAAAAATAATTGGTGTGGGATTTTCCTTTGACATTATACCCAACCCAGCGTATTCAAGATCAAATGGTTGGTATGATGCGGAATTTGATCCGAAGATCTGGGTTTTTAGTGGAGATGTGCCACCTTTGTTGAGATTGGCAGATCAAGTTATTAGAGTAATTACAGAAACAGTAATTGATGTTAATTTGAAACGGGGTGACTGGCAACAGTCTCGTGAAAGAGCCCTGGACTGGCTAACTGGTACAAGGTCTGCCGGACATTCAAAATTGTTGCAGATAGTCGAGAAATTATTAGGATCGGATTACCATACGATTCGCAAGGGATTGGATCCTATCCCTTCAAATCCTTAGAATAAGCAATAATGGCATTTGAAACACATACAATTGTTGATACTTCTGTCTTAGCCAATCCTTCCGATTGGGTTGTTGGACCGGAGCTCTCTCCAGAGTCGGATATTGCAGGTACTTTGGATTGGGGAGCAACATCTTCGACAGCGTCTTTCGTTGTTGAAGGTAATCGGTCCATTACTCCTGGGGTTAATTGGTACGAAAGCAATGATACTGTAGAGGCACAGCAAATATTGCATGCTGAACAGAAGATTGCGATTGGAACTGAGGTTCAACTTATCCCAATCCCACGACAGCGGATTTTAGAGGAATATGAATTGTCTCCAGGACTCTCTTCCGAGCCAATGACGGAAATTGAGCTTCAGATGGTTCGAAACATGTTGGCGATCTTACCGGAAGATTCGCAAACAGAACTACGGCGGGATATTGCTCAATTAAAAGTGAACAAAAATGGGACAGTGACAGGAGGACATATACCAATTTATGGTTATCGGCTTAAGAATTTGGCTACTGAGATTGTTCACACTGAACTCATGCGAAATGATATAAAATTACCTTGGGGAACAGTTGCCCGAGCTCGGTTAATTAGAATCATTGGTATGGAAACGAGCAAAGCCATGATGATTTACTATGATATTGAAAATAATCCCCAATACGATTGGTATGCGGCTGGTGTTGATCCTGTCTGTGTAGTCATAAGTCCGGGCTCACAGGATATTCTCAATCACGCCGCTTCGGTAACCTATGCAATTTCGGCAGCGATACATTCTATAGGTGCTCGATCAGAGGGTTGGCAGGATTTGAGGAATGCTGCACTGAAGTGGATGCAAGTAATAAAATCGGAAACAAATTCGAAGTTGTTGAAGTTAGTCGAATCAATGTTTGGTCGACAATATGGGACGATTCTGGAGGAGCTTCAGAACGCACCCGTTAATCCATAACTTGACTATCATATTTTCCTGTTCTAATGTTTTATTGTAACTTCAAAATAATTTGATTCTTAATCACATGGGAGTTTTGCAAATAATTGGTCTTATGTCTCTAGTTCTAATTTCCCTACTCTTCTATTTTCGCAGTAAGATTATGGAAGTCCTGTCGAAAAGCTTGTCTGTAATTTTCATTTTGTTAATAATTACTACAGTGGTTGGTTTGTTCTTCGGCGGCATCTTTACAAATCTTTCTGATAACACATTACAAACAGTTGGTATTTACAAAGCTATTGTTACCATTGATGAAAAAATTCCCGTTTCGCAGCTAACTGATACCGCCACAGATTTATTTGACGATTTTTGGAATTTCTTTGAACCACAAGACGATGATGTTATTTCCGATTATGAGAACACAGACGAACGCGGTTTATTGGAATCAAATCTTTATTCTGTTCTTGTGAATTTAATTTCTGTCATATATCGAGTCTTCGTAACAGTGTTATCGTTAATCGGAATGATTTTTGTTACTTATCTGAACTACAATGCTTCTGAAATTGCGAGGTTAAAGGGACTGGAGAAAAGAGTGAGAGAGTTGGAATCTTTGGTTAAAACAAAATAGCTTTCTACGTTACTTTTGTAGCCAAAAGTAACCAAAAGCTCTGAAACAAGTGAACTCCCTCCAGGCACGACCTTAGAACAGATAGCAACCGGAATCACTTGTTTCAGACTTCAACGACTAACAACCATATACAGGTAACAAAGGGAAAACTGAAACTGTTCCTGTAACTGTCATTTTTTACTCATGTATTAGCACCTTATCCCCTATCTCTGACATTTCATAAAATTCTTTTGCTTCGCCTCGGGATAATCGAACGCAGCCACCACTTACAGGTTGTCCGATTCTATCGTCTGCTTCGTAAACATAGTTTCCATTTGAGTCCTTCCAGTATGTTAATTCATGAAATCCTGCATAAGAGCTAAATTCCGGCAAGTATGCAAAAGCCATCCAGTACGGCATCCATTTTTGAAATATTGTCGAGAAGGTATTTGTTGCCTTGTTTAGAATCTCGAATTCTCCTGTTGGTGTTCTGTCATATGCTCCGGATGAAATTTGAAAAGTTCTTACCAATTTACCATTTCTCCACACATACATCTTCTGTTGGGAGAGATCGACCTCTGAGTATCTTGTTGCATATTCCCCTTCCGTTCCGGAAGTCTCAACTTTTGTTGCAGCATAAAGATTTTGTTTTTGAACTTTTCCACTCTCAATGTCATCAATAATTTTCGAAATTGCTCCATCGGTTTGTGCAACCGTATCATTTGCTGAATCATTTAAACCTTCAATTATGCTAGTCTTATAAAAAGAGCGAAGTGCGTTATCTAATACGGCTTTCAACTCTTCTCTGTCAGCAGTTATTCTATTATTCACAATCTCAAGAGAATCAATCAACTCATCTGTATTTATCTTTACCGTATTATTTTCAAATTGAATCCAGTAGTTTGCTTCCGAAATAATTTCAAAATTGCTTTTAACTTGTTCAAACTTTTCAGTCATCAAGTCTTGTTGTTTTGCAATTCCGAAAATGATTTCCGACTCATTATTTTTGAGAGTTTGTTGCAAATTGAATAAAGCACTGTCTTTTAGCATTACTTTTCCGACTTCTCCCTGTGTATAGAATAATTTGTTTCCAAGCAGTGAGATCGTTCCTTCCAGCTGATCTGTCCTTATCGCTTCTGCGACCTTATTAATAGTATTTTCATACTTTGCTGTATTGATTCGAACCGTTACTTCCGGTCTTTTATCTAGCGCGGTCTGGAAAATATTCGGTGTATTAATTATTTCAATACCAAGTTCGGCTAACCGGAAATCATACTCTCCGGAATCCATGACCTTTATTGTCAAACCTGTATTTGTGAGATCTGTGAAGTATCCTTCGTCGAATGGAATTTCCAGTACCATTTCCTCAGTGTTAGCTCCGAGAACATCAGATCCATAGGAATAATTTGTGGTTAACAAAATACAACCTAGTAAAAACGTCAGGCTAAATACGATTGCTTGGATTTTGTGAGTAGATTTGAATTTCATGTAAATATAAATATAGAGAAATTTTTGATAGGATTCAATAAAATCTTAAGATTATAAGATTTTAATGAGAAGGTAATATTCTTTGGTATATTTTCACATTACGAAGGATGGAAGACGCAGAAAGGCTGCTTGCGAGAGAGTACTTATTGATAGAGATGCGGAATCATATGCAAGATATTTATGCATATTGGCATCAATATTATTCAGAATTTGCAACAGTAGTTGGCGATAGAGTTATCTTTTCAATCCCCAATGAAGATTCAATGATCTTTCATTTCGGTCATAATGATCGTGTTATTTCAATGATGAGAGGTGCTTCTGTTGCCGGTTTCAATGGCTCGGGTGATTTTACATTTGCTACTATTGAATTGATTCAAGGCGGTTCTGTTGAAACCCATTTCTCCACACCTAACGATATTTTTAAGAAAGCTGATGCAATACGTACATATCGTGGATCGATTTCTCCAGACGAAGACGTGTATGTTCCGTATGAATTAGGCGTCGATGGAAATTATCATATTGGAATCGGACATATGGCATTATTAGAACGCTTTTCTAGTTTTGTCGGTAAAAATCCGGAGAATTGGTTTTGGGTGGCGCTTTTCGACCCTACTCAAATGTTACGGGATATTTTTCTAACTGAAGATATTTGGGCGGATGTATATTTGTCTGAGATCGATGGAGATTTTACAGGAAGTGATGATTTATAAGTATTTTGTTACTGCACTAAAACGTATCCTCTTCCTCTTTTTGTGAAAATAACCTCTTTTTGTAGTCCGGCGTCTTTTAGCTTTTGACGAATGCGAAATATTTGTTTTGATATAGCATTCAATGAGAATCGATCATAATAATTTTCTCCCCACATCATTTTCGCTACATCTTCAAATGTTATAATTTCATTTTTCGATTGAAACAATCGGGAAAGAATCATAAATTCTTTTTGTGATAAATCACCCACTTCATTTTCATAGACAAAGAATCGGTTGTTTTCCTTGATAATGCAGTCTCCAATTGGGAATCCTAGTTTATTGTAATTCTCTTTACTTTCGTTCAAATCTCTTAGGTTAAGTTCTGGGTTTTTATAATTATCTAAAAATGCCTTATGATTCGGAAATAATTTTGCTAGTGGAGAAAATAACATTAAATACTCGGCAATCTGCTCTTTATTATACCAACTTCCATCTTTAAGATATTCAAGACCATTATTCCTCAAAAGGTTTAGGTCCTTTTGAATTTGAGCTTTCAAAATAATACTAAAAAGAATAGAAATTTCTGTATCAATTCGCATATAAATGTACAGAATTTGATTATCCAGGTAATAACTACAACCTATGCCATAAAGTGTCGGAATAATAATAATCTTTTGAAAGTGGAGGGTATAGAATATCTGTTTGATAGTTTTAAAGAAATCACCTTGATATTTCTCAAATTCAGTTTTCAGAAAAGTAATTTGTTCTGTTTGAGGTATTGGAATATCTTCATAAACAATTTCGAAAGCGTTCACCAGTCTATTCGGTACAGTATTATCACCAAAGAGTTCATAAGAATTTGACTTAAGCTCATTCCATATTGATCTGTCAATTTTCCTGATTGGAAAATGAATGTTTGGAACGATCTGTTCTCGAAGTTCATCATATAATGGTGCTCCGATTCGCTGATAAAAGCCACGTGCAATATTCCCGGCGGTGAATATTAATCGGTTTATCTCTGTTTCTTTATTGTATTTCCAATCTATCTTGATATCCATGCTCCATAGGTTTAATACTATGAGATTATATCTTATTCCGATGTCAATGGAAAGTTTTTGGAAAGATGTTTCTTCGTAGAGATAGTATATATAGTTTCTGAATATTACTTTATAGCATAAAGTTTATGGATTTATTATTCTTTCCTCATCCGACGGAAGAAATTGTTGAAATTGAAAATGGCATATTGGGCGATGTTCCTAGACCAATAACAAGGGAAGCGGCAAGTAAATTGGTTCCTTTTGTGAAACGGGCTCTTTCTTATCGGGAAACTGAGATTTTAACTGGAATGGGTGCTGCAGAGAAAGCCGCATTCGTAAGTTCTTGGAGAGAAGATCTGTTTGCAATTAGTTCTTGTAGTTGTGATCGAGATCCATTGCCGGCAAATCCGTTTGAAGTTTAATCTTTCAGTAGCGTAGTTCTTGAGAAAGTTAAATTGTATGAATGGCATAAACCCCAAATAATATATGTCAAATAGATAGATTATGGTAAAAGCTTTAGAAATAAAAAACAGACAGACAGGTTTCGCACTTACTCTTGTACCTGGAGCTGGAGAGGCTCTTGTTTTAGAAACGTCAACAGGGGAATTTCGGGTGGTTGCTGATAAAAGATGGGACGTAGCTCATGCAATGACTCTGTTAGGTGGTGGAAACCAACTGCTCGTTTCTCAAGGTCGTGCAAGATATATTGGTTATCAATTCCCTATAACAGGATTCCACATGGATCTACCGACTGGAGATAAGACTGATGGACCATTCTGTTCTCGACATAGAGAAGTCATCGGTTGTAATGGAACTGAGGATGGATATCTGGAATACACCGTTAAAGAATTAGATTTATAGATTATCGTATTTTGAGAGTTTCTGATATTTAATAATCCTACTGCACCAGCACATACCCCTTTCCTCTTTTTGTGAAAATAACCTCTTTTTGTAGTCCGGCGTCTTTAAGTTTTTGGCGGAGTTGATGAATCATCTTCGCCATTGCGGAAAGAGAGAATTTATCAAAAGAATCTTTTCCCCACATGATTTCGGCGATTTCTTCGTTCTTCACGACATCTCCTTCTTTTTTTAGAAAGTTTATCAAAAGCTTGTTTTGGGTTTTTGTAAAATTACTAATTTTCTTATCATATAATTTTATTACTAGACCATTTAGTTTTAAGGCCTTTTCAATCGGAAATCCTAACTTATTATAAAGCCGCGTGCTTTCTTTTACCAATTTCTCGTCTATTTCAGGGTTTGCGAGTGATTCCAAAGTGCTTCTATAATTAGGATAAAGGAATTTCAATGCGCTAGTTTTCATTAATATATCGGTGAATTCTTCCTTTTTTGTCCATATTTGATTCCGATTGAGATAGGTTTCATCTTCTGTCTTAATATTCAATCCTGAATAATGAACGATTGCTCTAATTAGCATCGGGATAATATATGATGTCGGTTTATCTACTCTGATATTCAAATAAATGGTCTTATTTCTCGCATGATAACTACCGGCAGTTCCATACAGGGTTGGAATAATTTCGACCTTTTCAAATCCATTATGAGGGAATAATATGTTGATTAGTTCCAATACTTTTCTTTCTGATTTTTTCCATTCCTTTTCCATTCTTTCAATATGCTCCTGGTCAATCAATTCAAGGCTTGAAAATTCTTGCCTGAAGAATTCTTGGAGTTCGCTAATATCGGTATAAACTCCTGCACAAAGGTTTTCTTTTTCAAGAATCTTTATGATTTTAGGGAATAGTATAGGTTTTGGGGATGGGATAACTACGACATTATCAGACTCGTTTATCGGGGTGTGTTCGGTTAATATAAAACCAAGCTTTTGGTAAATTCCTTTCACAATACTTCCGTATGTGAAGATGATTCGATCTATTTCAGTTTGTTTTGAATATTTGAATTCAAATTGCATAATTTTAGTGATTATGTGTCATCCCTCATTTATTGCGGGATCTCTTTCTCTAAATACTGTGATTGCGGAATAAATCCGCAATGACACAAACATGTAATATTTACTATCGGATTATATCATGTCTGAATACCAAGGTAAACTTCACGGTAAAGATAATTGTGGGACTATGGGATAGAATGCAGACAACTAATTAAGTTTTATTTTTATGTGTAACAAAGAATTATGTGAACAGAATAGTGTCGACATTGAAATTATTCGCGCAGTATTAGATGAGCGGTTATACAAGGACTATCTTAAATTAAAAGAAACTAGACCAGAACTAACATTTCCTACTGGAGGCTATGAAGGATCATATTCTGATATTATCGGTTTTGGTATCGGTCGACGCGAAGGACATTCTGTCTCCTATATATCTTTCTTAAACTTTCCTCAGAAATGGGGAGAATTAGCCGGTGATCATGTCGCTTTGGGATATGGACATTCAATTATTGAAATTTCTCCAGATAGTAGAGTTGTGTTTGAAAAAGTCGATGATGAGGGTTATCTTGCTACCGAATCTCCTGAAGAAAGTGGTTTTGCACTTTTTCTAAAGGATGGTTGTACATTTGATTTAGAGGGCGCTTATGAATTAGTTACGAGGGGCTTTTCTGATGGTGAAGTGTAAAATTTTGATAATCTGTTAAAGTTATGACTACACGATATTCTATAGATTTTTATGGTGCAGTAGATGGTGCGGGTTATAAAATTCCTAATGCAAGCGGCGTAATAACAGCGTGTGATGCTACCATAAGGAGAGTGGATGCGAAATTTTTACCAATTATAATAACTGATTATTCACCAAGAAATGAGTTTACAGTTCTTCGTGGATCAACACCATTGGCTTTTATGACAACCGAACCATTGCATTATGAACATACGGGTTTTGGTGTACCATTTACACTTGACGTTTCTCTTGTGGAGGAATGTTGATCACGTCTTTGTCACTAGATAGATATAAGTTTGATGTGGAAAACAATTTCGTTAATGAAGTGCTTTTTGAAGAATAATTATTATAAATATTTTAGAATGTTAAAAAATGGCTGAAGGTACTTGGCAAATTGAATCACGAACAAATTTAGATGAAATGGCTGCTGCCGGTGTTTATTTAGGAGAAGTTATTCCTACAACTGTTTATGTTAATCCCGTAACAGGGCAGCGGGTTGTATGTTCAGGAGGTGTTACAACAGAGATTGATCCTGATGGAAGAGAAGTTATGATTGGTTGTTCAATTTAAACAACGTTTCTTGTGTATGAAAAATCTTAAAGATAGACGTTTAGAAAGAAGACACAGAACTTGATACCGATAGGAAAATGCTGGAGGGGACTCCTGATGATGCTGTTTTTCGTGCCAGTCACCCTCCCGAGGGTGACGTTTGAGAATTAAGTCATTCGTCATCCCATACGGGAGACAAGTGGGCGGATGACTTTTACATCAATACTTTTTCTGCATTTCCCTACGGGATCCTGAAGGAATCCCTTTTGTCTCTTCGAGACATTTTCCCTTTAACAAAGGGAAATCTAGTTCAGGATGACACCTCTCCCTAACCCTCTCCTGAAAGGAGAGGGGACAATTTACAACCACTCCCCCGTATACGTTCCTGCTTTCTTAATATCATCCGGTGTTCCGGTTGCGATTATCTTTCCTCCTCTATCTCCACCTTCCGGTCCGAGGTCTATTATCCAGTCTGCTGAACGGATTACATCGAGATTATGCTCAATTACGAGAACTGTATTCCCCTTCTCTACCAATTTGTGCAGAACTTCCATTAATTTCTCAACATCCGCAAAATGAAGTCCTGTCGTCGGTTCGTCGAGAATATAGAAGGTCTTTCCCGTATCTCTTTTTGAAAGTTCGGTTGCAAGTTTAATTCTCTGAGCTTCACCACCGGAGAGAGTTGTTGCCGGCTGTCCAAGTTTAATGTATCCAAGCCCTACTTCGAGAAGTGTTTTCAATTTATTATGGATAGAAGGAATATTTTCAAAGAACTTTTCTGCTTCTTCAACGGTCATATTCAACACATCTCCAATATTCTTACCTTTGTAATCGATCTGTAATGCCTCTCTGTTATATCTTTTTCCCTTACAAACTTCGCAATCTACATAGACATCCGGCAAGAACTGCATCTCAATTTTAATTTGTCCGTCACCACTACATGCTTCACATCGTCCACCTTTTACATTGAAACTGAATCTTCCTGTTTTGTAACCACGCGCTTTTGCTTCGTTTGTGCTTGCGAAAAGTTCTCTGATTGCGGTGAATGCGCCCGTATAAGTTACAGGATTAGATCTTGGCGTTCTTCCGATTGGTGATTGTGTTATGTTAATAACTTTATCAATGTGTTCAAGTCCTGTGATATCATCATATTCCTGAGGATTTCTCTTCCCATGCTGAAGTTCGTTTACCAAAACTCGATACAAAGTGTCGTTGATTAAGGTTGATTTTCCTGATCCGGAAACTCCTGTTACGGCAATGAAATTGCCAAGCGGAATCTCTACATTAACATTTTTTAAATTATGACCTTTTGCACCGGTGAGTTTAATAAATTCTTTATTTCGTAAATCTCTCGGTGTTTTCTGCCAAGTTAAACCTTTCGTCGGGTCTTTGCTTCTTAACTTTAAATATTGTCCGGTTATTGAGTTTGAATTCTTTTCAATTTCTTCCGGAGTTCCTTTTGCAATAACTTCGCCCCCGTGTTCTCCTGCACCTGGACCAAGGTCCAAAACGTAATCGGCCTGTCGGATTGTATCTTCATCGTGTTCAACGATTAATACAGTGTTCCCAAGTTCTTTTAATCGATTTAGTGAGTTAAGAAGTCTTTGGTTATCTCTCTGATGTAGACCGATTGAGGGCTCGTCTAAAACGTATAAAACACCGGTTAATCCAGTTCCGATTTGCGAAGCGAGTCTAATTCTTTGCGCTTCACCACCGGATAGTGAATTTGATTTTCTATCCAATGTTAGATATTCAAGACCAACTGCATTAAGGAATTCAAGTCTTGCGTTCAATTCTTTAATAATTTGTTTCCCAATCTCTTTTTGCTGATATGTTAATACTTTGCCTTTATTCAAACTCTTCACCCATTTTTGTGATTCCTTGATACTTTTCGTTGTAACATCGATAATATTCGATTCTCCAATTTTCACTGCTAAAGCTTCTTTCTTCAATCGAACACCTTTACATTCTTCGCATGGCAATTCTCTCATGAACTTTTCAATTTCTTTTCGTGCATAATCAGATTCTGTTTCCTTGTATCTTCGCATCATGTTGGGAATTATTCCTTCAAACTGTGTGTTGTAGGTATTTCTATCTCCAAATCGGTTGATGTGCTCAATGGCATAATTTCTCTTTCCTGTTCCGTAAAGCAAGATTTTTATTTCCTCTTCGGATAATTCTCCAATCTTTTTCTTGACTGAGATATTGTTATCTTTCATTACGGTCTCAACTTTATTTTGAGTCCAGCTATCATGATCCCACATCCTCGACCATGGCATAATTCCACCCTCACCAATCGTTAATCTCTGGTTCAGAACAAGATTCGGATCAATAACTTTGATTGTTCCAAGTCCTGCACATGCCGGACAAGCACCATGTGGTGAGTTAAAGGAAAATGTGTGCGGCTCTATTTCTCCAATTGAAATATCACACTTTTTACATGCAAAATGTTCAGAGTAGAGTTTATCTTCCCAAACGTCTTTCTCTTTTTCAAAAGTAACGATAACCTCTCCTTCTGCTGTGTTTAAAGCCGTTTCAACTGAATCTGTGATTCTTTTTAAATTCTCTTCTTCTTTTGAACTTTCTGAGATCACAAGTCTATCAACTACTATCTCGATATTGTGCTTAACATAACGGTCCAATTTTATATCTTCTTCCAAATTTCTAATCTCGCCGTCAACGCGTACTCGCACAAAACCCTTTGATAATAGCGAGTTAAAAAGCTCTTCGTATGTTCCTTTTCTCGATTTAACGATTGGGGAAAGTATCATTACTTTCTTTTTTTCGTTCCCATTGGGGCTGATTACAGAATCCACAATTTCTTGCACGGTTTGTGCTTCAACTGGTTCTCCGCAATTTGGACAATGGGGTTTCCCGACTCTTGCGAAAAGAAGTCGAAGATAATCATAGATTTCGGTTGTTGTTCCGACTGTAGATCTTGGGTTATGACTCGTTGATTTTTGATCAATTGAGATTGCAGGAGAAAGTCCTTCGATATAGTCAACATCCGGCTTTTCCATTAATCCTAAAAACTGTCTTGCATATGAGGAAAGTGATTCTACATATCTTCTCTGTCCTTCAGCATAAATTGTATCGAAGGCTAATGACGATTTACCCGAACCTGATAATCCGGTTATCACAACCAATTTATCTTTCGGGATTTTGACATCTATATTTTTCAAATTGTGCTCTCTAGCACCTTTAACTGTTATAAAGTCTCTTGCGTCTGACATTTTGATAAACGAATAAAACACGAATATTTTGGTCAATTCACATTGTAGCATGTTTCTATTTCCGAAAACAACATATAAAGATAGAGATTCGTATAGGCGAAAGGTGATTCTGCGGGAAAGTATATTTAGGATCTTCACATTATATTGTGTGCTATAATGAAGCATCTTTAATTTTCATTTTTAAATGCTCTATTATCCTCAGCAAGAAACGAGATTGGGTTCATATTACGATAGTGCAAGAAAGCTCTTAAATCGTCAACTGTCCGGAAGCATCGGAATTGATTTCAACAGAGCGCTTTCCTTTGGCCTACTTCTAACGCTTGTCTGTGGTGGTGTTTGGATTCTGAGTGGACCGATGGACAATAGTGATATTGTAACTCCGACACCGACACCAACCACGATTCCGATAACTCCCACTGCTGGTACACCTTTTGCAACACCCTCTACAGAGTACACACCAACGCCATTTCCTACCACTGTTCCCGCATTTGAGGGAATTGATTGGGATGTTGCAAGAGTAAAATTCTGGAAAGCTATCGAGGAATTTGCCGGTTCTCGTGCGGAAGAGATTCAAGAACAGATTGATTCTGTTGAACCATAAAACTCGATACCAATTCAAGTGATAATTTGTATCTGCGTCGTTAATAATTATACCTAAATTATTGATGCGGCATTTTATGTATAATTCGAAAATATCCGATTTTATAAGTAGTTACGTTCAAAAAGAATCATTCCGTATTTCTGATTTGATTGAAACTTACAAACAGATTGCTCCTTCTGCACATCCCGATTGCAATAATGAGGTTTATTCCGAAGCCGGTATGGAATATTTCGTGATGAGATTACCGCAAGAAATCGCTTCCGTTCGTAAAGTTACAATTACGGCAGATTTAAATTTATTAAATAATTTAAAAACAGATTCTTCTTTTTCCCGAATTAGTTGCCATAAGAGAAAACGTCTATATTTCTTCAGTCAAATTTCAAAGCATCTCGTAATTGGAATTAATAGCGTTTCTGATGTAAATGACATCGTTTCAATTTTAACAGGACTTCTCATTGAGATTAGCAAATTGAAGACATTATTTAAATCAAACACTCTTATTAAAGAGTGTTTTTCATCTAGCCATATTGAGAAATTGGCTAGCCACTTTGGTATTTCCCATGATGAGGTTTCCGCATATTTAGAAGAATTATCAAATATTGATGATTTTGAAATCTCCTTATCTTCGTGCAACGAATTGAGTTATAAACAAAGAGCATCAGCCTGGGGTGAATGGTTATCGACAAGTATTAAGGAAAAGGTTCCCTCCGTTGAAAATGTGTATGTGATCTTTTCAAATGAACATAGTGTTGTAAATGTTCTCTCGTCATACACTCGAAAGAGAAAGGAGTTTCTACTTGATTGGGCTGGACGCCAATCGAGATTTAAGTCCGTCATAAAGGATTTCCAAGAAGGGACTGTTTGGATAGACGATGCATTGTATTACATTCAACGTGCATACTTTTCTCAGAACGGCAAAGAGCTCGATTTATTGAAAAATGAAAATGAATCTTCGGGAATTTTGCGATTCGAGGATCCCGACTTTAATGGTCCGATTTTTCATCTTGTAGATTTAGCGCGGCTTGATCCGGATAACAATGATTCTCGGATCTTTGATAATGCAATTTATAATATAAAGAAAGAAAACTCCATTATTATAAATATAGACTTTACGATGGGCGGTCATCAGGCATACTACGTCCTTTCCGAAATTTTGAAATGTGTTTCAAATGTTAATGGTTTATACATTTTCGGAAAAGCCGGCGCCATGGAGGGCGCTGTTGGAGACATCATACTTCCTGGTTTTACTTATGATTACTACAAGAATAATTACATTTTTTATAATAATGATTTGAAGAGTAAGTATATTCGTAGATATCTTCATAAAGGCGAGATTTTTGAATCTCACGGAATGTTAACTGTTCCGGGTGTTTTATTACAAAATTATGACTATCTTCATTACTATTATCAACAAAACTTAACCGGAATAGAGATGGAGGGCGGTCCTTTTCTCGAGGCAATTGTAGAAGAAATGAAGAAAAATTCATACGCAGAGGAAATTCTTCACATCACCAAATTTCCTTTTGATCTTGGTATGGCTTACTATGTTTCTGACACTCCATACCATGAGGGAAAAACGCTGGGAACTTTGGGACAGATTGGGCTTGAATCTGTTTATGCATTAACGATTTCAATAATTAACAGAATCTTAATTAAAGAATCGTGCATCGAAATTTCATAAGTTCTGTAACCTCTTTCGTCTAAACTATTAGATTGTGCAATATTGGGACACGTGGAGCTAAGTTGTGCAAAATTGATTATTCTTCGATCGTGTCGAGAAGTAAAATTATCTAATAAATCTTACGAACTTTTCAAGAATCTGATCTTAAATCCCCGACCGTAAGGTCGAGGGATGGAGAGACCCTGCA
>CAZCSM010000029.1:0-16843 GCA_964501355.1 uncultured Candidatus Saccharibacteria bacterium | reverse complement strand
GGCAACCACTTTTGTCAACCTCTATTTCGGTAACCTTTTTTTATTGGGCATCACGCCTAATTTGCTATCGAAAAAACTAATTTATAACTCTTCACAGGGTCAGTTTCAGCAACTGCTCTATCCGTATTCATGAAACTCGTCGTTGCATCTTCGGCTTCCCAAAAGTTCTGTGCACTATGAACATTGAAAGTAGTTGATTCTAAGAAAGCATCTATACTATCGAATGTTTCGCTGAAAATGGTGTTGAAATGATTTGTTGTAACAACTCCGGTCTGAATTGTTCCTCCACAAGATTCAAGCACCCATCCTCTATAATTTGTATCGAATAATTCATCACCCGTTGGATTTGCATCAAAGTTGCAGTAAAACGCGGAGAAGGAGCCCTGAGAATCATCATCCGGTTCGCTAGGAATTATCAGATCGCCTGCATAATTGTACTCAACGATTTCCACACAAGCCCAATCTTCCATGTTTGGACGACAAACCCAATTCGGTTGTAAATCAACAACGAACTTTAAAAAATAATTTGCCTTGACCGCTCCGGATTCTCTGATTTCCAAACCGACTTTCCCACCAACGCCCGAGGTTGTAGAAGAAACATCATATATTCTTTTTTCTACGACGGGATCATTGCTTGAACTTGTATTTTTCGAACCGGATTTTCCGAATTTATTCCAGAGGAAAAATATCGCCAGAAGCAACAAGATGATAACAATTATAATAATAATAACCGACTTGCTCGATTTATTTTTTGTATTATTTGTCTGCATCTTCTGTTTCCTCCTCTTTTTTCGTTAAATCGATGTTTGTTAAATCCTTCTCTGCATCAAAAACACCGTCTGCTACAAACTCCATCGGACGATCTTCTGCCTTCGTGTAAACCGCTGATTTCGCACCGAATCGGAGAATTCCAAGTTTCCGCAAAGTGTCTAGAAGGCTCATTTGTATATATCGTTAAATATTACTAAATCCAGTATAGCAAGTTGAAGGTAAGATACAACTACTCGCAATCCACATCCTTCACCTTCAACTGCAGACTCTTCTTTCCATTCCAAACATTCACATCCAAACCATAAACAACATCGACTAATTGACCAACTTCAAGTTTTTCCACGAGAACCCCCATTCCGAAAGCAATTGCATCAAACTCAATATCCTCCTTAAACAGAATTAATTTCAGATGCTTATTATCTTTCCCGATTGCACGAACCGAAGCAATCTTTGCACCGCGAGTTAGAAAATCCGGAGTAGGATTTTTGTAACCAAAAGGTTTGAGTTTTTCTAACCATTCGTACAAATCAAAAGTTAAATCCGGAAATTCGACCTCAGCATCAATTTCTATTTCACCAACCAAATCTTCATCTTTCAAAACCTCATTTGCCAGCACTTGAAGTGAATCCCGAAAATCTTCAATATTTTCCTTTGTAACGGTAAAACCGGCAGCCTGTGCATGACCTCCATATCGAAGTAACTTATCACCACTTTTATCAATCGCTTCAATTACATTAAATGCAGAAATACTTCTTGCTGAACCGACAGCTTCTTCGCCATTTAATGATGCAACTAAGCAAGGCTTGTGATATTTCTCTGTTAACCTTCCTGCGACTAAACCGACAATTCCTTCCGGCCAGCCTTCCCCGTATGCAAAAAGGAGTTTTTCGGATTGCATGGCTAAAACTTGTTGCTCCGCAATTTCTAAAATGTCTTTTGTGATTTCCTGCCTACGAACATTGAGACCACTTAACTTCCGAGCTAAATCCAAAGCTTGCGAGGCGCTTTCCGTAACTAAAAGCCGAACAGCATCAAGTGCATGATCGAGTCTTCCGGAAGCATTAATTCGAGGACCAAGAACAAAACCGAAATGATATGCATCAATGTCTTCCTTTTTCACATCCGCATCATTCATCAAATGTGTCAGTCCGAGCCGCTTACCTTTCTTTATTTCATCAAGCCCGAGTTTAACAATTGTCCTATTTTCTCCAACCAAAGGCATTACATCGCAAACTGTAGAAAATGCAGCAAGGTCAATTCCTCGCATTAAATCCTCCTCAGAGTTCAAGCCGAGCTTTTTCTTAAGTGCAGTTACAAGTTTCCAGGAGACCGTACCTCCGGAAATTTCTCCAAACGGATATTTCCCTTTCGGATGGCGAGGGTGAATAACGATTGTATTTGGGATATCTTCAGGAACTGTATGGTGATCAGTAATTATTAAATCTACATCTTTTTCAAATTTCTGAACAAGTTCCTTATCCCTAATTCCACAATCGACTGTGATTACAAGGTGGACACCATTATTGATCAATTCTTGTAAGCTATCTTCATTCAAACCATATCCTTCATCAACACGGTGCGGAATATATGGCAAAACATCAGCCTTCAACTCTCGATAGAGGAACTCCCAAAGAATGGCAGTTGCGCAAACACCATCAACATCATAATCTCCATAAACAACGATTTTTTCCTTTTTCTCAACCGCTTGCAGAATTCGTTTAACAGCTCTATCCATATTGAAAATTAGAAAAGGATCATGGAGATCTTCAGAGCTCGAAGAGAAAAAGTTGTCGGGATTTTCAATACCACGATTTAACAGAACTTTTTGAACAATCATTGGTAGGGAATGCAGATCTGCATTCCCTACATTTTCAACACTTGATTCAATTACTTTCCAATTTGATTTCATTTTCCTCTTTTTTATCTATATTCGGTCGTTAGTCGTTGAAGTCTGAAACAAGCCATTCCGGTAGTTATCTGTATTTGGTTGCTATTTGTCGGAACTGGTTTGTTTCAGAAATTTTGGTTACTTTTGTTTGCAAAAGTAACAAGAAACCAAGTTAAATCAAGAGTCTCCTAGATCCCGGATCATTTCGGACTTCGTCCGGTCCGGGATGACACCTATTTCTAATTTTCAAGAGATTATCTTTTTTATTATACTCCAACCAAAACCCTTCCGCTGCAAAAACGCAATCAACTTTTCCTTTCTCTTCTCTTCGGAAAACCTATCCAAAGTTCGAAGCTTCTTTTCCGTAAGACTGCGAGCCAAATTCAAATCCACATCGTCGTCATAAGCTAGAACCTGAGTAATAATATTCTTACTCACGCCTTTTTGATTAAGTTCTTGTGATAACAAAGATTTACCACGAGGCTTAAAATCTTTACGATTTCTAACATACCACTCAGCAAACTTTTCATCGTTAATCAAATCATATTTTTTTAAATCAGAGATGACTTCTTCAATAACATCACCCCAATAAACATCTTCAATCTCAAATTTTCCTTCTCGGAATTTTTGATAAATATAATCACGGACTTCTTTTTCAGAACGCGGACGTCTCGAAATTAAATCCACGACGCGTCCTTTTATTTTCTCTCCAGTATCTTTTCTAACAATTATTGCAATTTCATCTTCTGTTAATTCCTTATCTTTGTATAAACCAAAGTCCAACAGAAATTTACTATCCAATCCAAATGCAAATTTTTCGTCCAGGAAAATACTAACGCGAAGAGGATTCTTCTTTTGTTGTTGAATTGAGGTTATTTTCATTACGTAATTATACATTACAAGCAGAGACAAGGCATGCCTTGTCTCTACAAAATTCACAAACATAATCGGTACGACCTTTACTGCATCTTATACATTATCTTCGCACCCTGCTCCGCTTTTGCGAGATTGTATAACATGGATTCCAAGCTTGTCTTCTTGAATACACTCAAGAATTTTCCTAGGAAATCTGTATCGTAATATCTAATTATCGTCAAATCACCTTCACCGGTCAGCGTCTCAACCTGTTTAACGGCATCTTCCAGATTCCCAATCATATCTATCAGACCATTTGCGACACCTTGTTTGCCGGAAAATATACGACCATCTGCAATGCTCTCCATCTGTGTCAGCGGAATTCCGCGTTCAGTTGAGACAATTGTTTTGAACTGATCGTGAGCCGATTCGATTAAATCAATGTAAATTTGATCTTCCGCTCCATTATCATCTTCGTCGAATAACCCTTCACCGGTTTTGTAATCGCCCGACTTAATTACGCGCTGATCAATTCCAACTTTTTCATAAAGACCGGAAACATCTTGATAAACTGAGTAAACGCCTATACTTCCTGTAATGGTCATTTCATTAGCTAAGATTTTATCTGATGCGGCGGCGACGTAATAACCGCCTGATGCAGCCAATGTTTCCATTGAAGTAACGACTGTCAATCCGGCAGCTTTTGCTTCATTTACCTTTTGATAAATCATATCGCTTGCAACCACATCGCCACCCGGAGTATTCATATCAAGGACAATTCCCACAACATCAGGATCATCCATCGCGGCTTGAATTTGCGAATTAATAATTGGTGCAGATGCCATTTCACTTGAGAATAAACTAGCAACACCGTTTTGGCTTGTTATTTCTCCCTTTACATCAATCACAACAACCTTCTTTTCTCCACCTTCTGAAAGCAGGTTCTCCTGATAATTAGTAACTGAAGTACCGGACGCGATAAGACCAAGAATTATTCCAATTCCTCCACAAACAAACATCCACAAAACCATCCCTGTGAAGAGCATTGCAACAATTAGACAACCATTTCCTTTTTTCTTTTTCTCTTCCATAGCTTGGGCAGTTTAAATATTTATGCTAATGTTTCTTTTATTTTCTTCGCGATTTCGGCAAGCATTTTCTTATCTTCCTTCAAAATCATCATTGTGGCATCCTTGCCTTGTGCAATATTTTCACCGTTATATTTATACCACGATCCGGCTTTCTCTAAAATACCACAATCAACGGCAGCATCGACTGCACTAGAAACACGATCAATTCCCATTGGATATCTAATTTCAAATTGTGCTTCTCTAAATGGCGGAGCCATTTTGTTCTTCACAACCTTCACCTTTGTCAAACTTCCAACGACTTCATCGCCTTTCATAATTTTATCTTTCCTTCGAATATCCATTCGAACTGAGGCATAGAATTTCAAAGCATTACCACCGGTTGTTGTTTCGGGATTACCGAACATAACACCAATCTTCATACGAATCTGGTTAAGGAAGATTACCGTACACTTCGATTTATTTGCAATTGCGGTAATCTTTCTAAGAGCCTGAGACATAAGTCTTGCCTGAAGTCCCATATGAGAATCACCCATATCTCCTTCGATTTCCGCACGCGGTGTAAGAGCCGCAACAGAGTCAACTACAATAATGTCAACGGCACCCGATCGAACAAGCGTTTCAACGATTTCAAGAGCCTGCTCACCGTAGTCTGGTTGAGATAGCAAAAGATTATCGACATCGACACCGATATTTCTAGCATAATGAGGATCAAGTGCATGCTCAGCATCTACGAAAGCCGCCGTTCCGCCTTGTTTTTGACATTCTGCGACAATGTGAAGAGCAAGCGTAGTTTTACCCGAAGATTCAGGACCATAAATTTCAATAATTCTTCCCTTTGGAACACCACCAATGCCCAATGCTAAATCTAATGAGAGTGCCCCCGTTGGGATTACCTCTACATCATGACGAATTGTATCATCGCCAAGTCTCATGATTGAGCCTTTACCATAGGTCTTATCAATTTGTAGCATTGCAAGCTCAAGAGCCTGTTCTTTGGGTGATTTCGTTTTTGCCTCCGCTGGTTTTTCTGCAACCTTCTTCTTTTCTGTAGCCATAACTTTTGGGTGATTAAAATATTATAAACGCGGGGCAGTTAATAATAGAATAAATGATTTTCTGAATTTCGTAAAGTGATTTCAAAAAACTCGCAGTAATGACACGCTACTCGCTAACAACAAGTTTCTTCGGCGTTGCTATAATAAATATTACAGAAGAAATAATCCCAATTATCGCCATAAAAGCAATCGATTGAATGCTTCCCAATTGATCAGAAAGAAACCCAATCAATGCCGGTCCGATAATATATCCCAAATTAACAAAGACATCACTTAATCCAAGAATTTCTCGATCCATAGTTTTACTTTCTGCAATATAATCAGAAAATGCTGAATGTATTGCCGGAAAAGAGATGAATCCAACTAGAGAAGATGCAAATGTCAGGATTAACACTAATAAAGGCTGATTAATAATTAACATAGGAATTAGAATTAGATTCGACAATCCAAAACAGACAAATGCTGTATATTTTTTTCCAAATCGTTTTATTATCTTTGGTGCAAGGAAAGCCATAGTCAAACCCGGAAGCATGCTGACCATTACATAAAACCCACCAAAGTTGGAAAATTCAGGAAAAGTTTCAGATAGCATCGGCCCCAAAGTCCACGTTATTGCATCGAAAACGTAAATCATGAATGTAAAAAGAAGTGCTGGAAGAAGTTGTTTTGTAACTTTCAACCAGACCTTTAACTGCGACAAAATTGGTTTGTGTTTTATCTCTCCATCAGGAGGAGAAATCGATTTATCGTTTTTTGAAACAGAGAGAAATATCATAAAAAGAAACAAACTAACCACAACAAAGAACATCGCGTAGTATTGTGGTGCGATAAAACTTCCAATAATTACTGACGTTAAAATCGGGGCAATTAAATATCCGCATGATTTAAACACAGATAATATCGAAACGTTTTCCGAATTTGTTGAATAATCTCCTGCCCGACCCGTAAAGTCTCCAATTCCAAAGCTGTACAAATCATAATATAGTCCCCACACTGCCATACAGAGTATGTAAAAAAAGATTGTCGTTGCGGACCATAGAATCACCGGATAAAGAAGTGAAATTATCAAGACAAGAAGCAAAATTCTCCTATGATTAACTTTTTTCAAAATGCTTGCTAAGAACACATCGAAGACAATCCCGAAAATCGACGAGGTGGAAATAATCAAACCCATCATCGTGTTTGAGAAGCCATTATCCGTGATAAGAATTGGTGTGGCATAAGAAACCAGACCATCAAATAATGTCCAGAAAAATAATACAAAACCAAGTGAATACACAGATCTTTTCTCGTTAGTATGCAGTAGCATTTGGTTAAGAATCCGCATGGTTCAGGCAGTTGTAACTATATTTATAAATATATAATACAGCATTTTTTAATCTTTCCAAATGGATGATTTTGGAATAACATGTCATTGTTGATTAAATAAAAATATGAACAAAGAAAAAGGATTCTCACTTATTGAAATATTAGTTGTAATTGCAATACTCGGCATTCTAACTGTCGGTGTTTTTCTTGCCGTTCGTCCGATGGAGAGATTCCGGGCTGCACAGGAAACTCGTGCTCAGATGGCTTTGGAAGCGCTGGCAAAAGCAGTGCAGCTTTATAATACAGATAGCGGTGGTGATTACCCTGAGGAAATGGACGGCATTCCTTCTGAACTTAACCCCTATGTTAGTGACCTATCACAGCTCGATGAAGGTCCATGGGCGGGCAGTTATTACGATTACGACAACTATCAGGGGCTGAACTGTGTGGACGATAATGCTGAAACTACAATTCAAGTTGCCATTAGGAATGTTCCTTATCATAACCCGAACGGTTCTAGCGACTGGGTGCTTTATTATGTAGTAGAAGGAAGCGGTACCCCGAATTGCGAAGGAATAAATTGGAATAACGGAGAGTGCGTAAATTGCCCGGGAGGGGAATAATAAAGATTCTCCAATTACGCAATTTATGATAAAATCTCAATTACGTCGGGATATAGCGCAGTTGGCTAGCGCGCACGCATGGGGAGATGTCTCCCTTTAGGGAGAAACTGTTGAATTTAGAGCCGGGGTGTAGTTCAGTTGGCTAGAACGCACGGATGGGGTCCGTGAGGTCGCTAGTTCAAGTCTAGTCACCCCGACCAGTTAAGACGAGACCCCTCAAAATCATTGATAAATAGGCGTTATCAGTGTGATACACCCCATTTATCAAAATTATCCAAATCACAACAAATTAACGGAAAAGACCTTCATACAGGCATAATCTTCGTTCGAGTCCTGTCAGGTGTCATGCTGTTTTTCGTTCGTAAAGTAGGTATCATTACATCCATATAATTTTTATGTAATTTTAGATGGATAAAATGGATTTAATAGATTCAGATGTAACACTGGATGAGTTATTTGAATGGCTGAAGGACGAGATTAGAAAAGGTAACTTCTCCCAGTTTAAGTATAAAACAGATGAAGAATTGCTTGAATTAGTTAAGGTTGCTAAGCCTTTGATTGAGATTGAGCTGAAGTTGGCTAATACTTTTGCATGGGAGCAGATAAATTCGATTAAGAAAAAGAAAAAAAGTTGATATAATAAATCCATGAACAATAATGAAAAAGCTAGAAAAATAATTAATGACAATTTATATATGACTATCTCAGTTGCATCAAAACAAGGAGATCCTTGGATTGCCAATATATACTATGCGATTGATTCTAGCTATAACTTTTACGGGTACTCCCCAACTAATTCTTTACATTCGACATTAGTTAGAGAAAATCCCTTAATAGCAATATCAATTTTTAATTCAACTGCTATCGAAGATGATGTAGATGCGGTTTATATCAAGGCAAATGTTGAAGAAGTAACTAATAAAGTAGGGATCATTAAAGGACTTACTATTTATGGAAGTAAGATGCTTGCGACAGGATTTGCTGATACGAAAGCTCAAATACAAAGGTTTACAAAACAATATAAGGATTTTCAAGGAATCTCAGAATTGAGATTGTACAAAGCAACTCCTATTAAGGTCTGGAAACTCGCTCCATCGGAAATGTTTAACGAAAAATTTGTGGATAGCCGTATTGAGGTTGACTTAAATAGTTAAATTATTATTACTTGCCGTATGAAAATAAAGATACAAGAAGCAAAGGACATGGCAATCAAAACATTAATAAAATTCGGTTTTAATCAAGAAGAAGCAGAATACTGTACCGAGAATGCTCTTGAAGGAGAACTTACAGGTAAGAAAACTCATGGATTTGTAAGAATCCCAATGCTTATAAAATCAGTAAAGGGAGAGAAAATCAAAGTTGGAGGAGAAGAAATAACGATTGTAAAGGAAACACCAGTCTCCCTACTTATCGATGGTAAGGGTAAAACAGGTTTGTATGTTGTCAATAAAGCTTTAGAGATGGGAATCGAGAAAGTCAAGAAATCGGGTATGTTAATTGTTGGTGTCACCAATACCGCATTGATCTCAGGCCTTATTGGACAATACGCACGAAAAGCTTCTGAAAACGATTTAATCTTTATTGGTTTTAATAACTCCTCTGGTGGACTAATTCCTTATGGTTCAATAAAAGAGATATTTGGTACTAATCCTGTAACAATAAGCGTACCTACTAACGATCTCCCTGTTATATTAGACATGGCTTCTTCAAAGATTACTTGGGGAAATCTTCTTATTGCGAAAGCAGAGGGTAAAACTATTCCAGAGAATACTGCATTAGATGGTGATGGGAATGTTACAACTGATCCAGAGAAAGCAATGGAAGGAGGACTTCTTCCTTATGCTGAACATAAAGGTTCAGGAATGGCATTTATGGTTGAAATTCTAGGAGGTGCATTAACTGGTTCAAGGTGTGGACACAATATTGAAGGTGGTTGGGGTTCTGTCTTTATCCTTGTTGATCCTAATATATTAAGACCAATTGTTGAATTCAAAAAAGACGTTGAATCTTTAATTAATGAGGTTAAAACCTCTCCGAAAATGAAGGGATTCAATGAAATCTATTTTCCAGGTGAGCAATCTTCAAAAGAAAGGCAAAGAAATCTTGAAACAGGTGAATTTGAGCTGAGTGATACCATCTTTGAACAAATCAATAACTTATTAGAGGAATAACCTTATGAAGAACGCAATAATACTTCACGCAATGGAGGATACACCAGAAAATCACTGGTATCCTTGGTTAAAACAAGAACTAGAGAAAAAAGGATATGAAGTATGGGTTCCTCAGTTGCCAGATACAAACAATCCTCAATTATCAAAATGGGTTCCATATATCATGGAGGAAGGCAAATTTAATGAAGAAACTGTAATTATTGGTCATTCAGCAGGCGGAGCTTGTGTTCTTGCAGTATTGGAAGAATTAAACACTAAAATCGCTCAAGCAATTGTCATTTCAGGATTCTCTTTTTATCCAGGTGGTGATGGAATTGTAAAACCTTTATATGATTGGGAGAAAATACAAAAGAATGTTGGTGAATTTATGATTATTACCTCCGATAACGATCCTTACGGACATGATGAGGTTCGTGGGCGAGTTATGTTGGAGATGTTAGCGATGGATGGCAGTGTACAGATACTTGTGAAAGGTCAGAGGCACTTTTCTATAACTGATGATCCCAAATACAAAAAATTTCCTTTGTTATTAAGGTTAGTAAAATAATTATGAACATAGTAATAATACCCGGTTTTACAGGGTATCCAGAAGAAAAAACATTTATTGACCTTGAAACTGACTTGGTAGGTAAAGGGCATCAAGTCACTAAAATTGCATGGCCAAATTTTCCAGATAATTTGAAAGACTATAACTTCACCTCCACTACTGAGCATATTGAAACTATCTTAAAAGAATTTGATATGAAAGAAACTGTTCTTCTCGGCTTTTCGATGGGAGGTGTAATAGCTTGCCATTTAGCAAAGGTATTCAAACCTTATAAACTTGGATTAATTGTTACACCTTATCAAGCAGGTAGTGAGGACGATTTGCAGGGGAAATACAGGAGTTGGAAAGAACTTGGTTATAGAGATCTAACATCTTCAAGATTTGGTAATTTAAGAATCCCTTTTTCATTCATTGAGGACGCAAGAAAATATAATGCACTCGAGACTATTTCTGAGATAAACTGTCCAATTCTGTTTATTGTAGGTGAAAAAGATGATAAAGTTCCCAATAACGTAACAAGAAAGTTGTTTGACAAAGCTAATGAGCCTAAGCAGTGGGTGAAAGTAGACGGAATGGAACACAAATATCAATATCAACCAGATATGCTTAAAAAAGTTAATCAATTCATAATCGATTTTATTTGTTCCTAATAGATCTTAATACGGTTAATAAAGCTACCCAAAACATCTGGAACGGAAATAAAAATAAACTCATCAAACACCCATAATTCCTAAACCCAGAATTATAATAAATACTCGCCCCTTTCCCTCTTTTATAAATCATAATAATCGCCCTAACAACTTAAATCTAAAGTTGGAAGCTCAAATAAGAACTTCCACTTATACTCAAACTCCTTAAAACATGAGATAATCGTATCAATTAAGGGAAGGAGTCGTTCGTACATAGTACGATCGCCCCGACCAGTTAAGACGAGACCCTTCAGAAGTACTGATATATAGGCATTATCAGTGTGATACATCACATGTATCAAATTTATCCAAATTTTACAAAACAACATAAAAGCCCTTCATATAAGTGTTATAACCGTTTGAGTCCTGTCAGGTTGTCAAACTAGTTTCTGTTCGTAAAAGATTGTTTTTACAGTTTATTAGCTATGTTCATAAGATTTATATGTGACATGATTTGTTTTTCAATAATTGTTCAACTATAATTAAGACATGAATATAAGGAAACCACAGAAGAATGACATTGAGGCTATAAAGAAAATATTATCTCAATGGACCGAAGCAGAAGAAGTTGAAAAGTATGCAGAACGAATATTAAATGAACTAAACAATAAGATTGAATTTAATACTCGATTTTGGGTAATAACAGATAATGATATTCCAATCGGAATTGGTGGAATCTCAGATCCTTTACCTAAAGTGAAACACTTGTCAAAGGGGAACAATCCAATTGAGATCAAAATACTATATCTTGACAATAATTCACGAGGAAAAGGTGCAGGTAAGAAATTACTTCAATTTATTGAGAACATCTTAAGTAAAGGAAACTACGATGAAATAATCGTTCGTAGTGCAGAAAGATATAAAGATACAGCATATGGTTTTTATGAAAAATTCGGATATAAGCTAGTTGACTATATTGATAATAATATGGCTGTGTTTACTAAAAATCTGTAACAATTATCATTTGACCTAAAAACTTCCACTTGTACTCAAACTCATTTACATATGAGATAATGCTATCAATAAGAGGGAGAATCCGTTCGTACATAGTACGATCCTCCCGATTTTTGATACAGGATCGTACTACTTACGAACAGCGAGTTAAGTTTTTATATATAACAATGATTATTCGTGATAAGAAAGAACTTAAAAAAATCATTGAGGATGCTATAGAAGCAAATAAGGGCGTCCTTATAAAAAAAGGTGTTTTTGATATTATTCATCCAGGACATATATTTGCCTTACAGAATTTCAAGAAGAAGGCAGATATTGTAATCATATTAACCCAGTCTGATGCATTTACAAAAAAAAAGAAAGGTAATGAACGTCCTATTAATCCTCAATTGCAGAGAGCAGAAGTTATCGATGGGATTAAAGGAGTTGATTATGTCTATCTTGATAATTCACAATCGAGAGAAGAGTATATTGACTTTCTAAATTATCTTCGCCCTTCTATACTAGCAGTTACTTCAGTGGATTCTAAAAAGACACAACAGTATTCAAGTCCTTATTGGAAACTTATTGAATTTCCTGATAAAAATAAGGTTGGTTATTCAACAACTGCAATTATAGAGAGAATTATATCAAAATACAAAAAGTAATTATAACAATCTATATTGAATCTAATTGTGACAACTCAGACAAAAACTTCCACTTGTACTCAAACTCTTTAAAACATGAGATAATCGTATCAATAAATGGAAGAATCCGTTCGTACATAGTACGATCGCCCCGACTCTGGGCTTTTTTTTATTTCAGAACATGTTAGACTAACGTGGTGTCGCTAGTTTCCCGCAATAGTCGCCACCAGCATTTTGCTGGTGGCTTTTTACTATGTCTGGATAGAAATCCTACATTCTTTTCTTCAAATATATTTTCACTGCACCGAAGATGGTTGTGCCAACTAAAGTAACTGACAGTGCTGTTAAAATTCCATCGTAGGTATTAGGGTTAACTGGATCATTATATGCAATCCCGTAAACTGAATAAGCGTCAGTGTTAAATCTTAGGGTTCCTGCAGAAGGATCATAAGTTGTTTCTATTACTTCAACAACACCTTCATGTTCTCTTATGACTTTGTACTCGGCATGACCTTTCAGTTCATCTGATAAAGCAAGTGTAACAACAGAATCTTCTTCAAGTTCTGTTATACTTGTTCTCCATGCCTCATCTGTTGTTCCTTTAAATATAACTTCATTCAATGATAGATTCAGATATGTTCCCATTGTAAAACCACTCGCAGCGGTTTGGAAAGGTGTTTGTTCAACATTTTCAGCATCTTCAATTAATAATTCTGCATTTCCATTAATTTGTTCTTCCGGCATAGCTAAATTAGCTGTTTTTATTTTCGCCGTTTCGATATCAACGATATCCGACATTGCCTCAAATATGGCGCTTATATGAACGTGATTTGAAGGCATGGTAAAAGTATAAGACGCTTTACCTGTTTCTGGTGATGTTGGCATTCCATTAATACCACCGGAAACATATTGATATCCATAATCAGGTAGTAATTCAATTGTTACCTCTGTTCCTTCCTCTATGCTAAAATCATAAAAACCACCAGATACAAATTTATAACCATTTGCCGCTATCACATTAACTGTTCCATTTACGACTGTTGAATCGCCACCTTCTTCATAATTATAACCTAGTTGATATAGAGCTTTTGCTGTAGATTCAAGTAAGAAGTTGCCGGAAGAAAGCGTTAATGAGTATTTGTTATCCGGATCAGTTCCTTCCACACACTCTACAATTGTTGGATCAAGGTTTTCTTCTGCAGTTCCTGTAAATTCTGCCCAACTCCAATAACCGGCCAGTGGTATAAAATCCCCTAATTCCGTTGCGTAAGATAAATCAATACTTCCTCCTCCGAGAACAGTCGCTATTGATACTTTTGTTGTGGCAACATCACTTGACGCAACGACCATTTCTGCAGTTTGGGCTGATTCCAAATACATTCCTTCATCTTCTGGAGCTGTTAGATCATAATAATATAAACCAATCCCGGATGTGTTGATATAAAAGCTTCCAAAGCTGAGTACAACTGATTCAGCTCCGATTCCATCAGTGGCTTTTGCATCTTCTGTACCAATATAAACATCTCCGTCTCCGCTATTAACTCGTCCGTGAGTAAAGATTCCTCCCATCATATGGACATCGCCGACTTGTTCTTCTGTCCCCATCGCAAAACGTATCTCTACATTACCATCAAAGAATACAGAATAACCCAGATTTTCAGTAATTGTAACATCTCCCCCATTAGCATTAATGCTAATTGATCCATCTCCTATTCCGGAAATATACTCGAAAGTTGGTGAAACTTCTGAATCAATATTTATTTGGTAACCTCCATATACACTATCTTCAATTGACCACCCTGTACCGGTAGCTGATGTTATTTGTGGTTCTGCTGTTTCATCAATAACAAGATCTCCACCTATGAGAATCTGTAGAGGATCGCCTGCTGGAGGTCCTACGGGTTCTCCAGAATCAGGAGTATTGAAAGTATTTCCATCAACGACATATGTATCTTCACAATTATTTAGAAGACCTTGTGTTACTGTTACCTCGACGGCTTTTCCCGCTTCACCAATTGTTAATCTTCCACCTGCTCCAATTGTTATTGCAATTTGACTTGCAGAGAATGCAGTAATATCAAGTGTTGCATTATCTCCTGTTATAGTTAAGTCTCCGCCCATAGCAATTATTGCTGTGGATTCAGTGCTGGGAATAACAGAATTATCTCCTATTATAAGAATATCTAAGTCACCAGAAGCGCTGATATTATTTACTGCAGCATTGTTCATCGTCAATGTATGTGTGGGAACATCAAAAGATATACCTGCAATTCCGTGAGAAGAATTATATCCACCACCGATATTAAAGATGTTGACACCGTTTACATCGAGACTTTGAATCGGTGCATCAATAGCAAGAATGGCTTTTATTGGAAAAACTAGAAAAGATAAAATAATCAAAATAGGTATGAATAGCTTGAGATTGAGCAATTTTTTAAAAAATCTCATCATTTTGTATTTCTTTATATAAATTATGATATTATTTAGAATATATTATGAAGATTAAAAGTCAAATCTAATTTTAAAACATGAAAAAATACGTGGCTTTTCTTAAATTATCGGGTTTTTTAATTAGTCTTATTTTTATCTTTTTTTCGATAAAATATTTGGCCTCTTGGTTTTTTGATTCAGTCAGAATTGAAAATCAGGTGGAAGAAATAGATAATATAGTAGAAATTAAAGAGGTTGAATCTGACGAAGATGATTTGGTAATTGAAATTCCAGAGGAAGAAGAAAATCCTTATTGGAAATATATTGGAATGTCGATGGCAGATGTTGAATTAGCAGACTTGAAGGGAATAAATGATGAGACAAAAGGATGGATTCAGGTTATGAATACTAATGTAAATTATCCATTCGTTCAGCATAATGACAATACATTTTATTTAACCCATTCATTCGATAAGCAGAAAAACAATGCTGGTTGGGTGTTTTTGGATTATAGAAATAATATTGAAAATTTAGATCGAAATAATATTTTATACGCACATGGCAGAGTGAATTCTGTGCTGTTTGGAACGTTAAGGAATACTATTGAAGATGGCTGGTATATGAGTTCTGATAATCAGATTGTTAGGATTTCTACTGAATCACACAATACTTTATGGCAAATATTTTCAATTTATGTTATTCCAACAACAAGTGATTACATTGTTACTGAATTCAGCAACGATGAGACTTTTCTAAACTTTTTAAATTTTATTAAGAATCGAAGCATTTATGATTTTGGAATGGATTTAACGAGTGAAGATAAAATCTTGACGCTTTCAACTTGCTATTCATCAAAAGAGAAACTTGTGATTCATGCGAAATTAGTCAAGTTTAGTTCGAAATAGGATTTTGACAAAACCATTCTGTTCACTATAATTAACAATACTTATTTAATTTAAAAATTCATGTTCAAAGAATTTAAAGAATTTGCAATGAAAGGGAATGTTTTGGATCTAGCGATTGGTTTGATAATCGGATCTGCATTTGGTGGAATTGTTACCTCTTTTGTTAATGATATCATTATGCCTCCTGTTGGATTGTTGATTGGTGGAATTGATTTCTCAAAACTTGTAATTGTTCTTAAAGATGCAACTGAAACTGCAGATGCTGTTACTTTGAATTATGGAGCTTTTATAAATAATGTAATTGATTTTCTGATTGTTGCTTTTGTTATTTTCTTAATTGTTAAACAGGTTAATAGATTTAAGAAAAAGGAAGAAGCAGCTCCTGTTGAGCCGTCAGAAGACGTGTTGCTTTTGAGAGAGATTAGAGATTTGTTAAAGAAGTGATAGACGTCATTTATCTATAATCTTTATCTCTTTGTTATCTGTATTCGGTTGTTAGTATAACAGATCTTAAACCTACGGTCTGAGCGAAGCGAAGACCGTAGATGGAGAAGTCCCTTATCTTGCTATACAATGTAGATAATATGGAGATAAGGACACAAGCCCACGTGGCTTACAGATTACAATATCATGTAGTCTGGATACCGAAATACAGGTACAAAGTTTTAGTAAAGGGAGTAGATAAATATTGTGAAGAAGTGATAAGAAATTACGTGATAGATCGGTATCCAGACGTAGAAATATATGAACTTAACGTACAGAGGGATCATGTACATTTGTTAGCGAGCATCCCTCCGAAATATGCGGTAAGTGCGATAATAGGAAAGATCAAGTCGAATAGTAGTAGAGAATTAAGGAAGAAGTTTGAATATTTGAGGAGACCCATTATACTAAGTCAAGCGAAATATTCAATTTTGGATAGATTAGATT
>CAZCSM010000028.1:0-17639 GCA_964501355.1 uncultured Candidatus Saccharibacteria bacterium | reverse complement strand
CTCGCTTCCAAAGATATTCTACTACCTTTGGTCAACTGGTTCAGTATATTAGGGGCAAAGCTTACTAGGTTTTATTGATACAAATGGGCAACATGTAGTTGAAGATGAGATTAATATAGCAAGAAATGAAGGTGAGGGATTCTATGAATACACATGGACCAAACCCGGTGTAGATGGAAATAATTACAAAAAGATTTCTTTCGTTAAATATTTTGAACCCCTAGATGTATTTATTGGAACGGGAGAATATGTTGACGACTTTGAAGAAAATGTAAAAGAGAAAGCGATTGCTTATTTAGAGTCCGTGAAATATGGAGAGGAAGGCTATGTCTTCGCGGCCGATTGGAACGGCATAAGTCTCACGGCTCCAAGCAAGGGGCAAAACATGATCGAAACAACTGATGCGAATGGGGTAAAAGTTGTCCAAGAATTAATAAAAGCTTCTAAAGATGGTGGCGGCTATGTAACGTACATTATGCCACCGCTTGAAGGGAAAAGATCTGAACCAAAATTAAGTTACGCGGAACCTATAACTGAGTGGGAATGGTACATTGGAACAGGAATATACATTGGTGACATTGAAGATGCAACGGCTGACAGACAGGAGGAGTTGCAAAAACAGATCTTTCAGGACATTCTTCTGACGATTGTCATTCTATTGATCTTAGTGGGAATAACGGTTGCTCTGTTAAAATATTTCTCAATTCTTTTGGAAATAAATCTGAAGGAAATCATCGACTTCTTCAACAAGGCGTCTACCTCGAAAATACCAATTAACCTTGCAAAGATTAGATTTGCTGAATTAAAAATTCTCGCTCAATCCGCAAACAATATGGTTGAAGAATTGAATAATAGTAATGAAAAACTGCAGTCCATTGTAAAGAAATTAAAAAAACACGGTGAAGAACAAGAAATTCTTGTCAAAGCTATGGTTGGTAGGGAATTGCAAATGAAAAAGCTGAAAGAAGAAATTAAGAGATTAAGTGAAAAATAATATTACTCTTCAAGACCCCCCTTGTCTGAACTGAACGTAGCATGTATTATATTGTTGTGTATATTCATACATAAAAATACATGGCAATATCTAAAAACCTCAAAATCCTTATCGTTGAAGATGATCAATTCCTTTCAAAAATGTACCCTACGAAGATGGAAATTGAGGGGTTTGAAACGGATATTGCATTAAACGGGAAAGAAGCGCTGGAGAAATATTCGACATTCAAGCCAGATTTAATCCTCTTAGATTTGATGCTTCCGGTAATGAATGGTTTTGAATTTATGGAAGTCTTGAAAAAGAAGAAAAATAAAACTCCAATTGTAATTATCTCAAATCTTGGTCAAGACGTAGATATTCAAAAAGCAATGGATTTGGGTGCAGTTGGTTATTTTGTCAAAGCGAATACGGAACTGAATGATCTAGTTCGAAATATTGAATTTGTATTGAAGAAAAAAAAGAGGTAACATCAAGTCTGATCTTAAGCTCACAAAAGTGAGCTTTTTATTTTTATAAGTGAAATCATGAACCTAGTTAGCCACATAACATCAGCCGACATTAAGGAAACATTTGAATCAAAATATAATACAGAAGTTTTCGGCAGAGTCGCCGTTCGTGCAGTTTTACTTAACGAAAAGAATCAGGTAGCATTAATGCATATCTCTAAGTTTCATGCGTATAAGTTGCCAGGTGGTGGGGTTGATGATGAAGAGAATTTAGAGAAGGCATTCAAGCGAGAAGTTTTAGAAGAAACTGGGTATTCTTGTGAAATAGAGGGAGAGCTTGGATTTGTAGTTGAGGAAAGAGCTCCTCGAGAGGATTTGACTCACGTTGATTTAAAGGGAATGATTCAGATCTCTTTTTGCTATCTTGCAAAAGCAATTCAATTTGTTGGTGTCGAATTGACAGATGAAGAAGCTGAAAAAGGGTTTGAACTTGTATGGGTTGATTCGATTGATGAAGCAATTCAGTTGATTAAAATGTCATATAAAGATATTGAAGATGCAAAATTCATGAGTTTGAGAGATGAAGCAATATTACAGAAAGCTAACGCAATACTTCCGAAAATTTAATCTCAATATGCAAAATTATATATGTTTAATTTAAACAATATTGTCATGCATTTCGGAGATCCATTCTCGGTAAAGAAATCAGATCGACAGCTTTCACACGAAGAATTAATTAGAGCAGTTCGTCAACTAGTCTCGGCAGAATACGAAGCCGTACAAATATACACTCAATTGGCAGAATCTATTGATAATAAGATTGCGAACAAGGTTCTCAGAGACATCGCAGATGAAGAATTGATTCATGCAGGTGAATTTCTAAGATTATTAAAAGAGCTCGCACCTGACGAATTTGGCAAATATGAAGAAGGATATCTAGAGGTTGAGAAGATTATGAAAGAATAAAAGATATCATTGATTATAATCTGCATTTATCAGCGAACGCATAATTGCGTTCGCTGTATTTTTATGTCACTTTTTACTATAATATAAATGTTTTAGTGAAAAATACTATGAAGCTTGGAAAAATCACAAAGTATATTAATGATGCTGTTCTAGCAATATTTGGCGTTATCGATATCCTTCTCGTTTTGAGATTTATGTTGAAGCTGATTGCGGCAAGAACAGAAAGCAGCTTTGTTGCACTTGTTTATAATGCTTCCGAAAGTTTTGCAGAGGTATTTGAAGGTACTCTTGGCAACATCGATGCCGGAAGTTTGTCTCTAGAGGTTGATACACTAATTGCAATCTTTGTGTATTTTGCAGTTGGTCTAGGTTTATTCAAATTCCTTCAAGCTGCTTTTGAGAAAAAATCGCAAGAACAAATTCGACTTGCTTTGGACACTCTTTTTAAAGTTGGAGAGGTTACTTTAGGAATGAGACTTTTCTTCAAGCTTGTCGGAGCAGGAGAAAGCCAATTTATTAAGATTCTATACTCATTATCAGATGTATTTTATAAACCATTCGAAGGGCTATTACCTTCAGCCGGTGCTGATAAATATGTTTTCGAAACAGCTACATTAATTGCTATCATTATTTTAATTGTACTTGATGTAGCAACTGAAAGTTTATTTAAAGAGGCGAAAAAGAGACGACCGGAAAGCGATGAGGTTCCCGATGATTTTGTGAAAACTAAATCAGATACTTTTTCTCAACCGCAAGCGACAGTAACACCCGCTGAGAAACCTGTAACTGAAATTAAACCGGCAGTTCAACCAACACCCTTACCACAACCGGTTGTTCAAATGGTTAAAGGTACAATAGCAACGATTCTTGATAATAAGAAAGGTCAAAGTGCAATTATGGAAATTGATCAGTTGCTAAGTCCTATCTTTTATAAAAATCCTAATCTATTAACCCGAGCAGAAAGAAACATTGTTCTTGTTGAAGAATTGGAGAGGGAAGTTAATAATGGCGGATTTAGACAATTCTTCCTTAATTCTTCCGGAAGCTATGCTCATGAAACACTTGCCGCGTTGACAACCGTTGGATCGCAGGTTATGACGAGATTGTTGAAGGAATCAATTTCTGTTTTTCCAAATGATAATGTTCCGAAGATTAATGATATTCGGAGAACGACCATAGCTAGCATAGATGATTCCGCTGCACCAGTTTGGAATAAATTGGATACAGAATTTTACAAATACGACGAAGATATTTATCAGCTGATGATAAATTATATTAAAGATAATATTGGGGATTTTAGATAATTTATTCACATTTATAGGATTAAATAAAATGATTAAGGATAATATAACAGAAACAGATCCATTTCAAAGATACCAAGAATGTCTCAGTTATTTTCGTGAAGCTGAAGGAATAAGGAGAGAATTTAATAGAGTCTTGGCATGGGCAAGAAATCATTATGATGAAAAAAATAGACCTAAAATGGATCATATAAGAAGCATCAATCCAGCTATTGTTCCATCAGTAAATAAGATAGCAATGTTTAAAGGCTCTCCCGGAGAAACGCACATTGGAATAGCGATAGAAAACCATGTCTGCACACTTGAGGCTTATGAAAACTTAGATACACGAAGACATTACATTAGTGCTTTTTTGTTAAATTTTGAAGATTTTGCACACCAAATAATTATTCTGGATCAAATACAAACATTAACAACAATTGCCGCGAAAAAATTGGAAGGTGAAGGTTATGTAATAATGTCACCCGATTATCAATTTGTTTCCGTGCAAAGAGAAATGCCAAATGATCCATTATCGCCAGAAATTGTTAGCTGTTATGAAATACCAGGACTAACACTACAGGCAAAACCATTACAAATATAATTACGAACGAGAAATAGCATGAAACTTCCAGAACTTCTCGCTCCTGCCGGAGATTGGTCATCTCTTAACGCTGCAATTAATGCCGGTGCGAATTCCGTTTACCTTGGCGTTGCAGAAATGAATATGCGAGCAACTGCAGCAAAGAACTTTCAACTTTCTGAACTTAAGGAAATTGTTGACCATTGTCACAAAAATAACGTGAAGGTTTTCGTCACTGTTAATACACTTATGTATAACAGCGACTTAGAAACGATGAAAAAGATCATCGACGAATGTCAGAAAACAAACGTTGATGCAATAATTGCAGCTGACATGGCAGCCGTTCAATATGCAACAGAAATTGGCGTTGATGTTCAAATTTCAACACAACTTTCCATTTCAAATATCGAATCACTGAAATTTTATTCTCAATTTGCAGATAGAGTTGTTCTTGCAAGAGAACTTACACTTGAGCAAATGAAAGAATTAGACGAGCAAATAAAAGAACAAAATATTCGTGGACCAAAAGGCGAACTTGTTGAACTTGAAATCTTTGCACACGGAGCAATGTGTGTAGCCGTCAGCGGAAGATGCGCAATGAGTTTGTTTGCTACGGGAACATCTGCCAATCAAGGGAAGTGTTCTCAAGTCTGCAGAAGGAAATTCAAGGTTATTGATGACACGGGAATTGAAATGGAAGTGGATAATAATTACGTTATGAGTGCAGCAGATCTTTGCACTATTGGAATGTTACCGGAATTAATCGATGCCGGTGCAGATGTTTTGAAGTTTGAAGGTCGAGGACGACCTGCAGAATATGTCGATACGATAATTAGAACGTATAGAGAAGCACTTGAATCGATTGAAAAGGGAGAATATACAGAAGAGAATATTAAAAAATGGAGAGAGAGACTCGGAACTGAATTCAACCGAGGGCAATCAGATGGACTTTATCGCGGGCTGAAATTCTCAGAATGGGCAGGAACACATGGAAGCAAGGCGACAAAAGAAAAGGTCGTAATTGGTAAAGTTACAAACTTTTTCAAAAACATCGGAGTTGTCGAGGTCGAGATTAAAGCTAAAGAAGAGATTATGCTAGGAGAGGAATACCTAATTACTGGCGAAACTACCGGTGCAGTTCGCGGAAAGTTGAAAGACTGGAAAATCTTTGAAAAACCCGTAGGGAACGCAGATCTGCGTTCCGAAACGGAAGTTAAATCCGACACAGCAAGTCAAGGACAAATTATCACGTTCAAACCGGATGGAATTGCCCGAAGAAATGACGATTTCTTCGTTATGAGAAAAAGAGAAAGTTTAGTGCCAAGAGGGAGAGAGAAGTTGATAGATAAATTAAAAGAGACCACTCAAAAATAATATTTGAAAACACCGTTGCCATATACAGAAGAAAAGGCACTTGCTTTTGCTCGACAGGCGGGTCATATCATCTGTGAAAAGTTACCTTATCATGTTCTTCGATCAATTCTTTTCGGCTCTTATGCGAAAGGAAAACCGACGAATGATTCAGATGTTGATATCGCTTTTATAACACCAAGAACGATTACGGACCCTTTTGACCACGCAAGCTTCGTACTTAGTATCCAAGCATATCTAGAAGATGCGGGAATATGTACAGAAGGAGCTGGCTGTGTACACGTTACGACCTTCTCAGAACAAGAACTTATGGAGAGTGCTGAGCCAGTGATTATTTCAATAAACAAAGACGGGATAGCATTAGGTGAACCATAATTTATCGACTTCTGAATATAATACAATGAAATCACTTCTCTACATCTCCGGTCCGCCATGTTCCGGAAAAAGCCAATTATGCAATTTAATTCTAGAAAATGATCCGGAGTATAAATTTTACAAAGGAGATGACTACTGGAATAAGTTTCCTGATGTCAGTTTTTCAGAACGCTCCGCATTAACAAAAGAAGGCATTCTAACCAGCGTAGAAGATTCCAACGACGAGAAGATATTATTAGAATGGGTTCCATTTACAGGTAGTTTTCTAGAAAAATTGAAGTCTATCTGCGATAAACAGAATCGAAAATTTACTCACATAATTCTCTACGCACCAATTGAAGTATTGAAAGCGCGAAAGATGAAGAGAGATGGAAATGATGAGATTGGACCGATTGATAAAACTATAATTATGGAAAGTGTTAATCAGAATAAATTGTCATTTGATACAAGCGACATTACAATAGAAGAGATCTTCAAAAGTATCCAAAATGAGATTAAGTAATGTCCACTTATCACATATCAAAAACTGAAATAGAACGCAGAAAGAAAGCTTTCACAGCTTTAATACTCTTCTTCCTTCTTGGAACAATTCTTGCATCAGTTGATTTCATCATCACAAATCCACAACTGGCAAGTATACTCATATTGTCACTTTCAGCGTTGTTCCTAATTTCCAGAATCTACATATTCAGAGTTTTTGAATCATATCTTCTGATGAAATTTGAAATAGGTGATGATCATCTTGAGCGAATAGAGACAAATGTTTCGGAAAAGTTATTAATCAAAGACATTTCTAAAATAAAGATTAAACAAACGAGTCGAGGTAATATTCGTGATATCAAAATATCTCTAAACACCGGACGCGTAATGGTTATTAATGGGGTTGAAGAATTTGAGGAACTTGCAAATGAACTCGTAAAGAAACTTGATCCGAAAGTAATGGTGAAAAAAACACAGGAGCCAATTGATTATGACCATATTCTTTTTTACCCAATTTTCGCGCTTCTAGTTAGTATTAGTTCTGTTAACCTTTTCAAATACATCCTATCGCTCGAGTATTCAAATTTGAAACCAGTTTATTATGGATTCTCGATCTATTCTATAATTATGGGAATTTATTTCCTTGTGGCTAAACCGATTGCACGAAGCAACGGTGCAAAGGAAAAATATGCAGATTATTTGTTAGGTGGAATATTTCTGATTGCTGGTTTACTGATTCTCTATGTCATTTAGAAGAAAGTTTTGCACCCATTACCTCACTTTGTTCCGGATAACAGCCTCTATCTTTATATGCCACATCGACAGGAACCTCAGAACGGAAGAAAATACCTTTTCCAATTCGCAGGCCTTTACTCAATATGATTTCATGGTTTCCATCATTCTTGAGTTCAAGCGTGATAATGCTATTGGTATGACCGGGGAAAATAAAGGTAGCAGTTTGATGAATGGTTAACCCTAGTCTCGCGAGCGTGGTTCGTCCATCGAAAAACATTCCTAAGTGATTTGGCAAAGTAATTTTTTCATCAGTTTGAGCTAGCAAAAATTCACCGGGATGAATGGTATATTTTTCTTCCTCTAAATCGATTTTTTTATACTCCGGAGAAGAACCCTTTTCCGGATCTATCTTTTGATTTGGTAAGGGGAGGAGAATATACCTACCCAAGTGAAAGTTATACGAGGATGGATAAATAGAATCGGGATAAAATGGTTGAATAATTATTTCTCCATTTTCAATAGCTTCTTTAATCTGTGAATCTGCAAGCATTCTTTTGAATACTTAATTAAACTGTGCGTATTTAAGATAACATAAAACAAATTGAGTTGTCACAGATAAGTAACAATCAAAACATAAACTCACTATTTTATTAACACACTAGCATTTCCAATTGATATTTGTATATGGTTGTTAGTCGTTGGAGTCTGAACCAGATTCCCCTTTGTAAAGGGGAAATGTCTCGAAGAGACAAAGGGGATTTAAGATTCCGGTTGCAACCTGTTAATGGTCGTGCTTGGAGGGAGTTCATTTGGTTCAGAGCTTTTGGCTACAAAAGTAACATTATCAAACTTAAATTTACACAGAACACGTTATTTGATAATTAACTATAATGCTATTATTTTCTCAAACTCCAACTGCTCTACAAAATATCTATCATGAGAAACCACAATTAACGTTCCAGTATAAGCTTTCAACGCCTTCTCCAACTGTTCTCTTGATGCGATATCAAGATTGTTTGTCGGCTCATCAAGAATCAGAAGGTTAGGGGACTTTGCAAGAATTGTTGCAAGTTTAAACTTCGCACGTTCTCCTGGTGAAAGGGATGAAACTTTCATAAACACATCATCCGCCTTGAAAAGCATTTTGTGAAGAAATGTTCTGGCATCTCCGACAGAACCTTCCCAATAATTCATGAACTCATCAATTACCGAGTTTTCGCAAGCTTTAAAAGTATCTTCCTGATTGAAGTAACCGATAATAACATCTTCACCTTTTATTATTTGTCCTTGTAGAGACGCAAGATTTTGCGTCTCTACAGAAGAATCTTCCGAATTAAATGCTTCCGCAATTATTTTTAATAAGGTCGTCTTACCACTTCCGTTCTTTCCTGTAATCAGAACACGATTACCACGATTTACCTTTAAATCAAACCCTTTGAACAACGACTTCTTTCCAAATGATTTTGAGACATTTACAAGTTCAACAACATTATTTGAAGATTGAATGGTCGGTTGAAATTCGAAATCCATAGACCACTGTTTCTTTGGCAAACTTATATTGGATTCTTCGATTTCCCGTTCTAATCTTCGTTTGAGAATTAATGCTTGCTTAGCCTTTTTCCCCGATTTTGACATAATGTAAGGATTATCTGATCCGAATGTCTTGTCCAAATAATCGGCAGAACTAAGCTTCGAATTAATCTGTGTTTGAATTTTTGATACATGCTTTTTTTGTGCTTCAGTCTTCTTTTCCAAATTACGAAGGTTCGATTCTTTCTGTAATTTGTATTCAGAATAATTGCCAGAATATTCAACAACCTTGCAATCTTCTATTTCCAGAATTCTGTTAGCAACATTATCAAGAAACTTCCTATCATGAGAGACTATTAATACAACACCCTCAAAATTTTTAACAAAATTCTCCAGCCATTGAATAGAATCCAAATCCAGATTATTCGTCGGCTCATCAAGAAGCAGTATTTCAAACTTCTCGAAAAGAAGAGGCGACATACGAAGGCGTGTTCTTTCACCACCACTAAGATTTTGGATTAATGAACCCGGATTGATATATTCTAACTTTAAATCGGAAAGAATTTTTGAAATAGAATTTTCAAATTCATAGCAACCATTCTCTTCATATTCAGAAAGGATATTATAATCAGAAGATTCTCCAGATTCTAACGCGTTAAATCGCAAACGCAAATCTAAAAGCCCGTTCAGTTTGAAAAGATAATCGGTAACGGATAATTCCTCATCAACAATCTCAACCTGTTGAGAAAAGTAGAACGGTTTATATGAAGACTCAACTTCAATTATTCCGGAATCCGGCTCAACATCTTCACCAGCGATTATCTTTAACAAGGTTGTTTTTCCCGTACCATTTCTTCCGACAATACCAACTTTATCCTTATGGCCGAAAGTTAACGAAACATCCTCAAAAAGAGGTTCTAATTTAAAAGTTTTGGAAATTTTAGATAATTTAATAAACATATAAACACAAATGTAAAATAAAAGCTGTCCGCTGAAAGCTGACTGCTGTTGGCTGTTTTGTGTTTAGATTCGCATCGGTATGTTTATAGACTTTATGTAAGATTAATGGAACAATTATATTGTAAAAATAAGTATTTTACAAACAAAAGTCATGTGTAATCATGATTCTGATAGTATTGACTTGCCAGTTATTCATGATGAAAGCCAATGTCCGGTAAAACGCGAAACTCCGGGAATCTTGCCGGCGTTAATAGCAGTAACTGGATGGGCAGGAATAAATCCGAATGCAGCAGAATATTTGTTTCCCTTAGTTATGGAACTTATAGACCAAGGACTTCCTCCTGATGATGAAACTCCGGAACCATAGTTAGAAAATGTTTTCTGAATCATATTGCCACTTTTCTGGATTTCTCAGAATGTATTCTCGTATGGCACCCAATTCCTTTTCATTACGAATAACTCTATCATAATAACCCCTCTGCCAGGTTAAATTTATACCTTTTATTGTTGCATATTTCTTGACAGCAGATTTGAAACCTCGAACAACTGAGCCCAAAGATTGAGACGGTGATTTGAATGATCTTTTCTCAACAAGATTCTCTAATTGTAGGGGCGTATTGCAATACGCCCCTACAGGTCTGCCAATCAAAATCACCAGATGAACATGATTAGGCATTATACAAAATACATCAATTGAAACATTCTCTCTCATCTTCTGCGTTTTTTCCAATTCTCTACACACAACCATTCCAATCTCATTCAAAACCATTTCTCCATTAACAATCTCTCCAAACAAACACTCACGATCTTTCGTACAAATTGTAACGAAATAATAACCTTCCGCTGAATAATCCCAGTATGGCAAACGAATGTTCCTACGACTCTTCATCTTTTAATAATAATGACTTAACGACACAAATTCAGTATACTGCAAGCATTCTTATAAAAATATAAGCATGGACAAAAATACAAAAATCGAATTTGAATTTACACCAAGACCAACAGATGTTCTTAAAGCAACATATCTGCTATTTCTTGTAAAACCCCAAAAACTAATATTAATAATCTTTCTTTCAACAATACTGACTTATTTAATACTGAAGTTAAATTACAATACATTTCCTTTGCCAATAATAGTAATAATGGGATTGTTTGAATCATTATTAATTTTAATAATAGTGCCATTGTTTTCGTTAATCATTAACAGGAAATTTCTTCTTCAATCTGTAAAAGTTTCATTTGAAAAAGATGGTTTTCGATCTGTTAAAAATAATATTGAAACATTTTATAAATATTCTGGGATAAAAGAATATAAAGTTGTCGGTTCAATAGTATTTATCACCTTCAAAGCCCTTAGGATAACAGGATGGTTACCATTAATTGGTGATTCAGATGCACTTCTGGCATTACTTAAAGAAAAGATTGGAAACTAATGAATAAAGAAAAAGAACTTGTTACAAAACAATACAAAATTAAGAAACTTCACCACAAAGGATTTGGAATACCAACTGATGTAGAACGTGAACTAGAAATCTGGAATGCTTTGCCCGGAGAAATTGTGGAGATTAGCTTTATTAAAGGAGCACGATTTCGAAGAACTTCTTTTGCCGCAGAAAATATTGTTGAGAAATCACCACGTAGAGTAGAGCCTGTTGAAACAGATCATTTTCTATCTTGCAGTCCATGGCAGATTGTAGACTGGAAAGAAGAAAATAGACTGAAAGCAGAGATTGTTCAAGATCTTTTCAAAGATTACGATATTCCGGTCAAGACACAGAATATATTTCCCGAAAATTCAATCACCGATAATCAACAATCCTCATACCGAAACAAGATGGAATTTTCATTCTATATTGATGAGAATGAAAGAATAAACCTTGCTTTTCACAAAAGAGGAAGTAAAGGAATTACGCCGGTTTCGGGTTGTATGTTAGCTTCAGAATCTATCAATCAGACAGGAAAAATAATCATTGACTGGATTAATGAGAACAAAATTCCAAAAAAGATTTTGAAAACTGTAATTATCCGCTCAAATAAAAAAGGAGAAACTATTGCTGGATTATTCATAAAAGATGAAACTATTAATGCAGAGACGTTGCATGCAACGTCTCTACTTAACAACAATTTCAAAGGCTTTTCAATCTATTATTCAAATGGTAAATGTCCTGCTTCAGTTGCAGATAAATTGCTTTTTGAAGATGGCGAATGCTGGTTAGAAGAAGAAATTATCCATGGCGATGGTAGAGACGCGATTAATCGCGTCTCTACCCAATTAAAATATGGACTTCTTAGCTTTTTCCAAATTAATATTCCCATTTTTGAAAAAGCTCTTGAAGTTATTCATTCTGAGATTCCGGATAATTCCGACGTTGTAGATTTCTATTCAGGAGTTGGATCAATTTCTCTTCCAGTCGCAGATAGATGTAAAAACTTAACATTGGTCGATAGCAATGAAGAATCAATCGAGTTCGCAAATAAAAATATAGAAAATAATAAAATTTCAAATGCAAAGGCAATTTGTCTTCCGGCAGAAAAAATAACAGAACTGATTACTTCTGATAAAATAATTGTTGTCGATCCGCCAAGATCGGGAATGCATCCGGACGTTGTGGAAAGACTTTTACAGGAACAACCTTCAAAAATTATTTATCTCTCTTGTAATCCAAATAGTCAGGCAATGGATTTGAAATTATTGAAAGAAAAATATTCGATAAAATCTGTGAATGTTTTTAACTTTTTCCCTAGAACACCGCATATTGAAAGTTTAGTAATTCTAGAGAGAAGATAAATATTACTTTCTGTTCCACTTAATACTTTGCTTAGGGGAAAGTCAGACTTATCCTGTTATAATTTTTGTATTACTTAAGATATACAACAGATGACAAAAGAATTTTCCATTGATGAAGCGATGCAAATCGGAGATGAGATTGGTGTTGATTGGAATAAAATTTCGGTTGATGAATTTCGAATGGGAATGAAAGTTGAGCTAGAACATGGGACAAAGCTTGGAGAAAAGACAAACGTGACAAATGACGATTTTACTATGACAGGAAGAATAACACTTGCACATTTACTTGAACTACCCGATTATTACACCCGTTTGGATAAAATGGAGAAAGAAGGGGATGCATATTGGGAAGGGAAATAACAGTTAACAGTAATCAGTGAACAGTGATCAGTAACCTGTCATATCAGACTCAAGCAGGAATCTTTCTCTCCTAATTACTAGAAACTAGAACCTAAACCCTATTTCGCTGACAATCTATTACTTACCTTTAATATCAATGCCCCGAAGACCGAGCTCAAAATCATAATCAATCCAATTACAACAATTACAACGTCAAACATCGAGTGACTTAAATTCCCGACATATCCGGCCACTAAACCAAATCCCGCAGCGACAATACCCATTACAGCTCCATAAACACCATAGAACATGCCTTCCGTACCTCCATTCAAATTCCTTGCAAATAACTTCCTCCAGTTAACAAGGTTAATTGCAGTTCCAACTCCGAATATTGTTTGTAAGACATAATAAAAGACCGGAGTTGAAATTATTGGGTAAAATAAGAAAGGAATTCCCATTAAAACATTTCCAAGCATCAACATAATAATCTCATCTTTATCATCCTTTATTCTGTCTCCCAATAGACCCGCAGGAAGTTGTGCCAGTCCGTTTGCCAAAAGGTAAATTGCAGTCCCTGTTCCGACGACCTGTACAACATCCTCTCCAAGCTTCGTTGATAAATAAACACCAGAAAGGCTTGCTAATACGTTGAAAAGTCCCCATGTGAAAATATCAGAAAGAGTGAGGTAGGCAATAACTTTATTAATCTTCATTCGGCAGTTCTGATCAAATAACTTATTTAGTATAGCAAATAAATCTGACTTTTAAACCATTTCTTAATATTTTAGAAAGTTCAGATGAAATGTGAATTTATATTTAAATTATTTATACTTAAGTATATCTGGTTAAAATATTTGCATAATTAATTGATCTATCTATGCAGACACTTTCTAGAGTCAACGTAGGGATTTCTCTAAAACAGTCCGTTCAAAAATGCTTAATGGATATAGGTTTGGGTTTTGAGGACTGTTCACCAGGCGAGCAGATTTTATTAAAACCAAACTGCAATACTGCGGATCCATTTCCTGCGTCTACCAGTATTGATTTTCTTGAGACTGTGGTCGAGGTTCTGCTTGATATCGGATGCGATAGATTGATTATTGGAGATTCTTCTACAATGATGCTTAAGACAAAAAGTGTAATGAATCAGATGGGGCTTTTTGAACTCGAGAAAAGATATGGAGGAAAAGTAAGCGTATTAGATTTTGATAAAGGTGTATGGATTCCAACAAAGATTTCAAAAGGGAGATATTTAAAACGTGTCAGTCTACCGGAAATGTTGCTATCTTCAGATAGATTGATTCTGTTGCCCTGCCTGAAAACGCATAAAATAGCGCAATACACAGGAGCTTTGAAACTGTCGGTCGGATTGATGCGGCCACAAGAACGAGTTGCTCTTCATTCCTGTAATTTACAGGAAAAAATCGCAGAACTAAATACTGTGATAAAACCAAGTTTAGTAATAATGGATGCGAGGAAAGCCTTTATTAACAATGGTCCATCACATGGCGAAGTCGTTGAACCTAATCTAATCTTAGCATCAAAAAGCCGAGTCGAAATCGACACGGAAGGTGTAAATATTATTCGGCAGTATGAAAATAATTCACTTACTGATACGCCACCTGAAAAGTTGATACAAATCAAATATGCGAAAGAGTTGGGAATTAAATAGGTTCTAGGTGTTAGTTTCTAGGTTTTAGGACTCGAGTGTCATTGCGAGCATAGCGAAGCAATCTCTTCCTTCATAACATAACCTTGTGGTAAAATTCTGTTAATTAGATTAACAAATTAAGATATGCCAGATGGAAAAGGGGAAGCACCACCTACAGATTTAACACAACCTTCTGATCAGTACACGATCGTCGAATCTGGAAATGTCATTACACAACAGCAAGGTCACGATATGATTGTTGAAGATCAACACGATCATGCTTGGAGTAACTAAAATAATAGTGTTGTAAAAGAAAAGATTTCTGTGTCAGGTAGGGGATCATTTAAACGATTCGCTAGATTCTTTCATACCTCACTCTTCAGGACGATACTATTGGCTCAGTAATATTGTAACGCACCCACCTGCAAGTGTTATCTGAAGACGGTTGGCTAATCAATGAAGTCTGAAACAATATATGCCGGTAGTTATATGTATAAGGTCGCTATTTGTGGCACTATATTGTTTCAGAAATTTTGGTTACTTTTGTTTGCAAAAGTAACATAATATAAATAATTGTAACTTGCCCTTTCTTGTTACACAGCTTATCATAAGAGAGTAATATTCTTTTGATAAGTAATGAGCGATAAAAAGAAATCACAAAAAAAGAAGACTACAAGAGTTAGTGTAAAAAAACAGGCTCCAAATGACATTGGTTCTTGGATAAATCTACATCTTCCAACTTTCAAAAATTGGAGCAAACATTTCCGAATTACTAATCAACTACTTTCCGTTCTATTTATTCTTGCACCAATCGGAGCGGTAATATCGGCGCTGGCTTGGTTTCAACATACATACTACATTACTCCATGGGAACTTTATAGGTTAATCAGAGAAGGACGGCCAACACTCGAAGGCTTGGATGTTTTACCCGGTTATTTAGAAATGGGCGATTTACCGGGATATTTTGAGGAAAGGAAGAATACAGTAGACATTATTAAGGAAACGATGGAAGAACAAGACTTCACAATGTACGATCTTGTTGATTTAGCGCGATGCGAAAGCACATACAATCCGAGTGCGTATAATCGTTCTTCAGGAGCAACAGGACTTTTTCAATATAAAGATATGACTTGGGGAACAACACCATATTGCAACGAAGATATTTGGGATGTTGAAGCACAAACACTTGCGACAATCTGGATGTTTGAGCATAATAGATTCAGAGAGTGGGAATGCTTTCGTGCAGGAAAATTAAAATCAAGCCCGCCATTTTATCGTGATTATCACGGATGCGGGAAAGCGGTAGAATAAAAAACCTCCTACTGTCATCCTGAATTAATTTCAGGATCTCGTGAGCAAAGTGTTAATTAATAATTTGAATTATGAAAAAATATTTCAAAAAAATAGGTGATTTTGAAATCAATCCAATCGGTATTGGAACTTGGATGATGGGTGGTGGTTATGATTATCAAAATAACCTTCCAACAGCTATTTATTCAAACGATCAACGAGAAATTGATGCTATCAGATTTTCAATTGAAAATGGACAAAATCATATTGATACAGCATGGATGTATGGCGATGGACATACAGAAGAAATAGTAGGGGAGGCTATTAAAACGTTTGAAAGAAAAAATCTATTTATTGCAGATAAAATATGGAGATCTCATATGACTAAAGATGCAATAATTCCTTCTGTACAAAAAATGCTTCAAAGACTACAAACGGATTACCTTGACCTACTTTATGTTCATACTCCCAAAACACCTGTTCCGATGGAAGAATATATTGCAGGAATAAATGAAGCAGTTGATCTCGGACTCGTACGACATATAGGAATTAGCAATTTCAATCTAGAACAAATGCAGAAAGCTGTATCTCTATCGAAACATCCCATTGTAGCTAATCTGATGCATTTTAATGTTATATACAAAAAAGAAGTTCCAGCTGATTTTGAAAAGTATTGCAAAGATAATAATATTCTAGTTGTTGCTTACAGACCAATAGAAAGAAAGCTTTTGGCAGATGCAACTACAAACGAAACTGTTTTAAAATTAGCAACTAAATTTAACCGTACACCAAGTCAGATAGCCTTAAATTGGATTATTCAAAAAAACAATTTTCTTGCAATCCCCAAGTCAAGTAAAGAAGAACATATTCTTGAAAATTTAGGTGCGTTAGAATTTGAAATGGAAGAAGAAGATTACAACGCGTTGAATAGTTTAAAGGATGAGATAGAATAATTTTTTATTTTTTAATTTTTAACTATTATGGAAACACTACAGAATCTCGCAAAAGCCTTCGTAGGCGAATCACAAGCCAGAAACCGCTACACATTTTACTCATCAATTGCGAAAAAAGAAGGTTACGAACAAATCGCCGCAATTTTTGAATTAACGGCAAATCAAGAAAGAGAACATGCAAACTGGTTGATGAAACTTATTAACGAACTAAAAGAAAACAATGAACCATTAAACATCGAAGCAGAAGTTCCAACCGTACGAGGAACAACCATTGAGAATCTAAAGGCCGCAATGGCAGGAGAGAATTATGAATACACATCAATGTATCCGACATTTGCAAAAAAGGCTATCGAAGAAGGTCTCAAAGAAATCGGAGTAAGATTATTGGCAATCGCAAAAGCAGAAGAAAATCATGAATATAGATATGGAATGTTATTGAAGAGACTAGAAGATGGAACTATTTTCTCATCCCCTGAACCGATTATCTGGGTATGTAGGGAATGCGGACATATTCATTTAGGCGTAACCCCTCCGGAAGAATGCCCATCATGCGGACATGCAAAGGCATTTTTTGAGAGAAGGGTAGGATTGTAGTTATAAGTTACAATATAACCTGTAGGAACACGCCATGGCGTGTTCTTACTTTTTTATCAATATTTAACCAAACCCTCTTAAACTGAAATAGTTTAATTTATAATTTCAAATAATGGATCAACATACTGTTCGCTGTGAAGCTTGCGGATTCTCAAAAATGTGTACAGAAGGGGAATCGTGTTCAGAAATGACATGCCCAACATGCGGGATTAAAATGAAGTGTGATACTTGCGGAGAATAATTGAATTCAAAATGATCTACCACCGGCTAACAACGCCGGTGGTTTCTATCCTGCCGGCTAAAT
>CAZCSM010000027.1:0-17658 GCA_964501355.1 uncultured Candidatus Saccharibacteria bacterium | reverse complement strand
GATTTAGCCGGCAGGATAGAAACCACCGGCGTTGTTAGCCGGTGGTAGATCATTCAATCAAGAGTTGGTAGGCAGCGCGTGTTTCGGCAAGTTGCTTTTGCAGAGCTTCAATCTGCGCATCCTTTGCGGCGATAGTATTGTACATGTCACGTAAAGCGTTCAGTACAAGCTCGCGGGCAAGGATGCTTGCATTTTGAATCTTTGTCGCGAAGATATTCCACCAAGCCTTTTCCGGCCAGGGGAAGATTTCTTCGACTTTTGCGACAGCTTGCTCCAACGCCACATCCTTCTCCTTGACAACGACTAGTTCAACAACATTTGAATCTAACATAGTTCTCCTTCGGCGCTTTGCCTGTTTGAAAAAGATATTCTTTTGTTAAACAACACACGACAGGATTATAGTATATTTATAGAGAATAGTCAACCCTATAGCAAAATAGTATGTGTGGTTTCCGAGCAATGTACTTTTGTTGTAAAATGATTTTGATTAATCTCATTATATATAAATGGATAAGAACTTAGTTGTTCTAAAATTACTAACCCAAATTCCTCAAGGTAAGGTTGTGACCTATGGTCAGATTTCCGACCATCTCGGCATGCGCAGTCCGCGACTCGTAGGCAGAATTTTGCACAATAATCCTGATTCAGAAAAATATCCTTGCCATCGAGTTGTTTTTGCGGATGGTTCGCTTGCACCGCAGTATGCTTTTGGCGGTTGGGATACTCAGAAAGAAAAGCTGGTCGCGGAAGGTGTAAGCTTCAATGGAGATAAAGTTGAAATGGCGATGTGTAGGTATAAGTTTTAGGGTTCGACTAGGCATGCTAAACCTAGCCCATTCTCCCCTGCGTGGACAGCGATTCCTGCTCCAGCATCTTCTATTTCTATAATCACGTCATCTCCAAACGCCTCCCTCACTTCTTGTGCATATTTTTGAGCCTCTTCAAGATTATTGGTGTGTATAACTACAACTCTAGAAACTTTACCCTCCTTCTCGGCTGCTTTATCTTTTGCGAGTTCTATTACTTTTGCAGTTGCCTTTTTCATCGTTCTTGGTTTGGCAACGACTTCCAGGGTTCCTTCTTCTGTGTTTCCAAGGATAGGCTTAATTTGCAGTAGTTTAGTTAGGGCTCCTGCCGCTTTCCCCAATCTACCGCTTTCAACAATATTTGCAGTGGTATCAAGTGCAACATAAAAAAAGACATTTTTTGTTGCCACTGCAATTCTCTCCTCTATCTCTTCAATGCTTAACCCTCGTGCAATCAGGTCCGATGCGTACTTAACCAAAAGTCCTGCTGCACAGGATGCGTTTTTGGAATCGACTACGGTGACAGGAATTTCAGCTTCTGGCCCCGCTTGGCTTGCACTTTCATGTATTCGGGATAAGGCACTGCTGACGTGAATAGAAATTATATCTGTGTATCCTTCCTCCGCAAGACGATCGTAAACGTCTTGGAAGGTTATTGATGGAGGGGCTGCAGTAGAGGGCAACCTCTTTGCGCTTTTCATTCTTTCGTAAAATGCAGATGGTGAAATACTTCCGTCTGGAACTTCCTCTTGCCCATCAAACACAATTATGGCTGGTACAACCGTGGCTCCAAGATCATTTGCTCCGGGAATTGAACAGGCGCTATCTGTAACTAAAGCAATCCTTGATTCGGAATCCATTTCTAAAAATCTTCAAATTAACCACCTTATTTTACCAGGAGTTTATTAGAAGTTAATAAGCTGAACGTGATTTTGGTCGTAGAAGTCTAGATTTCTTGGTTGCGGGACTAGGATTCGAACCTAGATTGAGCGCTTCAGAGGCGCCTGTACTACCATTATACGATCCCGCATCTGTAGTCAGAAGCAAATGGATTATAGCAAATTTTAAAGAAAACGGCTATTCCCTTTCTAATACAAACAGCTCATGTAATGCTCTTGTGTACATTACATATTCAAGTCGCAATTCACGCGGTGTTTGTTCTTTCTTTGCCCCTTCTTGCACAACAATTACCGTATCAAATTCGAGACCTTTTGTTAAATAAGACGGCATAATGTGAACGCCGACCTCGTAGTTCTTTTTCTCTTGTGAGATATAGCTAATGTCTTCAACTTTATATTTTAATCTCTCAAAGATCTCCTTTGCCTTACTTTCTGTTCTTGCTGTGATTACAATTGATTTCCGCCCTTTGTTCTTTGCATTAATAATGATTTCCTGAATTTCAGTTTCAATACTTTCATCCTCTATGCTTTTCACAAACGGTTTAGGCCCATGACGAATTACCGGTGTAGCAATATGTGCTGCATCAAGTTTTTCGAGTACCTGATTTGCGAAATTTGTTATTTCAATTGTTGATCTATAACTTTTCAGCAACTTATGAAAAGAGAATGTTTCCTCTCCGAAAATTCTTGTCATTTGTTCAAGCAGTGTTCTGAACCTTCCTTTGTCATGAATGGTCTGATTGATATCACCAACGATGCAGAGCTTATTCTCTTTTGTATTTTGTCTTAGTACTTCAAGTTCTATCGGACTCAAATCTTGCGCTTCGTCGACTACCACATAGTCAAAATCATTCATCTTTTTTGCCTCGTATAACTCACTGACCTTATACAGCAATGGCAAATCATCTGAGTAAATAATGTTTTGCTCAAGATCTGATACTATTTGATTTAGTGTGTTTCTCAAATCATTTTCATCCATTTCTGCAAAAGTATTGCCGATGACATCATTTGAGAATAGCTGAATATATGCTTCAACAAGTGATGGATATTCAAGTTTCGACAGAAACTGATTCAAATTCTCGACTTCCGATTTTGCCTTTTCTCTTGCTGCCTTTGGATTCATCGAATTCTCTTTCATCTCATCTTCGATGAGAATGATTAATCGGTTTTGAATATATTCGCGTCGTTTATTCCAAGGCATGTTCCGATTCTCGTAAAAGAGTTGTCGAATGTAATCCTGCGTTACTTTTGCTGAGTGAATAGGGAAGTATGGATTGTTTTGAAAAATCTTTACAATATGTGTTTCCAATTTCGTATGTAACTTTTCAATCAGGTCTAGAATTCTGAAATCACACTTGATTGTGCGCATATCGGAGATCTTTTGATCAAATTCATCGTCTTCATAACTTTTTGAACTTACATCCATTTTGTTCCAGACATTTGCATCTTTTGGCAACTCCAGTTTCTCAAGTAAATATTTCTCAACTGTCATCTGGTTTACATTTTCAACGCCAAGATCAGGAAGAACTTTGGAAATGTAATCAAGAAAAACATCGTTGGGTGCAATTACCAGAATATTTTCAGGCTTCATGTCGTCGGGATGGTTGTACATTAGATACGCAAGTCTGTGCAGAGCGATCGTCGTCTTTCCTGCACCAGCAACTCCTTGAACCAGCGTTATTTTATCAATCGGTGCTCGGATAATGTCATTTTGCTCCGCCTGAATTGTTGCAACAATTTCTCCAAGTCGTTTGTGTGCGGATTTATCAAGGTTTGAAATTAATATTTCATCTGTGCTATCTTCTCCAATTTGCGCATCTTCAAGTTCTTTTATTACTTCATTCAGTGTTCCATCCGAAATCATTGTAATAATTCCTTCCTCAACACTTATCTGCCTTTTTAATTTCAATTCTCCTCGAATTTCTCGCTCGGCTGCTTGAAAGAACGCATTTTTTACACATCCCGTATATTTGTAATAAAGGTCAGCAACCGGAGCTCTCCAATCAATTACTCTTGCTTTTTCTCCTTCTAAATCTATCGCAGCCTTACCGAAGTAAAGCTCCATAGGTTCGGAAGCAGAATTGTTCTGGAATAACACTTTGCCAAAGTATGGAGATTTCTCTGATCGTTTGTATTGATTTCGATTTTGTGCAGCCATGCGAGCCAGCATCTTCGCTTTCATTACGGGGTCATCCGACCATGCATCCATTCCCGGTAGCCGATTCCCACGCTTAATAACTTCTTCCATATTCTCATAATACATCACTTCGTTTTCTGCTGATTTCCGTTTAACGATTTCAAGTATTTTTTTCAGGAAGTTGTTCTCTTTTTCAAAATGTTCGTGGCATTGTGCCTTTTGGGATTTTTCTCTGATCTCTTCTAACTCTTCTTCTGTAGTTTTTGTGGTATTGAAATGCTTGATTCCGATTTCTCTTTCGACGTTTTTTGCGATGAAAGTGAATCGTCCGAAGTGTTTCTTATAATCTGGGAAATCGTTTTCGCAGGTAGTACGTTTTTCATCCACCTGACTGGAAGGCGAACTTTTTTGCGTCGGCATTGCAGAAAATGTATGAAGTTATGTGGGAAAACGAAAACTATATTAGCAGAAAGCTATGGGATGTCAAGAGAATTTAGTTGTTTTATTCTAATAAAATTGCTACAATCGTGAGTAATTTAGTAACATATACTGTGAAAACATCAAAACGAGAAGATTATGCAATTGTCTTAATGACGGCTCTTGCAAGAACAAATGAATATGTTTCATTAAAAACAATTTCCGAGCAGTATCATTTGCCATACGCTTTTATGAAGCAAATCTCAAATGATCTCGTTAGTGCTGAACTTTTAACTACGAAGGGCGGTTCCGCCGGAGGATATATGTTGGCGAGAGATCCAAAAGATATTAATTGGAAAGAAATTATTGTCGCTGTTAGTGGTGAGCCTGATTTTGCAGAATGCGTTGGTGATAAAGCCTCTTGTCCAATTTCGGATAAATGTCCGGCGGCTAATGCATGGAATGAAGTGCATGGCGTGATTTTGAAATCTCTTGAAAAGGTTAAGTTATCTGATTTTGTGAAATAATTAGCAGTGTCATTGCGAGCCCCGAGAATCGGGGCGTGGCAATCTTTGAGATTGCTTCGTCACTACATTCCTCGCAATGACATGAAAGATTAATAAACATTACTAATTAAAAATTATTTACAGTGTTACAAATAAAAAACTTAAAGGTTTCCGTCTCCGCAGAAGCTACGACGGACAAGAAAGTTGAAGATAAGGAAATATTAAAAGGTGTTAACTTGGAAGTTGAAAGTGGTCAGATTCACGCCGTAATGGGACCGAATGGCTCGGGAAAAAGCACTTTGGCAAATGTGATTGCTGGACATCCTCGTTATGAGATTACTGATGGGAAAATTCTTTTTGAGGAAGAGGATTTATCAATTATGGCTCCTGAAGAAAGGTCTCTCATGGGAGTCTTTCTTTGTTTTCAATATCCCTTGGCGATTCCTGGTGTAACTGTTTCCAATTTTCTTCGAATGGCTTATAACGAAAGATATGGCGTTATCATTAGCCCTTTGGAATTTCATGTATTGCTTGAAGAAGAAATTGAAAAAGTCGGATTGAACAAAACATTTATTACCCGATATTTGAATGAGGGATTCTCCGGCGGAGAGAAGAAGAAGATGGAAATGTTGCAAATGAGAATTCTGAAGCCAAAACTCGCACTCCTTGATGAAACAGATTCAGGACTTGATGTTGACGCTTTGAAGTTGGTTGCTCAAACGATTTTAGATTTGAAGAAAGAGGATCCTGAGTTTTCTGTTTTAATAATTACTCATCAGCGAAAAATATTAGATTACATTAATCCTGATTCTGTTCATATTATGATTGATGGAAAGATTGTAGAAAGTAATGGAAAAGAGTTAATTGATGCTGTTGAGGAGAAGGGTTACGAGCAGTTCAAGTAGGTTGTCATTGCGAGGAACGTAGTGACGAAGCAATCTCATTTATGGGTAAATAGGATCAGAATTTGTTGTCATACTTTTGTAACCAAAAGTATGCAAAAGTTCTGGGGCAAATCAGTTCCGACAAATAGCAATCTTTTACAGATAACTACCGGAATGACTTGCCCCAGACCCCAAAACTAAACAACCTTATACAAATAACAAAGGGGAAGAAGCCGACTAATTTTTGCTATTAAAGATTGATCATTACTAATTAAGAATTATTCATGTCAGACAAACAGATTTTAGACAAAGTAATAAAGGATAAGAAATCTTACGATTTTCACGATGCGATTGACTATGTGCATAAATCCAAGCCGGGTTTGAATTCTGCTATCGTCAGAGAAATTTCCAAATTTAAGAAGGAGCCAGGGTGGATGTTAGATCTTCGTTTGAAGGCTTTGGAAGTATTTGAATCTAAGCCTGTTCCTAAGTGGGGGGCGGATCTTTCGGCGTTAAATTATGATGATTTGTATTATTACGTAAAAGCTTCGGAAAAAGTCGAAAGAGACTGGGAGGATGTTCCGGAAAAAATCAAGGAAACATTTGATCGTTTAGGTGTTCCTGAAGCTGAAAAATCATCTTTGGCGGGTGTTGGTGCGCAATATGAATCGGAAGTCGTTTATCACAGTTTGCAAAAACAATGGGAAGATAAAGGCGTTATATTTTGTGATATGGATACGGCTGTTCAGAAGTATCCGGAAATTGTGCGGGAATATTTTGGCACAGTTATTTCTGCTGCAGATAACAAATTTGCAGCGTTGAATGGAGCTGTTTGGAGTGGGGGAAGTTTTATCTATATTCCAAAAGGCGTAAAGATTGATGAGCCGCTTCAAACTTATTTCCGGATGAATGTGGAAAGTTTGGGACAATTTGAGCGAACTTTAATTATCGCTGATGAGGGAAGTTTTGTTCACTATACAGAAGGCTGTACAGCACCGCTTTATTCATCTGCATCACTTCATGCGGCAGTTGTGGAAATAATTGTGAAGAAGAATGCTCGAGTTCGTTATTCTACAGTTCAGAATTGGTCCGGATCCGTTTACAATCTCGTTACAAAGCGGGCTGTCGCGGAAGAAAATGCTGTAATGGAATGGGTTGATGGAAACTTGGGTTCTGCGGTTACAATGAAATATCCTGCAGTTGTTCTCAAAGGGCGAGGTTCACATGGCGAAGTTTTGTCAATTGCTCTCGCAGGAGAAAATCAGCATCAAGATACTGGTGCAAAGATGACTCATTTGGCATCGGATACGAGTTCGCGGATTATTTCGAAATCAATTTCTCACTCCGGTGGGAGGGCCAGCTATCGTGGATTAGTCGCAGTTGCCGCGAACGCAGATCGTGTGAAGAGTGATGTGGTTTGTGATGCTTTGATTTTAGACGATAAATCTAGAAGCGATACTTATCCAACGATGAGAATTAATAATAATACGGCTTCAATTTCTCATGAGGCGAGTGTGAGTAAAATTCGAGAAGATCAACTTTTCTATTTACGATCTCGAGGTTTGTCAGAAGAGGTTGCTAGCTCGATGATTGTTTCGGGGTTTATTGAACCGATTGTGAAGGAACTTCCGATGGAATACGCGGTTGAACTTAATCGGTTGATTGAGTTGCAGATGGAAGGTTCAGTGGGATAGTATAAACCTCGGTTGTCATTGCGAGGAACGTGGTGACGAAGCAATCTCTTTGATATTAATAATTAAAAATTCAAATATCAAAAATCAAAATGACAAATAAAAATGCAAAATGTTATTTGGCCTAATAGAAATTAATCCAAGCAACCTTTTGTTTTGAAAATTGAAATTTGTAATTTGTTTGGAAATTGTAATTTGGTACTTGTGATTTTTTCATATGGAAATATTAGAATATAAAAATCAAAGCTTAATAATTAATGAAGGTGAGAATCGAGAATTCTTGATTCCTATTTTCGATACGCCTCACCCTATCCATCTCCTAAAAGGAGAGGGGACTGATGATGTGCAATTTGATTTTGAAATAGGTGCCAATGCTTCTGTTCAGGTCCTCATTCTTGGTGTATTAACAGAAGGCGTAGCAAAATTGAAACTTAATTCAACGAATCTCGGGAAGAATTCTTCTTTTGATGCGAAAATCGGGTATGTTCAATTCGGGAGTTCCGTTGTCGATTTTTCAGGTTTAATGAAAATTGAAAATGGCGCAAAAGGTGCAAATGCAAATCTTCATGCGGAATCATTACTTCTTTCTCCTCATGCAAAGGCAACTTTAATTCCAAGTCTAGAAATTGAAGAGAATGATGTTAATGCCGGTCATGGCGCGGTTGTGAAAAATATAGATCCTGATCAGATCTTTTACCTCCGCAGTCGTGGAATGCCTCTTGATGTGGTAAATGAACTTTTGATTTCGGGATTTTTATCGAGTTTTGGGGTAGAATTACCAGAAGAGATTAGTGATAAATTTAATTTAATTATAGAGCGCGAACTTGTGATGGGAGGCTGTCCTGCAAGTTGCGAGTGGTGTAGATAAATTTTTAATTGGTAATGTTTAATTATTAATAAAAATATTAATGAACAAAATCCTAAGAACTATTACAATCTTCACAAATAATGTGAAATCTGTAAATTATGATAAATTCGATTTGCTTTCTAAACTTTTTGAGGAGAACGGTTTTCAGATTCAGACAAAAAGGATTGTTTTCCCCAAAACCGTTGATGTCAATGAAATAGCGAAGAGCGTCCCTCGTGAATACATGGTAAGTGTCGGTTCTTTAAATTGGGAACAAGATCAATTAATTATTAAAGAATGTATAAAAAGTTCTCGCGTAAGCTTTAACTTGGATTTAACCAAAGAATCAATTACGACTGACCATGCAAAAATATTATTTGATGTTATAAGAAATAATCCTTCATATACTTTTAACTTCACATACACTTTTAATAATCCAAAAGGTGTTCCTTATTTCCCTTCTGCAAATTTTGAGAAAGTTGGTTTTGCAGTAGGATTGCAACCCACAAATTTGTCAGTAGGAACCTCTTCTTTATGGGAATGGTTCGATAACATGAAAACTGTTTGGAATGAGATTGTGGAATTACTAAATTATGACGATGATTTCTTAGGGATAGATTCTTCTATTGCTCCATTGTTTGAGAAAGATAGTAGCTTAATCTACTTCATAAAAAGAGTTTACTCGGATTTTTCACAGACTGTTACAACAGACATTTATACTCAGATTACACAGTTTATCAAAACTCAAAATCCTAAACCCTTTGGTCTTTGCGGATTGATGTTTCCTTGTCTCGAGGATTTTGATTTAGCTTCTGAATATGAAAAAGGAGAATTTGATGTTGAAAGAAATATTTTCTTATCATTGCATTCTGGTTTAGGGATTGATACTTATCCGATTGGTATTGATGAAGATCCTTCTCGCGTTGTTGAAATCTTGCAGTTAATACAGGCATTGTCAAATAAGTACTCAAAACCGTTATCTGTTAGGTTTGTTTCAGATGGAAAATCGAAGATTGGGGATATGACTGACTACAAGAATCGGTATTTAAAAGATGTAATTGTTAGGAAACTTTAAAATGTTAAACACTCAACAAATCAAACAAGATTTTCCAATATTATCCCGAATGGTTCATGGCAAACCTTTGGTTTATCTGGACAATGCGGCGACATCGCAAAAGCCGGTTCAAGTTATTGATGCTATTTCAAATTATTATAAAACAAGTAATTCAAATACTCATCGCGGTGCTCATCAGCTTGGTGAAGAGGCAACTGAAATTCAAGAAAGTGGGCGACAACGGGTTGCAGATTTTATTAATGCAAAATACGAGGAAATAGTTTTTACCCGCAACGCAACGGAATCTTTAAATCTTGTCGCATATTCATATGGCCTTTCTCAGATTAAAGAAGGTGATGTTATTGTTACAACAAGAATGGAGCATCATGCAAATATTCTTCCATGGCAAATGGTCGCGGAAAAAACCGGAGCAAAGTTGGAATTTTGGGAATTAACGAAAGATGGGGAATTGATTGGGATTGACACTTCGACAGGCTCAGTGTCCGGAAATACTCCCCTTGATAATCCAAAAGTAAAACTTCTTGTTCTTACACATGCATCGAATGTTCTGGGAACTATTAATCCAATTAAAGAGATTATTAAATATGCGCATGCGCGTGGTATCACAGTTGTTGTGGACGCGGCACAAAGTGTCCCTAATATGAAAGTTGATGTAAAGGATTTGGATGCTGATTTTCTCGCATTCTCCGGTCATAAAATGTGTGGCCCAATGGGAATTGGTGTTCTTTATGGAAAGAAAGAAATTTTAGAAACGATTCCTCCTTTTCTTCGCGGTGGTAGTATGATGGATACTGTTGATGATGAAGGCGCCACCTGGAATAAACTTCCTTGGAAGTTTGAGGCAGGAACTCCTGATGTCGCATCTGTTGCAGGACTTGTTGCTGCGATCGATTATTTAGAATCTGTTGGACTTGATAATATATTCGCACACGAGCAGGAACTTGGAGCTTATACGATTGAAAAATTATCGCAAGTACCAGGTGTGGAAATTCTTGGCTCGAAAGATCCAAAAAAGAGAGTAGGGCTTGTTTCTTTCACGATGGAAGGAGTTCATCCTCACGATATTGCTACAATTTTAGATCAAGAAGGTGTTGCGATTCGGGCTGGTCACCATTGTGCACAGCTTGTTCACAAGAATTATGATAAATTAGCTAGTGCAAGAATTAGTCCTTATTTGTATAATAACAAAGATGATATTGATTCTGCAGTTGAAGCTTTACGAAGAGTTCAAGAAGTTTTTAAATTATAGAATTTAATCAAAATTTAAGTTATGTTACTTTTGAGAACAAAAGTAACCAAAATTCCTGAAACAATATAGTGCCCCAGATAGCAACCTTGAAACAAGTAACTACCGGCATATATTGTTTCAGACTTCAACGAGTAATCAACCCGATACTGATAACAAAGGGAGAAGTAAAACTGTACATGTTTAAAATTTAGTAATTAGGATTTAGGAATTTATATTTATGGATATTTATCAAGAAAACATTTTAGACCATCATAAGAATCCTCGAAATTGGGGGGAGATTGAAAATGCTGATTATATTTTGAAATCCAGCAATTCGAGTTGTGGCGATCTTGTTCAATTTCATCTCAAAGTAACTGATGGAAAAATTTCAGAAATTAAACAAAAGACTTTAGGTTGTGCTGTGAGTACCGCTTCCGCATCTATTCTTTCTGAGAAACTTCTTGGCATGTCAATTGAAGATGCCAAGAATCTTTCCTCCGATAAAATCTTGCAAATGCTTGGAATAGAAGTTTCTCCATCTAGACTTAAGTGTGCTTTACTCCCATTGGATGCAATAAGAAAGATTGAATGAAGGTGAAACAAAACTCAGCTTTATCTCAATCTATTCCTTGATAAATTACAAATCCAAAATCTCAAATAACAAATAAATCTCAAATAATAAATTCAAAATTACAAACAAAAACATTTGCAACAATAATTCATGAAGAAACAGATTTATTATGTTTGGAAATTGTAAATTGCAATTTGGTGCTTGTGTCTTTATGTATTTTCAATCATATGTGCTAGAATATTCATAAATATTAGAGAATCTCAACAGTACATATTATGGATAAAGAAAAAAAAGCTAAAAAAGCTGAAGCTCAAATCTTGAATGATGAAGAGAAAGAAAATACAGAGGCTTCTTCATTGGAGGAACGGGAGTTATCGGAGGATGCTAATTCGATAATAGAATATTATCAGAATGTGGTTGAATTCGAGCACCAACCCATTTCTAGACCTCTGCACGTTGATTCTCTTGCTTCGAAATTTGCAGCTGTTTACGAGAAACTTAGAAGAGTAATCGATTGGAAAGAAGAGCATTTGATTCGTAGAACTGCAATTGAAAGGTCTTTAAAACGACGTTTAATTTCGAAGCTTTCTGGAATTACATTTCTTCAACAAGTTTCTCCAGAAGCGATGGCAGAACCTTTCACTTTAGAATTAATCCGAAGTGGATATTTCACCAACGATAGTATTTCCGCAGATAAAGTAGCGGTCGTTCAGGCTGCTTTGTCAAAATATCTCCATGTGTTGAGCAATGGACTTTCAACTGATCAGGTTAATCCCGTAGATATCAAGACAAAGGTTCAGTTTTATAGCTGGCTTCTTGAAATCGCAGCTTGCGAAATTGAGGAAATACTTGAACCGCCTCTTCGTGAAGGCGGCATTATCAACTTCATGTCAAAGATAATATCGGATCGTATAGAAATCATTTCGGATGAAAAGATAAGCGAAGAAACCCTCCGGTTACAAACGTATATTGGTGTTCAAAAAGCTTTGTTTAATCTGGACAGTCCAATTGTTACATACAATTTAATTAAATATAAACATCCGGAGTGGATAACAAACTCTGACGATGTTTTGGAGGAATTCACAAAGAAGATTTTAGGTATTTGGAAAGAGATAGAGTCGGATTTATCATATGAGAGTGGTTCAAAATTTTTCAATTTATGCGAAAGATATGATGCACCTTACCTGATCCTTTACGATGTTTTAAAAAAAATGACATCTCCGGGTAGTGATCCATCAAAAATCTCTGCTGTGTTCGCAGATTGGAAATCGTTGGAAAAGAAGGTTCGCAAGGCTTATGATTCTAGAACATCTACTTTGAAATCCAGATTAAGAAGATCTGCCTTTTATTCGACCTTATCGATGTTTCTTGCCGGTGGTGTTATGTTGATTCTTGTCGAGGGTCCTCTTGCAACCGCGGTTCATGGAAGCTTTAGTCCGCTTGCGATGCTTGTTGATCTCGCAATTCCGAGTTTGATGATGTTCGTTCTTGTATCCTTAATCCGACTTCCGGGCGATAAGAATTATAAGTACCTAACCGAAGAATTGCAGAAAATTATATATAAACAACCTGAATCAATCATCTATGAAATTAACCTGAAGAAGAGAAGAAATGTCGTCAGAAATCTGGTTTTCGGATTCCTTTACTTAATTGGAACAGTAGTATCATTTGGCTTTGTATTTTGGGTTTTTCAGATAGCCCACGTGCCATGGACCTCGCTTTATATTGATACTGCGAATATCGCTGTTGTCGTTTTCGCTGCACTCGTAGTGAAACAAAGATCTATGGAAGTAACAATGGAAGAGAACGCAAAATTAAGTGACTTCTTTATAGATATATTTTCTATTCCTTTGGCGACATTGGGTAGGTGGCTTTCGGAGAAATGGAAGGAATATAACTTTGTAAGTGTTTTCTTCACAACTGTAATAGATTTGCCTATTGTTACAGTGATTGAGTTAATTGAAGATTGGAGAAGTTTTCTGAAAGATAAGAAAGCGGGGATTCATTAAATTGATCAAAATAAAAAAATCCTCCAATCGGAGGATTTTTTATAACAGTTGTATTCTACTCTGTTTTATCTTCTACGGCCTTTGGATCTTCCGGTTTAAACCATGTTAAGAAATCATTTCCTGCTTGGCTCTGTGTTACACCTTGATCAGCGAGTGTTTGAGTTGTTACATTATCATCAATTGCAGCCATGACATTTTCTTCGCCAGTCCCTTTGATTTCCAAATCTTCGTTATTGTCTTCTTCTTCCGTTAATTCGGAACGTTGAAGTAGATTTGTTGAATTTGATGCTGGCAAATCCGCAGGCAGAGATGTTGTATCTGCTTTATCAAGATTACTTCCAGCATCTAATGATACCAATTGAGCATCATCAAATCCGTCGATTCCGCCGCCAACTTCCTCAAATCCAGGTTTCGCGTCTTTCTCCTCACCAAGAATTTCTATTTCCGGTTCATCAGTTTCTTCTTTATCAAAGATGGAAACATTTGGCATTTCATCGGTAGCGGTAGATTCTTCACTTTTTACTAATGGAGGAAGTTCCACGTCAGTAAAAGCCGGTTCAGCAGATGGTGGCTCTTCTGCTCCGGTTTCAGTTTCATTGGTGGTTTGTAAAGGTTCAACGACCTCAGTGGCAATCTTTTCTGGCAGTGCAGGAAGTTCGATCTCCTCGACAGGTAATGTACTTCCAGTAGTAGCTGGGGAGATGGTTTCCATCGTTTTGTCGTCTAATGGCTGGGCTTCAACCTGTTCTGTTCTTGATACTAATGGTGGAAGCTCTCCTCCTAAATCAACGTTCTGTTCGGTCTGTGAGAACAGCTCATCTTCAGATTTTTCTTCTTCTATGGAGACATCCTTTATCACTTCGGGTTTTGCCGCCGGCACCATTGTTGTGAAGACGTTTGGTTGTGTTGGTGGCGTCATTACGGTCGATTCCGGTATTACTGGTTCTAAATCCAATTCATCTACATGAATTGGTTGTGGCATTGCTCTCGATTCAAGTGCAGGAAGAGGAGCCAATGTACTATCCGGAGTTGTCATTGTTTCCGGTGTAGGCATGACCTCTTCGAATTTTGTAGGTTTTGATTCAATCGATTCTTTCTTCTCCTCTTTTTCCTGTTCTCTCTTTTTACCATTTCCAAAAAGAAAACCAACTCCGGCAAGAATTAACCCTCCTCCAATTATTCCGATGGCAAGGTAGGAAACTCTGTACCATCCCAAAACGGCGTATAATAAACCAAGTAAAATGAAAATTAACCCCCCGGGTCTTGGGAAATTCCATGCAACGGCGGTTACAATCAACAATACAGTTCCAGGAATTGCTGCGAGAAAAATACTGGGCCATTCAAAATCTGGAGGTGTTAGTTCAAAAATGAAAGCGTAAAGTCCGAGTGTGAGTAGAACGGAAAGTCCTCTTGCAATCCAAGGAATTAGGTTCTTTATTTTCATAATGGGCAGGTTATAAAGATAGTTATTATAAAATCTATCACAACCTGCTTAGAACGTAAAGCTTCAAGGAGAAATTCGTCCTCTAAGGACTATGAACTTTTGGTTATATTAATGGTTCGATATTCTTTCTTTCCAAGTTTCTTCCATTTTCGGAAATACTTGGTTTCAGGATAATCAGCAGGGACACCTTCTGAAATTTCAAATTTTATAATCTTCTGTTTTTTGAGATTCTTGCAGATTTCTTCAATAAAGTCAGCGTATCCCATATGATCGGTTACGAAAATGATTTCACCGGAACTTTTCATCTTGCTCAAAATAACCGGCAATTTTTCAGTCGTTAGAAATCTCTTTCTCCAATGCTTCTTTTTTGGCCAAGGGTCGGGAAAATTAATAAAGATTTTTGAGATTGAATTGTCCTGAAACTTATTCTTAATTACCTCATATGCATCAGCATGAGCAACTTTCGCATTTAACCTGAGGTTTTTGGATATATTATTCTTTGTCTTGAGGAAATAGTCTTTTGCAATTTCGAATCCTATGAAAAATGATCGACTTTCCTTTTTGGCAATATAACTTAAGAAATCGCCATTTCCCGTACCAACTTCCACCATTAGCTTCTTCACTTTGCAAGAAGTTAATTTTTTTAAATCAAAATTTGCCGGAATAATTGAGAAATCTACAATTGGGCTCAGAACCAGCGTGGATTCTGAGTTTTTCCAAATTACATTCCCAACAAAATTTGCCCTCAGTTCCTGGAGGGTTTCTTTAAGTTTCTTTTTTATTATAAAACTAAGTCTGTTTGACATATTGTCTAATATTGAAGTTTTCGAATATAATTTTTTCGGTCTCAATGAAATTAAAATTCGCCGGATTAATTCCATGGGTCCCGTTACCGATGAGGATTATATCATTAATGCGTGATTTTTGGGAGATTTGTCCCATCAAATCTTTAATATACTTTTGAGTATCTTCTTCCTCCGGTTTCACCGGTTCAAATCCGAAAAACACAAAAACTTTTTGGTGGTTGGAAATATCTGCACCTTTTAAATATTCAAGAATATCCTTTTTAATAAGTTCAACTTTTGTTTCATTAATGAAGTTCTCATGCTCATTTTGAGTTTGCATATCAATGCCAATATATTTTTTTGCATGGAAATCAATACAAACTTCTTGAATATCTTTCGCATCTTGTTCAATTCCGCAACCAATATCGATTACTGTCTTTCCTGTGAATATATTTTGAAGCTTTCTCTTTGCGCTATCATTTCGGCTGAGAGTGTTTTTCAGATTTTCTATGAAAGGAATTGGTGTTAGGTAGAAAGGTGAGTTCATAAATGTAATAAAATAGTTATTAATAATTGTCATTCTAACATGAAATAAAAAATCAAATCTCAAAAATCAAAATGACAATGCAAAATTAAAAATCAAAAGTCTATTAAATATATTTTTCAACAACATTTTCGTGTAACATTTAGACATTAGACGTTTGACAATATATTTATTGACCTTGTTTATCAATTCAACTATTCTGATATAGATTAGTATTAATATTAATGTTTGAATCTGTCCATAACAAATTAATCCGGAAATCTAAGATTTATCGTGACTGGCATAAATCCTCCTCGTCGAGTATTACAAATGCTCTCTTATTTACCATCTTTTCCATTTATTTATCTGCCGTTGTTTGGGTTGCAGCGAACCCCGGCTTTCTTAAAGAAACAGAGGATCTGAAAGTTTTGGGTGCAAGTACCGGTCCAAGCAATTTGTCCTATGAAATGGATAGAAATGAAATGGTTGTTTCTCCAATTGAGACAGAAAAACAATTTTCGATTTTAGTCACAACGAAGAAAGATTCAACTGTTTGGATCGAGTATGATGATAATGCAGATGGGACATTTTTTAAAACGCAAAAGACAACATTCGGAAAAACACATCTGATTAATCTTTGGCGTTACGAGTCGGGTAGAATGTATGTTTATCGAGTAGCTGCAACGGATGACAGCGGATACACTATTTATTCCAGAGAATATTCATTTGTTAGATAAAATTGGGCCTTGACTTTTTTAATTAATATGATACTATACTCTAGTATAGTAATATAAATAATATGAATTCAGAACAAAATCTTCAAAAAAGAATATCAAGAATTAAAGGCCAGGTTGAAGGAATAGAAAGAATGGTCTCAGAAAAACGTGACTGTCTAGACGTCATTCAGCAAATTGCCGCCGTTCGTTCAGCTTTGGCAAAAGTTGGAATTGAACTACTCAAAACGGAGACAGTATCTTGTGTAAGAGATTCTGAGCAATTCGAAAAATTGTTGAATTCTTTATTTAGATTATCGTAATTTTAAATTAATTTATTTTTCGAACAATGGCACACATAACGTTAACAGATTCAAATTTTCAGGAAGAAATTTCAAAAGGTTTAGTACTTGTAGATTTTTGGGCAGAATGGTGCGGTCCTTGCAGAATGCTCGGTCCAATAATTGAAGAACTTGCTGAACAGGTGAAGGATGTAAAAATTGCGAAATTGAATGTTGATGATAGTCAGCAAACTGCAATGAAGTATGGTGTTATGAGTATTCCGACTGTGATTTTATTCAAAGATGGTCAGCTTGTTGAAACGCTTGTTGGGGTTCGTCCGATGGAGGCATATTTGGAAGTGATTAATGCGAATAAGTAAGAATTCAATTCGCAATGTTTGTTTTTGTAGAGACGCATTGCATGCGTCTCTATTTTTAATAGGATAAAACCACTAGCGTAGCTAGTGAGTGCGTTTAGAGCGTAGCATTTAGCGAACGTTAGTTTGGACCATGAGAATAGCTTGTGATAGGAGTTAAGTTTAGAAAAAAAGAATTAAGTTATGTTGCTTTTGTGACCAACCTGCCTGCCGGCAGGCAGGAAGTAACCAAAAGTCTTGAACCAAGACTTCCCTCCTGTGGAGGGGAGATGTCACGGAGTGACAAAGGGGAGTTAAACTCCATCCAGTCCCAAGACTAATACAAATAGCAACCGGAATCACTTGTTTCAGACTTCGACGACTAACGACCGAATACAGATTACAGAGGAAAATATTTGGTAAAAGTGAGTATTTTAAAGAATCTGATCTTAAATCCCCGACCGTAAGGTCGAGGGATGGAGAGAC
>CAZCSM010000026.1:0-22293 GCA_964501355.1 uncultured Candidatus Saccharibacteria bacterium | reverse complement strand
ACGAAGTTTGTGGTTGTATAAACCCCGACCGTAAGGTCGTGGGTCTTGTTAATAATTATTCTTTCAACAATCTTAATAATACATCGTTCGCCACCTTCGGATTTGCTTTACCTCTGGACTCCTTCATTACTTGTCCAACGAAAAATCCGAGCAATCCTTCTTTTCCTCCCCTATATTGTTCAACTTGTGCAGGATTTGAGTCAACAACCTTTTTGCAAATTTCTTCAATTGCTCCTTCATCTGATTCCTGAACAAGACCTTTTTCCTCAACAATTGCCTTTGGTGACTTTCCAGTTTCAAATGTTTCGGCGATGACATCCTTTGCAATCTTCCCTGAAATCATTTTCTTTGCAAGCATTACAGAAATTTCTGCAACATGCTCAGGTGTAACTTTCCACTGGGAGAACTTTGTTCCGAATTTCTTTTGCAAACCTTTAAGTTCTGCATTTATCCAATTTGTCATATCCTTGTACAATGGCATAACATCTTCGATTCCTTCTGATTTCGCCATTTCTTCAACCTCTCGACAAGCCTCTTCAAACCAATTGGCTTTTCGCTTTGTTGCAGTTAGAATTGTTGCATCATAATCATTCAAACCATAATCTTCCATAAATCTCTGTTTCTTTGCACCTGGAAGTTCTGGAATAGATTTCCGAATTTCTTCAATATATTCGTCGGTGAAGTCCATCGGAGGAATATCCGGTTCAGGGAAGTATCGGTAATCAGCAGAACCTTCCTTTTCTCGCTGTAAGAACGTTACATTCTTCACCGCATCCCAACCTCGTGTCGTTTTATTTACTTTAGATTTAACTTCTTTTGTCTCTTTCCATTCCTCTAGTTGTCTTTCAAACTCGAATTCACAAGCTTTCTGTACGGCATGAAGCGATCCGATGTTCTTTATCTCAGCAAGTGGTGTGTAATATGTCTCTCCGTTATCTTCAATTTTCAGGTTCACAGTCGGCTCACATCTCATCGAACCTTTCTCCATATCGCAATCGGAAACTTCCAAATATCGGAGTAGTTGTCTGATTTTTGATGCGTAAAGGAAAGCTTCTTCTCCCGATGTCATATCAGGTTCTGAAACGATTTCCAGAAGAGGCATTCCCGATTTATTGAAATCAACAAGAGTTTTCCCGCCTTCGTGAATTGATTTGGCCGCATCTTCTTCCTGATGCGCTTCGTGAATTCTAATTCTTTTAGTATCGTCTCCGACCTCAATCTCAATCCATCCGTTTACAACAATTGGTGTATAGAACTGAGAGATCTGGTAACCTTTTGGCAAATCAGGATAATAATAATTCTTGCGGTCGAAATGGCATTTCTTGTTTACATCGCAGTTAAGTGCCAATCCTACCATTATCGCCCGTCTGAGAGCATCCTCGTTTGCAGTAGGTAATGCTCCCGGCAATCCTAGACAAACAGGGCAGGTGTGTGTGTTTGGTTCCGCTCCGAAATAATCTGTAGCACAGGAACAAAACATTTTTGATTTAGTTTTTAGCTGGACATGAATTTCAAGTCCTATTAGTGGTGAAATTGTCATGGTTATTTTTCCGACTTAAACAAACTAGCAACCTTCATTATCTTCTCTTCTTCCCAGTAATTCCCCATAATCTGCATCCCGATTGGAAGATCTTTTTCATCTTTCCCTACAGCGATATTAATACTAGGGATTCCTGCGACGTTAACACAAACAGTGAATACATCTGCAAGATACATTTGTAACGGATCGTCCGCTTTTTCTCCTATCTTAAAAGCTGTTGTTGGAGAAGTTGGTGTCATAATCACATCTACTTTCTCAAATGCTTTTTCGAAATCCTGTCGAATTAGCGTTCTGACTTCAGATGCTTTTTTGTAATACGCATCATAATAACCTGCGGAAAGAGCATAAGATCCAATCATGATTCTTCGGACTAATTCCGGTTCCATGAATTCTCCTCGAGTTTTCATGTAATATTCGACAATATTTTCGCATTTATCATCCGTTGCCGGACCAAATCGAATTCCATCATATCTTGCCATGTTTGCAGATACTTCACATGGAATTAATACATAATAAACAGCAATTCCGTATTCAGTGTGCGGTAGAGAAATTTCAACAATTTCCGCACCCATGTCCTCATATTTCTTGATCGCTGCTCTTACAACTTCAGCAACTTTTGGCTCCATTCCATCGATAAAATATTCTGAAGGGACTCCAACTCGTAAACCCTTCGCTGGAAGCTCAGGAGATCCCGCATCAAGTGCGGGATGACACAATGCTGCTTCATAATCAGGAACTGGGGTAGGAGACGTCGTCGAATCTTTTTCATCGATTCCTGCCATAACCTTCGTTACTATTGCAGCATCTTCAACTGTTTTAGCAAGAACTCCTGGTGTGTCGAAACTGGATGCCATTGCAGTCATTCCATATCTAGAGTTTCTTCCGTAAGTTACTTTTAAACCAACAATTCCGCAAAGAGATGCCGGTTGTCGAATGGATCCTCCCGTGTCAGAACCGAGTGCAAAAGCACACATGTCCGCTGCAACTGCGGCTGCAGAACCACCTGATGATCCTCCAGGAACTCTTGTTAAATCGTGCGGGTTATGTGTTGTGAAATATCCTGAGTTTTCTGTACTTGCTCCAAATGCGAATGTATCAAGGTTTGTTTTGCCAAGTAGAACAGCATCCGCTTTTTTCAATCTCTCATACATTTCCGCATTGTACTGTGGCATGTAGCCTTTTAATAACTTCGATGCAGAAGTCGTTTCAACACCAACTGTAAGATAGTTGTCTTTCAGCGCATAAGGAACTCCTGCGAGTTCTCCAATTTCCTCACCGTTCGCAATCTTTTTATCAACTGCTTTCGCTTGCTCTCTGGCGACATCTTCGCAAACTGTGAGGTAAGCTTTTATCTCAGGATTTTTTTCTTTAATCACTTTCAAGAAATCTTCAACAACTTCAAGTGCAGTTGCTTTCTTTTCTCGAATTAGATCTCTGATTTCTCTTGCTGATAACTTGTGATATTCCATGGTAATTTTATAGATGAATCATTCAAAAAATTTTTAAATTTATTGACAAAAGAATCACGCCCATCAAAGCTAAAATGGCAGCAATAAATTTCTGAATTAAATAATCATGTTCTTTATTGAACACTACTCCTATAAAAACACTAAATAACATCGAAAGTGCTATTATAGGGGAAACAAAAGATACATCCATTCTTTGGTAAGCACTAAGTATCGAGACAACCATGATTCCCCAGATAAATCCAAAAATCCAAAAGTCTCTTTTATTAACCCCTTGCAAATCGCTTATAATACTTTTTATAGAAGATCTTTGAAAAAAGAAATTTATCATTGTCGGGATTATAAGTGTTAGTGATACATACATCGGTAAATTAAATTGGTCTGAAATTCCGACATCAATCGATACTGCAACCGTAAAAACAAATTCAACTAATATTGCAAGAAGAAAATATTTATTGAGTTTTCCTTTGAAGCCACGAAAGGTTACGATGATATTTCCTGCGATTATAAGAAATGCTCCGAGAATCTTTTCTAAAGTAGGAATTTCTTTAAAAATCACAAAACCTACAATAATTAGAAAAACATTTGAAAGTTGCCAAATAATTGTAAAAAACGACACATCTAAGTATTTCTTTACAGTAGCACCAATCCTATCATTTGCGGCATAAAAGATACTTGCAAGAATTAATGCCCCCCAAGTTATCGCATTAAAAGAGAATTTCCATTCGAATAAAGGACATAAAATTAATACGGTAAGACTTGCCACAAACCCTAAAGCAATAAGTGTAGAACCTTCGTTCTTTGACTTTTTGAATAATGTACTACTTAACTGAGCAAATGCAGTTCTTAAAACCAATGCCAGAAGAAGAATAACTATATTAAGCAAATTATCCATATAATTTCGTAAAATATAAACTATAACCTAATCCCTACTTGTGGTGAGCCTGTCGAACCAGAACCTATTTTATCGCTGCTTGCGCCTGTACATATCCTCTTTCCGTTTTCTTCGCCGTTGATATTGCCTCTTCTTGTGTTAGACTTTTTCTAACCTCATCTTTTCGTAAAACATTTCTAAGTCCAGTTACTTGCGCAGTTACTTCAACTCCCGTTGTGTCAACTTCATTTAGTTTATCAATGTAGCCTAAAATTGAAGAAAGTTGTTCTGAATATTTCTCCAGCTCTTCATCACTTAACTCAATTCGAGAGAGTTTGGCGATATGTTTTACTTCTTCTTTTGTTAGTTTGTGAGTACTCATTATTATAACTTTAATATACATTAATTCCCTCTCCTAATAGGAGAGGGGCAGGGTGAGGTTTATTTTTACCACCTCATCCTAACCTTCTCCTCAAGGAGAAGGGACTAAACAATTTCATTTTGATGCCAACATATAATACGTTCCTCTTCCAACCCCTCTTTCAACCAGAAGCTTTGTTTTTAATAATCCCTTTATATCACGATACGCAGTCATGAACGAAACTTCAAGTAAATCTGCTGCTTCTCGTCGGTTTATTTTATCGCGAGCTTGCATAACTTTCAATAGCTCAATTTGTCTTCTGTTTAAGTTCAAAATTTTCTTTGGCGCGGTATTTTCTAGATTTTGTTTTTCAAGTTCATAAAACACCTTGTTTTTCTCACTGATAATATAATCTAAACTCTTATTGATAAAATCGTTGAGTTCTAGTTTATTATCCTTAATGGTGAGGAGAAATTCTACAAGCCTTATGGTGTTTAGTATTTCTAAACTATTTTCTCGGATAAAGAAAGATGTTGTAATTGCAATAGTTTCGAAATTTGATTCCAAAAAAGGAAAGGTTTTTATCAAATGATAAAGTACTGTTAATACTCGAATTACCTTATTAATCTCTTTATCCGATGTTCGATACCAACGCAGAAGTTCTACAACGAAGTGCTCCAGTTGATCATTGTTTTCAAATTGATGCAATTCGAAGATCTCCTTTTCTTGGATTTTTGATGTTGTGCGTAAACTCGATTGTTGTGAAGCCAAACTTTCTTTGTTGATTAGCTGGTTAATCCGCATTAATAAATTCCAATCATCTTCAGCGCGAAGACTAGTTTCATAGGCGTTAATTGATTGAATGGCATTTTTAAGAGGTCGGAGCTCTAAAATCTCCTTTTTCTCGTTAACGAAATCTATAAGCACAGAATCCGAATGTATGGTAGAAGAGAACTTCCTCTGGGATATTGAAAGCAGGTTTACAAGATAGCTTTTGCTGTATTTAGGAATGAAGTGCTTGAGATCATTTAGATATTGTTGATTTGCCAATTCTATATCGACAATTTGACGCAAGGTCCTATGCGTTATGTAAATTGCTGGTGTAAACATTTTCTATATTACAAAAGAAAAGATAGATAGAGTAAATGGCGGTGTAAAATTTGTGTAACTACTCTGTTACGGATTATAGATGATGACGGTATGGTTAGGCAAGGTGTTTTAGGAAATTGATGAAGAAATTAATGGAGCCGAGAGCGAGAGTCGAACTCGCGACCTACGGTTTACGATACCGTCGCTCTACCAACTGAGCTATCCCGGCGAAAGGATTAATAAATATTCAACTGTAATATTCTAAGTTAAACCAACTGCCAGCCATAGGCTGACTACGCCTTTGGCGTGGAGCTATCCCGGCTGGGACAAGAATGATTATAGCAACTTATGAAAGGTTTGGAAATAATTGTAGGGACAACCCTATGGTCGTCCCTACAAAACATATTCGAAACTCTATTCTTCTACAGTTTCCGTAACTTCTTCTTCAACAACTTCGTCCTTTACAATTTCAACAAGTTCTACATCGAAAAGGATTGTTGCTCCACCTGGGATAGAACCTGAACCCGTTTCTCCGTAACCCAGGTGAGAAGGAATTGTTAATTTTCTCTTTCCTCCAACCTTCATCCCTGGAATACCTTGTTCCCAACCTTCGATTACCATTCCTGCACCGATTGTGAATTCAAATGGTGTGTCTTCTCCTGTATTGGCATCGAATACGGTTCCGTCTTCAAGCGTCCCTTCGTAATGCATTAATACGGTATCGCCGACTTTTGCTTCTTCTCCCTCACCTACAATTAGGTCTTCGATTAATAATTCTGACATCTTTTCTGGTTTCACTGCTAAATAAGTAAATACTAACCCTGCAATCAAAACGATTGCTAGTCCGAGAATGTAGGTTTTGTCTTCGTTCATGTCTAATACTTATTGGTAAATAAAAAATAGATAGTAATTAATGGATAGGTGTATTTGATGATTTATGAGCGGGAGACGAGACTTGAACTCGCGACATCTTCCTTGGGAAGGAAGCATTCTACCACTGAATTACTCCCGCTCATAAATCATCAGGCCCTTATTAAATTTTATGAAATAGCGATGAGACTTGATTGTGATAACACAGCAAACGAAGTGAGCTGTTGTTGAACAAATCCCGCTTGCGGGAAACTCGCGACATCTTCCTTGGGAAGGAATCATTCTACCACTGAATTACTCCCGCTTGTGCAATTAGAATTCTAAAGCAAAAGGGCAAAATATGCAACCGGATGTCCAAGTAATGTATAAGTTGCGATACATATTACAAATTGTTAAAAACAAATAACAAAGAATAGTGACAATTTTTGTAAATCATGTAGGTTAATTCGATCTGTTTCATACTTTTGAGACCAAAAGTATGCAAAAGTCTTGGGGTGAATAAGTGCCCTCCGTACACGAACTAATTACAAATAGCAACCGGCATCATTCACCCCAAACCCCAGATTAAAACAATCGTTATTTACTACCAACCAAGAATACCGTTCATCAGGTCACTACATTTTCAATACTTTTCAGTTCGTAACATGTATGCAACCTGAACAAGTAATAGACAAAAGATTGAATACGTGGTTAAAATGTATATGTTAATTTTATTTTTCGAGATATGAAATATAAGGCTCTACTTCTTGATCTTGATGATACACTTACGAAATCAAGTAATGTTTATGACAAGGCTTTGCGCTTTGGTGCTAGGTTTCTTTCGGAGAAATACAATTTGGACGAAAATAAATTTTATGACACTGTACTTGAGAAGCACCTGATTGTTCATAGAAATTTTCCTTCTGTTCATACGAGACATAGCAGAATCCTTGTTTATCGAATGGCTTTGGATGATCACCTGAAAGATTATGAGTTGGCACTTCTTCCTGATGTAGAAGATATGTATTGGGATTATTTTATGAAAAACTTAGAATTATATCCCGATGTAAGTGGGACCTTAAAGAAGGTGAAAGCATCAGGAGTTAAAACCGCAATCGTTTCGGATGGTGATTTATCATTGAGAATAAGAAAGGCTAATTCGCTAGGACTTCTGGAATATATTGACGAAGTTGTGGCTTCCGAAGAGGTAATATTTGAAAAACCATTTAGCGCGATATTCACACTTGCCTTGTCTCGTCTCAAGGTTCAGCCGTCTGAGGCCGTAATGCTTGGTAACAACTACAAGTGCGATATTCGTGGTGCACAAATGGTTGGAATTCGTGCGGGTATTTTTAACCCGGCGGAAGATGGTCATGTCGAAGGTCAGGATGGAACAATCGTTGCTGATTTTGAGATTTCAACCTATCCTGAATTGTTGAAGGAGTTAGGAATTTAGCTGCATTTTGGACAACTCTCATAAAAAGAACCTCTTATGAGGTTCTTTTTTGTATCAAAATTCGAGTTATTTACATTCCAAACTTCCTATAAATTTCTTCGAGCTCTTCGTCTGTCTTGAAGGGAATGATAATCTTTCCTCCGCGTCTTGATCTTGTGAGTTTGATTGGGAGTGCAAATCTTTCCGTTAATTGATCTTTGATCTCCATTGCTCTTTCACTCCAAGCTCTTCTTGCGTCTCCGCTTTTTGTTCGTTTTCTCTCCTCAAAAGCAAGCTTTCGGACAAGTTCCTCTGTTCCTCGAACGCTTAGTTTGTCTCTCTTGACGATTTGAAGAGCTGCCACCATTGCTGCATTTGTTGAAAGTCCAAGTAGTGCTCTAGCATGTCCTTCACTTATTTCGTCACGAAGTAGTCCTTCTTTTAATTCTTTAGGTAATTGAAGAAGTCTCATCTTGTTTGAGACTGCAGGGCGTGATAGCCCGACCTTCTTTGCAATTTCAGGAATTGGAACATTATAAATTTCAAATAATTGTTGGAAAGCCAAGGCTTCTTCAAGTGGGTTCAAATCCTTCCTTTGCACATTTTCAACAATTGCAAGTTCTAGCATTTGTTGTGGAGAGGTCTCTCTTATTACAATTGGAACCGTAGGTACATTTGCAAGTTGTGCTGCTCTCCATCTTCGCTCACCGGCGATAATCATGTACTGGTCATCCCGTTTCGAAACGATTAGCGGTTCAATAATTCCATGTTCTCGGATTGAATCTGCTAATTCTATTAATGTTTCAGGTGCGATTTCTAGACGAGGTTGATCGGGATTAGGAATAATCTTTCCGATATTCATATCTGGAACATAGCTTGCATCAGTCTCATTTACAATGTCTTCAGATAATAATGCGGCTAATCCTTTTCCAAGTGGTGATGAATTTTCGGGCATGATAGTAAAAAAGTAAAAAGGTAAAAGTAAAAAATGTGTTATTGTTCGAGCCTGTCGAGAACTTCTCGATTCCCCCGCTTTTCATCGGGGTCACTCGAAGAATAAGAAAGTTTCAAAACTATTTCTCTCCATCTAGAATTTCAATTATCTGACTGAATCGATGAATCACATGATCCGGTTTGAAGTAACCTTCTTTATACACGGTTCGATCATCTCTGGTTACAATCTGTACCGTTTCCATATTCAGAGCTTCTCCTCCCTCGATATCTTTCGCAGGATTATCTCCTACCATTAAAACATCTTTCGCCAACAATTGTAAACGATAAAGCGCAGCATGAAACATAGAAGGGTGAGGCTTCTCTACACCGACTTCCTCGGAAGTTACAATTGCATCAAAATACTTAGAGATTCCCAGATGATGAATTTTCTCAAGTTGAATCTCAGTAGTCATGTCGGAAACAAGTGCTAACTTCATCCCTCGTCTTTTTAACTCTTCAAGTGTTTCAACGACTCCGGGAAATAATTTAAGGTGTCTGTATGTTGCATCCCAGTATTCGTGATATGCTTTTCGAAGAATTTCAGGATCAAGTCCATTGCTGACTTTTTCCCCAATTCTTTTAAAGTAGAGAATTCTATTATGCGATGAAGCCGTTCCAGCCAACTCAATTTTAATTTCTTTCTTGGCCTGTTCAAGCAAAACTCCAAAATCACCAATGTTTTTCAATCCGAGAGGTTCCTTCAGAACATCGTATGCCGCTTTTGTTCCATATTCCTGAAACGTGAAGTTACTGTTACACAATGTATCATCAAGATCGATTAATATTCCCTTGTATTTGCTTTGACCAACGTCTTTCATTAACTCGTTTTTTCAATTATTTCCTGGGCAAGCTTTTCATAAGCTAATCCTCCTCGTGATTTTGGCATATATTCGCTAATTGGTTTCCCATGTGATGGTGACTCCGATAATTTCACATTTCTAGGAATAATCGACCTGAATACTTTATCCTTAAAAAATTTCTGTATTTCATTAACAACAGTATCCGAAAGCTTTGTTCGTGAATCATACATTGTCAAAATTACACCGAGTAGTGAAAGTTTCGAATTCAATGATTTGTGAACCATTTTCACCATTTCAAGAAGTTGTGATAATCCTTCAAGCGCGAAGTATTCACATTGAACAGGGATTGCTAATGTATCAGCTGCTGCCATTGCGTTAATTGTTAACAACCCTAACGATGGGGGACAGTCGATTAAAATATAATCATACTGATTCCGAACTTGATCAAGAGCTTTATTAAGCCGATTTTCTCTGGACATCATGCTAACCAACTCAATTTCTGCTCCTGCGAGTTCCAGATTTGATGGTAAAATAAATAGATTCGGAATTTCTGTTGCTTTAAAAACTTCAGAAACTTTTGAATCATTTACCATGACATCATAAACAGTTGGAACATTTTCCTTTCCCATTATGTCATTTTTATTTCGTTTGCAGCCAACACCGGAAGATAAGTTTCCTTGTGGATCGAGATCTACCAGAAGAACCTTCTTTCCTTCGGCAGCGAGATAGGCTCCGACATTTAGCGTGGTGGTTGTTTTTCCAACTCCGCCTTTTTGATTAGCAAACGCAATAACCATAATCTTTAGTTAATTAAGTCAAAAGTAATAGTCAAAAAGGGCAGTTGATAAAAGTTTGATAATGCAAGTTTTAATGAGATCTTACTGTGCTTCGTAAGATACTTTTGGAATAATTGTCACCGCATCGAATGGCCAATATCTGAATATAGCTCGGCCCTTAATTTTACTTTCTTCAACCATTCCGAAATTTCTTGAATCCGAACTATGCGGTCTGTTATCACCAAGTGCAAAAACATGACCTTCCGGAACAATCTCTTTGCGACCCGGAGTCATATAGTTACCGTTTGCTGTCCTAACTGCTGTATCCAAATATGCGGATTCAACAACTCTTTCTCCATTAACATAAACATATCCATCATTTATTTCGACTTCATCTCCCGGCAATCCAATTACTCTTTTGATGTAATCATGAAGTTCATCGAATTGAAAAATAACAACTTCTCCGCGTCTCGGTTCTCTAAATCTGTAAGTTAATTTGTCGGCAAGTAGGAATTCCCCTTCGTAAAAGTTCGGTTCCATTGACTTTCCGATAACTTCGTGAGGAGAGGCAATAAAAATGTAGACAACTGCAAATATCGCAAATGCGATAACTACAGTTTCCAGAATATCGAAAAAGAATGTCAGAAACGCTTTTGATCCATCTCTAATTATATCTTTTGTTTCAGCCATGTTGAAAATTTCTAGTAAATATCAAGGACTAAATAAGTATAACGAGTCGCAATCGGTTCGTAAAGGATAAATATTAATATCTCGCCGTTTTAATTGCGCCAAATCTATCAAATGGAGTTACTCTCCAAATTACGCGACCTTTGATCTTTTCCAATTCAATTGGTCCGAAATTTCTTGAGTCGGAACTATGTGGTCTATTATCACCGAACGCAACAACAGTTCCTTCCATCACTGTTACCACTCTTCCTGCGGTAAAGTAGTTACCGTTTGCAGTGAAAACAGAATCATCAAGGTACTCGCTTTCGTCAAGTTGCTCTCCATTAACGAAAACTTTTCCGTTATTAACAGAAACAGTATCTCCCGGAACGGCAATAACTCTCTTGATGTAATCGTGGTTTTCATCGTATTTAAAAATCACAACCTCACCTTGTTTCGGTGTTCTTACAAAGTAGCTAACTTTATCGGCAAGAAGAAATTCCCCCTCATAATAGGTTGGTTCCATTGATCTTCCTATTACTTCATGAGGAGAGAGTACAAATAAATAAATGACGGCAACAATAGCACCAAAGACAACAAAGATTTGCAGGAAGTTAAAGAATTTGTTTACAAACTTTTGCGGTTTGTCATAGTAGGTTTGGTCATCAAATACTGCCATTTTCTTAGTTCTTAATTAGTTTACAAATTACAAAACCAGTATGGAGAAATTATGGAGGAAAGTCAAAAACTTTTATGTCATCCTGAATTTATTTCAGGATCCCGTAACCAGACAATTTCAAATGCATCAATTGGGGATATATCTTAGGATCATTTTTATGCTATAATTTTTTCAATCGGGGTTTGGACGACTAGCTCTCTGCCAGAGGCAGAGTCCGCCTTTGGTGGACAGTTGGTTATAATAGCCAATGTTCGTAAAATATTCACTATTAATTAGGACGACTAGCTCAGTTGGTTAGAGCGTTCCGTTCACATCGGAGAGGTCGCTGGTTCGAATCCAGTGTCGTCCACCAAATAAACAATCAGCAAACAGCGTTTAGCTGTCAGCAAAATCGTTTCTTTTGGAGTACGAATCTTCTTTGCTAAACACACATGATCCTCCTTGTGATGAGAAATATTAACCTCCGTTTTCTATTCTCTAAAAACTAGAAACTAAAAACTATTTTTGTGCTACAATATTTACATTATAAATGGGATCCTGAACTGCGGGCTTCGCCCTTTTCAGGATGACACAAAATTATTATGAATCTTTCTCAAAAAATTGCATTTAATACAGTTGTTCAGTTTGTCGGAAGAATATTCACGGCTGTTTCAACATTAGTCATTACTGTTTTAATCGGAGGGAAACTTGGTCCGGAAGTTTATGGTCAATATGTTCGAATTACGTCATATATTACAATTTGGTTTGTTCTTCTTGATTTTGGAATTAATCCAATTGCAGTAAAAGCAATCAGCAAATTTAAAGATTTGGAGAAACAGCGTATTGCGCTTCGGGAAAATTTCAAAATGCTCCTTGGTCTTCGTTCGGCGGTAACATTAGTTATTCTTATCGTAGCTACAATAATATTGTTTCTGTTACCAATTGATAATTATACTCCGACGATTCGTACTGCAATTCTAATCGGTTATATTCAGATAATCGGACAGTCTGTGGTTTCGTCTTCTATGCCGGTTTTTCAAGTTACTCTAACATATTTCTGGGCAACCCTTTCGAATCTAATCGGTTCTTTAATTTCTCTAGTTCTTTCTTCTATCGTAATCTGGAAGGGTGGAAGTATTCTCGAGATTGTTATTTCTTCAATGGTTGGTTGGTTCGTTATTGCAGGTGCTACTTATTACTTTGCTGCTAAACATACGGGATTTGTTTTTCCAGAATTTGATTTCAGGAAATGGAAAGGGTTATTAATGAAGGCTTTTCCTGTTGGCTTGGCACTTTTATTCAACGTTGTATTTGTGAAACTAAACATGCAGCTTCTTCAAATTTTTCGCTTAGACGAGGCCGTACTCGATAAATATGGAAGTATCGATGCGCAAACCGGGTATTATGGCATATCATTGCGTTTCTTTGATATATTACTGACAGTCCCGTTCTTCTTCAGTAATGCAATTTATCCGATTCTTATTCAAAGAAAAGAGGAATCATTGCAAAGTCTGAATGATTTTACACAAAAGGCTATGAGGATAATGTTCATGGCTGGATTTCCGATTGCCATTGGTGGTGTAATTTTAGCAAGGCATATAGTTTATTTCGTTTCCGGAGGTTTCCTTCCGGATGCTGATCCTAATGATTTTCTTCCTGCTGTTCCGGCTCTACAAATATTAATTGCAGGAGTTGGTTTTTTCTTCTCAACAGGTGTTATTTCATGGACTCCGATTGTAATGGATAAACAGTGGATTTTAACGAAGATTTACGCAATCATTGTCCTTGTTAACGTCATCCTGAATATTTTCCTATTACCTAAATATGGTTATTTAGGTGCTGTTGCAACAACGGTCTTTTGTGAATTTGTTTTACTATTTCTGCACGGATATTACTCCAATAAACTAATTGGGTTTAAATATGATCTGGCTTTTATCTTCAAATCATTACTTGCTGCTATAATTATGGGTGGGGTTATTTATTATATAGATGATACGTTTGTCACTAATTCATATTTAGCAATCATTCCGCTTTGCGTTGGAATAATAGTGTATTTGGCAACAGGTTCCGTCTTGGGTGTCGTGGATATTAATTTGGTTAAGTCAGTATTAAAGATAAAAGGAAAGCCCTCAAAATGAAAAAATTATTAATAACAAGTTTTCCTCTTGAATCAAATTTCGGCGGCGGGGAAAAAATGGACTTATTGCTTTCCGAGCAATTCCGAAAAAAGAATGTTGAAGTTTCTTTTTGGGGAACGTGTCCTGTTTTGCTCAAAGAATTCAGAAAGAGGAAGTTTGATGTAAAAAAAGCTTTTCTCGTTAAAGATGTCACTAGCATTAAATCTCTACTACTTTCTCCTGTCTATATTTTATCGTTACTCCTTCAATCATTATCATTCTTACCAATCTGTAGACAGAGAGGTTTTCAAAAGATTATGATGTTATCTCTCATTGAACAGATTTTTTTGACGGTACCTGCAAAGATGTTAGGTTATGATGTGTTTTGGTGGCATCATCTTCCTCCTCGAAAACCCCTTTTGAAAAATCCTTTTCTTCCTATTTGGAAGTTCAGTTCAAGATTCGCCTCAATTATCGTCTCAAGCAATTTTGTTAAAAGTGAGTTTGAAAAAATTAGCTTAGGTGATGTAACGATGTTACCAAACGCCGTTAGTTTCAATTCGGCCTTCAGGTCCGAAAAGCCAATTAATAATTCAAAAGGGCAAAGACTTCGGGTAGGTATGGTTTGTAGGCTTTCACCGGAAAAAGGATTGTTCGAATTTTTGAAGTTGGCAAAAAATTTTCCGGAACATGATTTTCTTGTCGCAGGTGAAGGTTCCTTGCGTAAAGACATTGAGAACTTTATTGAGAAAAATAATCTAAAGAACTTTCAACTTCTAGGTTTTATTGATCCTGATGAAATTTCTAAATTTTTTAATTCTCTTGATATCTTTTGTGTTTTATCCGAATATGAAAGCTTCGGTATTGTTGCTGCAGAAGCTTCTTTCTTTGGTGTACCGGTTCTTGCGTCAAGAGTCACTGCCTTGCCAGAAGTTATATTAGATAATAAAACCGGATTGCTTTTTGAATATGGGAATTTTAACGATCTTGTCGAAAAGTTTAAAAAATTAGTTGGTGATGCTGGTCTACGTGAGAATCTGGGAAAGAACGGTATACGTTACATTTCATCTAAATTCTTAACTACTACTTTCACTGACACTGCATGGAAGATTATTTTTGGAACAGATAATCAACAATGAAAATCGGAATAGACATTCGAAGTGCGATTGGTAATAAATCCGGAATCGGCTATTACACGATGAGCTTGGTTACGCACATGTCAAAAATTGATAATATGAATCAATACTTTCTTTACACTTCTGAAAAAGTCGATTGGGATCTTGGTGAAAACTTTACACAAATTGTTCGTTCTGAAAAAGGATTAATAAACAAAATCCTTTGGATAGCACGGCTGTTTCTGGAGTGTTTTATTGGAAATAAGATTGATGTCTTTTTTTCTCCAAATTCTTTAACGCTAGCAACACTTTCTCTTTTACGACGAAATGTCGTTTTGACAGTTCATGACTTGGTTCCTGTAGTAATGAAAGAAACCACGAGCAAAAATGTTCGTTTCTTTTTCCAACAACTTCCACTTGCTCTTTCTTTTGCAAAGGCAATTCTTGTTCCGTCACTAGCAACGAAGAATGATCTCTTACGCTTATTCAAAATTCCCGAAGATAAAGTTTATTTCACTCCGGAAGCAGCACATGATTGGTGTTATGGTCAAACCTCAGCGGGTGAGATTATCAGAGTTAAAGAAAAGTTTAGCTTACCCGAGAAATATTTTCTTTTCGTCAGTACTTTGGAACCGCGGAAGAATATTCCTAATCTGATTCGCGCCTTTTCTAAATTTTCAAAGACGGATAAGCAAAACTTTAAACTTGTAATTGGAGGTAAGAAAGGCTGGTTGTATGACGAGATTTTTCAAGTTGTTAAGGAGGAGAAAGTCGAAAATAAAGTGATTTTTACGGATTATATTGCAGATGAGGATATGCTTCCTTTGTACAAAGGCGCAACGGCCTTCACATTTGTCCCTTTTATGGAAGGATTTGGTTTAACTCCGCTTGAGGCAATGGCAACAGGAATTCCTGTATTAACATCGAATTGTTCTTCCTTACCTGAGGTTACAGGCGATGCTGCACTTCTTGCAGATCCGAACAATGTTGATGATATTGCAAGCAAGATGGTATCGTTAGCAAATGATGAAACTTTACGAAAAGATCTTGTGGAAAAGGGTAATAAGCAGATTCAGAAATTTAGTTGGGATAAGACTGCGAAGTTGACTTTAGAGGTTCTTGATGATTGTGCGAGCAAGCGAACGTAGACTATAATGAGCACATGTGTATCCTTAAAATCTGTTTTATATGTTACTTTTGCAAACAAAAGTAACCAAAATTTCTGAAACAAGTAAGTGCCATCCAAGCACGAACTTTATACATATTGCAACCGGCATCACTTGTTTCAGACTTCAACGACAACCAACCCCATACAGGTAACAACAGGGGCGGTAAAAGGAATGTTACTAAATGGTTATTACTGAATAGATATGGATCATTTAGATAAAATACATGAGGAACATATGAACATAGGAATTGATATAAAAAGTGCTGTCGGGAACAAGGCCGGAATTGGCTACTATACAAAAAGTCTTGTACAGGCGCTATCTGCAATTGATAAGGAAAATAATTACTTTTTATTTTCCACTGCGGATATTGATTGGCATTTAGGAGAAAATTTCAAAACCATAGTCTATCCATATTCTGGTCTGATAAATAAACTACTGTGGCATTTGAAAACATTGTGGATGGTTCAATTCTCAAATAAAATTGACGTTTTCTTTTCGCCAAATTCGCTAACAATTCCGATGCTTTCTTTCTTCAAACGAAACAACGTTCTTTCTGTTATGGATTTAGTTCCGTACAAAATGAGCAAGACAGCTGAATTGAAAGTCCGTTTGTTATTTGCTCAAATGCCACTCGCATTAAAGATGAGTAAATCATTAGTTGCCATCTCAGAGGCAACTAAGAATGACTTAGTTGAATATATGAAAGTTGATCCGAAGAAAATAACTGTTACTCCATTAGCGGCGCACGATTGGTGCTATGAAGAGACAACGGAAGAGGAAATTAACAGAGTGCAAAAGAAGTATTATTTACCTGAAAAATATTTTCTATTTGTTAGTACTCTTGAGCCAAGAAAGAATATTCCTAATTTAATTCGTGCTTTTGCAAAATTCTCAAAAGCAGATAAACAGAATTTCAAACTTGTAATTGGGGGGAAAAAAGGTTGGTTATATGATGAGATTTTTCAAGTTGTAAAAGACGAGGAAGTTGAGGATAAAATTATTTTCACGGATTACATCGCAGACGAAGATATGTTGCCTTTGTACAAAGGCGCAACGGCATTTACTTTTATCTCCTGGATGGAGGGGTTTGGATTAACTCCGTTGGAAGCAATGGCTGTTGGATTGCCGGTTTTATGCTCAAACACATCCTCTCTTCCTGAAGTTGTTGGTGATGCAGCCATTCTCGTTTCTCCCGAAAGTGTTGAACAAATTGCTGAAGATATGAGACAATTAGCAGAAGACGAGAAACTTCGAAAAGAATTAATAGAGAAGGGGAAGTTACAAGCATCAAAGTTTAGCTGGGAAAAAACGGCGAAATTGACTTTGGAGGTTTTGGAAAAAGTTTAATTGAGGTTTTAATGATTAGGTTCTGTCATTGCGAGGAGTATTGCGACGAAGCAATCTTATAACGCTTTAGGGATGGGAAAACAGTACTATGTTTATATAATGACCAATAAGAGTAATCATGTGTTATACACAGGGATAACAAGTAATCTTTTGGCTAGATGCAACAAACATAGAGAAGGTGTTTATGGGAACAGTTTTACTGCAAGATATAGGGTTCATAAGCTTGTTTATTATGAAATCTTTGAAGATCCCACAAATGCGATTTCGAGAGAGAAACAAATAAAGTCTGGATCAAGAAAAAGAAAACTAGATTTGATCAACGAAAAGAATCCTAATTGGGATGATTTATATGAAGATTGGTGTTTTTGAGATTGCTTCCCCCGATTCGCATCGGGGTCGCAATGACATATAATGGTAAATATTTGCTCTATGAAAGAATCTTTTAAAAACTACTTAATATTCCCAGTTGTTTTAATTTTCGCTTTGTTGATTTCCATAAGTTCTTCCCTCGCTTGGTATTTTCCAATTGTTTTAATTGTACTGTTGCTTGGAATACTTTTCTTTTTTGTTTTACTCAAAGACGTTTCCATCGGTGTTCTGTTGGTAACTTTTCTTTTGCCTTTCGAGCAAATTGGCGGGATAGAGATTGCTGGAATGAACGTTCGGTTAAGCCAGCTTGTTTTCATAGCAACATTTGGCGCATGGCTTTTGAAAGGACTTCGTGATAGAAGCTTGAAAATTAAGGTGGATTTTAAGCTTGCTTTGCTGATTGTCTTTGCGATTGTTTCTATTGCTTCTTTTTCTTATACCATTAACCTTTTCCGTTCTGTTCAGATATTTCTGTTTATTGTTTTTGTCTTTATCGTTTACTTTTTCTTTTCATCATATAAGTTCAATCAAAAGTTTTTAAAAAAACTTTTGCTTGTGCTTTTCATATCGATGACAATAACTTGTCTATTCGGTCTTTTTCAATTTGCCGGTGACATGGTGGGATTACCTCAAAGTATAACGAGATTGGAAGATAATTATGTGAAAGCTGTTTTCGGATTTCCTCGTATTCAATCAACAGCAAATGAGCCTCTCAATTTTGCTAACTATTTACTTCTTCCAATTGGAATTGCATTTGCAATTTTTGCAGAAAAACATATTAAAAAAGAATCAGGTGATTGGTGGGACTTGAAATTCAGTTCTCTTCCGATATTAATATTAAGTGGCATTGTTTTAATTTTAACTTTTTCACGAGGTGGGTGGGGAGGAGCGGCATTAGTTGTTCTGCTTCTAGGCTTGAAATATGTTAAACATCTTCTTACGTTTAAGAATATTGCGTTGGGCATAGTCGTTTTAGTAACTTCGGTGGCTGGAATCTTTGCCATTGCAGAAATAACAAATGCGCCGTTTACCTTTCAATCCGTTCTTTCCAGAATTAATATTAATGATTTTTCTGCGCAACATCGTGAGATGACTTTGCAGGATGGGCTCGAGGGTTGGAAAAAGAATCCTTTGCTCGGAATTGGTCTTGGCGGATATGGGCCATATGTTGCAAAGTATAAAAATGTTGAACCGGAAGGCGGTTGGCAAACCGTGAATAATGAATATGCGGAACTTCTTATTGAGACCGGAGTAATAGGAGTTTCAGTGATTTGCTTTTTCTGGTCAACCTTTTTTCTTGAATCTCTTCGCAAGTCAAAGAAACTGGAACCTTTTGATAATGCTGTTTATTTAGGAATGATTGCAGCACTTGCAGGAATGCTGCTTCAATACATTTCTTTTTCTACACTTTATGTTTTTCATTTGTGGTATCTACTCGGAATTTTGAATAATAATTATTTTGATAAAAAGCCCGATGTTTTACCTCGATAAGATATTAGAAGTAATAATAGTTGCTTCCGTAAACATTCTTTTGGTGTTTCTTGGTCGTGCAATCTATAACATTTTTCGTAAAGACCGTGATTTTACGTCACCTAAGATTTTGGTCTATTTCGGGATTGGCGCAGGTTTATTTGGCACATTATTCTTTTTCTATGGAGCAATAATTGGACTCTCACGGGCTTCACTATATCTTTTTCTTTCTATTTTCATAATAATTTCTATTCTTTCACTTGTGTGCTCCTGGAAAGATTTCTTGGCGTTTTACAAAACTCTACGCATTAAGAATCTAACTTTGTTAGAAAAGTTATTTGCCTCATTTCTTATATTAATTGTTCTTTATAATATTTACCGAGGATTGTGGCCTGATATTGATTTTGATTCGACCTGGTATCACTTAACGGAACCAAAGATTTACTTAATGAATGAAAAGATTTCGTATATCAAGGGTGGTCTTTTGTATTATTCCGCAATGCCACAGTTGATAGAATCTTTCTATCTTTTAGGATTGTCTATCAAATCCGGAATTACAGCAAAACTTTTTCATACGTTCTTCGGAATTTGGTGTGCGGTGCTTGCTTACGTTTGGGGGAAAGATTTAGGAAAGTCAAAACTCGCCGGTTTAATTTCCGCATTACTTTTTTACGCTTCAAATATTGTGCTTTGGGAAAGTCAGAATGCATATATTGATTTAGGAGTTACATTTTTCGTCTCTTTAGCATTATGGCAATTTGTGCACTCTTTGCAATCCAAAGTATCAAGAATGCCGAATCTGTTCCTAACTTCTATCTTTCTCGGTTTTTCGCTTGGAACAAAATTACTATCAATTTACTGGGTCTTTATCATACTGGTTGCAAATATAATCTGGTTGATTATTTCCAAACAGTTTAAGTGGAGAACCTTTTTCGTCGAGTCCTTGATTTTAGGAGGAATTCCTTTTGCGATGTGGTTGCCGTGGGGTATGTACAGTTATCTTAGTACAAACAATCCTGTGTATCCATTGGCTGAAGGATTCTTTAATGATAATGATTGGTTTTCTGCTACACAGATGGAGGGACAAACTACGAAATCCTGGCTAATTGAAAGATTAAAGAAATTTGTTCGTTTTCCTGTGACAATTATTCATGATGAATATGAGTTCAATCCGATGCTCATTTATGGATTCTTTTTCTCAGCTCTCTCGCTGCTTCATAAAAGTCTGTACAGATTATTGGAATAATATTTCTTGCGTTTTTATTTCTCTGGGGATTTACACCGGCAAGTGGCGATCGTTTCTTTCTTCCGATAACAATTCTTATGGCGGTTTACGCAGGGAAACTTGTTTTTCAATTTATGAAAGATTCTGATATATTGAAGCAAATTCTCGTTTCATTAGCAGTCTCTGTATTCTTTCTCATACAACTTTATCATAGTTATTATCAAGCTAAGCCGAGCAATTGGGTTTATTCCAAATCATCTGAAGAAGAATATTTAAAAATTAATGTTTCTAAGAACATATGGTCATTCTATGATTATAGTGGAGATGTTGCAGAAATTGTTGGAGACTCGAAAGTTCTTGTTTACAATGTTCACAATCTCTTCCACATAGATTTTGTTTATGAAGATGCTTCATTTATTAAGTCTGCTGTTTCAGAAATGGATAATCCGGAAGCATACTTAATTTCCGAATTTGATTACCTGTTCCTCAAAAGATCGGAGCCCAACAGTCTATATTCAGAAATTGGTGTTTCTCCATTAGACTTGAAACTGGTTTATGAGGATTCTATTGCGGAAGTGAAATTGTATGAAGTTATTAAATAACGAAAAACTTGAAACGGTCTTCAAGTATTTAAACCTAGTTGTTCTATTGGGGATTTTCAGCTTGCTCGTTTACAGGGCTGCGACATTGACGTTGACTCATGACGAAGCCATTACATATTCATTGCATTCCTCCACAACATATATCGATATTCTTCAGTACAATACACCAATCGCCTCAAACAATCATTTACTAAATACCATTTTAATAAAGATCTTCACAAAATTTCTGGGGGATAGTGAATTAATTATTAGGTTGCCATCACTTATCGGCGGTTTGTTATACATTATTAGCTCTTTTGGAATATTGAAACTAATTTTTAAAAGACATGGTGAAATATTTCTTGGAATTGTAGTTCTCTGTTTTAATCCCTTTATTATAGATTTTCTTTCTTGTGCAAGAGGGTATGGATTGGCATTAGGTTTTTCTATGTTTTCAATATATTTATTGATTTTAAAAATACGGGAAAAACAGAAGGATGTTGCATACTTCTATACTTTCTTAACAATTTTTTCCGCATCCTGTTCTGTTTTCTCAAACTTGTCCTTTTTAAACTTCTTCCTAGGGATATCTTTTGTAGTAGGCGTTTATGATTTCATTTGCCTAATACGAGAAAAGAGATTGTCATTATTAAAGTTTGTCCAAATCACTTTCCCACATCTCATAAATTATTTACTTCTGTTTGTCGTTTATTATGAGCCTGTGAAAAAGATGCAGGAAAGCGGAGAATTTTACTTTGGTGGGAAAAGTGGTTTTGGAGAAGATACCATTGCGAGCTTAATTAAGTCCTTTTGGGCCGATCGTTTATATGCGACACCGTTCGTGAAGACGATAACCGGTTTAATAATTATAATTCTTCTGATTATATTGTTCTTGCGCTATTTAAAATACTCAAAACGAGGATCTTTATTTAAAGATAAGAATGTTGAATTGGTTTGTTTATGCACCTTAATATCTATTGTTTCTGCAAGTATCATATTTCAAAACATTCTTCTTGAAACTTTGTTCGTAGTTGATCGTGCTGCAATTTATTTTATTCCAATATTTATTCTGATTATAATATATTTGTTCCGCACCGAAGATAATCTGCCGACTAAGCATTTTCTACTATCCGTTTTGTTAATAATCTCCTTCCACCATGTTTTTTCAATTAATTGGCAGTATTTCAATCGTTGGAAATATGATGCAAATTCGAAACAGGCTATTTCATATATTGCCGACGATTGCTTCAATTGTGCAAATATTAAGGTTGGGATAACATGGTTGTTTGAACCGAGTATGAATTATTACATCAGACGGGATTATTCTGATAAGATAGAAGACCCATTATACTAAGTCAAGCGAAATATTCAATTTTGGATAGATTAGATTTTC
>CAZCSM010000025.1:0-22637 GCA_964501355.1 uncultured Candidatus Saccharibacteria bacterium | reverse complement strand
CACGCTACGCTATAAACGCACTCACCAGCTTCGCTGGTGGTTTATCCTATTAATTAAAGTAGGGGCAGGTTTGAAACCTGCCCCTACAAATTATTTCGGAAGATAATCTATTTACTCTTCCAAACCCCGTGTAGATTGCACTCAATTCTGGCAAAAGCATCTTTACATCCACAATCACAATCTGCTTCACATCCATCTGCACAACAGCAGAATTCAACTTCCGGCTTATCTTCTGGTGTTAGTTCTTTCCTATAAACTCGTTCCTTTGTATGGAGCTCAACCCATCTAATGTAGTGATCTGCGGTCATCGGATGTTCAACTTCTCCGACCTTTACTTTATAACCGTATTCTGTTTTTTCTATAACAGGAACGTGTTTTTCAAGTGCAGCATCTTGTGTGTTTTCTTCCATTAAATCCATTGGCTGACCGCAACAAACAAGTGTTCCTCCACCAACTTCAAGAAGCTCAACTTCATTGCCGCAGACGGAGCATTTGTAAACATTACGTTTTTGCATGATTATTCATTTATACTAAATTATTAAAAATAGTATACACAAACTAGATTTAAAAAAACATTAAGAAAATTATCTAGTTGATCATCCTTTCCGAGAATTAGTGCCCGGAAACATCTTCATTACAGTTCTCCAAATAAGATACAGATCAAAATCCAAAGAGGCATGTTCAGCATAAAACATCTCCGGTCTATAACGGTTCTCATCTCTATCCTGAACAGGATTTAACGCTTGATGAGGGCCGGTTACCCCTGGCCTATAATTTTTACACCATGATTTAAACTCATCCTCTGTCAAATGTTCTTCGAGATAATCTCTAACAAGCCTTGGCAATGCACGATTACCTATCAATCTCATTTCACCCATAATAACGTGCAAAAACTGCGGTAATTCATCCATCTTAAATCTCCGAAGTAACTTTCCTATGCCAACAATTCCTGGATGATTATCCTTAATAACCGATCCCAACTGTGGACTATGATGCGTTAATCCGTTGCCTGGTGCCATTGTTCGTATTTTTAACATTTCAAACTCTTCTCCGGTCATCGCATCCAACATCCTCGGACTTTTATAGAACATCTCATGACCATCGCAGCATCTTTGAATGAAACCCAAAACCAACGATGCGGGAAGGGAAACTACTGCCGCGGGAATGGCAATAGATAATTCAAAAAGGCGTTTCGCACTCGAGTCAACGTATTCAATTCCCAGTTTTGGAGAAATCAATTTTGTAAGTTTAGCTAACGCCGTATCTTCCCGATGAAAAGTTCGATCAAATCTCTTAACTAGGTCTACACGTTCACGAGCTTTGAAAGTTGTTTCGACAGGATGAATAGGTTTTGTTACAACCCTATTCTCGACAGTTTTACGAAGCTGCAGACTCGTCTCTCTCGGGGTGGGCAAAATTGGAAAATCGGTCTCATGTGTTTGATCCCATGTTGATCTTTCAGGACTCAACTGGGAACCAAGAGGAAGCATTTGACAAGATTCTATCGCATTATAGACATCCCAAACTTCAATCGCACTCATTAAGAATACTGAGCAAAGTACCTTATGCTATATTACCGAATATATTATTAAATATTTATCAACAGACGATTACCATGGTATAAAAAAGAGACCGGTTTAAGGTCTCTTTTAAAAGATCGAATCTAGGAAATTACCTTGTTATTTGAAAACTTTGTACTTCTTCTAACAAGGCCTTCGCTTCAGCATTTGTTTCAAAGTGTTCCCGAACAGGTTTGATTAGTGCATCAATGTATTCAACAACAGCATTCTTCAAATCGACAGCAGATAAAGACTTCTCGGCAAATGCAGCCTCCAGTTCCTCGTACGAGTTGAAGGTAATGTTTCCACCCCACTTCTCAGGTCGCTGAACAATAAACCCGTTCTTCAATAAATTCTCTTGTCCCTTCAGGCAATGTGCTTCAAATATCAAGTATTTGCAGTATTCGAGAATCGGGTTGTCCAAAACGGAACCTTCCAAACAGTATGCTTTTCGGATCTTCCTTTCAATATCTTCACGAGAATCAGTCATAAAAATTGCTGAATCAGGAATAGATTTAGACATTTTCATAGCAACAGCACGCTCAACAGGATCTTCAATTCCTTCTGCCGGTTTTCCAAGTCCCATTATCATATGATTGCTAACAACGATCGGCTTCCAAAGCCCCAGCTCATTTGCCAGATCTCTGGCCAACATATTAACTTTTCTCTGATCCATTCCAAGTTGTGTCACCCTTGCACCAAGTTTATAAATGTCGGTCGTCTGCATGCATGGGTAAAGAATTTGAGAGGCTTGCAATGTATCTTTTTCACTTCTTCCCATTATCTGTGTAGTTTTCAAAACACGGTTGAGTGTTGCGGCATTTGCAACCTTCATAACCATTTCCCAATATCCTTCAGAATGAACAAGATCACTTGCCCATACGAATTCAACTCCATCCAAATCCATTCCGCACGCTTTCCAAATCTCAACGAAGTATTTGCCTGCAGTTTGAATCTTCTCCATATCTCCGCCCATTTTGTTATTCAGGAAGGCAAACCAATCTGCTACATAAAACTTAAACAGAAAGCCCGCCTTAATCATCTTGTTTGTATTAATAGCACGGAAAATACCTTGTGCAATATGAAGCTGACCAGATGGTTCCATTCCATCGTAACAAATTAACTCTTCTCCAGATTCTAAAAGTTCGGGGAGTTCATTAAGTCCAATGACTTCTTCTCCAACGGATTTGATTAATTCGATTCTTTCCTCAACTGATATATTATTATCCATTTTACTTGTCCTAAAATTAATATTATTGTTCGAGCCTGCCGAGAACTTCTCGATTGCACTCAAAGAATATTATAGCTTTAATACTACACCAATTTATATAAAAACAAAAAGCAACCCGAATCTGGATTGCTATTTTACTTGTAATTGGTCCGGGGAGAGGGATTTGAACCCCCGAATGTCGGATTTACAGTCCGAAGTGTTAAACCACTTCACCATCCCCGGTTACGAAATACATTTTACTAGAAAAACAAAAAAACATCCAGAAGATAATTCAAAGGACGTTTTAATTATGTCTTTCCGAATTTATTTCGGAATCCCGTAACCTTTACGAGATCCTGAAACTAGTTCAGGATGACAATACTAATCGTGGTGCCACCTTGTTTCAATAAGGCATTGCTGCACTTATTCTCAATAACACTTGAAAGTGTCATCCCCGGCATGATCGGGAATCTATTCCTTTTTTTGTATTTCGAACTTCATTTCGGTCTTGCACAGTGTACGCCGATCGCTATTTCTGAAATTCTACTGAAAATGATGATACTAAAGAAAAGGTAACAAAACAAGGTTAAATAGCTATGGATTTAGGAAAGAGAAATCCCAAATTGAAACATTCGTATTCTTTTCACAAAAGTTTCCTCTTCCACAGAAGTCACATTGATTGGCTGCAATCGAACTCATCCTACATCGTCCTTCATGACAGCCCAATTAAAGGGAAGTCTTTCACAAAAATCTATTGCCAAAGTTTCTAATTTCATCCTCTTGATGTTAGAATAGGTTAATACATCATTATCAGAAATTTTGAAAATTATCAAATATATTTCTTCAAAAATTGATAAACTAATTCTTCTTCTTTTTAATTTGACAATATTTCTCTATCTTTTCGGCGGAATATTCGCACCAATTGCACGACATTTGGGCTGGAATGTCGTAGCAGATTTTCTGTATTTCATTTACGGATTCATGTGCCACCAAAAAGCAGAACGATCCATTCATTTTTTTGATTATCAAATGGCTTTTTGCACTCGTGATTTTTCAATATTTCTATCCGCACAAATCATCGGAATCTTAGCATTTTTCAAAACATTCCGGCTTAAGCCAATTTCTCCAATATGGTTAATAATATTCATAACACCAATAATACTTGACGGCGGATTTCAGCTGTTTTGTGAGTTATTAAATACTTCCGGCATTAATTTCATTGACTATGAATCAACAAACTTCAGCCGATTTGTGACGGGAAGCGCATTTGGTATAGCTTTGGGACTCTATATTTTTCCGACTATACAAAAAGAATTTCAAGAAGTTAAACCTGAGCAGTCAGAAATTAAGAGGAGATATATCGTTATAATAACATTTATTGTTGCTACAATAATCTATCTACTAACAATTCTTTTCTGGAATCAAACATCTGTAAACTTCAAGCCAACCAATTTTCTAGATACACAAGTTGTGACTTTTGAAAAAGGAAGGAAATTGCACATCCGATAGCAATTTGATATAATTTTAACACTCCCCAAGAATATTTTTTCTATAATACTATGACAATCTCTGCAGAAAAAAGTGCAAACCTAAAAGGGTTTGGGATGGAAGAAGAACTAATTGGTAGAATCTCAGCAATTACTGATAGACCGGAATTTGCCGCTTACAGCGACACCATCATAACACTTGCAAAAAGAACTTTTGTAAACAGGAGAATATTACAAGATCCGGAAGAATGGACCGCCGTAAACGCAAAACAACTTTACCAATCGATCTTGTACATAGTCGCAATGTCGCCAACAGCAAATCCTGTCGTTAGTCCAACTGGCGTAAAACCGGAACTTGCAGATGAAATGACAATGGGTCAAAAGGGACTTTTTATGAAATTTGAAGATGCAGCGGTTTTCGATGCAGCTAGAAATGCAATTATGGGAGCATTGGGAATAGAAGATATTGAAACAGACCAGCTGAAGCAAACATTAATCACGGCGAGAAATGCATATTCATTTGATGTTGCTGCTAAAGCCAATGAGGCATTAGCAAAAAAGCAAGTCCCGTGCAGTGCTACACAAAAAATAGCAGCCGCAGCAGAAGAATTTCAGCGCTCAGCTCAGGTACAAATGCAAATTGTATTAGAGAATCTTGAAGATATATATGTTGCGGAAGAGATATAGTCCTTTATATGATTTTCAAAAGTCAGTATCATTTCTTCATAACTTTTTAATCTCCACCTGTTATTTATTAATTCAAACTTGTCATTCTTTGAACTGAGAATCAGACAAATTTGAATTATTTTTTGAGTCGGATTCTCCTTTGGAGAATGACACAAAAAATCTCAGGAGGTGATTACTTATTATGGAAAAAGAAACGAAAATAGGAGTTGTAACTCATTACTTCACAAATATTGGTGTTGCGGTATTTGACATGACGGATGGTGCACTTCACGTTGGAGATTCTATCCATGTCAAAGGAGCTTCTACAGATTTATCACAAATAGTTGAAGAAATCCAAATTGATCACAAATCAATTGAAACAGCAGAAATGGGAACTCAGATCGGAGTGAAGATGGACGATAAAGTTAGAGAAGGGGATGATGTTTTTGTGGTTACAATGAAACAAGAATAATTTTTGTGTCACACTGCACATCGGAGCGTAATGCGGGATTTCGCTCGCTTTTCATTTAGCAATTACTATTGCTTAGTTTGTTTTGCAATATTTTGTTTATTCCTTTTGATTTTTGACTTTTGAATTTGCAAATCGAAGATTTGCACTAATCCTTAACAAACATCTTACCGACGGAGTTAGCAAGTTTCTTGAAAGCTTTAAACGGACCTTCCGGCCTCTTCACAGTCTTTAAGGAATAATTCTTCAACGTAGAGCCTGTCGTCTTAACTTTGACAGGTTTACTTTTCTTTTTCCCGCTTCCGTGCAAAAATCTTTCATCCTGAACATCTCCTGTTGGCATTGTTAACTTCACACGATCATCAATCGGAGGAGTAACATCTTCAGAAGACAATTTATTTGGATTACTCAATTCGGCAACTGATGTAACTGGCTCGATTTCTTTCTTAGTTCCAAAGAATTGTCTCAAACTATCGATTTCAACATCCTTATCCTTTACTCTGGATTTTAACTCAGCAATTTCCTGATTCGCTTTGTTTAATAAAGATTTTGTAGAAACAAAATTCTTCGCAGCTTTAATTAAATTCTTATGTTCAGTAGAATCAATCATAAGCCGCATCAGTGCATCTTCCGACATTTGGCTTGTAGAATAGTAACTCATGCTTTTCGGATCCGCATTTCGTCCGAGAACTTTCTGGAAAAGTCGTTGAATCATATCCTGACGTTCCTGTTGTGTCATTGCTGATTCAGTTGCAGCAGGATAGTTTGTACTAGGCAAAGAAGTTGGAAATCCGCTCGGCATTCCATAACCCATCTGGTTTCCAGCTGGCATAGCCGAATTATACATTGGATTAAAATTCGGAATTTGAGATGGCATACCACCGGGCATCATTGCCGGCATTCCTGCTGGCATCATATCTACTCCGGGATCTGTATGGATTGGAAACTTTGGCTTTGGCTCAGGCTCTTTATCCTTTTCATCTTCTTTCAAACCATAATATGCAAGGATCCCTTTGAGTAATCCCTTTGCTATCTTTTTAATACCTGAATCCGACGTTATTATTTTCTTATCCTTTGGATGATCCATGAAACCGATTTCAATAAGGGCTGAAATTGTTCTTGTGTTATGAACATAACCAAGCCTTCGGAAAGGATGATCATACTCGCTATTAATCGAACGCTTGCGAAGCCCTGATTCCTCACAAACATGATTCATTAATTGTAAACAAAGCTCACGAGAAGCATTTGCCCCACGTTCGGCATGCCAACATTCAACGCCATCCTCTGATCCCTCGCCATCCTTATCATTAATGTGGATCTCGACAGCAATATCATTATTCTCCGCAAACATTCCGGATGAATTTATCCATTGAATTTTTTGCGGCAAAGAAAGACCCGTTGGGATTCTTTTATACTCTAACTTGGGATAATCTTTGAGTAAAACTTCAAGCGCATCAGTAATTTTCTGCGTTAAGTCATATTCGACTAAATCGCCGATAACAGCACCCTTATCAACGGGTGAGTGTCCTGCAGAAATTATTACGTGGGCCATGTTTAATAATCTGGATTAATTTCTCGGATTATAACATAAGTTCACCTTATCTGTACAATATAATCAGCTATAGACGAATTATAAATCAAAACTTAATATTATGATTCTTGTGTAACATCATTACATATAACAGCACTAGTAGCAGCACGCCAAAGATCATCACGGTTTATTTCAACCGAATAAGTAAATTCTGTTGGTGAATCCATTCTTTCTGGAAAGTCTCTTCTTGTTCTCTCCTCTTTTATACTCGTATTAAGGCTACTAGAACCGTGCAATATTCTTAATGCGACGTCTTGAAGCGTACCTTGCTTGCTAGGCTGTAAATTATGAAAACGAATATCAAGTAATTGATACTCACCAAGTGTTTCTCCGCCATCCTCTAAGGTTGCCTTAACAGATATATTCAAATTACCTGTCCCAGAAACAATCATCCTACGAGTGACGGACTCTGCAAAGCGACTGTTAGTAGTAGTTAGTTCTTCGTATTTAGCTCGATTCAGGGGGATCATAGTATAGGGACTTGTATGTAAGTTCTCCTGCCGAAAAATCAGTTGATCAAGAATTGTCATTATTATTAATCTCTAAATTACATGCTAATTATAGCACAAAACAATATCTGGTGCACATAATTGCCTATTATACCGACGAATTTTAAACCTTCAACTCAATCAACCTTCCCTCAATCGAAAGCCCTGAAAACCCAAAGTTTTCTTTTACCCATTCCAATGTTTTCTCTTGATAAAAGAAAACATGAGTCGGATCATTTTTATAATACCAATCTGAGAAATCAATCGATTCATCATAAATAAGAGTCATACAAAAAAGATGACCATTCGGCCTCAGCAAACTTTTTAACAATTTGAATTCTTTTGCAGGATTATGAAAATGCTCAATTACCTCACAAGAGACAATGTAATCATATTTCAAATTAAGAACATTAACATCGTTTTGAAAAAAAGGATCATATTGCTTAATGACATATCCATTTTCCTGTAACATCTTCGAAGTAGCCGGACCGGTTCCTGAACCAAAATCAAGCCCCAAACTATCTGTCGTAAAAGATTTCATGACCGCATCAACGATTGGAGAAACAAATGCTCTGTATCCAGAATCGTTGACATCATTATTATGATTCTCATATCTTCTCTTTTCCTCAGTAGGAGAGAGTAGAGAATCCTTCGAACGAAAAATGCCACGACAATTCCCACATTTGAAAAACTCATCTTTATGAAAAGGATTGGCTAAAGAGCCACAAAGCGGACAAGTTTCCTTTTGTTGTAATTTATACATTTAATTTAGTCAGAATTATTCTCATTTGTATTTTATCACAAGTAATAGAATCGGTTGCAAATAACGCAATCTTCTATACGATATTTATTATAGAACATGTGATAAAGAAAATTTTATGAAAAAGATAAAGGACAGAAACCTGGTCATTTTAACAATAATTGCTGCCATTGCATTAGTTTCCGGCTTCTACTATTTATCACAAAAACTTCACAGGGATCAGAAAAGCTGGAAAGATCTCATAATTCCTACAGAGGATGCCATCTCACTGCAGATTGTATCACCAGCAGATGGAGCAACCGTTGTAGAATATATACAGGAAATTGGGGTAAAAGTAGAAAATTTGCCACAAGATTTTAAAGTTTACTCTATCGTTCATCCAAAAGATAATTCGTACTTCTGGATACAAACAGAAGTAGTTGAGCAAGAGGATGGGAGATGGGTAAGTTCCATTCAACTGGGAGAGAATAAGGAACCTAGCAATTTTGAATATTACGTAGAAGCAATTGCAACGGATGCGGAGTTATCTCGAGACGAAATGTATTCTTACGATAAGAAAGTCCCATTCAATGTTTATGCCGTTTCAAATTTGATTACGATTACCCGATAAATTTACTTTACCAAAGTGACAAAACTTTGTATAATACATTTTGCTGAGCGGGAGTAGTTCAGTTGGTAGAACGTCAGTTTTCCAAACTGAAGGTCGCGAGTTCGAGCCTCGTCTCCCGCTCCAGAATCAAGAATACAATCGAAGATTGTGTTTTTGATTCTAGTAACAGAAAATGAGAGTGAGAACGAAAGTTCGATTGTGATAACACAGTGAATTCGAACAAAGTGAAGAATGAACTGTTGTTGAACAAATACTGAATTTTTTGAGCTCTGCGAGTTGAAACAAGCAGAAAGCGAAAAGAAATGAAGTAAGCCTCGTCTCCCGCTCCATTCTCGAAGAGCATAGCGATTCGCAAGAATGGAGACGATGGCCCTTGTGGCTACCGCTCCAGAAAAGTCTCCTCCAACTACTAATGATTTACCGTTTTCCCCCAAATTGCCTTTTTCATTAAAAAATGGTAAAATGTACGTGTTTGAAAGAGTTTCTAAGTTATTAGAGACTTTTTTCTTTCTTTATATGTATGCGTCATCCCGTGCCTGACACGGGATCCAAAAACATTAAGAAAGATCTCTCCACTCATCCACCATCGCAAGGTTACGGTGGACTCGGTCGAGATGACAAACACTTGTTCCTTCGGGAACTTAAATTTAGTATAAGTTTGGACATTAATAAATAAAAGTCCAAAACAGCTAGCGTATATGATACGCACAGCAGCAAAAACAGGAGTTATTGCATTAGCATTAATCTCCACAAATGTTACATCAATCGTATCGGCCGCAAGTCCGGACTACGAAATTCAGGAAGAAAACAAAGTTATCACATTTGACATTAACGAACTTCGAGTTGAAGAGCCTTTTATCATAAAGGAACCAACTGAAGGACATGTTAAATATGTAGAAACTGAAATCGTTAAACTTCGAGAAGAGGAAGAAAAAGCTCGAATCGAAGAGGAGCGAAAGAATGAAAGAGCCGAAAAAATTAGAGCATACTTAGCATCCCGAAATGCTCCACTTGCCGATTATGCAAGAGTAATTGTAGATGCAGGAGAAAAGCACGGTGTTGAACCGGAGCTAATTGCTGCTATCTCAATTATTGAGTCAGGTGGTGGAAAAATCTGTTTCAAACCACATAATGCATGGGGATGGGGAAGACAGTCATGGGCAAATTGGGAAACTGCAATTGATGAATATGCAGCGGGTTTAGTTAGAGGATATATTTCCAAAGGACTAACAACTCCTGCAAAAATATCACGAATCTATTGCCCACCGAACAGTTCATATTGGGCAAGAAACGTGCAGGATCAGATGAATAAAATGCTTAATTAAGTAGCAACAAAATGGGAACTGCTCCTGAAGGCGCAACAGCCGAACAACTAAGATCACTAACAAATCGGTTTCCTGCAGCAGAGTTATGTGAAACGGGTTATACAGAAGCTGCTTTGCGACCATTTGATGTAGAAGATCATCCGCTATACAGAGGAGGTGACAATCGGTTGTCGATCACCGCAGCTGCGGTTCTTGCCAAAGAAAGAATTGTGCCCGTGGAAGAGACTATTAACCAACCGCTATCAATACTAACAGGCCCAGATCTCATGGGTGCTGTAGATGCAAATCAAAGATATTGGGAAGATCAGAAAAGGATCGATAGAGAAAGGTTTATAGCAGCAAGTGAAGGTTTAAACGATCCGTCAAAAGAAGCGGACCCATTAGTTCTTCAACCATGGAAACCAGAAGATCTAATAACTCATGAACCTAGAAAACGAGGGATTGTTGAAACTGCTACGACTCTTGCGACAAGAATGGGAAATCAAGATCTTCCAAAAGATCGCTTAGATTTGATGATTGTGAATGAACCTCCAATAAAAATACCCATTGAGTTAGATCTTCCAGAACTTCCTGAATTGACTCCAGCAGAAGTCTTTAGAAGATTAAATGAAATATATTTCTGGCAGTTCTACAGAACAGCTGATTATATGGAGGATTCTCACAGAATAAATATTCAATCTGATCTCGAATTCCTTTTTGGGAAAGAAGTAACCAACGATCAACGTGCGGCTGCAGCAAGACGACTTGGTAATGACCTTCCCCAATTCATTGATGAAATGAGATTTGGAATAGAGTTAGCTCAAGATGCTAGTGGAAAGAGACATGAAGAATATACACCAACAAACATTGGCACAAAAGCTAGAACCCCACTAGAATTGAGAATGAATCCCGGAGCGCCTTTTTGGAATGATTTACATGCTTCATGTACAACAGATGAGGAACGTATAGTTGTGGAAAAGATGAGAAAAGGTAATTATAGTGATATCTACGAAATGATTTCTCATTTGCTAGACAATCCAGACCCTAGATACTCGAACTTATCAAGAAATTTAGAGAGCTTAATTTATCAATACAATCGAAAAGGACTACCTGAACCAGTTATGTTTGCAGAAGCACTTCGATTATTTCCTAAGTTAGAAGCAATGCAAGCACAAGTAGATGAATTGGGTAAGAAATTAAACCTCTCGTTAATGCCAGCTCAACCAATTCTTAGTCAAGGAAAACTTGGACCGATAACTAAAGCATCAGAAAAACCTGCAGCAGATGTTATCAAAACTCAATCAGATGAAGAACTTAGAGAAGAAGCTGGAGATAAACTAAGATATAATTATGAAACCATTTTCCATTCTGGACAATTCGATGGTGAAGAATATTCAGGAAAGGGCGAAGATGGAGCAATAGCGGGGAAATCATTGGACGGAACGCCCTATTCTCTAGCAGTTGATGCAATGGGAGGTTATTCACACGGGAAAGAGGTAAGAAATGTTCTTGTTACAAGCATAGGAAGACGACTATCGCAAATGAATGTAAATCCATCGGGATATAGATCTCTTGAATCATTTCTTTCTGCAGTTAGGGAACAGATGGCAGAAATTATCGTGACAGGCATTACAGAATTAAACAACATACGATTTGATGTTGGTATAACTGATCAAACAGATACTCCCGGAGCAACGATCGCAATTGCTAAAGTCGTTGAATATCAAGGAAAAAGTTATTTGATACCTTACGTCAGAGGAGATGCTTCTGTTATTGTATATGATGAACCAACAGAAACAATTACAGAGGTTTATACCGAAGAACTCCCCCAAACTGAGAGAAATATCTTACCAACTTTAAAACATTTAAATTGGTGGCTCGAAAATATTAGACCATTAACTCCGGGGGGGATTTTTTATGGTATGCAGACTGACATCGCAACAGAATTGGAGCATTTTTGGAGCCCAATGGATGTAGAAGATAATACAACAATTGGAATCGTCACAGATGGCACAACAGATACCCTATCTACACCTATGTTCGAAGATATAAATTATTATGGTAAGACACTTAATACACCATTCGGATCACTTGCAAAGATTATTAAGGAAGGAATAAAAGCAGGTATTAAATTCTTACCACATCTAATTCATCGGAAAGTTAGGGAATTACAAGGAACGATAAATCCTGAAACAGGGCTACCGGTTAATTATTGTAGTATAATAAACTTTGATACTGGTGATTCTACATCACCAGAAGAATTAATGGAAAACCAAGATAGTATCTCCATACCAGGAAAGCGTGACGATATAGGACAGGTGTGGATAAGAATAACCAAGAAAAAGGAATAGTTTATTGCCAAAAGCTCTTTTTTCCAATATAATCATTCTGCTTCATTAACAATTTGGGCAAATGGCGGAATGGTAGACGCGCTGGTCTTAGGAACCAGTTGGAGTATTTCCAGTGGAGGTTCAAGTCCTCTTTTGCCCACCATTATAAGCTTTTAGTGGTCAGCATACTGCTATCAGCTATAAAACCCTTTAGGTCTTTCTTCCCATTGTTACTTGTATTAGGTTGGTTGTCGTCGAAGTCTGAAACAACAGATGTCGGACGCTATTTATTTTAAGGTCGTGCTTGGAGGACGTTCTGTTGTTTCAGCACTTTTGGTTACTTTTGGTGTCAAAAGTAACATATTAATATCTTTAACATCCAGTATATTTTCGCCTACGGTTCTCCCCTTCGGGGATCACGTTCGACCATTGCTCACTTAGTTCGCAAGGTCATCACCTGTAAGTCCTCTTTTGCCCACCAATAAAATACTGAGACGCCTTGGGCGTCTTTTTTATACATTGAGAATTTCCTCGAAATTTGATACACTCACAGGTGGAGTAAATAACAACTCCCCTAAATTTGAAAATAACAAAATGAGTACAATTAAAAAATTAATCTCTCCAATTCAGAAGGTTCTCATGGCCAAAGGTATGTGTGTGGGTTGCAGCATGCCTCTTATGAAATCAAAAGATGTCGTAGATTTGGGGAATAATTTGGAAAGAGTGAATTGTAAATGCGGAAGAATTTATATTCACGATACTCAAACTGATACCTACAGAAGAGCTTTGATCAACGAGATTTAAAGAACAGTTTCTAGTGTTTAGATTTTAGGTTTTAATGTATAGGTTTTTGAATCAAAGGTATTTTGTAAACTTTTACTTTTTTGGAATTAGAAATTAAAAACAAACACGTAAGACCTGTTATTCCTTGCAATAAAAACCACTAAATAGCTTGTCAAGTGACAACCTTTATGATATCCTCTCATTCGAATTGTAGTAATATTAAAAACAGTCATGAATACACAAGTTTTAGCACAAGTAGAAGAAGCACATCTTAAAGACGTTCCAGAAATTAATGTTGGTGATACAGTAAATGTAAGCACATACATTACAGAAGATGGCAAAACAAGAACCCAGCTTTATAGCGGTATTGTCATCGCAATCAAAGGAAGCGGTACAAGAAAAATGGTTACCGTTAGAAAAGCAGCAAAAGGTTTCGGTGTTGAAAGAATCTTTCCTCTACACTCTCCAAACATTAAATCTTGGGAAGTTGTAAAGAGTGAAAAGGTTAGAAGATCAAAATTGTATTATATGCGAGAAAGAATTGGTAAAGCAGCAACAAGACTTCGAAAAGGTAAATCACAGACGCAGTAAGATTTTTCAAATAAAATAAAAGAACCTCGCAAGAGGTTCTTTTTTAATCACATACCCTGATTTAACAATCCGTTTCCCGCATATCAATATCAACAGATCGAACGCCAAGAACTTCTACACCGGAGGGAAGGGTCGCCGTATGACCATCTAAGTCAACGTAATAATGATAAGAATCGGATACTCCATCTACCGAAGGTGTATTGGTAGAAAAAGAAACAACAGGAAATCCTTCTGAAGGAACAAACCTAGCATCCGGTGCGGAGACTTTGGAACCAAGATGCAAAAATAGGCCATCGTCACCAATTAAGGAACGAAAGAAGTCTTCTCGACACAAGGTTTCGACACCATTCGGTGTCCTCATGCCAATCCGGATACAGAAGGTATGCTTTTGCAAAGAAGCCAAATCTGCAAGTTCGAGATGTCTCTCCATTTTCAGATAAAATTCAAATAATCTTTACGAGGGCAGATGGGTTGGATTATATCACAGTCGGAGTAAATTCCTAAACATCGGATTCACCTAACATTGAGGAAACTTCTTTGCTCGGCAACAATACATCAACACCATATACACAGGCATTGGAGCCTGGGCCTATACTTCCCGTAACAACATATCTATCGTTTGCAGTAACCGTTTCTAGAACATTTCCCCAACAATTGAAACTGGATTCTGGAATCCAGAGTATCCCCAAGACAGTACTTTTAACAGGAATCGCTCTTCGAAAACCAACTGTATCGGACAAACATTTTACATCACCACAAACTTCAAAAGTTTCTCGACGAAGAACATAGCCATTTGAACCAAGGTGAAACACCAAGGTTGATCCCGATGGAGGGAATTCTCCGTGCTCTAACACCTCAAGATGAACATTACTCATAGTTTAGAGAAAGAAGAAAATAACTGTTATAATAATTCTAAGCAAAAACATATTATCATTAAGTAAATTTTGAGCAACATTAATTACGAAAGACAACTTTTGCAAAAATTCGCATACGTCGCAGGAATGGATGAGGCAGGACGAGGCCCACTCGCAGGACCGGTAGTAACAGCCTGCGTTGTTGTTGATGAAAATGTTTCTGCAATTCGTGCGGTCAAAGACTCAAAAAAACTGGATGAAAACTCCAGAGAAGAATTATTCGATGAAATAATCCATCGTGCAGTAGATTATTCTATTACACTTGCAACACATCAAGAGATTGATAAATATAACATTCTCAACGCAACACAGCTTGCGATGAATCGTGCAGTTTCATTATTAAGAGTAAAACCAGAATTGACCATCATCGATGGAAGATTTTCAAAACCTTTTGAATTTAATTCAGAATGTATAATAAAAGGTGACGATAAACATTTCTCAATCTCAGCGGCCTCAATCCTGGCAAAAGTTTTTCGTGACAGAATGATGAGGCATTATGCAGAAAGATATCCTGAGTACGGATTTGAACAACACAAAGGATACGGAACGAAAGAACACTATTCAGCAATAGAAAAATACGGTCCATCACCAATTCATAGAATAACGTTTATACAACAGCTAAAAATGTTTAATGATTAATTTTAAATTTTTATTATTTCAACTCTCGCATTTTTAAAAAATAAACATTAAACATTACTAATTAACAATTAACATGAACAATCGTCAAAAAGGCTACAATTTTGAAGAACTCGCGAAAGAGTATTTGGAAGATCACGGCTTCAAAATTCTTGAACAGAACAAACAGGAATCACACAAGGAGATAGATTTTGTTTGCGAAAAAGAAGATGTAATTCACTTTATTGAAGTGAAGGGAAGAACAAGTGACAACCAAGGAGAAATTACAGAAACTCTAACACAAGGGAAAAGAAAAAATCTTCTTTACGCTGCCAAACGCTGGATTATTACAAAATATAAAACAGATGAAGTAAATTGGTTAATAGATTTCTTGGGAATTTACGCACCGGATGGAAAAGAGCCTGAAATAACATTCTTCGAAAATGAGGTGAATGAATGGTAGAAAAAAATAATTTAAACGATGGAATCCTTACTTGAGGAAGGTGGCGAGCAACGTGAGACGGAAGGTGTTTGCACAATTTCTAATTAACCTAATTGACCTAATTTCTAACGAAAGAAACTCGCTCTAACAGTTTGGCCATATTCCATATTCTAAATTCCATTTACTCTTTTCTCCTTTCTTTTTTCTTTCCAACTTTGTATATTATATATACATGAAAATCGTAATAAACATGAAGAAAATATTATTCTCATTATTTCTTGTATTGACACTGTTGCTTGTACCATTACAGGTTCTTGCACAGGAAGAAGAGGCTGTTACTTCAACAGGTGGAACTAGTTTCGAACTAAGCATTGTCCCGGGAGTTCAATCCATTTTTGATAAATCTATTCCCTTAACGTTGAATATCACTTCAAAAGTTGATACCCACAGAATGCAACTTCGTTGGGAATTACCAACTGGTATTTCTGCAAAAAACTCCGGAGTTACAGATTGGGGGACGGTAACAAAAGGTCAAGAAATTTCTACTTCAATCACCTTAAAACCAGCAAAACTGGGAACATATAACATTGTCGCAGAAGTTCAAGACTGGAGAACAAATGAGGTAGATACAGTTGCGATAGAAATTACATTCGACAAGAACCTTGAATTATCACCACAAAGTGATGAGTATTACAGAAATAAAACAGCCTGGTTTTGGGCGAAGGTAGGAATTGGAATTGTCGGTGTAACTGCACTGATAATTTTCACTGTATTGGGGATTAAGGCTTTTCAGAAATGGATGGACGAGGATTAGAACGATCACTTTTCATGAGACACTATTTTAAGTTTGATTTGTAGTTTACATTATTAACCTTCATACTCACTGCCCCGAGTTTGAAGTATAAAAATAAGGTTGATGCAATTAATCGACCTTTGTATTTTTACGGGAAATTAATCCGGAAACAACTATCACTTTTAATAGATTTTTGACATCTCATGCAATTGAGTTTTTTCGGAATTGCAAATTAGAACATAGATTTTTATGCCGTTTACTCATTTACACGTACATACCGAATACTCTCTACTAGATGGCCTTCTAAAGGTTCCAGACTACGTTCAGGCACTAAAGAAGCTGAATATGCAAACAGCTGCGATAACCGACCATGGCCACATGTACGGTTATTTCAACTATTGGACGGAGTGTAAATACAATGATTTGAAACCAATTATCGGCTCAGAATTATATGTTGCGGAAAGGACTCGATTTGACAAGAATGCCAGACTGGATAAAAAACCCTATCATTTGATTGCTCTGGCAAAAAATGAGGTTGGCTTTCATAATTTAATAAAACTCACATCGAAAGCTCAAACTGAAGGTTATTATTATAAACCTCGTGTAGATCATGATTTGCTCAAAGAATATTCCGAAGGATTAATTATTCTTTCCGCTTGTCTTGGAGGCGAAGTTCCGAGAAGACTTGCAGTAGACCAATATGACGAAGCAAAAGAAATCGCAAGGTTTTATCAAGAAACCTTTGGAAAAGATAATTATTTTATCGAAATACAAAGAAACGGAATTGATGAACAGGCTGGAGTAAATTCAAAATTATTAGAGCTGGCAAAAGATATTGATGCACCTATTGTTGCGACCTGTGACACGCATTTCATGGAGCAGGAAGACTGGAAAATTCAGGAAGTTGTTTGGGCAATTGCAGATGGAAAGAAGATTGATGATGAAACCAGAAGAAGAACCCATGGCGATCAGTTCTACCTGAAGAGTTCTGAAGAGATGGAAGAGCTCTTTTCAGATCTTCCCGAAGCAATTGATAATACGCAAAGAATTGCCGAATCAATTGAGAAGTATGATATCTCCTATGATCGAATTCAACCAAAATTCTGGAATCGAAAGGACGATGACGATCCGAAAGAAATGCTTCGCGAAATTACGTACGAAGGAGCGAAAAAAAGATACGGAGAGATTACGCCGGAGTTGAAGGAACGAATAGATTACGAGCTCGATGTTATTAATATGAAAGGCTACAACGACTATTTTCTCGTCGTTGGTGACATTATGCAGTGGGCAAGAAGAGTAGGGATGACCGTGGGTGCAAGAGGCTCAGCAGGTGGAAGTGTTGTTGCATATTGCAATGACATTATTAACATAGAACCCATCGGATGGGAGTGCTATTTTGAAAGATTTTTGAATCCAGAGCGACCTTCTCCTCCTGATATTGATATGGACATTCAGGACGATAGACGTGACGAAATGCTAAATTACGTCAAGGAGAAATACGGTGAAGAAAATTTTGCCGCAATCTGCGCAATTGGAAGGATGAAAACAAAGGCTGCAATCAGAGATGTCGCCAGAGTGATGGATGTTGATCTGAAGATTGCAGACAAATTATCAAAGCTTGTTCATGTCAAATTCGGTAAGGTGAAGAAGATTAAGGACATGATGAATGATGATGAGGAATTCGCAGGAATTATTAATAGTGATCCAAAATTAATTGAGCTTAAGGATGTTGTTGCGAAAGTAGAAGGAATTGCAAGACATATGTCGACTCACGCTTGCGGATATTTGGTTACACCAACACCAATTATCGACTTCACACCGGTGCAAAGAGAGGCTGGTGGCGGCGATAAAGTTCTCACCCAAATTGAAGGATATCCTTTGGAAGAGACCGGCCTTATGAAGTTTGACTTTCTTGGTCTTCGAAACCTTACAATAATCACAAATATTTTGAAAACGATCGAAGAGACTAAGGGGTTGAAGATGACAGCGGAGGAAATTCCTCTTAAAGATAAAAAAACATTTAAACTCTTCTCCGAAGCAAAAACGACCGGTGTTTTCCAGTTCGAAAGCGACGGGATGAAGAAATATTTGAAGGAGCTACAACCTGAATCAGTTGAAGACTTATGCTTTATGGCTGCGGCGTATCGTCCAGGACCTATGCAGTACATTCCGGATTACATTGCGATCAAAAATGGTCAGAAGGAACCGGAATATCTAATTCCTGAATTGAAACCTATTGTTGAAAAAACAAATGGATTTGCAATCTATCAGGAGCAGGTAATTAGAATTGCTGTGGATATTGCCGGTTACTCAATGGGTGGAGCAGATTTGCTTCGTCGAGCCATGGGTAAGAAGAAGCTCGATGTAATGAAGCAGGAAGAACCGAAGTTTAAGGAAGGTGTAATGAAACTTGGTTACGACAAAGACATTGCTGAACAAATCTGGCAGTTCTTACTGCCATTTGCGGACTACGGATTTAATAAAGCACACGCTGCCGGTTATGCTGTTGTTGCATATTGGACAGCATATTTGAAAGCGCATTACCCACAAGAATTCATAGCTGGCGTTTTACGGAGCGATATTGACGACACTGATCGAATTGTCATCGATATGCAAGAGGCGGAAAACATGGGGCTCGAAGTTCTTCCTCCCAGCATAAACAAATCTCAGGAATACTTCTCAATTGAAGGTGAAAAGGGGATTCGCTTTGGACTTGCAGGAATCAAAAATGTCGGACATGAGCCAATTAAAGAGATAATTAAAGCGAGGGATGGAAAAGAATTTACAAGTCTTGATGATTTATTAAATAGATGTGATTTGAAGAAGGTTAACAAGAAGACACTTGAATGTTTGATTAAGGTTGGTGCAATGGAAGAATTCGGTGAGAGAAATGCTTTGCTCCAGGTCATGCAGGGACTTGTTGATAGCTACTTGAAGAAACAGACGGAAAAGGCCGCTGGTCAAACTGGGCTTTTTGACATGATGAGTAAAACAGATAAAAATGGTAACAAACAGGCGATTGTTCATAAAACCACTTTACCGAAAGTTGAACCGGCACCTGAGTCGCAAAAACTGGAATGGGAGAAGGAGCTTGTTGGAGTTTTTGTTTCCACACATCCGCTCAAACATGCTCTCGGGTATTTCCAGAGATTAAAGCTTTTATCAATCAAAGAACTATTAGCAGAAGAAGTTGTTGAAACAAAATTCCAACGAAAGAAATATAAAATCGGATGCATGATTGAGAGTGCGAAACAAATCACAACAAAGAATGGTGATCCTATGATGTTTGTAAAACTTACTGACTTCACCGGAACAATTGAAGGCGTAATTTTCCCGAAAACATTTAAGGAGATTAAGGATGTGATTCAAACTGATGTTCCTGTCTCAATAAAAGGCTCAACAAACGAAAGAAATGGAGAAACAACATTCATAATAGATTTTGTGAAAGTTATCGATATTGATAAAGCGGCACTTTATGAGGTTGAGGAACAAAAATCAGTTAAGGTTAATGATTCAGAACAGGTGACATACACGAGTACAATGATAAACGTCGAAGGTCGAACGTCAAACGTCAAAGAAGCAAACATTGAAAATCAAACATCTAATCTTAAAAACAGTCCGCCAACTAAAACCTATAACCTAGAACCTAGAACCTCGATTGAAATTTACATTCCCAAATCCGCTTCAAAAGCAGAGATGCAGAATATAAAGAAAGTTTTGAAAGATAATCCGGGAGATGTTTCTGTAACAATTTTCGTTCCAAATGGCGGAGATGAACCAAAGAAATTGAAGTTAAAGACTGGAGTAGCATGGAATGATGAAGTTGTGAAGATTAAAGAGAAATATTCTAAATTGTAGGAACGTGCTATGGCACGTTCCTACAAAATCTTACCTCGAAAGTATCCTATTCTGCAATCTCCACTGTTTCTTTCATAACATCCACCGCCGGTTCAGGAATTCCTCGGTTTGCCTCATATGTGGCCTCAATCTCACCTAAAAATTCATTTCGAACAGATTCAATGGTCAAATCTCTAGTTACAAATCCTGGCAAAACAGCAGCTTCAGACGTCTCATCAGAGCCGTAATAATTAATCAAATATTTGAAGCCATTCTTTGAGATTAAAACGTAGAGCTGAGCAGAAATATATGGTCTCTCATCCATAATTATTTCTGCTGGTGCACTATCTTCACCGGATCCGGCAGAACCACTGGATGATCCGCTAGTTGCTGTATCTGGAGCATCCTCGGTTACTGAGCTTGTCGAAGTATCATAATCCCAATAATATCCCGTAACTGTCATTTCCTCACCGTCTACTAGTACCGTTTTATTGACACTTTCCATGTCGGAGCCACGATATACATAGTTATTCCAGATATCATCATCTGAAATAGAGCCCTCGAAAATTGCAATATAGAGCGATTTTGAATAATCTTCATTTGCATAATCTATAGAACCCAACGATGATGAGCCAGGTTTCATCCAATAGTTTTCGACAGCTTGATCATACAAATCCTGACCTTCCGCTGTACTTGCATAATATTCTCTATCGATAATGTAACCATACCACTCATCTTGCTTTCCATATTCAGAATTGAAGTATCCGGAAGTCATTGCGTAATTCGAATCACCAACGGCAAGCGTCTTTATCCCATTTGTAGCGATAAAATTACTCGTATAACTCAAATAACCGGCCATATCGGAATACGGATCTACGTAATCAGTTCTCATGTCGACTTCTCTTACAGGAACACCGAGATCAAATACAAATTGATCTGCAACCTGAGAGAATACAACATCTCGTGAATCCGTTTCAGTTGTTGTCGTTGAAACAAGATTCGCAGCGACGACGCTATCTATATAAGCTTCCTGTTTAACAATTTGATAATCGTCCGCTCTCGACCAGGATCTGACATAAACCTTTCTCAAATCTTCAGAAGTTTCATTCTCCGGAGTCATAACAGTAACAGCATCTCTCGAACTCGAGGTCACCGCTTTCCAATCATAACTTAAGTCACAACTTGTTTCGTACGACCATGTAGCAACATAATATTTAACGCCATTCTCAGTTACTTCTTCGACAGATGTATCCTCACCAAAATATGAAGAATCAACTTCCGCAATATCTGTCTCTGGAGTCTCCTTTATGCCACTTTCATCCTCTTCGATAAGCATGGGTTCTTCCTCTGTCGGTAGAATAGTCTCAGTTGATACATTTGGACTTGTTTCGTCTACTGTGGTTGCATCAATTTCCACAGAAACATCACTCTTGAGAATTCCATAATTCATATTACGAAGAATCTTCACTGCGTAAAGACCACCCTGATATTGATAAGTTTCATCACCCAATTCAAGGTAATACGACATTATTGAATCACCGGAATTACGAGAAATTGATTTGTAGTAATAATTTTCATCATCAAAGTAATCATAGTTCTCATACGATTCTGTTTTATCAGAAACATATAAAGCAGAACAGATTGATGCCTTTGGACCGGGAACCGTAGTAGTCTTAGTATAATTGTAATTATACGATTTCGTTTCTTGAAGATCTTCGGGTGCAGGCATACCAAGTGCCTGATCTTCTGCTGCAACAGACTCAGCAGAATCTAAAGCGAAAGTATTCCTACCACCAGCCGACTTAGTTAAGCTGGAACTCAAAAGAGTTTGTGGATTATTCTTGAAAATGTTTTGTAAAATAGAGGCTTCGTCCAATTCGGAAGGAAAAATCTTATCGCGATTAAACCAGAGAAAAGCAGAGAGTGCACTTGCTCCGACAAATGCAAAGATCACCATTACTAGGAGCAGTTTTTTGAGATCTTTCATAGGAACTTTATGTAAAATAGAAATGGAAATGTAGCAAATAGAACCATAATTGAACGAAATTAGAATCCCTCCTTTTGTCTAATTTATAATATAAATATGCAATTTATTTATTAAAAAATCAACACCTCGTTTAGATTACAACAAGAAAGATTAACAAGACCCACGACCTTACGGTCGGGGTTTATACAACCACAAACTTCG
>CAZCSM010000024.1:0-24285 GCA_964501355.1 uncultured Candidatus Saccharibacteria bacterium | reverse complement strand
CACGCTACGCTATAAACGCACTCACCAGCTTCGCTGGTGGTTTATCCTATTAATATAAGGAGAAAACGTGCTCAACAGAATCTGCAAAACTAAGGAAAAGTTTGGAGTAAGAGGCCCTTTTCGACGCATCCTTTGTGTGAACATTTTTAGAGACAGTTCGAGCCTTCTTCCCGATTATATAGTAGAAAAGAAGTAAAATAAGAATCTGACCCGGGTTGATTCTTCCTTGAAAAATATTCGTAATAGCAATGATAAAAATTGGGGCTTCAAGAGCAAAAAGAATTTTGAAAGGTCTTACCTTTTCTTTCCGAATATAGCCATAGTACAAAACATACAATAACGAGAACAAAGGAAGGAGGAGTAAAGGTACGGAAAGAACCATACTTACAATATTTACAGGAATCCCGGAACCGCTGAGTCCATAATCTAGAAAGTCTCCAATAAAGAATAGAATATACATCCCGAGGTAATATGTAACAAAGCCATTTATGAGCCAGAAAATTATATGGCTTAATATTTGGCCTACTTTAGCAAGAATCCTTTTTGCGACCTCCATATGGTTTGTTGATTCAGATTAAATGAATAAGAAAAGGTATACAAACATTATATCATATTATGGGGTATGGTTCTAATATAGATAAGTTCATTTAGATAATAGTTACATTGGGAAATCAACGTCTGAATGAACCGGGGCAGACGCAGGTACCGGATCGGAAATTTTTATTGGAGCAGGTCTTTCCAAATCAGAGAACAGGGGAAGATCAACAAGATTTCCAAGTGGTTCCTCTTTATCAAAAATCTTTATCTCATGAGTATCTAGCTGATCATCTTTTATCTGACGAATAACTACAACCGTAGTGTCACCAAAGATATGCCTTACCCCGAGATAGCCAACATCTTGTGGCTGTAAGGTTTGCAAAAATCTAAACGTTATTTCGCCTAAACTTGGAATCAGAGATGGCATCAAGCCCGCATCAAATACTCTCAGCATAGTAATCACATCTGAATACTCAGATGGCGCAAGATTTACATATGGTGGCTTCAGTAACTCATGATAAGTAAGCATATTTAATAGTAGCTAAGTTTTACAAATAGTGAAGGACTTCATCCACAATTATCTTCTCTGCATCCTTTGGTAGAGACGTTGCATGCAACGTCTCTACACTAATCTTAAATGCTTCTTCAATCGCCTTCAATAAAGAAGCTTCGTTCAGATTCTTCTGTTCCAAAACAATAGCTAACCCTGCATTCTCAACCATCTTCGCATTCAATCCTTGTTCATCTCCAGCAGTCCAAGGAATGGGAATTAGAACAGAAGGCTTTTGCAAAGCTAAAACTTCTGTGACGTAGTTTGCACCTGAACGCGAAACCAAAATATCTGCATTTGCAAAAACGGCACCAATTGCATCTTGCCAAAAACCGGTTTGAACAATATACGAACTTTTTAATTCAGAAGGTAAAGAATCACGAAAATCTGTTAAAGTTTCAATATCGCTATAAAGAGTTGTTGAACCGCATTGATGAATCACATTATATTTTTGCAAAAGTTCAGGAAGAATTTTAATCACGACCTCATTAATTGTGTGAGAACCCTGGTTTCCGCCAGTTATATAGATCGTCTTTTTTTCATTGTTAAAATCAAAGCGATCCGTACGTTTTTCGAAAACCTCCTTTCGAATTGGGTTTCCAGTAACAATGTACTTCCCAGATTTTTTCTGTTCTTCTGATAATGAGTTGAAAACCTGCTGCCATGATAAAAAGACTTTTGTCGCAAGTTTCTGAATAAACAGATTTGCCCGACCAACAGTTAAAGTTTGTTCATGAGTAAAAACAGGAACACCAAAAACCTTGGCCCAGAATGAGATTGGAACAGCAAGGTAACCACCAAAGGACATTACCAGATTTGGTTTTTCAAAAAGGATAACTATTAACGACTGAAGGAATCCAAAAGGAATTCGCAGAAGAGAAATAAAAGCATTCCACGACAATGTTCGATACAGTTTTCCGGATTTTAAATCTACAAACTTAATTCCACGAGTAGTAACCTCATTAAATTCCGCAGAAGGATTCTCATCCCCGATCATTGTGAATTTATGACCAACCCAAGTAATGTTTTCCTTTTCAATTCCGCGCGAAAAAAGTTCTGTAAGAACAGCAAGCGCTGGGGTTAGGTGACCACCGGTAATAATAATTTTTAATTTTGAATTTTCAATTTTCATTCTTTAATAATTAGACTCACAGTGTCATTCCGAGCATCGCGAGGAATCTAGTTCCGAGAATCGGGATGAATTTCTATAGCGCCTATCTTGTAATCTGTATTCGGTTGTTAGTCGTTGAAGTCTGAAACAATATATGCCGGTTGTTATTTATTTCATGATTGCTATCTGTGGCACTATATTGTTTCAGCGCTTTTGGTTACTTTTGGTGTCAAAAGTAACAATAAGTCTATTTTACCTTATTTTTAACATAAACCAGATAAATCTTCACTTCGCCAGATTCCTCCACCCGTTATTTCATAACTCGGTCGGAATGACACTCTTGATATTAATTCTCCTGCAATCCGCAAATTGTTAATTGTTTGTTGTCTGTCTACTCACGTTCAGCAGCATTCCCACAGCAGCCATCGTAATAACAAGAGAACTTCCCCCATAACTAATAAACGGAAGAGGAATCCCTGTCAGCGGGATAATTGCTACATTCGCCGCAATATTTAAAAGAGCTTGAATCCCGAGCCAAAAAGTAATCCCCGCCGCAAGTAACATTCCAAAACGATCCGGCGCATTCTTCGCAATTTGATAACCTCTGTAGATAAATAACGCAAAAGCCGCCAAAAGTATCACAGAACCTATGAAACCAAGCTCTTCCGCAATCACCGCAAATATCGAATCCGTAACTGCAGTTGTTTCAACAAGATACTGAAATTTTTGGCGTGATTCACCAAAACCCAAGCCCGCCAAACCACCAGAACCGACTGCAATTAAAATCTGTCGAATTTGATAACCCGCACCGAGGGGATCTTCTACATCACCGCGAAGCAGAAGCGGAATGAATGTTTTAACGCGCTCTAAGCGATAAGGAGAAAGAATTGCTGCAAGAATGCCCAACATTCCCATTACAAGAACTATCATAAATGAACCGATGGCATGAATTGCATCAGAACCGGAAAGGAAGTACATAACAAGTGCCGTACCTCCAATTAAAAGAGTACTTCCAAGATCTGGTTCGAGAAGAACCAAAATGCACAGCGCGCCTAAAACGACAAGAAATGGCAACAATTCTTTCATAATGTGTTCAGAAAACTGATCTGCAATTGTCTTCGCAGTTCTTTTTTCCCGAGTTTTCGATAACCAAGATGAAAGATAAATAGTAAATGTGAGCTTTGCAAGCTCGGAAGGCTGTAATGTCCCAATTCCCAGTCCAATCCAACGTCTGGAACCGTTAATTGCGGGCATAAATAAAACTAATATCAACAAGCCCACAGTGCCAGCAATCATTGGTACGACGAGACTTTTTATCTTGTGATAATCGAAACTCATTGTAAAGAACATCGCGACCGTACTAATAGCTATCCACATAACTTCCAGTTTCAAAAATCGGAACTTATCTCCAAATTGGTCATTTGCGAAAACAACACTAGCGTCGAAAACCATGATTAGACCAAAAAGGACCAAAAAGAAAACCGTGATCAGCAAAGTGTAATCTGGCTTATGCAAAACCGATGGCACAATCTTCCCTACTTTTCTACTTTTGCGAGGAGCACGTGACGGACTCAATGATTTTATTAAAGAAAATAAAGTTCGATTACTAGAATAGCAGAATGAGCAAAGATGATAAAGGGAGAATAAGTTTCTAGGTTCTAGGTTATAGTCAATAAATAAATATCAGACTTTCGGAATTCCCCTCTTGAGAGGGGTGGCTGACACCGATGAAAAGCGGTGGAAGCCGGGGTGTGTAAAAGCTGTTTACTGACCGCTGATTGCTGTAAGCTGATTATTTATCGTAATAATAGGCCCGACTTGAAATCGCACCGCCTAGGTAAAGAATCAATGATACAACAACCACCGGAAGCATAACGAAAAACGAAAGAAGAACTAACTCATGCATACCTTTATTATAAGCATATAGACTCATAATCAGCATCATATTAAGGTATGCAACTGTTGGTAATAATTCTGCGTGATTGGCAATTCGATCAAAATTAGCCGGACGAAAGTATTCAAACAGACGGAAAATGAGAACTGTTAATGCAGAAACAGTAAACCATCCTGTAAAATTGCCCGTTGGGATATCGTAGAAAGGACCGCTATCTGCCCAAGCCCATCTTCCTAAAGCAATCTGTACAGGATCCATAATCACATCAAGACCGGTAACTATTAATCCGTCAAGAAGAACCAAGAGAAGTAAAAGAATCAATCCTTTTTTTGATGGCCATACAGGTTTAGAAATTCCTGCAGTTTCGAGAAAACCCGTCGTCATGGAATAACCGATGTAAATGAATACCGCCCAGAAGACCATAACTTCAACGGGGACCGTGAACAATGAAAGTTGACCGGCAATATAATCATAACTTCCACCAAATAGTTGACCATATTTCAGACCGAAATATTCAGCAGTAAAACCAATTGATGAAGCCAATCCCCAAAGCAATAGCGTTCTCTTTGTTCCGATTTTCCATAAAGAATGGAGAAACATAACTACAGCGAAGAAAATGACCGGGAGGTATTGAAAAGTATCAAAAAGCGGGGACTCTATGAACAAAAGATAAAATAATGGCAATGCAAGAAATGCACCAATTGCAGTTAATATCCACAAAAGATTCCCCCGTTGTTTATTTGTCATGGGCAGTGATAATATTATTTTTGTCTGTAACCAATTATTGCCATATCATCAGCACCACCAGAAAAGATTTCTCCATCTCCACATGTTTGTTTCCTAGCATAGCCGAGTGCTACAGTTTCTCCATTGAAAGTCAATCTTCGTTGCCGTTTTGCGACCTCTCCCACAATTGCGCTTACCAATTCTGAGGAGCTTCCATCAGGATAGCTTCTTACCACGTCTCTAATAAGAAAGGCACCTTCTGGCGTACCTGAAGTATCACCGATCCCGTCAGTATACGAAAGGACACAATCTCCAGGATCAAGCTTAACAACTTGAACTCGCAAATCAGGTAATTGTGGTTCTTCATTTTCTTTTATTTCATCATTAACTGAAACAACCGAACCGAGAGAAACTTTATTGCGATCTTGTAACCACATAGGAACACCACCAAGATGAAATGCTGGATGATCAAAGAACAATCGAGCCTTTTCATTTCCTTCCTTATCAATGACAACGGTTTCTGTATCTCCTCCACTAGAATAAAGAACCGCATGTTGTTCACCATTAATTTCTACCACCTCAAATCCCGAAAACAAGAAACTACCAGAAGTCTCTTTATGAAATCTTCGCATATCTCCAGTTGCTTTATTGATTACATCTCGAAGATAGTTCTCATAACGACCCTTTAAATCTTCCGCATCGGTTACACTCGTAAAGTCAGTTCCTCTTGCAATCTTTTCAATAGAAAGATGCATCTCTGCTTTTAATGCTTTAACAAACCCCTCCGAATGACGAACCCCACCCATCACATCAATAACCATTGTATCTTCGATGAAATCCTCTCCCCTTCCATGATAAAATTCACCTTTGTGCTGTCCTTGGAATATTGCCACACCGTCTTCTCGTTCTACAACTTCTGGATTCAAACCAGTAAATTCTATTTGGTTATTAGCCTCTATTAAATCGGCGATTGCTCCAACTGTATACTCTCGATAATGCCCCTTTCCTTTTGAAAGCAAACCGATATTAACTTCTTCCAGGATCCTTTTAATTGATTCTTCATCTTGTGCATATGCAAGTGCTGTAACGTATCTCATACCGCAAAAGAAATCGCCTTTATTCCTTCGCTTTCTTAACGCAGGATTAATTTCCTCCAGCACGATTTGCTTAGTTTCCGCTACAGCCTCTACCTCATCAATCTGGTAAGCAGGATTCCTAGAAGCTTTTAAAGCTAATTCACCTAATGGAAGGATATCTAATATAAATAAATCTTTCAATTTTCTTATACGTACAGGATCATCGTCACTTTGCTCCCAAATATCTCGACAAACATTCTCTGCTTGTTCTTTTCCCATATCCCCCAATCCCATCGATACGGATACTTGAGCTACAAGACTCCCAACATCGTCATTCCGAATAGCCTCGTTAATTGCACTAATCATAAAATATATATCCTGAGCCTCAGGTTCTAGTGACCCAATTCCCATTCTTTTAAACCAATCATGATACGCAACAACTTCTTTTGCCTTTGTGCGTATTTCTTCATCTTTTATTTGTTCTGGATTTAACAAGGTCTGATTTACCAAAACAGTTTCCTCATCAATATGAATCGATGTCCCATACAATTCATGATATTTGATTGCAGCTTCGCGTTCGACACGCCTTTTCTCGTTTTCTTCCTCAGCTTGTCTTTGCAAAATATCCTGAGAAACAAGCTCTTTCGCTGGAGATGGACCAGAACGGATAGCATTTACTGCTGGAGTATCCAACTCATCTGACTCTTCAAGCAAACAAGGTTGCACTACAAGCGTATCTAAGGGATCTACATCAGGAACAGGAACAACTCCTGTGGGTGTATCTGAATCAACAACTGACATTGTATTATATAAAACTAAATTATCTCCCCCACCACCACATTCCTCCCATTCTCAAATTCCGAATGGAAATTAGAAAGTGAGTGTGAAAAGGCTTTTCCTTCTTTCGCTAATTCGAAAGTGTCTCGAACATTTGTAAAATTAACAAATGACTCTCCAAACACTTTCACTAATTCATTATAAACAGCTTTGTGAAAATCCACAAATCGTCCCTTCTCATCGCACTCAATATATTCTTGAATCTTTTCTATAGAATTCCAATCATATTTGTCAGAATGAAAGTCTTTATAGTCGATTCGATACTTTTGCAAGAATGGGAAAACTTGGATTTTGTTAATTTGTAAAGACAACCTGGTCACTGAGGCTCTCGAAGTGAGGGTTGTCCCTACTATAAAATCATTAAATTTCGAAACAATATCATTCAAATAATCATCAAGACCAATATGTAATAAGCCAAAAAAGACATCTTCTTTCCTTCCTAAAAAGGAAGGCGATGTACTGAGTTTATTGAAGTGTGGCTCGCCCTCAGCGAGACGGAAGGTGTTATCAACACACCCCGATTCTGATAAATCAGAATCACCCCTCTCAAGAGGGGAGAACTCAAAACCAACCACGGCACAATCCGCGGGTTTGAAACAAACTGGAACATTTATCAAATTTGTAATAACGCCATCCGCATCAACAGATCTCTCAACAAGATTTCTACCGTTAAGAGATTTAATTAAGTTATCATCCAAAATTAAGAATTTATTCTTATGTGCGGGAAATGCAGTAATTAGTCTTGACTGCGATGAGAAGTTATTATCGCGCAAGAATTCATCAACATTAGATTCAACTTCGGAAATATCTCCGAAGTTATACGACATATTTTTTCGCTGTCCGAAAGAAGATGCAAATTTAATCATAAAATGCTATTTCCTTTTGTTATTTGTTATTCGGTTGTTAGTCGTTGAAGTCTGAAACAAGTGATTCCGGTTGCTATTTGTTAAAAGTTCGTGCCTGGAGGGAGTTCACTTGTTTCAGCGCTTTTGGTTACTTTTGGCGACAAAAGTAATGTAAAATTTATATTCCTAGATTCTGCATCAAGCGCGGAATGACACCCTAAACGTAATTGGACCTCTCTCTCTCCCAATACTCACCTCTCCTACACAAAAGTTTATCAGCCCTGTCTTTCTCTAGCATTAATTCCTCCACGACCCGTTCAAGAAAAATTGTATTTTGAGAACCCTTTACTAAAACAACTTCGCCACCCTGAACTAAATCTTTTGAAAAATCAGCAGCCTGCGCAGAGTTTTCAAACCAATGGATCTTATCATCATCAAAACCCAAAGATTTCGCCTTCGGGATAAAATATTCTTTCATCAATGGACCCACAAGAATCATTTCATCAGCAATTTGAGTTGCTTTTTCCGCAACAATCTCATGTGACAACTTTGCCTCAGCCCCCATTTCCCTCATATCACCAAGAACTGCAATCCTCTTCTTTCCAACTCCCGCCTTTTCCAACACATCAAGAGCCGCGAGCATTGGCTCAGTTGAGGCATTATATGAAGAATCAATTATCCATGAATCATTTATTCCGCGAAGAAGCGACATTCTTCCGGGTGATAATTTATATCGACGAAGTGCATCAACACAATCATCAAATGCAATTCCGCATGCTAAACCAACTGCAATTGCCAAAGCAAAAGTTGTTCCATATTGAGGACCAAGAATCTGATCTCGAAATTCCAGATGTTGTGACGGTAGATTCCGTTCACCTTCTTCGGTTCCCCGATATTCAAAATCACAGGAGAAACCATTAAGGTTGTATTGAATGTTTTTGGTAGAGACGCAATTGAGGTCACTGAGGCTCTCGAAGTGCAATGCGTCTTCACAACCATCGCTACAAACACCACAAACCTTCGCCTTTGTTTTCTTTACAAATTCTCGAACATTCTTATCATCCAAATTCAAAACCGCACCACCATCTTTCGGTAATGATTCAATCATCTTCCCCTTCTCCGCTGCGATTCGTTTAATAATTAACGGCAAACGTTTTGCGGGATCTTTTTCCATTACCAGCTTATCAAAAAGTTCGGAATGGACTGCCGCAGCATTTATGAAAACGCCGATTCTTGGTTGGAGAATGGAAAGAAGGTAACTCATATTCTTTGGCTCGTCAGGAGAATCAATCCCCATCTCAACAATATATTTGTCGTACTTTTCCCAATTAGTCAGAAGTTTAATGGGAGCAAGAACGGCAACGCGCAGCCATTCAAGAATTGAATAACTGTGCATTTCCAAACCAAGAATATCAAGAGGAATTCCGGATTCAGAATTTGCCGCACCGGTTACCTTACACTTATATTTTGATTTCAAAATCAAGTGGACAGCATCGCGTACAGAAGACTTTCCGGCACTTCCGGTAATCCCGATAATATCCGGTTTAATTTTAGCCAATTGCAATTTAGCTAAAAAACGGAGGTATTTGAGAAAAAATAATCCCAACGATTGTTTCATAGTTTACTTGACGTATTTACTCTTATTATATTTTTTATTCCTAAGTTTATCAGAAAGACGTCGACCGGAATCATAATCATCTTTTCTCACTAAACCACCGATTATCGGAAGATTGTTCAATCCAAAGGTCTTCATGAAAGATGAAGAGGCCGAAGGATTGGCCTTTCCGATTTCATACTGCACAGCTGGTGGAAGTTGGTGAATCTTTGCCTTTCCTTCCAGAATTTTTTCCATCCAGGACCGATGAACAGTTCTCGGGAAATAATAGTTGTACTTTTCCTTGAACATCTTTTCCAATTTATCGAGAGGTAGCATCCGAAGCTCCTGAGACTTCATTTCATCTGGCTGCAGACCCTTGAAAACCTTGTCCTGCTCTGCAGGGGAAAGTTTCCCCGTAACAAGTGCAATCAAACCCTTCTTTTGTATTACGAAAGGAATTCTACGCTTGAAATGAGCCTCTGCAATTTCACGCAGTTCTTTTTCCGATTTCTTATTTGCCTCGTATTCACTTAACAACTCCATATCTTTATTTCTTATTCTTCATCAACCGATTCGGCTGCATCCATATTTACAAGGATCTCATCTTCCGGTCTCTTTAAATATCGCATGTTTTCTGAAATTTGTGCTTCAACGGAATTATATGTCTGGGCACAAACATCTACCAACACTTGCAAGACGCGATCAAATTCTTCCTTATCTAATTTATCTGCAAACACATCGAGTATTAATTCAACATCCCCATCACCATCAATTGAAAATCGAGCTTCAACCAGATCATGATTCCACGTCAAAAGTGTTATTAATAAATCTTGTCCGAGAACAACAAAATTCCAATCCTTTGCAAATGGTGTTATCGTAAATCGATATAGGTCATCAAATTCATCTGTAACTCGAAAAACATACAGATTGAATCCGACTTCTACTTTCTCACCTTCTTCTAATACGCCTTCCTCATATGTAGGTTCAGTCGTAAAGCCGGAGATAACTGTTACGCCATCTTCTGCGACTTCATATTTCCAACCCTTTTCCTCGAAAAGTTTAATTACTTTTTCCATTCAAATCACATCTAAAAATATATATTAATTGTAACAGTGCACTTTTGTGATGTAAATCAAACACCAATAAAAAATGTGTTTTTATAAAACCCAGCAAGACGGAATAACCAAGCTAACTTCTCCAATCGACCGTCTTGAATATTTGGTGCCTTTCAGGACAAAGAATCTCTTTACCTCCTGTGCCAGACAAAGCCGCAACTCGGATTGCCCAATGATTTAAATGGAGATCGGTTGAAGTATAGGTTTTCTTGCACTCTGGACATTCGACATTCCCACGAAAGAACGTTAGAATAAAGGCAAATACAAAACCAAAACGAAACCAATGCTCTTTGGGAATAACAATTTCTTTTTCTTCCGAAAAATCCCAGCCTTCATCCAAATTTAGTCTCAAAATGTCTTCATACCAACTCTGCGCACTAACGAGATCTTGGCATCCAGGATATAACGCTAAGGACGCCAACAAAACCTTCGAAACATCTTCCGCTTTCGTAAAAATAGAAATCGGAGACTTTTCGTATGGAAGCGTTAACTTAAGTTTATGACTTTGTATAAGCATGATTAATATTTCTTTGGTTACAAAACCCCTTTTCTATTTACGCAGTAAGCTTGAATCTATACTCACTACATTCTTACATTTCTCCTCATGCCTTTCAACACCAAGTTCAATCAATTTCGTAACCAAATCACGAAACGATAATCCTGAGGCCTCCCATAATTTCGGGTACATGCTGATTGAGGTGAAACCGGGAATTGTATTAACTTCGTTAATATAAATATCATTCGTCTCCCCATCCAAGAGAAAATCGACCCTCGCCATACCGGTGCAATGAATTGTTCTAAAAACTTTTGACGCTAAATTACGAATTTCCTCTAAAACATCTGGCTCTAAGTCCGCAGGGATTTTTGTCTGAGACTTATCGTCAATATATTTATCCTCGTATGAATAAAACTCATCGCCAGGAATAACTTCTCCCGGGATAGACACTTCAACGTTGTCCCAATTCCCCAAAGCGGAAACTTCAATTTCCCGAGCATTGGGTACAGCCTGTTCTATCAAAATTTTATCAAAAAACTTGAATGCATCTTCCACAGCATCCTTCAATTCAGCAGAGTTTTCCACTTTTGAAACACCGACACTAGATCCTGTATTTGATGGTTTAACAAAAACAGGATAACCAAAAGTTCTTTCAATATCTTTTGCTATTAGATCTGCATCATATTTTGATCTGCGATAATAAAGAAACTTCGCATTTGGAATCTGCGCTTCGTTCATCAGCTGTTTAAATAAAACTTTATCAATTCCAGTTACGGATCCGGTTAAATCAGGTCCGGCATAAGGTATTTGATAAAATTCGAGAAGTCCTTGCAAAGTTCCATCTTCACCAAAAGTTCCGTGTAGAACAGGAAACGCAATGTCGAAAAGAATCTCTTCTTCAACTTTATTATCTACAAGTTTTAATAAAATACTTTTCCCTTCAACTTTGCGAGCAGATAGCATTAACTCGTAATCCGGTTTAACATCTCCTCCTTTTTTCAGAAGCTCAATATCGTCACCAATTATCCACTCCCCATTTTTTGTTATACCAACTTCAATTGGTTCATATTTTTCCTTATCTAAGTTTTCAATAACGGCCTTTGCCGAAACAATTGAAACCTCATGTTCCCCGGATTGACCACCGAAGAGGAATAAAACTTTTTTCTTATTCATTATCAAAAAACTTAATTAACACGATTAATAAAACGAAGCGTCTATACAGTTAGCACAAAAAAGCCCCGCCGATAGCAGGGCTTCAAAAGCGGCAATATTCAATACCTATTAAAACGATCCAAAGTCTCGGCAATCAACATCTATTCTGTTCTCTTCAGAATACAAGACACGACAAGTAACAGAACCTTTTGTGTAATAATTATCAAAATAATAACTATTCTGAGTGCTCTTTGATTCGTCAAAAATAAAATCAAAAATGCTTAAAAGTTCTTCTACATAATCTGCCTCAAACGGATATGTTGCACCACTTTGAATTGATTCAGTCTCTTCATTATATTGAAAATAACCTAAAGTGGATTCAATAATAAAGTTTTCATAGAAAGTTGGAATATTAACTTCAGGAGAAGAAGATGATGCTTTATTCGTACATCGAAGATACATTTGATTAAACTCAGCATCGTTACTCAAATATTTCTTTAAATAACAAAATGTGTCATCTTTTTTAAACTGAGTTTCTTGAATTCTTTCATCCCTAGTAACTTCAATACTTTCAAATCCACTGTTTTGGAAATAGCTAACAATCTTTGTATACTCATTAAGTGTAGAGGAACCATCTAATCCAATCCTATATCCCTCGGCAGACTTAACCGTAGCATCATCAAACATATCTACATAGTTAAAATTATCAGTTTCAGCATTACCCAAACCTGATTCGGTTAATTCAAAACCGGCATCAACCCACGCATCTTCCATTACTTGCACAATGTACTGTTGTTGTTCATAATCTGTCATATCATCCCAAGAATCAGTTTTACCGGTGATCTCATCAGAGACATATTCTGTCGGGCTCTCATTTACGACATCAATACTTTCCAAAACCTGATCCAGAACTAACATATCATTCCCTGTTAATCCTTCGGTCCAAGTGTAATACAAGAACTGTCCCAAAGGAGTATTTACTAGATTCCCTGCGACCAGATCATATTCAAAGTACGCATTGTCAGAAACCGAATCAATATAATACCATTTTGCTGGTCTTCTAAATTCATTGCTCAGAAAATCTACGGAGACATAATCGTCGCCAAAATCTTCAATCTGCGGATCAGATGGACAATCGTAAGAACCTTCTGCAACATCATTATTATAAACATCCATAAAAGATTGTAGTTGTTCTGGACTGTAATCTGAGAACTTAATAAACGTTGATTCACAAGTAGGATATCCTCCTAATCCTGAATTATATTGTAGACCGAAAACAACACCATTTTCGTTTTTTACAACAAATTCTACTAATCCATTCCAATTTTCAGTATTAGAAGTTTCCTCTGCACTCCAATCTTCGGGCAATTTTGCACTTAGATAGTCACCCGTCCATGTTTTCCAATCAGAGGTATCAACCGTCGGAACTATTTCTGCTAAAGATTCTTCCGTATCTCCAAAATTAATTGAAATTGTTTCAACTAACGAAGCACAATCTTCCACACCTTCGGAACAATAGAAATGATATTCTTTATTAAATCCAGAAGTTATAACTTGATCCCCCACATACCAAACTTCTTGTCGTAGAACAATCCGCTCAGAACCATCCTCAAGTTCTACAATATAACCAATACGATCATTACATGTATAAATACGATCAGAAACATCCATTTTCGTTTCTGCTGTAAGTAGCTCCTTCGTTTCAAAAGCATCTACCAAATACAAATATTCGTCACTATTCAATAACTTAAAACCACGAATTCCTTCAATAATATTAACCATTTCAACGCCAGAAAAAACCTCGCTGGAATAATTAATTACTAACAAATTGCCATCTTCTATGTATTCCTGATCTAAATTTTCACAAACAGTTTCTTCTTCCTCGATCGTTTGATCCTCAGTATCTTCCTTTTGCAGCACGGCTAGATAATAACCCAATGCTCCTAGTCCAACTAAAACAAGAACGGCAAGAATTGCCCAGACATATGCTGGAACCTGTTTCTTCTTCTTTGATAAAGCTTCAGTTGTAGCATCAACCTGTGCAAGGTCAGGTTTTTCTGGAACGAATGTAGTTTCGTCCTTTGGAATAATAGTTTCGGGCATATTTGTATCTTCCATTAGTTTTTGATTAATAATTTAATCTACTAATCAATATAACGGATTTGAGGGAAGAAAGTAACAGGCAACATATTTACAATTATTGATGAATACCGTACAATCTCCGCAACCTACTTCAGACAGATGTAGTTATGGAAGAATTAGATTTAGGATTAGTATTTTCCGCAATCACCGCCGCAGGATTAGAAGGTGTTCAAAACCTTGACTGCCAAATGTTAGAATTTGCATCACAACATGTCGGCTTAAGTGTGGAAACCGCACCGGCAATAGCATTAGCGCAAATTGGGCTAGCAAGACAAGACGCAGAAGCAAGAAGAGATGCGTTTATTTCATACAGAAGTATACTCGAACATGATCCTCGTGTATTGAGTCATCGTTTGAGGAGTGTTGAACTAGCAGAAGAAAGACGTTTCGGATTGGTACGATTGTATACAAGAAGGATTCCAATGCATGAAGGAAAGTCAGATCAAGTTTTGAGAGATGGACATACGTTAATGAGTATTATGCAAATGGGAGCAGATATTTAAGTATTGTTCCAAATGAATTACATTATCATCCCGCACAGTTGCTGAGATAGACGAAGCAAAGTGCGGGATTTTGTTTTATATACTGACAGATAGAGGGGAAAGGAGTAAAATACTTAATATCATAAATACCAAATGCATAAAAATAATGGCTGTAGATCTGGAGTTTAATGATTTTATTGAAAAACTTAAAAATTGGGGGAAAACTGAATGGGTAACAGTTTATTCAAACAATAATAACGATACGGAATCGTGTACTACTTATTCTGCACTTATCTCAAAAAACCACATAAACAAATCACTACAAGACCCATCTTGGGATTTATCAATAGGCGATGGATTACCCTACTTCTCTTTTCATTTTAAGAATGGGGAAGAGATCGGTACATATAAAAAATACTCTGATGGCAACATAGAACCATTGGTTATAAACAGACACTTTGAGGGAATGAAAAGTGAATATTGGGAAATATTAGAGGAATTCAGACACTACTTCAACTTATATGAAGATAAACGTAATAACAAATATATTCTCATCGATGATAATGGAGATGACGAAGATGTAGTTTTAATTTCAGATAAAGAAATCAAAATAAAGCTCCGGTTAATCAAAGAATTTCTTGCAATTAAAAACATGCAATTAGCAATATTCTTTGATCTCTATAGATTTTCGGAGAAGACCGTTGAAGACCAAGGCCTAAAGGAAACACAATACCATAAAAAAGGAGACGACTTTATTTTTTCGAGAGGTATTTGTAATCAAAGTTTTTATTCTAAAGACAAAATGAAATCAAGTGGTTTTTTGATGGGAAAGAAACTGATTTCCGGCCTAAAAACATTCACCCCTGATTTATTCGGTAAAAAAGATAAAACTTATGCCGATTTTATAATTGGAATTGACGAAGATGGTCAAGAAATCACGCATACTTCGGAGGAAAAGTACTTAGCGAATTCCTTTGGCAAGAATCCTGGAGCACCATACTTTCTAACACCGTCTTTTTTTAGAAAAGAAGTATTAACTAAATACTATTCACAGCCAGAAAAATATTCTGTTGAAGATGGTTACTTACGATGCGGAGGAAAATGGGGATTGAGAATGGATAATAATCATACGAATTATGTAATAGCATTCCTCGGAGATCTTGGGTACTTATCGTACAAAGAACAATTGCACTGGAAAAGTTTTAATATTGCAACAGACAGCAAAATTAGCTACACGGCATGGGAAAGAGGCTTTGAGGCAAAGTTCACAGATCCAGAAAAGAGCGACTTGTATTTTAAACAGAAATTTATTGCATTCCAAAAGAGATGGGAGGAAAAGTATGGTTGGAAACTATTTAAACCGTTGGCAAAAAAAGACGAACATTGTTTCAGATCTCTACATACTCCGTTAACAAATGAACAAAAAGAATTTGATGAACAAGTATTATCCCTGACAAAGATAGTCATCGACTCACTCAATGAAAAAGAGTTGACGAAAAACCTACCTAAAGAAAAACATTTGAAAGGAATTCAAAAGCTAGAAAGATTCCTTATTTCACAAGAATTTCAATCAGACCCCATGATCTCTTTTCTTAAAAATCTTCAAGACCTAAGATCTACAGGTTCTGCACATAGAAAAGGTGAATCTTATGAAAGAGCTCAAAAGTTCTTCCATCTAGATGACAAAGATCTGCCAATCGCTTTCGATGAGATTCTAATTGAAAGCATCCGATTTATAAATACTCTGGAGAATAGACTCTTAAATAAAATGGATCTTATATCAAATTAATCTACCCCAAACTCCAACACCTTCTCTACCCCTACTTGCTCGACGAAGTATTTATCGTGAGATACGAGTAGCACCGCGCCTTTATAATCCCGAAGGGCTTTTTCAATCAGCTCCTTCGTCGGAATATCAAGGTGGTTCGTCGGCTCGTCCAAGATTAAGAATTCATATTCATTAAAAGTGAAAATAGCGAAAAGAAGACGCGCACGTTCACCTGGACTCATTTGCCCGATCTTCTTCGCAAAATCTTCCTTACGAAAAAGAAAACGCTCGAGCGGACCAAACGCAGATTCAAACGGCGTTTCCGTAATCTTCATGAAATATTCCATCAACCGGTATTCATTAATCGCAGGATCCTGAATCTGAGCGAAGTAACCAGTGCGAATGTTAGTCCCCCAACGAATCGTTCCTGCATCATCTTTCAACTCCTTCATCAAAATCTTGATAAGTGTTGATTTACCGGTACCATTCGCACCATAAAGCCAAATTCTATCACGACCGCGAATCTCCAAGTTAATGTTTTTCAAAACATGGTTTTCACCAAAAGATTTGCATAGATTCTCAACACCGACGATTAACTTGTGCTGATGAACTTCGCCTTCCAAACTAAGCTTGCTAATATTCTTCTCCATATACTTCACAACCTCGTTATCCCGAACTTCACGCTCGATTCGCTTCTTCACCGCACCAACTGCCGCACCACGTTTCTTTCCATCTTTAATTTTTCGAACATTGGAAAGAAGTTTATCAAGCTGAGCCATTTTCTTCTGATGCAGCTTCACCTCATTTGTATTCTGTTCAATCCATGCAGCTTTCCCGATTTTATAGTCATCATAATCCCCGATGTAAACCTGTGCATTCGCATTCTCAATTTCAATCACGCGATCGATTGTTTCATTAAGAAAAGCACGATCATGAGAAATCATAATCACAATGCCGTCAAATGACTTAATAAAGTTTGAGAAATGCTTTCGCCCCACAATATCCAAATGGTTCGTCGGCTCATCAAGAAGGAGAATAGTTGGCTCATCAAGCAAGATTTCCATCAACTTCAATTTCATCTTTTGTCCTTCTGACAATGTTCCGATCAATTGATATTCGTCGATAAAACCGAATTTAAGACGATCGAGAATAATGTGCGCACGATACTGCTCCCAGGATTCAGGAATTATTCTCTCGATAAATTCACCGACCATTTCGTCGCTATTCAAACTCAAAATCTGCGGCAAATATCCCACGGATTCACCTTCCATAAAAAGCTCACCCTTATCGGGATCAATTTCTCCCATAATGATTTTGAAAAGAGTTGTTTTGCCACAACCATTTCGACCGATCAAAGCAATCTTCTCCTGATTTCCCAAGAGTAAATTCAAGTCCCGATAAAGGACCTTACCATTAATTTCGTGATGTAAATTTTTAATTCGTAACATTGTCTAATTCCAATAAAACATTTCTTAACCTCTTTAATCGATTCTCGGCTCTCGCCATACGATCTTTCTTCACACTCGATGCAATCTTCCCCAGAAAGTGATTTATCTGATGCAAATTCATTAAATAATTGAAGTTTTCTGGAACATCGCCTTCAAAATAACTTGAGACCAATAGATTCCATAATTCAGGTTCTAATTCGAAATAAAGAATCTCAAAATCATCTTGCACTAAACCTCCACGAAAACCGCCAAAATCAATTAATCCTGTGATTCGATAATTACCATCAACAAAAATATGCCTTAAACAAAGAACCCCATGACACAAAATCGGTTGAGCATCCTTCTGCAAATCTCGATATAGAGTCATGTACTTTAAACATTTATCTAATTCCCGCTGAGTCAAACCAGACTCCTCTGAATATTCAAACTCTTCCCTTCGATCATGAATTGCACTATCCATCATTGCCGTAAAAGTTTCGAAATCCCAAGTCCCGGATTTATCCATTTCATAAAAACCACCAGCCGAGACAGAATGCAGTTTTTGTAGATTTTTGCTAAGTTCAATTATAATCTTATTTTTGTTTTCCAAAGATAGCTCATTCCAAATACTTGCTACCTCGGTGCCAGAAATTTCAGACTCGATCATACATTCCACATCTAAACCATCCCTCTCAACAATTCCGCTAAACAAGATATCAGGAACAGGGACACCTGCTTTTTGAGCTTTGTTATTTGCCCACGCCTCATTTCTAAAGTCAGTACCATAATGATTGAAAAGCACGTATAAAACGGAGTCTTCTGTCATGACTTTATAAACTTCCTTATCAACACCGGAAACAACCTTCTCAAAAGAGATTAACATCTTGTTAACCTTATTTTTCAAAAGTTCACGCAAATATTCAAAACTTATCGAATAGTCCTTATGTCGTTGTTGTTTAAAATTATCTTCCATATTTTTCAAATTTAATCTAAAACAACTCCTTCCCCTTCTCCAATTAATTCTACCTTATCATCCGTAATTAAAAAGCCTTGATCATCCCGCAAAATTCTAACCGGAAACTCAGAGTTTTTAATTCCTTTTCTCACAAAATCTTCGTATTCCTCCTTATAATGACAAGTTAGAATGAAGTTGAGAACACCCAAGCCAGAGATATCTGTTAAACCGTATTTATTTCGACCAGGCTTTTTCCAGAGAGCCATCTCTAAAGTTGGACAAAGCATATAACCGCCAGAACTGATTCCAATATATGGTTTTTCCTTAATCCAGTCTTTCACAAATTCACAAAAACCGGTTTCCTGAAGACTCTTCAACAGATGAAAGGGAGAACCGCCTTCGACGTAAAGGATATCGTATTCGTTAAGTTCCGATTCAAATTCATTCAAACTCTTACCAGCAATGTCGTATAAGTGAAATTCAAGACCACTATTCATCAATGCCTGTAAAGAGTTATCTACAAAATCAGCATTTGCAGGATTTTTCATTCCGGTAACAACCCATGCAACTTTTGGAGAACGATCTTTACTCCAAATTTTATTGATATTTTCTACCGCGGTTTTTCCTAAAGATGATAGTAATAATTTCATTTTTATCTACTTTAAAAATTTATACATCGTAACCTCATCAACCAATTCTCTTTTATAATTCAAAGCCTTCGGAATTCTACCACACTCTTCATATCCAAACCTATTATATAACCGAATCGCACCATCATTATTACCAAAGACATTGAGTGTAATCATCGTTATCTTGACCAACTTTTTAACTTCATTTTCTAATTCCTGAAGCAACATAGTCCCAAGTCCTTCGCCGCGAAAATCATTTCGGACAAAAAGCTCAACTTCAAACACATGTTCCTTTTTGTATCCACAATTCGTCATATCAGCACCGGCAATCTTTTCTCCATTATATTCTGCAATAATATGCACACCTTTGTTTTCATTAATTTCAGAAAGCAAAAACTCAATATATTCCTCTTCGTCTTTCAGGGTTTGTGGACCGGCATATTCAAACGTTTCCTCCTTAACAAGCCCATTGATAAAATCTGCAAATGTTTGAGCATCATTCAAAGTTGGCTGTCGCAAAATAACAGTCCGACCCGATTTAATTGTAACTTCTTTTTGTTTATACATTTCAGTAATTCAGTAAAACAGTAATCTTTGTCACATCCCGTTGTTCTTTGGGGTCTGGGGAGGTTCCCCCCTGATAAGGGGGAAATGCCATCCTGAACCTGACGAAGGATGACAAAAGGGGTTATGTGTTTTCTGCAGAAGAAAAGTTTTTCGTTAAATCTTCTCTACCAACGGAAAAACCAGAAACTCCTCTCTGTCTTCGCTTTGCTCAGACATCTCTCCTCCACAAGAGGAAAGTCTCCACCAGCGCTTTTGGTTCCTTTTGGCGTCAAAAGGAACGTAAACCCTTATTTCCCTAGATTCCTGCCTATCCTCCGAAGGCGGGCAGGTGCTGGGATGATACCACTTCGTAGGGACAGGTTTCAAACCTGTCCCTACAATTAAATTGTTAATTCCACTCGCTATCTTCCACCAAAACCATCTTATCAACCTCCGGATCAGGATTCTTTATTCTTTTCAAATTTTTATCCGTATAATGCCCAATATTCCTTCCCGCAAAATTCAAATGAACATTTTTAATATCATGTCCCATTTCCTTTGCATATTCTAATAAGGACAATCTCCAATTAATCCCCTGCTCCTTTTCAATTGGTTCACCAATTACACAACATGGAAAAAGAAGAAAATCTTTTCCGTAATCCGCACAAGCTTTAATAATTTGCATATTTGCACCATGAACGTGCATTCCGATAATTAAATCATAATCTTTAGCCATTTCATTTTCAAAATTCGACTGAATCGTTTTAATCGAATTCATCTCCTGAGGATTCAATTTTCTTCCATCAATCGTTTTATATTTATTCGGAAGTGGTGTAATCTCAGGGTCAATGACAGTCACATCCCAGCCGCTTTCTTGCAAAAGCATTGCCAGCATTCCTTTCCCACCGCCAACATCCGCAACTTTACATGCTTCGAAGTTATTTACCAACCAACTATGAAGTAAAGAGAATCTTAACTTCTTCGTTTTCCTAGGTTTTCGAGATACAGTGTTTTGTGACATTTGTTAATATTTTTACAGATCTGTTCTCCCTATGGGTCTGGGTGAATGTGTGTTTCCTGCGGGTAAAGATATAAACTTTACATCAAATCGCAAACGGGAAAATCCACGTTCACCCAGCGCTTTTGGTTCCTTTTGGCGCCAAAAGGAACGTAAACCCTTTTCGTTTCCCTGCCAAAGATAAGTCTGTCGGAATGACGATCAGTTTCTGTAGGGACAACCCTAGGGTTGTCCCTACGTCTTCTCAAGAACGCGCCACACTTCGACAAGCTCAGTGACCATGGCGCGTTCCTACTTTAATTCATATTCCTCCAAAATCTTATCAGACTTCTTCCCCGTTTGCATTTCATGAAGACGTGAATACACTCCACCTTTCTTCAACAACTCATCGTGCGAACCCTGCTCTACTATTCCACCGGAACCGAGTACAACAATCCTGTCTGCTCTCTGAATAGTTGATAGTCTATGAGCAATAATCAATGTCGTTCGACCTTCAACCAGATTCCAGATTGCCTTTTGAACTTCTGCTTCGGATTCTGAATCTAACGCGCTAGTTGCCTCGTCTAAGATTAAAATCGGAGGATTCTTTAACAATGTTCTAGCAATCGAAAGTCTTTGTTTCTGACCTCCGGAAAGCTTTGTTCCCCGTTCTCCAAGTTTCGTATCATAGCCCTTTTCCAATTTCTCAATAAACTCATGCGCATTTGCTGCCTTGCATGCATTAATCATCTCCTCTTCTGTAAAGTCTTCCTTTCCGTACTTAAGATTTTCCCTTATGGATAAGTCGAAAAGATATGAATCCTGCATAACAATTCCTATGTATTCGCGTAGTGTGCCTTGAGTTACTTCCTTTACATTTTGATCGTCGACTTTTACAGTTCCCTCATTCACATCGTAAAAGCGCATTAACAAGTTTGCAATCGTAGTTTTTCCCGAACCGCTCTTTCCAACGAATGCAACGGTTTCTCCTGGATTAATAGTCAAATCTAAATCTTCAAAAACCATCTCATCTCCTTTGTATGCGAACTTGATATTATTAAATTCAATTTTTCCTGCTTTGAATTCAAACTCTTTTGCATCCTCTGCATCGACAAGTTTCGACGGTGTATCCATAATTTTGAAGTAATCCGTTGCACCGTTCATCGCACGCTTGATGTCGAAAAACATCCAGGACAACTCACGAATCGGCATTTGGACAAGCTGCATATATTGATAAATCAAAAAGAATGAACCAATCGTCAACTCACCTTTGAATGTCAGCCAAATTACATATGCATAAATGCACCAGTTTAATGAATTCATTATCAAATCCTTCGATGCTGCCCAGTCCCACATTCGGACAAATCTCTTTTCCATCGCAATCGCATCCTCCTTAAACTTGTTAAGTTTTGCCATTTCGAAAAGTTCTTTTCCGAAACCCTTTACAAGTCGCATTGAAGAGATAACTTCGTATAAATGTGAGTTATTTCGATCGTAAAGTTTGTTATATTTCTTATCTAATTTGACGTGTTTTTTCAAAACAATTGTGTTAATGATTGCATAAGGAACAACTGTTAAAACTAACATGACTGCAATTTCCCATCTGATGAAGACAAGAATTATTAACGAAATTAGACCGGACAATAAATTCGGCAGGAAAAAGTTGGTTAATGAATATGAAATTCCCAAGATTCTGTTAACACCACGATCAATCTTTGACATAACAGAACCTGATGATTCCGTTTCAAAATAACCAATATGCAAATTCATCATGTGATCGAAGGCTTTGCGAAGAAGCGTAAACTTCAATTTCACATCAAGCCAGATACCATGCTTCTCTCTTATTCGAGAAGCAATGACGGAAATAAGCGTCAAACACAAAAGCGCAATCAAATATGGTTTGACAACATTAATTGATGTAGACAAATCAACGCCGCCTTCAGCGCTAGCTACAATTTGATCTGTAACATTTTTAAATATCCAAGGACCAGCCTGGTTATTTAAGATGTTCAAACCAATCATCAAAACGACGATCAGAGCATGCAACCAAAAAGGCTTTGCATAATTTATAATTCTTTTTAAATTTTTCATGATAATCCTCCGTCATTCCGGACTCCGATCCGGAATCCATAAATAATTAGTAACTGTCATCGCGAGCCAATTTATTGGCGCGGCGATCTCAAAGATTGCTTCGTCGCATGCTCCTCGCAATGACACAAATACCTGAACCTTTTCTTTTTGAAATTTTCAAGTATTAAAAATCTATTCTGTTGTTTTTGTAAAGGTCTGTACCTGAAGAAATTTCTAGTAGCTGAAAATTTGTAAGAGGAAATGAAGGAAAAAAGTTTACCTATATTTTGACGAGAACTTATTGCCTAAGTAAGTTCAGCTCAGAATCCATACTCGTACTGAGCCTGTCGAAGTATCAAGTTGTGTTTATGCGGCTTTTACAAGGCAGGAGGTAATATACTACAAGATACACGTGATTGCAAGAAAATTTATGAGAAAACGCAGAAGATTGACCCGTACGTCTTATAGTGCTATAATATCTCCCGATTGATTAGCAAATTTGAAAAAAGCTTTCAAAATATCAAAACCAATCAAGTTCTTTAAAAATTGCTAGATGAAATTGGTCGAACAGAAAGTACACCAGTACTTTAGTTGTTGTTTTTTCAGTTCGACCAAAAATTTTCAGACCGCAAAAAAAGGAGAATGCTATGAATACCGAAAAGACAGATCGTATCGTGAATCGTTTTCTCACAGTAATGGGATGTCTCGTCGTAGTACTAACACCTTGGGTACTCCCCTTCCTGTTAGGAATGGCCTTTGGCGCCACAATCGCAACGATGACGTTGACTGCCTGGATAGCGTATGCTTTCCTGGTCTTCATGTTCTACATCATTGAAGCGCTCATTTACAGCGTACTTCGCTCACAAGGCGCATTTTAGCTTCATCACACTCTCCCAGGAGATTATTTTTGTTTTCATCAAACACAACAACTTCAAAAAATCATACTAAAAACAAAAATAATCTCCAACCTCTCACCTTCACTTATTCACAACACCAAATCAAACAAAAACTTTTATAGCTTCCACCAAGAAGTTTATTTATTTTATAAACACCTCACAATATTCCACATATCTAGACGCAATCCTGCGATCGCATGGGAGAAAAAAGTTGTAAATAACAAGGAAAGAATAATTCCCGGATGAGCGTTTTGGTTTCCCAATCTACGTTTTTAAGGATTCCTTCAATTCCTTCATTTTCAATTCTCTACCCACAACAGATTTAAGAAGTATTTCGTTCTCTGTATTTTTCATCTCTAGTTTTTTGTTAGCAGCTTCCAACTATTAACAAGACCCACGACCTTACGGTCGGGGTTTATACAACCACAAACTTCGTT
>CAZCSM010000023.1:0-24507 GCA_964501355.1 uncultured Candidatus Saccharibacteria bacterium | reverse complement strand
GATTTAGCCGGCAGGATAGAAACCACCGGCGTTGTTAGCCGGTGGTAGATCATTTATATCTTCACTAGCCTTCCTTTATACTTTGCTCTATACAAAACTATTCCGCTCTTTTGGCAGAACTCTTGCAGTTCAGTCATAAGTCCAGGTTCTCTTATGGTGAAGTTACCCGCTAAATTCTGAAGTAACTGTTGAGCTTCAGAGTTGAAATTAGTTTCGCCGGTCTTACACACCAACCAGAACTTATCAATTATTAGTCCTGTGCTGAGACTGCTTGATCCAATGAGGGAATTAACATCTGTATCTGAGAGGAAGTTATAATAAAATTCTTTCTCCCCTTCTCTCTTTGGATGGGTGTGGACATTGAATAGAGAAATTACTTTGGGTTGCTTGGGAATTTTATTGTAATCAACTGTGTACTTTTTTACTAATTTCCCATCAACCGTAATTTGTTTTTCAAAGTAAGTCGGACGACTTGTTGGTTCGTATTTCAACCCTGCAGAATGCTTGCTGCTTACGAAGGTTTCCTGTCCTCGTACATATTCAGTAGTCACAACATCTCCATCTGCCCAGAAAAAGGTTATACTTCTCTCTCTATTTTCTTCTGTTGTATATCCTCTGATTTTCAAAACGTGCTCCCAAACTTCTGGTGTTAAACTAATCTTTGTCGGCCACTTGTTATATGATGGCGGGTATCCTGTTTGGTTGAATTTCTCAACCTCTTTGAGAAACGTGTAGAAGTCCCATTCGGAACCTGAAGAAAAAAGCCCCATTTATTTTATATTCAAATATTCATTTATAGTATAGAGTAGCTTCGGGTATAAGCCAAATGAAAAAAAAGAACCTCTTTCGAGGTTCTTTTTTAATTTGAATGGATTCCGTGTCGGGCATGGAATGACGAGAATATTATGCCATCACCTGCATTACAACGGTTTTGAAAACTTCAGGTTCTGCAACTGCTAAATCTGCAAGGATTTTTCTATCAAGTGCTACGTTTGCAAGTTTTGCCTTGTGTACGTAATCTTTATAAACAAATCCAATTTGTCTTAAAGCTGCATTGATTCTCATAATCCAAAGCTGTCTTAGCTGTCGCTTTCTTTCTCTTCGGCCTCTGTATGCATATTGACCTGCATGCATATAGGCTTCGTGAGCTCTTCGGTAGGTCTTTGAATAGGTTAGTCTATAACCTTTATTCGCCTTAAGAATCTTCTTATGTTTTGCTCGTCGAACTGTTCCTGTTTTTACTCTCATTTCTGTATTAACTTTCGTAAATTGTTTAACCTTTTTGTTCTAGATCCCGAAATTCACTTCGTTCATTCGGGATACATCGTTCTTGCAAATCGCTTCGCTCTTTGAGAACGATCTATTTAAGTCCCGGAACCATTTTCTTAAAAACTTTTCTATCTTTCTCAGATAGAGCTCTTTTCTTTCCGGTTCTTTTCTTTACTGAAGAAGATTCCTTTGTTCTCAAGTGAGAAATACCCTTCACTTCTCTAACCTTTGGATTCTTTCCCAATCTCTTTGATGCAGTTTTTCTCGTTTTTAACTTTGGCATTTTATTCCTCCTTAATTTTTTGTTTAACTTTCGCTGGTGCTACGGTCATAAACCAACGTCGACCCTGCTTTTTCAGAGTCTGGTCAATAGTACTAGTTTCTGCGAGTCCTGTCAATATCTTTTCGACAATTTGATCAGCTCTCTCTGTTGACGTTCGACCTTTAAAATATACTGTTATTTTTACATTGTGTCCCCTTCCGAGGAATTCATTCACTCTTTTTAGCTTATGTTGAATATCACCATCTTCAATAGTTGTCGGGAATCTCATCTCCTTCAAATCCTTCGTTTTCCCTTTTATCTTGCCCTTTCTTGCCTTCTTGCTTTCTTCATATTTCAGTTTTGAATATGAAAGAATTTTACAAACCGGCGGTGTTTGATTTGGTGCGACTTCAACTAAGTCTAATCCTTTTTCCTTAGATATTTCTAAGGCTCTTGCTAGAGGCATTTCTCCTAGCATTCCATCTTCTGAAACGACGTTCACAATTGGTGCAACGATCGCTTCATTAATTTTGTACTTTTCCTTTACGTTGGTTTTGTACTTACTACTGTAATTTTTAATTGGTCTAAGAAACTAATTTAATATATCAGCTGTAATAATAACATTTTTTAGATTAAATGGAAATGATAAAAGTGTATTTTGTTGTTAATGCAATGTGGCGCCAATGTTGTTACAATGTGAAAGAATTTATGAGTTGTGTCATCCTTGCGAAGCGAGGATCAGACACAACGTTATCCCATCCGTGTCTGATTCTCCTTTCGGAGAATGACACGGATAAATTACTCTAAGATTTTAACAATTATGATCAATTATATTATAACTAAACCTTCTGCCATCAAGTCTCTTATCCGTCACCATCCTTGGGTATTTTCGGGTGCTGTTTTCAGTTTGCAAGCACAAGACGGCGATTTGGTTCGACTTACTGGTCAATCCGGTGAATTCCTGGGTATTGGTTACTGCAATTCGGATAATATTCGTTTGCGCGTTTTGACCTTCAAAGAGGAGAAAATTAATCAAGATTTCTGGAATTTGAAACTCCAAGAAGCCTTTTCACTTCGAAAGCAATCGATCGACTTTAAGTCAACAAACTGTTTTCGATTAATTAATGCAGAAGGTGATTTCATCCCAGGCTTAATTGTTGACGTTTATGCGGATTATGCTGTAATTGATTTCCACACGGACGGTTTACGTGCCTTCGAAAAGGAAATAAAATTAGCAATTGAAAATATTGGGTTCAAGCCCGTTATTATTGGTGATTCAGAATTAGAAATTGAGGTTATTGAAAATAATTGTAAGTTTGTTGTTTTTCCGGGACAAGGTCAAAAGACGGGATTGTTCCTCGATCAACGGGAAAACAGAAAACGATTGCAAAAGTACGTTGAAGGGAAAACTGTTCTGAATATGTTTTCCTACTCAGGCGGATTTTCAATCTATGCCTTGAAGGCTGGTGCGAAAAAGGTCATTAACGTTGATTCTTCAGCATTCGCACTTGAACAAGCAAAGAGAAATTATGGGTTGAACGGTTTGGAAGTGAATGATTCCGACTTCATTGAAGAAGATGGGTTTAATTTTCTAGAAGATGCAAAAGATAAGGGACAAAAGTTTGATGTTGTGATTCTTGATCCTCCTGCCTTTGTGAAGCATAAAGATTCATTACAGCGAGCTCTACGGGCTTATAGACGGTTGAATTATCTTGGAATGACAGTTTGTTCCACCGATGGGATTTTAGCGACATTTTCATGCTCTGGACATGTTACAAACGAGGATCTTCGCAGAGTCGTTTGGCAGGCTTCCATGGACGCAGTTTCCGAAGTTCAGATTTTAGAAAATCCGCTAAATCAATTTGATCATCCTATTAGCATGAATTTACCGGAAGGTGAATATTTGAAGGGTTTGGTTTTGAAGATAAAGAACTAAGATTTCTTATCCTTTGTGTGAGAACACCGTTCGAGGTGTTTATCATAATTGCCGCAGTATCTTTTCTTTTACAAACTCGTAATCTTTTTTACAACGCATGATATTCAGATCATCATTTTCTATTGTGAGTGTAGGACATAACTCAAATTTGGATATCCACTTGTCGTAAAGCCTGTTCAGGTTCTGTAAATACTCTTTCTCGATAGATTTCTCCTCTTTTCGATTTCTTTTATTAATTCTTTCTACCAGAGTATTTTCATTTGCCTTTAAGTAAACCACAAGCTTCGGCTTTGGGAGGTTTTCACTGAATTCTTTATAAATCGTTTGATAAAGTTGAAAATCTCTCTTATTAATCAGTCCCTGTTTATATAGATTTGTGGCGAATATACCAGCATCTTCATAGATGCTTCTGTCTTGAATCACCGGTTTCTTCGCGTAAGAAATACTTCTATGTACCTTTAACCGGTTTGTGAGAAAATAGAGCTGACTGTGGAATGACCACCTTTCCATATTCTGATAGAAATCTTCCAAATATGGATTTTCGGATGACGGTTCGAGTATTGACTCCCATCCCAAATCTTTTGAGAGTTTTTTCGTTAGTGTGGTCTTGCCCACCCCGATATTTCCCGCGATTGTAATAAAGAATTTATTTTTGTGCATTCTGGCAGATTGTATACAAATTCAAGTCTCCGGTTTTACCGTCCGCGTAGAATTGTTCAGTTATTTGTAAATTCGGAATCTCAGCTATTATCTTCGCAATTTCCTCCTCGTCTAAATGATGGCAGTATCGGTATGCTTTTGCACCCCTTCTCCAATCTAAAATATAATCATTCTTTTCTAATTCATCCTCTTCAGATTCAAGAACTGCAGGTGAGATTATTCGATCTTGAAATCTTTCTTGATTTGCAAATTGCCAAGAAGTGAAAACCAGAATTCCATTTGAGGAGAGCTTTTCGGAGAACACTTTTATTAACTTTGCACGCAGCTCGAAGCTTGGTATGTGGTGCATTACGCCGAATAAAACGATCAGATCGTAGTTCTGATCTAAATTTTCAGCAAGAGAGTCGATGAGAAGTTCTTGGACGATATCCAACTGTTGAAAGTTGCAAGTTGCAATTTTTAGGTTTTTGCATGTTTCATCAGCTTTCAATAGTAATTCTTTACTGTTGTCGATTCCTGTGTATTCGAATTCCCCCCCTAAATTTTCGCTTAGGAATTTTGCGAAACGGGCATTTCCGCAACCGATATCGAGGACATTTAGTTTTCCTTGTGGTTTAATTTGCAGAATTGTTGGAAGCAGACTTTCCCATCCTTGCCAATAAAATTGTCGTGAATCATCAAAGTCTTCAGCCGTCGTTTGATAGAAATTCTTGTTTAAGTTATTGAGTTTGAGAATCATTTGTTTGTTCATAGGTTATAACATAACTACTCACTGTATAAATCATAGCACTTTTCCGCAAATTTCGTTATGTTACTTTTTAGAAACCATGAATCCTTTTGTTTCTCCGAGATATTTCTCCTTTTCCAGAGGGGAATCTGATTCAGATGCCAACAGCTAAATGACCGAATACTGGTGACAAAAGAGAAATAGCTTTGGGACGTATGAATTAGAGGGTGTAGCTCGCAAGATAAAAGTTAATGAAATTCACCAGAACTTGAACTTGTTTAATAAAACACATGGTGGGTCCTACTGGGATCGAACCAGTGACCTTTACAGTGTCATTGTAACGCTCTAGCCAGCTGAGCTAAGAACCCACCATGTGTTTTATTAATAAGAGCAAGGAGCCGATATCAACTTGATATGGGGATTATAGCAAAAGTGGAGGTGAAGGACAACATTACAGATTCTTTCTCCAAATTGGTGCGTCCCCGCCCTCACCATAGAGTTTTGATGCGATATCGATTGGTTGTCCGGCAAGATTCGTATAGAAATCCCATGCACTATTTTTGTATCTCGGACCGCTGTTCCATATTACTTCATCAAACCCGAGCTCTCTTGCTTTTTGAAAAGTAAATTGCATTAATCTGTATCCAAGACCTTTTCCTCGATACTTATTTGTTAGAAAGACATTTACAAGTTCCAGTGTGTTTGAACCACTTATATATGGTTGCATTGCCTCTTCTGGTTCTCTTATTGCACAACATCCAATTGCTTTTCTGTCTTCGTTTCTGATAACATAATATTTATATTCCTCAGACGTTAAGCTGGATTGCATTCTCTCCCTTATGGTTTGCAACTCACTTTCAGCTATCTCTCCAGTATCCCTATTCCTGACCCATTCGGATGCGATTAAAATAAGGTCGTTGATATCTTGGGGTTCTAGTACACCAACTTCAAAATCAGTATTTTCTATTTCAAATGTTTGTTCAGTAGTCATCTTGTTATAGATTTACATATTAAGCTCCATATCAATGTGAGGAACTCCTCCGTCATCGTACACTTCTGAAGTTTGTTTAAATCCAAATGATTTATAGAAATCTTTCAAATAATACTGAGCCTCAATTTCTACTTTATCTACTTTCATATCCGATTTAATATATTCAACAGCTTTTTGTACAATCTCTCTTCCAAGTCCTTTTTTTCTATAGTCTTTATGAACAACAACTCTCCCGAATGATGCGATCGCTTCAGATTTCTTGTATATCCTTAAATAAGCTATTATTTTATCTTCCTCTTCTATGAAAAGATGAATAGCTTCATAATCTTTATTATCATATTCATCGTAAATACTATTCTGCTCTGCTACAAAAACATCAAATCTAAGTTTCAGGATTTTATATAATTGTTCGAGAGTTAATTCTTTGAATTGTTTGATTTCTATTTTCATTGGGATTTTATTTTGAGAAATTTTAAAATAGATTTATTCTTCAGTGTTGATATTATTGGGATATTGTGGGTAGTTTCGTCACCCGTAGGCGGGTGACTAGCATGAAAAATTTTTATTTGCATTATTTCACATCAAGTTAGACACTTTCAATTTCTGGTGTCTGGCTAGCTCTCCAAGCTCCAATCCCTGCATTGATCATATCTGGTAATTATTCATGGAAGTGTTTAGTGAGCTGATGAACAACATAGAAAGCAAGGTTTTCTGGGTCTAGAGTTGCCCATTTAATACTTGCAAGTTTTAGAGCTTGTTCTTCGCGTGTCCATACATTTTCGACTGTTGCAGTTGTCAATCGTCCTATTCGTTGATTCCAACCTGGCATATTATTGGGATCGTGAGTTGCGATTAACAGCATTTCTCTGCAATGTTGTTCTGGAGATACTAATGTTTCTTCATTTTTCATTTTTATTTTATTACTTAATTACTTTATCCACTAACCCATACTCTTGTGCTTCTTTTGCATCCATCCAGTAATCTCGATCAGCATCTTTTTCAATCTTTGATTTCTTTTGTCCTGTCCATTTTGCCAGGTATCCGAGAAGCTGTTCCTTGTCTTTTATTAATCTGTTTGTCGCAATCTCAATGTCGCTTGCCTGTCCCTCAAGTCCGTACATCAATGGTTGGTGGATTAGAATTTTTGCATTTGGTAATGCAAATCTTTTCCCTTTTGTTCCTGCTGCAAGGATTGCAGATCCCATTGAGGCAGCCATTCCTACTGCAATTGTTGAAACATCGCTTTTTACGTGCTGCATAGTATCGATTATCGCAAGTCCTGCGTAGATACTTCCTCCCGGACTGTTTACATAAAGTTTTATGTCCTTATCACTTTGTGAGTCAAGAAATAGAAGCTGTGCAATTATCGTGTTTGCTGATTCATCTCTGATTTCTCCACCAATGAAGATTATTCGATCTTTGAGAAGTCGGGAATAAATATCATAAGCTCGTTCTCCATCTCGGCTTTTTTCGATTACTGTTGGTATCAGATTCATAATATTTTGCATGTTCTATTAATTTATGATTGGATTATAGCAAAAAGTTGTTGTCAAAGCACCATTCTTTGTTTCAGTTGACGGCGTGTTACTTTTTTACAAAATGTGCGTTATGATTAATAGTGTGATGGATGGAGCTGATTAGTGTTGTTGAAAGTGATATAATTAGTCAATAGCTATAATTTTCGGAAATGTTATTAAAAAGGCCTGAAAATTTATTCAATGCGGTTATTAGCAAAGAGAGGTTGCCATACTTGGCACTAATCTTGTGGATCCTCTTCGGCGCGATGGCTTTTGGTGCAACTGTTGGCGCATATTCCGGTGGTATTATGTACCTTTATGCTGCAATCAAGATCTTCCTCGTGATGGCATCCACAACCCTTATTTGTCTTCCGTCAATGTTTCTATTCACTTTCGTAGTTGGTTTAGATTTATCGATTCGTCAAATCTCTAAACTTGTTCTCACAAACATGTACCTATTATCAATTCTTCTTTTTTCACTTATTCCTGTAATCTGGTTTGGGCAGAATTTTTATGATAATTACAGATTCAATGTTTTAATGCTGGTTCTTGTTTATTCTATTGCGTGGGTAATTACAATTTTCAATACGTGGAAGAATTTGAAGGATAAACTGGAAAAGGCTAATGTTTTTAAAATGCTTGCTATATGGTGCATCGTTTTCGCTTTTGTTTCAACACAGATGATTTGGATTTATAGACCGTGGGTTGGTTATACGTATATTGAAGAATCCTTACCGTTCATTCGACCTCTTGAAGGTGATATCTATAGTGCTGTTATCGTTACTTTCAAAACGTGGGTGGAGAGAAGTTTTTAAAAAGTTTCTAGGTTTTAGGTTCTAGTAAAGCAGATTAGTTATTCTTTGTCATTACGAGGAACATAGTGACGAAGTAATCCTAGAGATTGCCACGGTTTGAAATTTTTCAAACCTCGCAATGACAATTATATTTTATCTATTTTAAAGGTGAAAGAAATGAATGTAATCTCAAAATTGCTCAGAAAAAAGGACTCGTTCTATGACGACGTCTTAAGTAAAGAATCTTTCTGGGCACAAACTCTCCTAAGCTGGACTCTCGCAATTATCATCTTGTGCATTTATGCAGCACTTGCAATTAGTGGTTTCGGTTGGGAGCAAGCTTTAATCTCCGGATTAAAATATGTTCTATTATTTGTCAGTTCTCTTGCTCTTTGTTTCCCTACTTTCTATGTATTTTCTGCACTTAATGGTTCAAAGTTAGAAATAAAAGAAATTCTCGGTTTATTCATGGGATTCCTTTTATACGTTTCTTTAATTTTAATTGCACTTGTTCCTGTTAACTGGTTATTTGCATTCAGCGGTTCAAAGAATGGTTTCTTAGCATTTCTATTTTTCTTCTTCTCAACAATTGCATTTTTCTCAGGACTTTCATTCCTTGATAAAGGTGTTAGATACCTAAATGAGAAAATGGAAGGAAGTACGAAGGCAACGGTGCTTCTTGGTTGGAGCTTGGTTTTCATTCTTGTCCTTCTTCAGATGTCTGCAAATCTTGGACCTTGGTTCAAGGAGAACAAATCGATTTTCAGAGAAGATAGAAAGAATTTTCTTGAAGCTTGGAATGATTCTCTGGAATCCGGATATTACGATACGGAAGAAGATGCTACTAGCGATACTCCTGTTCAGTCTCAAGAGACTTGCCCTACAAGAGATTACTGTGATTATCTAGAAACTTCTGCTTCATACAAAGAATATGTAAAGCAGTGCGGTTGTTATTTGTAAGATATGTTGAATAAATAATAAAAGAGATCCGAAAGGGTCTCTTTTTTCTATGTAATGTTTTGCCAAATCTTGTGAAGGGCTTTTGGCACAAACCAAGGGATTTTGTATGGGAATTTAACAAATAGGAACTTCAATTGTTCAGATAATTCCGGTTTCAATTCTCGTATTTTATTGACTACTAGATTAAAAAATACTTCATCGTTGGGGTTGTCCCCGAACATTGAAATAAGCATCGGATTCGCTGGTTGTCGTGTTTCTTTGCGAAATAAAAAACCGGCGATGTCATCATATTGGGCTCTGTAGATATCATCAATTAAACTTTGTGCGGTGGCATCTATCCTTCTTTGATCTTGCTTTGGCTTATCTCCAACTCTTACTGCACTTTCTATCAGTGTTGCTGGTAGGTTTTCGCGAATCTGTCTTTCCTGGGTAAGGTAATTCCTGGCCATTCCAAACAATTTTGCAGCAAAACCATCTGTTACATTATTCGTTATAATACTATGTACGCGAGCAAATCCTAAGCGGTCAATTGTAGAAAGTTGGTCAAGAATAAACTCTTCTATTTTTCCTGGACTGAAAATATTCCTAAGACAGAAGGCCTTTCGAACCACGCCATCGACATCAGAACATAGATATGTTTCTGTAGAATCAATTCCTTGTGTATGTGCGTATAACACAACAGCTCCTGTGCCGTATTGAATATTTCGAGTCAATGCTTTAATGCTTGGAAGTCGTTGAGTTCTTTCGGAATCCGCGTATTCTTCAATTGATGATTGAATCTCTATGACATCAACATTGTTTTCATTTGTGGTTACTTCAATTCCAGCAAGTTGGAGCGCCCTATCCGCGGGAAGAGCTTCGAGAATATGTGTTTGTAATTCGCTTGCCACCTGTTTTGTAGGATAATGTGCACCGGATTATACTATGAGATTAATCAAAGCGCAACAAAAAGACCTGCAGTTGCAGGTCTTTTTTCTATTTTAGATTATCTACTTGCTCCTCCCCCACCCGAACTGCCTCCGCCACCTCCGGAAAATCCACCACCGCCGCCGCCACTGAAACCGCCGCTTGAGAGTCCTCCACCCCAAGTTCCGCCTCGTGCTCGAGAACTTATTCCGATCTTTGATAAAATAAAGTCGATAATTAATCCGACTATTAATAATGGGAATGGAACAATTATTGCACCGAGTATCCCGAACCAATTCCAACCAAGGAATATTCCCGCAATAAATCCGATAACTCCGCCTAGCCACCAACTTTTTGTTGAAGCTAATATTGACCAAAGAACAAAGAATAGAACTAATCCAACACTAGCCCAGTCAAAAGCTTCGTCGATATAAACATCCCCCGTTCCTTCATATTCGCCTTCCGTTGCAGCAATCAACTCCGTAACCGTATCTTCTACTGCGGAATCATAATCTTTATCAAAATAACTATCCATAAAGTAGTTATCAAGTATTCTTCCTGCAATGCTGTCTGTGACAGCACCTTCAAGTCCATAACCGACTTCAATTCTAACTCTGCTACCTGATGGAGCTTCCGGTTGGAATAATAATAAAATTCCGTTATCTCTATCTTTTTGTCCTATTCCCCATGCTTCGAATAACTTTACTGCATAATCTTCCAGGTATGTTCCTTGATAATCTGTTACGGAAACGACGAAGATTTGATTGCTTGTGTCATCTTCAAACTGCTTGAGCTCTTCGTTTAGCTTACTTTCTGTTGATGAAGAAATTACGTTTGCAAAATCGCTTACATAATTCTCCGGTTCAGGGAATACAAGATCTTTTGCAAAGATTGGATTTGCAAATACAAAACCTGCCGTCATCATAACGCAAATGACAATAGCTTTTTTTGCAAGTTGGGAAATGTTTAACATTTGTTTTTATTTAATGTTTATTTGTTGTAGGGACAGGCCTTGTACCTGTCCCCAAATAGGACAACCACAAGGGTTGTCCCTACAATTCTTTTACTCGTCTAATGATAAGTCTACTGTTGGTACTGTTTCTGCCCCTGCTGCTGCTTCGAATCTTACTCTTTCTTCAAATCCAAATAGTCCTGCGAATAAATTGTTTGGGAAAGTTTTGATTAACTGGTTGAAGGTTGTAACTTCCTCGTTATATCTTCCTCTTTCAACGGCAATTCTATTTTCAGTTCCTGCAAGCTCATCCATTAATCCTTGTACTGTTTCATCACTTTTTAACTGAGGATAGTTTTCCATGATTACAAGCAGTCGTGATAATGTCGATTCGACTTCATTTGCTGCTTCAACCTTTTCTGTTGAACCTGATGGTGCTCCCGCATATGCTGCTCTTGCTGCTGTTACGCTATCAATTAATGCCTGCTCTTGTGTTAAGACTGACTTTGTTGCTTCAACAAGGTTTGGAATTAAATCAAATCTTCTCTGCAACTGAACTTCAACTTGAGCTTGCGCCTGTTCTACATTTTGTTCTTCTTTGATCATTGCGTTATATTTTCCCGCAATGAATCCTCCGACTAGGAGTAATAGTCCCAAAACTACTCCAAGTGTGATTAAGAGTCCTTTTTTCATGTTCTTGTTTTTTCAGAAATATAAAATATTTTCTATGTATTATAGTAGTGCAAAATTAAAAGTTTATCAATTGGGGAATATTAATGTATTCAATATATGTTATAATAACATTGTTGCCCCAGTTCAGTTAATTAAATTATTTTAGAATTAAAATCCAATGGCAACGTGTCCTCAGAATTGTCTGGCGTGTTCTCAGCATATAAGTACTGCTCCCGAATTACCAGTTTTTGTTGACGGTGATGATGTTGCGGCTTTTGATGAAGCTTTGTTAGTGGCTCAATTGGCTCGAGCAAATGCTGCCTGCACTGGTCTTCCTCAATTTGGTGGAGAGGATTTGTAAGTTTGTTGAAGAATCAAGAAGTTCTCGACTACGCTCGAGCAATAAATCATTATTGTGTCATCCTCTGAATAGTTCGACAAGCTTACTACAAGTAGAGTTTCATACATAAAAATGGGAGAAGAAAAACTTTTTAATTTAACTTAATCCCTTCTTCCGAAATTGTAATTTTTCTTTGTTTGTACAAAGCGCCTATTGTTTGCTTGAAGACTTTTTTGCTGATTCCGAATTTTGCATGGATTGCCTCTGGTGAACTCTTATCATTAAAGTGTAAAAATCCTCCTGCCATTCTCAGTTCATTCAGAATCTTTTCCGTAGTATCGGGAACTTGTTTATATGTTTGAAGTTGTAGAATGAGATCGATTTTTCCGTCTTCTCGAATTTCTTTCACATATGCTTTCGTTTTCTCTCCGAATTCTATTTTTCGAAAAGTTTCGTTTGCGTAGAGCATTCCTCGGTACTTACCATTGATAGCGGCTTTTGCACCTAGCGGTGTTTCCGCATAGATAATGATTTCTACTTCCTGTCCTTTTTCCAATTCTTTGTTCAGCACAACATCAACGAGATGTTGATCAATTTTTTCCGATGCGTAATATTCATCTTTTCTTTTATCATAAGCAATAATTACTAGACATTCGTCTCCAACTTCTGCTTCCGTTACTCGTTCATCTTCAGGAAGAATGATCTTCTGTCCGTTTTGAAGTTCCAGTATGACATCGTAGCCTTGAACTTGTTTGACTGGTAAATATGCAATCTCTCCTGTGTCCATGTTGTTTGATTAATTCAATATATTTGAATTGTAACATGTTTGGAGGAAGATGTGGATGGGGGCAAAGTATTGTCATTCCGACCGAGGCACGAAGTGTCGAGTGGAGGAATCTAGCTAAGTGGTATTTATCTATAATTACTTTTTACACAAAAAGTAATCAAAAGTGTTGGGGAGAAATAACGCTAGCACACCGTTTTTACATAACCGATTGATAATCACGCATTTGTAGATATGTGTTAAATATAGATATTTACAAAGAGCTGTATTTCTCCCCAAACCCCAGATAAGAACAACCACTATTTACTAACAATCGCCGATAAAGTTACAGAATCAAATATTTTTAACGATTGTCAGTTCGTAACATGTATGCAACCAGGACAGATATTTGCCAAATTTATATTTATGGTTGTATAATCAATTTACAAACTCCCCAGAAATAATTAAGATAACTTACCATGACGGTATGGCAATCAAGAGAAGCATTGGCTGTGAGAAATCTCGATTCAGATGTATTTGTTGGGGATCGTAATTCTTTAGCACGTCTTCTGGATAAGTTGGAAGAAGAGTCCATTCTCCCTGTTCAGTTAAAGACGTATTGGCTTCGATTGGGTTATCGTCATCAGCCACCACTTTCTGATAATATTCCTTGGTGGGATGTTTGTATTGAGTCTGAACCAGCAGAAAGTGGCAACGGTTTAGGACCGGATGATTGTGATCATGTTGTATTATTTCGAGGTAATAGCCCGATTACACCTACTTTACCACAGAATCTTTTTGCAGGTTATGCTAGTCTTGATGAAAATTATTGTAATGTACACAGTGCAGGTAACCAAGAGGAATCAAGACAATGGCTAGAGCTAAGTACTCAGGAAGCAATTCAGGCTGTTACAGATGCTTTATCATCTTTAGATGATATTGATAGATTGCCTGTGGCTCCTCCACAAAGTATCCTTGTTCAATGTTTAAATTAGAATAAGTCTTTCTATTAGGATAAAAATAAAAGAGAGCGACTGAATAGTCACTCTCTTTATTTATTTCATATGGTTTCCCGATTGGGTCGAAGATAACAATTCCTTTATTTTCCTTCTACAATTGCCATCAATCTCTTGAAAGCGTTTTGTCTTAACAATGCTTGTCGAATGTATTCTCTCCCCTGTTCATTTTCGAACTGTGCTTTTGTCTTTGGATCTTCAACTTCATCGATTTGTTTCTGAATTTCTTCATCAGCAACTTTAATCTCCTCATCTTTAGAAAGTTGAAGAAGGAATAGTTCTGATTCAATAAAGGCCTTTGCGTTATCTCTCCATCCGTCTCGAAGTTTCTCAACATCTGTTTGTTGTGCTTTCAAGAAATCTTCAAGCTTCAATCCGAATCCTGCGATTCTTTGCTTATATTGATCAAGTCTTCTGTCGAGCTCTCTTTCAATAAATGCACTAGGAATTTCCATTGATGTAATCTTTACTGCTTCTGCCATAATATCATTTTGATATTTTGCTTCTGCGTTTGCTTCCTTCTGTTTCGTAACTTCCTCTTTAATTCTTGTTTTCAATTCTTTCAAATCTGCAACATCAAGGTGTGTTTCATCCTTTGCCCATTCATCTGTTGGCTCGGAATATTTCAAAACAACAGCCTTCTCTTCTCCTTCTTTTGCTGCTTTTTCAAGTCTTGACTGTACGTCATCCTCGGACGCAACATTTTGTGTCCCTACATCGTCACCATGATCATGGTCGCAAACTGTTCCGTCTTCATGAGTGTGGGTCTTCCCTGTTGCTTTTGCCTTTTCTCTCTTTGACCAATCTTCGAACATTTCACTCAAAACTTTTTCTACATCCTCATCTGTTACTTTTACAGTTTCTTTCTTTACTTTAATTTTGGAAAGATTTCCAATTTTAACTTCAGGGTACACTGGGAAGGTTGCTTTATATACCAACTCTTCTTTTGGTTCGAATTTTTCAACGTTGTATTTGATTTGATCAACTGGTGTTAGTCCTTCTTGTTCAAGTGCGGCGATTGTTGCGGTTGGAAGAACTTCGTTAAGCATTTCCTCATAAAGTGCTGGTCCAATTTTCGCCATAATGGTTTCTCTTGGAGCCTTTCCTTCTCTGAATCCAGGAACTTTTACAACCTTTGCCAATTTGTTAAAAGCTCGTTCAGAAGCTCTGTCGAGTTCTTCAGCAGGAATCGTGATTGTTACCTCGATCTCTGATTTTTCAAGCTTTTTTACTTTTGCTTCAAATTTCATGTCTTTCATAATAGTTTGTTCTAAATAGATAAATAAATGTCATTGCGAGGTTTAATTTTCTTTAAACCGTGGCAATCTCTGAGATTGCTTCGTCACTACGTTTCTCGCAATGACAGCGGTGTTCTATGAACTAAAAACCTCTTTCACAATATCTAAACTTTCCAAAGCATCTTGGGTGTTTGCACCGAATTTATTAAATGGTACAAATCCGAACATTTTATCCCTGGTAAGTTCGAGCATGATTTTACCACATTTATTTATCGAGGTCTTGTTTTTTAGTAATTTTAAAGTTTCAATATAATTTTCTTTATCATCTTCATGAACTTTATTAATCGGCATATGTAAATCTCTGTTATCCGGTTCGACAATGCTTCTAGTTTTTACTTCCAGGTTTTCACAATGGGCAAGATTGTAGTGCAAATGTGCATAATATATTTTCTCTCCAAGTGTCTCAATGAAATTTTCCAGAAAATGAAAAGAATGAAGTTCTTCTAATGAAATTCTCTTTTTATCAAATTCGTTTCTTGCTTGAACGTTTGCATGTCCCCAGTCAAAACAGACACCAACGAAGTCACTATTAATCTCTTTTAATATCTCTAACATTTCGGTCGCATCATCGCCAAAGACATCCTCTTCGACATATTTACTATAATCATTTTCGATCGTGATAATGACCTGCTCTTCTTTCGCGATTTTTGATGCATATGTCAGGTTCTTCAAAACAGAATTTCTTGCTACATCATAATTTTCAGGAGGGAATTTCCCAAGATGAAAATTACAAATCGGATTCTCTTTTATTAGCTCTTTTGCGAGAAAGATTGATGCCGCAATTCCCCGTCTTGTAGAATCATCATCTTTTGCTAAATTCAGGTTCCAATCATCTTTTAGTCTTGGACGCATTTTCGTGCCGGATGTACAGGCGTGAAAGACCTCAATAGGATATTTGGACTTTTTATATTTCTCAATTCTCTCTTTATTAAAATCCCAGTTTTCTTTAAAAACTCCGGTGATAATTCCTGTTAGTTCTGTTCCATCAAATTTCTCATCCACAAAAAGGTCTTCATCCTGTTTCCCTACTCCAAACCGGAATAGTTCATTGATTTTCTTTTTGCCCCAAAACTGATTAAGAGCATTGGGAACCAAATAATATGGATTCGGTACGGAAAATGTATGTTGTATTAGGTATTTCATTAGTTATATTTTTAATGAAGTGTCATTGCGGACTACGTTCCGCGATCTCAGTATTTTAACTGAGAGGAATGAGATCCCGCAATACGCTTTGCTATGCGGGATGACACATCATTTGTAATTAATCAAAAGAGCAGTTGCAATTACTGCAAGCAACATCCAAAACTCAGTCGTTAATAATATCATTCTGAAAACTTTTGACTTTCTCTCTTTCCAAATTGTTATCAATCCCATTATAAACCAAAATGCTTCAAGAAAAATGGCAGGTGATTTAATGTAGGTTGCAAACCAGTTCCCTTCGCTTGTTAAATTCAATAAAGAAATCGTTTCATTATACACAGGCCAAAGGGGATGCAATTGGCCCGCAGGAATGTCCATAAGTATATGCACCACTGTATTAATCAGGAAAAGAATTATTAATTGTTCAGCAAAGGCGATTTGTTTAGGTGTTATTTTAGAAGGCTTAGTTATGAGTTTTGAGTTTCGAGTTATGATTTTCTTTTCAACGTTTGACGTTTGACGTTTGTCATTAGTCCTAGAGTTTATCTGTTCAATTACAAATAGGATGGTTGCCAAAACTAATCCGATTACAAGATAAAAAATAGGTGTATGTGTTATGAAATGGTGATGATGGCTTTGACCTGTTAATACAGCAAATGCAAGGTCAAAATCGGGGAGAATTGCAGATGTTATTCCGACAATCCAGATAATCTTTTCCTGTTTTTTGGTAAGTTTTCCAAGAAACTTTTTCGTAATCGATGTAACGGCGAGTCCCGTTATTGGATGTGCAATAATCATTCGTTTTAGACGTTCATTTCCATCTGTTTTCTCTTCGGAACACGTCTACCAAGATTTTCGATGTCGATGATGAGAAAAGATAAAATGGTTGTTGTTATCGGAACTATTAGAACACCGATTATTGAAGATAATATTGCCGACGTAATCTGTGCCATCTGCGGATCGTTGAGGAATCCAATGCTGGTCGAATCGCCCTCAAGTGTCAGATAAATCGTTGGAAACATTAAACCGATAAATGCCCAGAACAGTATCGTTATCGCGAAGCTCGAATATCTCCTGCTGATTTCAAGTCCCTCCTTAAGAATGTGATTTCTGTTAGAAATTTCTTGAGTTTTTAATGAATCTTTGAGTTCGAAAACAATTCGCTGTGCATTGTAAAAAATTATGCCAGATGCAGCGATTACAACGCCAACATCAAACAAACTTCGGTCCGTAGTTGGAATTCTCATTGCATTTGAGAAGAATACTTGAAGGATCATAGTAATTGCAATACCTGCGATCCCGCTAACCGTTGCGATGATATTGAGCATATCAAAGCCTTTCTGAACAACATTTGTAACTATGACAATGAGAGAAATTATAAACATTGCTCCGATGTAGTGATTTGTGTTTGCAAATGCAAAATTGAACAACTTCCCAAATATCACGACTCCAAGTAATGTTGCCGGAATTAATTCCTTTGGGGCACTTATCGCAATAATGCTAATCAGAATAATTGCAGCACCAATACAAAGCCATGTTAAATACATCGATCTATTAAAACCAGCATATTCAACTTTCTGAAGCTCATTTTCCGAAATTGTTTGAGTAACAAAAATCTCGTCATCTACCCGAAGTCTGACATCACCCTTATAATCGGTAAAAAGCGATGTTCCGGCATAAGTGCCGCCAAGAAGCTGAACCTTTACTTTTGCAGTTAAACTCTCTTCAGTTTCGTCTTTTACCTCAATCTCCTCAACTTTTGCTTTGACAATTTCATCATCAGCCGCTTGTGAAGGTTTAACATATAGAACAGAAAAACATGCTAATAAAAGCATCGCTATTATTGGCAACCTGTTTTTGTCTAATTTCATGTATTTAGTTTAAAATGTATCATCGTCGTCGAAATCCGGAATTAACTCTTCGAACTCAGAAAGATCTTCATCATCATCGTCAAGTTCCAACTTATCATCTTCAGGAATTAATTCGGCATCAGCCTCATCTTCTTCAAGGTCTAGCTCTAAATCAATATCTTCCAGAACTTCTTCCGTTTCGCTCAAATCTGAAACGTTTCCGGTATTTTCGTCAGAAATAGGAAGATCGTGAATCTCTTCGGTCTCATCTTGTAAGACCTCTGTTTCTGTTTTTCCTGCAAGTTCTTCGTCAATTGCCTGTGCTTCGTCATAGATACCTTCATCTGCGATTTGCATATCCCCACCACATTCTTCGCAAATTACATCATCAAGCTCGTCTCCTTTGACGTACTTTTCAACTCCGCAATCGACACATCTATACAAGAAGGTTTTTCCTATGTATGAAACTTCTTCCTCTTCGTGTTCGTCGAGGACTTCGTCTAATTGACTAATAGGATCATCATTTGTTTGGGCCATTTTCGTAATAATTATAAATATGAATATTTCGGCAAGCTCAATACAGGAAACTTCGGATATTATATGTATCCGAGATTTAAAATCAAGTAAATTATTCCTCTTCCTCCGTAATTGCACCAACTGGGCAGCTTGCAATGGCATCGCTTACGCCAGCATCATCCGTAACGACCTTTTCGACTTGTAAATCAGTATCATCATTTCCATTCTTTACTTTTGCTTTGCCGTCTGCTCCCTGTGCAAAATGTGCAGAATCTAGAACCCAGCAGGTTGAGCATGCGATACATAAATCCTGATTAACTTTTACTTTCTTTGCCATTGATGATTTTGGTTAAATATTTGTGTTTTCAGGATATTTGAATGGGGATAGTGTTGTCAATAAGAATTTTGAAAAAACGAGTTAAAGTAATAATTAGTATTGCACTAATCTAAAGAACAAGTTTATAGAACCCTGCGGATTGATCTGTGGTCGTTTTACTCATGTCTGAGTGCTTCGATAGGATCCAGCTTGGAAGCTCTCGAAGCGGGATATAGTCCGGAGATTAATGCAACGATTGTTGTTACTCCGATTACAGTAAGAATGAGTGGCAGGTCTACAATCGAAATATTTAGTGCCGGATAATCTTCTAGAAAGGAGTATTCATGAAGAATCCAATTCGCGAGTTGTCCGAATGCAAACCCGAAAATTAGTCCACCTATTCCACCGAGAAATCCAATAAATCCCGCTTCAATTGTAAAAAGTATTCGAATATCTGAGTTTCTTGCACCGACTGCTTTCATGATTCCTATCTCTCTAGTTCTTTCAAAGATTGCCATTAACATTGTGTTCATAATTCCAAGTGAGGCAACGGCAAGGGCAATGAATCCAAATGCGCTTAACACAACGTTTATCACATTGAACATCTCTCCAAGCTGCCCGAGAAGATCATCATATGTTGTTGATCGGAAACCTAGTTTTTCTATTTCTTCATCGACAGCTTTTGCATTTTCTTCTGAATCCAATTTTATAGAAACTTCATAGACACTATCTGCATCTTCCGTATAAAGTTTGGGATCATTCTTCACGAACCGTGCAATTTCGATTGATTCGACTCTAGAAATTAACATAATTGTCGATGCTAATCCCTTTTCGGTAACTCCAACGATTTCAAATTCGAAATCCCGTTCTTCCGGGGCTTTTGTAGGATCGGCCAGAGGATTATCTCCAAAAGTCAAAATTCCGAGACCCTTCGCTGTTGATTGTGTTGCATGGACAAATAGCGTTTTGCCTAATATGCCGCTTAAGTTTTCCTCATATCCCCAGACTTCTGCAAACTGTTGCGTTACGACAATCTTCTTAGAATCCTCCTTCTCAATCATTCTTCCTGCAACAAGTGTCATATTTGTTGTTTGAAAATCGGGCATATACATTACTAATGCTTGGTATTTCTTGTCACTTCCATCCAATTTGACGTAATTTGTTTGGAAATTAACAAGCTGTTCCATTTCTTCTACATGATCAAGATTCTCCAAAGTTTTCAACTCATCTGCGCTAAATGTTTTTATCAAAGGTGTTTCTGTCTTGCTCTCGTCTGTAATCTCTTTCGGCTCTGTACCAAAACCGGCAAAAGAAAGTCCTGTATCGGAGACTTGAGGATTTACACTTATCGTAATTGGTGTTGAAAATGCGCTAACCTGTGATTCAATAAATCGCTGGAGTCCATTGCCAATTGAAACCATTAATGTGATAAGAAGTGCTCCTACAACAACTGCAAAGGTAGAAACGATTGCGCGCAATCTTTGGCGAGATAGGTTTAATAAAGAAGTTTTGATTAAATCAATAAGCCCCATAATTTGTCTATCACAAATAGTTATTGCAAATTATCTTTTTTCATCTACAATTTTCCCATCTTTAAGATAAATTGTTTCTTCGGCATATTTGGCATATTCCCTGTCATGTGTCACTAAAATCACCGTATTCATTTTTTCTTCATTAATCTTTTTGATTAGTTCCATGATGTCCTTTCCTGTTTTGGAATCTAGGTTTCCGGTAGGTTCATCTGCAAGAAGAATCCGGGGATTGTTTACAATTGCTCTTGCAATACTTACTCTTTGTCGCTCTCCACCAGATAGTTCACCTGGTTTATGCTTAACTCTTTTCTTAAGCCCGACATCTTCCAATGCGTGCATAGCCATCTCTTTACGTTCCTTTGCCTTAATCCCGGAGAATTTTAGAGGTAATTCTACGTTTTCCAGTGCAGTTAAACTCGGTTGCAAGTTAAAGGTTTGAAAAATAAATCCAATCTTTTTGTTTCTAAAAGCCGACTGCTCCTTGTCATTAAAATTTGCGATGTTCTCTCCGTCAACGATTATTTCTCCCTCTTCGGGATCTTCTAATCCGCCAAGAAGGTGCATAATTGTCGATTTTCCGGAACCGGAAGGACCGAGAAGTGCAACGAATTTGCCCTCCTCTATCGTGAAGCTTACATCATTAACAGCTTTCACAACTTCTTCTCCTAATTTGTAAAATCTTTTTATATTTTTGACTTCAATCATCTTTATTCTTATGAATGATACTCATAGAAGTTTCTTCCAATTTGAGCTGTTTGTCAAATTGGTACTGCAAACTACAAATGATATGGTCGGTTGTTGAGGATGCAAAACGCGCGGTAGATTTGTTCAAGCAGTAGGACTCTCATCACTTGATGTGTAAATGTGAATTGGGAAAATGAAAGTGAGAACGCGCCATGGCGCGTTCCTACATATTCCAAAAACTCCCTGCTGAATCCTGCTGGTCCGCCGATTATAAATGTAATGTGGCTGGATTGGTTTTGTATACTCTGAATCTTCTCGGCGAAATCTTTCGATGATAAGCTCTTTCCTTTTGGATCGAGTGCTATTACAAAAGATCGTTCAGGAATTTTCGCAATAATATTCTCCGATTCCTTTTCTTTTACGATATCTAGACTTTTGTTCGTCGTGATTGGTTCTTCCTTTATTTCTATAAACTCTATTTTGGAGTATGGGGAAATTCTTTTCGTCAGTTCAGCCTCCCAATCGAGAGTATATCGTTCCTTAATTTTTCCGACGGAGAGAATGGTGATGGTCATAAATTTTATTTCATTCTCAATTTATATGTAATATTCACCTCTTGATCCTCACTTTTCATAAAACAGTCAATTATCTTATCAACAACTTCGTAGTCTGTTAATTCACCGTTTTCTTTGTGAACGTGAACTAATTCACCTATCGAAAGTGGCATTCCTCCAACCATTTCGTCAGAATGATTTTCATTTCCATCTTCGAAAATTACGGTGGTGTTTTTCTTAATCATAATTTTAGATTTTAAAAATATTTATCTTTCTTCCAATTTATGACATTGTCATAAATGTATTTTCTCACATTTGTAAGTTCTTTGTCACTGCGAATGATTCGATCGTGGAATCGTGGCTGCCAGATATTCCGTGCAAGGTTGTTTTTGCGGCAATGGGTTGTGATGGATCCCTTGTAATGATTAATTATTGAGCTCAATGAATTTATTTGTAATGGTTGTATTTCTGTAGGAACGCGCCATGGCGCGTTCCTACGATTGCATATGATGATAACTCCATGTATATGATTAGGCATGACGGTGAATTCATCCAATATAACAAATGGATAATGTTCAGGGATTTTCATCCAAAACTCGCTAACAATCTTGCCTACTTCAGAAAGGTTAATGATATCATCTTTAATCTCTCCGAAGATATTCTCCTTATCTTTTGTGCAAATAGTTACGAAATATGTTGCATTAGATGAATAGTCGTGATTTTTGAGGCGATATTGCTTTTGAAGTTTATGCGACATTCTTGTTTAATGTCAGAATTGTGGCGCATCCTGAGGGATTCGAACCCCCGACCCTCTGTTCCGAAGACAGATGCTCTATCCAGCTGAGCTAAGGATGCACATGTTTTTAATCTGTTTGATTTTAACAGATTATCCATACATTTGAAACAAAAAGACAATCTTTCGATTGCCTCTTAATAAACTTGTGGTGAGGCGTGCGGGACTCGAACCTGCGACACGCTGCTTAAGAGGCAGCTGCTCTACCAACTGAGCTAACGCCCCACAAAAATGTGGTTGATTCTATTTAACTTTTAAATGGCGAACCGGGCGAGATTCGAACTCACGACCTACTGCTTAGAAGGCAGTTGCTCTATCCAGCTGAGCTACCGGTTCATATTTATTTAAAACAAAATGCAGCATTTCCAATCTGCATTTACATTCTAAATTAGCGGGCTTATTTTAGCAATAAATTCGCGAAATGGCAATGAAAACTTAATACGGGAACTTGTTCTTCAATTCTTCTGGAAGGAAATCTGTATTATCGAATTCTTCAATTTTCAGTTCTCCGCCTTTAATAACAACTTTCGTCATCCCTAGATTGTGCATAGGGGAAAATAGTAGTGACAATTTTTTTGTAATACTTCCACCGGTTTTTGTCAGGATAGCCTTTAACATTCTGAGATAACCTGAATGTGTGACAATTAGGATATTGTTTCCTTTTTCGGCAAAGGAAATCAAATCCTCTTTGAAACTTTCCTCAAACTTCAAAACTTTTTCATTCAGAATTTTATCCCTTACCAATCTTAAATACTCACCTACTCCGACTTCTGCAATAACTTCTGATTCCTTGGCCTTAATGTTTAGCGCTTTCTCAATTGGTGCTGCCGTTTCCTTTGTTCTTAAATATGGTGAAACGTAAATTTTACCGATATTTAGACTTCTTGCATATTCGGCAAAGGCCTCTGCCTGTTTTTTCCCGAGTTCTGTTAGCCCAACTTTACTTGGTAGGATATTCGTAAGGGTTCTATTCTTTTGTCCGTGACGGATTAGATAAATTGTCATAAAAATCAAAATTCAAATATCAAATGAAAATGCAAACATCTTCAAAATAAAATTATTTTCTAGTGCGAAATTATGTGTATTCACAATCTTTTTTCTCTTTTCCAATTCATCTTATTTTCCTCTTGACACTTCGTGTTTCATTCGTGTATTCTGAATATGTACTTCGGTAGTTCTTCGTGTCTTCGGACTTTTTTTACTTTATTCTTTTTAATGAAATGGCAGTAACATTATACCCACGTCAGAAACAAATACTCAACTTTATTAACAATTATATTTCTGCAAATGGATATGCCCCTACTCTTACTGAAATCCGAGATCATATTGGTGTGAAGGCGTTGTCTACGGTTCATGCCCATATGAGAAGGCTTGAGGAAAAAGGTCTGATTGAAAAAGATCGGAATGCAGAATCCGGAATTAATTTAATCTTGCGGGCTGGACAATTTGCCGGAGAAATAATTCAGGTTCCGCTTGTTGGAATGATTGCTGCAGGTTCACCTATCGAAGCTATTGAGGAGCTTGGTGAGACTATTGCAATTCCGGCTGAATTGGTTGGTAATAAGCGTGTTTATGCTTTGAAGGTCAGGGGAGATTCTATGATTGAATATTTAATTGCTGATGGCGATACAATAATTGTTGAAAAAACAGATACCGCGCAAAATGGAGATGTTGTTGTTGCTCTTCTTGAAGATGGTGGTGCAACATTAAAAGAATTTCATAAAGAAACTGATCCGGTTACAAAGAAAAAATACATTCGTCTTCAACCGAAGAATGAAAAGTATCAGCCGATTATTGTTACGGAAGGAATTACTATTCAGGGGAAATTAGTCGGGGTTTATAGAAAGTATTGAAAAAATAGTTTCTAGGTTTTAGTTTATAGTTTTTAGAAGAATTGCAATGAAAAAGACTTGTGATAATACAACATTTAGAGAACTTTTAAATGCGAGAATCAAGTTTTGTAAAGAGCGAAATTGGACAGAGTCAACTGAAAATACAAAATCCATTTTAAAGAATCTGATCTTAAATCCCCGACCGTAAGGTCGAGGGATGGAGAGAC
>CAZCSM010000022.1:0-26148 GCA_964501355.1 uncultured Candidatus Saccharibacteria bacterium | reverse complement strand
CACGCTACGCTATAAACGCACTCACCAGCTTCGCTGGTGGTTTATCCTATTAATTCAAGAACGGTCTTACGACCGTTCTTTTTATTAATGGGAAATACGTGACACCGATATTCTAGAAACTAGAACCTAACATCTAGAAACTTTTTTAATAATACGGTTCCAACATCTTCACAACCTGCCTCATCTCAAACTGAACATCTTCAAGAAGCTCTTTAATCTTTGTCATTTCCCCCTTAGCCCCTTCCAGCAGTTGTCGTTCTTCTGACATGTTTCTGCCAGGCTGCATCTCGTCTAAACTGTCCTTTACTATGCGGATTCTATACTGGATTTCATCCGAAACTTCCTTAACGTGAACCATGCTGTCCTCTAACTTCTCAGTATTTTCACCTTGTGACTTTTGGTATTTAATCGCAGCATTAATATCATCAATGTAGTTCGTAACATTCTCCCGAAGAATGAAGTCGGATCTTGCTACTGTTCTCCATCCGTAAGCCTTTGGCATCACAACTTGATAAACGCGAGTATTTGTATAGACATCATCCACAAGCGAACGAAGCTCCTCTAGCGTCGCCGTCGAAGTTTTGCTTTGATATCCAATTAGTGTTGATTTCGTCTCATCTAATAATGTATTAATGATCGTTTTATCAATATCCAGAATTCGAAAATCAGGACTAACTTGACTACTAAATGAATTGATTGCACCAAGTCTTTCATCAATAATCAAGTTTGAATAAAGGCGAAGCTGCTCAATCTTATCATCTTCTTTTGATGATGATTGATACTTTTGTAACGCTTTCTCTGTTTCGGTAACGGCAAACACAACTGCTATGGAAACGACGAATAGATATAGCGCTAAAACTGGAACACTTATTCTTTTATAATTGTGGAGTGTCATCATTCTTTGCTAAACTCTCATCTATTAATTCAAAGGTTGCATCTATGTCATAAATTGCATCATCAATTTCGCGTAAAGAATCTGATATTTCCGATAAGTCTAGTTCCACATTCTCAACAGTCTCTTCCGGGGTTTCTTCTTCATTTCCATTTTCTTCATTTTCTGGAGTTTCCTCCTCAGTAATGACATCTTCCTCATTTTCCTTTGCCATTCGATTAATCTGCCAATAAGCAGCACCGAGTGCAAGTAGGAGTAATAAAACAGGGATAATGATTAAAAATGGTAAATATTTGGGCTTCTTTTTCTCAGGTTTCTTTGCAGTCGCAATGGATTCCTGATTTTCTGCTTTTGTGGAAACAGGCTCTAGATACGGAGATTCAAGTTCAAGATCTCCCTGAACAGGCTCTTGTGGCAAATCTATATTTTGAGGATTAGGGACAAAATCTTCTTCCACTTCGGGCAATTTGAATTATTTATAATACTAAGTTAGCAGAAAAAGAAGAAGAGTTCCATTAAATTGTAGAGACGCATTGCAATGCGTCTCTACAGAAGGGATATCATTCCAGTTGTCATACTAAGCCTGCAGTGTCATTTCGACCGAGTCCGTCGTAGCATTGGCGAAGTCGGATGAGTGGAGAAATCTATTTTTCTAAACAAAGATCTCTCGACTCGCTACTACGTAGCTTGCTCGAGATGACAAGATGAAATTCGAATTGCTTCGCACACTTCGAGAGCTTCAGTGTCCTTGCAATGACAGATCATTTCTTCCTAAAACCTAGCAACTAGAACCTAGAAACTTTTAAATCCCCCTAACCTCCACCTTTTCTACATATTCTTCCATAATTTTCTTAAATGCAGAAAGCTCTGCAGGAGTGAAAGATACTTTATTTTCATAGGCTTTATCAAGAGTTTTTCCTGCGCGAAAATTCTGGATATAAAATTTCTGCGCACCCTTAATCAATTCTCCAATTCCTCTCATTGATTCTTCATCATGAAGACCGGGAACAACAGTCGTGCGGAATTCATAATCGGCACCGGAATTCATAATTAGAGAAATACTCTTTTTTATATCAAATAAACGAGATCCTGAAACTAGTTCAGAATGACACGTCTCCCCTGTAGGGACAACCCTTGTGGTTGTCCTTTGTCGGGCGGGCACAAGACCCGCCCCTACAAGTCCATTCGTCTCAAAATATCTTTCCTCCGAGTTCTTAATATCCATCGCCCAATAGTCAACAATTCCTAAATCTAAATATTTTTGAATCTCATTGGGGAAACTTCCATTTGTATCAATCTTCACCAAGAAACCAAGATCCTTCACTTTTTGTACAAAAGGAAGAAGATCATTGTGTAAAAGCGGTTCGCCACCAGTAATAACAAGAGCGTCCAATAAACCCTTTCTTTTCTTGAGAAATTCTAAAATCGTAGATTCGCCGATAATATGATCCTTGTTTAACCTCTCCGTAACAAGTTCCGGATTGTGGCAAAAAGGACACCTGAAATTGCAACCGTACGTAAAAACCGTCGCCGCAACTTTTTCCGGATAATCAATTAATGTCGTTTTTTGGATATAAACAATTTTATTCAACGCAGTAGGTTTTTCTTTTCACCCACTCTGCTTCTTTACCCTTGTTCCATCGATTAACAGGGCTAAGATAACCTACAACTCGTGAATAAACTTCACATCTTGTTCTTTGCAATTCTTTCTTTGTCATTATCTTTACGAATTAAATAGTTAATTAAAAGGTATCTACTTTTCCTCTCGAAGTTCTTCTGCATTTGTTTTCTCTACATATCCGATTTCCGCATCACACTTAGGACAAAATTCATGTTCTCCAGGAATGTATCCATGTTTAGGACAAATGCTAAAAGTTGGAGTAATAGAAAAATATGGCAATTTATAATTATCAGTAATCTTCTTCACCAAGTTCTTAACTGCTTCTGTTGAGTTCATTCTCTCACCTAAAAAAGCATGAAAAACAGTTCCTCCTGTGTACTTACATTGAAGCTCATCTTGATGATCAAGAGCCTCAAATAAGTCTGTTGTAGAATCTACCGGAAGATGGGTTGAGTTTGAATAAAATGGTTCAGCTTTAGATTTTGTAACATCCTGATCATTTGCAACAATTATTTCCGGATAAAGTTCTTTATCTTTTTTTGCAAATACATAACCAGTACTTTCTGCAGGAGAAGCTTCCAGATTGAACATTTGGTCAGTTTCTTCCTGAAATTCAATCAATTTCTCTCTCATGAAATCCAAAACCTCCAATGCAAATTCTCTTCCTTCTTTTGAAGCAATCCCTTTATCATCACCCAAAAAGTTTTGGCAAGATTCATTCATCCCTAAAACAGCAATTGTATTGAAATGATTTTTCCAATATTCTCCAAAGCGGTCTTTAATGTCTTTAAGATAGAATTTCGTGTAAGGGAAAAGACCTCTTTCCGTAAGTTCCTCCAGAAAAACACGTTTTTGCAAAAGACTATCCTTTGACAATTTCATCATTTTATCCAGTCTCTTGAAATAGTCTTTTTTATCTTTCGCTAAATAACCAATTCTCGGGAGATTAATGCTCACGTAATTAATGCTACCCGTCAGAGGATTGGAACCAAAAAGCCCGCCCCCCCTTTTCATTAAAACCCTATTATCAATTCGAAGACGACAACACATTGACCTTACATCATCCGGCTTCATATCTGAGTTAACGAAGTTGGAAAAATAAGGAATTCCAAACTTTGCCGTCATTTCCCACAAAGGATCAAGATCTTCATTATCCCAGTCAAAGTCTTTTGTAATATTGTAAGTTGGAATCGGCCAAGTGAAAACTCGCCCAGAAGAATCTCCTTCTATCATCACCTCAGCAAATGCCTTATTAAACATTATCATCTCTTTTTGAAAATCCTTGTATCGGTATTTTTGCGGTTTTCCACCGATAATAACTGATTCTTCAGCAAGAGTTCCCGTTGGAACGATGTCCATTGTAATGTTCGTAAAAGGAACTTGAAAATTTTTATCAAACGGCAGATTCATATTAAACACAAAGCGCTGAATACACTGCTTCACCTCTTCATAATTTAATCCATCATAAAATATGAATGGGGCAAGATATGTATCAAAGCTTGACAGCGCCTGTGCTCCATAGGCAGATTCCCGGCGGACAGAAAACATGAACCGAAAAACATGATCTAGCGCGCTATCAAAATGTTTTGGAGGGGAACATGTAACTTTACCTTTTACTCCTGTGTAACCCTTGATTAAAATTGCTTGGAGATCCCATCCGCAACAATACGTAGCAAGATCTGAAAGTTTATGTACATGAAGATCACCATTTTCATGAGCTTCGCTTATTTCAGGAGAATAAACTTTTGAGAGCCAATACCTTGCCTGAACTTTGCCACTAATATAGTCTATTAATCCAAGAAGGGAATAATCCGCGTTACTGTTCTCCTTCACTCTCCAATCAACCGAGTCAATGTAACTATCTACCAATGATATCGGATCAATTGAAGGTATATCTGTTTTTTTACGGGCAGCCATTAGACAATTTTTAACTAAATTTAAACAACATAGGTTTTTCTATCTTTGAATTCGGATTTCTTTCCCAAGTTCCATCTCTGAACAGGAGCTATCTTCCCGACAACTCTACTGTAAACCTTACATTCTTCACCGCACTTTGGACATTCGAAATGCTCACCCGAAATATAACCGTGACCTTCGCAAATGCTGAATGTTGGTGTTAGCGTAAAATATGGAAGCTTGTAATTAGTAGCAATCTTTTTTACTAATTGTTTTGTGCTTTCGCCATCCGAAATCCGTTCACCAAGAAACCCATGAAAAACAGTTCCTCCAGTATATTTGCTCTGTAGCTCATCCTGCAAATCAAGCGCTTCGAAAATATCTTCTGTGAAACTCACGGGCAAATGTGTCGAATTCGTATAGAACGGTTCAGCACCATTTTGATATTCATCTTCATTTGCAACCCAAATTTCCGGATACAATTCTTTATCTGCTTTTGCAATTGCATAAGAAGCTCCTTCCGCAGGACTTGCTTCTAAGTTGTACAATATTCCGGATTCCTCTTGATATTTAACCAACTTCTCATTCATGAAATCTAGAATTTCTTTCGCAAATTTTTGTCCCTGTTGGGTCGCAATATCAATTTCTCTATCATCAAAAAAGTTCATTATTGATTCATTCATTCCGATTATCCCAATTGTGTTGAAATGATTGCTCCAGTAATGACCGGACTTTTCTTTCACACTTCGAAGATAATACTTTGAATAAGGATAAAGTCCCTTTTCAGTGAATTCCTCAACCAATCTTCGTCTAAACATTAAACTATCATGAGCAACATCCATTAATTTCTCAAGTCGCTTAAGATAATTTTTCTTATCTTTCTTGTTTGCAAAACCGATTCTAGGAAGATTAATTGTCACATAACCAATACTGCCCGTAAGTGGATTTGCACCGAAAAGTCCACCACCACGTTTTCTAAGCTCACGATTATCAATTCTAAGTCTGCAGCACATTGATCTCGCATCCTCCGGATCCATATCTGAGTTTACGAAGTTCGCGAAATATGGAATTCCATATTTTGCGGTCATTTCCCAAATAGCATTTCGATCCTTATTATCCCAATCGTAATCCTTTGTGATATTGTATGTTGGAATCGGCCACGTAAAAGCTCGCCCCTTCACATCTCCTTCAACATAAACTTCAGCAAGGGCTTTATTGAACATATCCATTTCCTTTTGGAAATCACCATATACTTCTTTTTGAACCTCTCCTCCGCGAATGACGCCCTGCTTCTTCATGAATTTAGGACAGGTCAGGTCCAACGTGATATTTGAAAATACAACCTGTCCGCCGGATTTGGTTGGGACATTCATATTATAAATAAATTCCTGAAGATTCTGCTTTACCTCATCATAGGTTAAATTGTCGTAGCGAATAAATGGTGCTAAATATGTATCAATGCTCGAAACTGCGACAGCTCCATCAGGGGCTTCATTTGTTAGTGTATATAAAAAGTTTACTAACTGACCAAGCGCAGAACTTAAGTGACGAGCCGGAGCTGTTTCTACATTTGCAGAAACGCCTCGGAAACCTACGGTTAACAAATCCTGCAAATCCCAACCGACACAATATGCACTTATTGTCGAACTCTTGTGAATGTGAAAGTCTTTATTCGTGTGCAATTCTCGCATCTCCTCAGTGTAAACTTCATTCATCCAGTACATTTCCGAAATATCCTGAGTCAGCTTCTTGTACATTCCCTGAAGATGGTAATCAATTTCAGAGTCTGAATGAATCTTCCAATTCTTTTTATTTACATATGAATCAATCCAAGTTCCGATATCCAAAAGATTATTAACATTTCTCAAACGAGAATGAAGATCTCTGTGCAAAATGTACGCTTTAGCAGTATCCGGATAACCATTCATCATTAAACACTTCTCCACGATATCCTGAACATCCTCAACTGTTGGCACTTTTGATTCCGAATATGACGACTCCAAAACCTCAATTACACTTTCCGTAACAGTTACAGCATCTGATAGCTTTCCTTCTTTTACAGCTTTTAACGCAGCTAGAATTGCAGCTGTTATTTTGTCCTGGTCAAAAGGAACAATTCTTCCATCACGTTTCTTAATACTTTTTATAGAGGTATCTATTTTCTTTATTCTTTTTGACAAAATTACTTTAGGAGGCATTTCAGTTTTCTAATAAATTTAATTCTTTCTGGAAATCTTCTATTGAATGAAAATCTTTATAAACAGATGCAAATCGCATATATGCAACCGGATCTATTTTTCTTAGTCTCGTCAAAACCATTTTTCCGATGTCAGAAGATTTGATCATAGTATCTTTTCTGCTTAACAGTTTCATTTCAATATCTTCAATCAAACTGTCTATTTGGGATTCTTCGACACGACGCTTATCAGTAGCTTTCGACAATCCTCTTTTCAGCTTTTCACGGTTGAACTTCTCAATCGAGCCATCTCTTTTAATAACATCGAGTTCGATATGTTCAATTCGCTCATATGTTGTAAACCGCTTATAGCATGACATACACTCTCGTCTCCTTCGAGTTAAACCCTCCTCACGGTTATCTCTCTTATCAACAACTCTTGTCTTAAATGAACCACAATAAGGACATTTCATGTTTATTAATTTCAAATAAACACCACAACTAATTGTGGTATGTGTTAAATGTAACAACAACCAGTTGTGGTGTCAACATCTTAAAAATGGTGTATTAATAAATTTTTCACAAATGACGACCGAACAGAGCCATATTAATGGCACAAATAATTTGTGTGGAACAGAAAGAAAATGCGAAGAAAACTTTAACAAAAGACTCCGCTTTCGCAGAGTCTCTTAAAAGTAACATTTATGCGCCGAGATTATCTATCTTCTTAGGAAGGCAGGTACATCTAATTCATCGTCATCATCGGCTGATGTTCCACCCATAAATCCCATTGCTCCGTTTGATAATTTTTGCTTTGGAGCATCCTTTTTCTTTTGTTTATTTTGAACAGGTTTTGCAACGACAGTATCGTCATCATCGTCCTGCACAACAACCGGTTTAGATTGAGTTCTATTTGGCATAGAGAAACCGAAAGATCGAGTTGCTAATTCCTGTCCTAAAACATCAAACTGCTTACTATCATCGAATCCAGTTGCAAGTAAAGTGATTCTAACTTCGTCACCCAAGCTCTCATCAAAGGTAGCACCGAAGATAATGTTTGCCGATGGATCAACATGCTCAGAAATCACTTGGGCGGCATCATTAACCTCATGAAGACCTAAGTCTGGTCCACCAATGACATTGAACAGGACTCCAGTTGCTCCATCAATGGAAATTTCAAGCAATGGACTATTAACGGCTTGTTTTGCAGCTTCGATTGCTCGATCCTCTCCTCCTGCCTGTCCGATTCCCATAAGTGCAGAACCCGCGTTATTCATGACGGATCTTACATCTGCGAAATCAACATTGATAAAACCAGAGCTCGTAATGATATCAGAAATACTTCGAACACCTTGTCCTAAAACATCATCGGATCTTTTCATTGCGTCAAGAAAAGAGATGTTCTTTTCTATAATATCAAGAAGTCGCTGATTAGGAACAACGATTAGAGTATCAACCTTATCTTTCAAATCCTTTATTCCGCCAATTGCATTTTCCATTCTTCTTCGACCTTCGAAAGAGAAAGGCTTTGTTACGATACCAACTGTTAGAGCGCCATTATTCTTTGCAATTCCGGAAACAATTGGAGCAGCACCGGTTCCTGTACCACCACCCATACCGGCGGTAACAAAGACCATATCTGTACCGGCAAGATTTTCGTGAATCATATCCACGCTTTCCTCTGCCGCCTGTTTTCCAACATTTGGAACGCCACCGGATCCAAGACCTCGAGTAAGCTCAGTTCCAATTTGTAATTTCACATCGGCTTTAGATTGGACTAATGCCTGTGCATCCGTATTCACGGCAATAAATTGAACGCCTTGAATAGAAGATTCATCAACCATATGATTGACAGCATTTCCTCCAGCGCCACCGACACCTACTACTTTGATTTTAGCAATTAAATCTGACTTTGGTTTTATTAACATTTTTCTAAACTGCTCTTTACTAAATTAAACTAGGGCAGTAAAGATTTAAACCATGTGGTTATTTTCTCTACTAGTCCTCCACCTGATTCGGCACTTTGTCCGAATCCTCCGGAGGAAATCGATTGTCTCTCATTCTCTGTACCATACATTATTAGTCCTTGTCCAGTAGCATAATCCGGACCGGACACCTCATCTACTAAACCACCGAGACCAGAAGGATACCCAACTCGTACAGGAACCCCAAATACTCCTTGTGCAATTTTATTTATTCCTGGAATTAATGATGTCCCACCAGTCAAAACAACACCCGCTGGCATGTTGGTATCAAATCCAGCTTGACCAACTTGTGCAACAACCAAGCTACAAATTTCTTCCATTCTTGCCTCTACAATCTCCCGAACAAAGGTTCTACTTACAGTATCAAGGCCAGTTATGTTTAAATGAGTAATATCAACTTCATCAGTATTCTTCTCTTCTTTCTCAGAATCGTCCTCTTGTTCAGCCTGCGGTGCATTTTTTCTAGAAATGGCAGGAACATCAAAATCGACAGATTTTTCCTTCTTTTCGGACAAAATCTCTAACAGATTTGCCTTGATCTTTTCGGCATCATCGAGACTAATTCGAAGCCCAATTGCTAAATCACTCGTAATATTTCCACCACCGACAGGTAAACATCCGCTATAACAAATTGCATCATCAACAAAAATGTTGATGCCTGTCGTTCCTCCACCAATATCGAGTAACATTACACCCAACTCTTTTTCGGTAGGAGTAAGAACCGCACCTGATGCAGCCCATGCAGAAAATACAATATCATCAATAGCAAGGCCAACTTGCTGTATACATTTGACCAAATTGTGAAGAGCTGTTGTCGTTGCAGAAACAATATGACAATCAACTTCCAATCTTGTTCCAGACATTCCGATCGGATCTTTAATTCCTCCTTGAGCATCTACCAGAAATTCACGAGGAATTACATGAAGAATTTCTCTTGATGGAGGGATAGAAACCGTTCTTGCACTTTCAATGGCCCGTTGCACATCGTCTGTACCAATTTCATCTCTTGAAATTGCAACGACCCCTCGATTATTCGTGCTAGTAATATGCTTTCCTGAAATACTTGCATAAACAGATGAAACAGTTAAACCGGCCATTCTTTCAGCTGCCTCTAAACATTCAGCAATTGATTTAATTGCTTCATCAATATTTACAACTACGCCTTTCTTAAGGCCCGTACTTGGATGAGTTGCAACACCGATGACCTGTGGTTTCCCATCATCCTCAGCGGAAGCAATTATAGCGGTAATCTTTGATGAGCCAATATCTAAGGCGGTTATTATCTTTTTAGCCATTTGAAGCTTATGAAACTAAAAACGGAAGTATTATCTACTTCTAAATCAGTATAAACAAATCAGATTATAGAAGCAAGCTTAATTATTGCAAAACGAGTCAACAATGTAAACACCATTAATTTATCATTTGTTAAATATAGTTAAAGTGTACTCAAAACCCGGATTGAACTAGTTTCCGAACCTAATTTATTCTTCGAGCAAACGAAGTGAGTCGAGAAGTGAATGATACGATTTTGAAGTTCTCGACAAAGTTTATACTGAGCTTTGCCGAAGTACTCGAACAATAAACCGAAACCTATTCAAAATTTATTTTATCTTTTCCTTCTGAATTTTTAATTCCTAATCACCGGCCTTTTAAACCGCAAATCTATTTCTTTAAAATCTACCGAATCAATCATTAATCTTCCATATACAAACTCAAGTATCTGCACTTGATTGGCAAGATCCTGATCCAAACGAAAATACGCTTGTTTATCATTCTCAAGAAGAACAAGAACTTTTGTTTCAGAAAAAATAAGTATCTCTTTTGGAGAAAAACCGTTCCGCTCTTTTAAAGAAGAAAGCAATGTTGAATAGCCACCCCAAATATTCCAGTCAATTGTCGAATTAATTTCATATACATCATCGGATAAAATCTTTACCTGCGGATACTTCTTAAATGAATCCGGTAAGGTGTTGTATTGATCGAAATTCAAATCTAATAAAGTTTGTTCATTTCCTCTGGATTTCTTATCCATTTCAATTTGAGAAAGAAGTTCTGGGTCTAGAATTTCCTCAAGTTTCAACTTCTCTTCGTCAGGAGTATCTTCCTCAACTTGAAAACTTGTTTCTTCTTCCGAAACGATTTCCATTTCCGGTTCTATATAAATGTCCTGCAACACCTTTTCCAAAGTTACATCTTCATTCAAACTTCTATCTAGAACATATCCTTCATCGTCAATTAAATATGAGCCATTCACGGTTCTCCAGACAGCAACCGGATTTCGCTCCTCGACGTGGATTTTCAAAATATCCGGAAGCTTCTTCTCTATATACGTCGATTTAATGAAGTTAGAAGTTTCCAGAATACTTTTTTCCAATGACGGAGGAGAGATGAAGAAGATCCATTTTCCTTTCGATTCCGCAACCGCACTAAGGATTAACTCTTGACTAACGAGGTTTGAACCGATTACTTCATAGTTTTTAATCTGAAAATATTGGTTTTTGAAAATCCAATATATGCCGAATCCCAATATGGAGATTAATGCGATAATTATGACAAAGGAAAACTTGAATGAAGAAAAGATCTTCCAGAAGAAAGTTCGAACAGAACCCTTAACCTGTCTTCTAAACTGGTTTTTATTTGAACGGTTATATGAGGGTTGCGTCTTTGGAACAACCCTCTTTCGACCAAATATGCTTTTTCTATTTCTTCGAGAATTCAAAGGTTTCATTCTTTGTCGTTTTTATGACAACAGTATCTCCTTTCTTGAAGTTTCCTTCAAGCAAATCTTTCGACAAAGGTGATTCTATTTCTTTTTGAATTACTCTTTTCATCGGTCTTGCACCAAATTCAGGATGATAACCTCTTTCGATTATTAGGTCCAAAACCTCATCTGATGATTCTAAATGTAAACCTTGAGCAGAAAGTAACTGCTCAGTTTTCATCAGCATAAGTTTTGCAATGTTTCGAAGATTAACTTTGCCCAAAGGATGGAAAAGAATAATCTCATCAACACGATTAATAAATTCAGGTCTGAATCGAGATTTCATTTGAGACAAAACACTTTCACGAAGTTCTTCCCACCTCTCCGAATTCTCCTCTGTAACACCTTCTTTTACTTCTTCTAGTATTGTATCGGAACCGATATTCGAAGTTGCGATAATAATTGTGTTCTTAAAATCTACAGTTCGCCCTTTTGCATCAGTTACTCGGCCATCGTCTAAAATTTGTAAAAGAACGTTGAAAATATCAGTATGAGCTTTTTCAATTTCATCAAGAAGAATAACCGAGTATGGCTTTCGTCGAACTGCTTCGGTCAACTGTCCACCTTCCTCAAATCCAACATATCCCGGAGGTGAACCGATTAATCTTGAGACAGTATGCTTTTCCATATACTCGCTCATATCAAGACGAATCATATTATCCTCGTCACCAAAAACAAGCTCCGACAAAGCTTTTGCAAGCTCAGTTTTCCCTACTCCAGTTGGACCCAAGAAAATAAAAGATGCAATCGGGCGAGTTGGATCTTTAAGACCAACCCTCGCACGACGAACTGCCTCTGAAACTGCAGTCACAGCTTCTTCCTGTCCAACAACTCGTTCATGAAGATTTTCTTCAAGATGGAGAAGTTTATCTTTTTCCGTTTGTTTAAGCTGGCTAACAGGAACTCCTGTGATTTTCGAAATCACATCCGCGACATCTTCAATTTGAACGGTTGGTGTCCCAGTCCCTTTTTGTTTCATCCACTGTTCCTCAAGTGGCTCAATTTCTTTTTTAAGTTTTTCAATCTCAACCTTTAGATTCGCCGCTTTTTCGTGTTCATTTGCACGAGTTAAACTTTCTCTCTCGGTTTCAAGTTTTGAAACCTCTTGCTTCTTCTGGCGGAGCAATTCCGGTTCCGATGAAGTTTCAATTTTTACTTTACTTGCGGCTTCATCAATAATATCAATCGCTTTGTCGGGAAGAAATCTGTCTTTTATGTAACGATCAGAAAGTTCTGCGGCGGAAACGAGTGAATCATCCGCAATTTTAATTCTGTGATGTGCCTCATATCTATCTCGAATACCGCGAAGGATTTCGATTGTTTGTTCAACCGTTGGCTCATCAACGAGAACCGGTTGGAAACGTCGTTCAAGTGCAGCATCTTTTTCTATATATTTCTTGTATTCGGAAAGTGTTGTTGCACCAATTGTTTGAAGCTCACCCCGAGCAAGAGCCGGCTTGAGCATGTTCGACAAATCCATTTGTCCCTCCTGTGCGCCGGATCCGACAATTGTATGAAGTTCGTCTATAAACAGAATAATGTTTCCAGACGATTTTGTAATTTCTTCAATTAATTTCTTCGCTCGTTCCTCAAATTCTCCACGAAACTTCGAACCGGCAACCAATGAACCAATATCTAGTTCTTTAACCTGTTTATCTTTAAGTAGGTCGGGAACATTTCCTGTTGCTATTCTCTGTGCCAAACCTTCTGCAATTGCAGTTTTTCCGACACCAGGTTCACCAATTAAAACCGGATTATTTTTTCGTCTTCTTGATAAAATTTGAATGACGCGAGTAACCTCGTCAGAACGACCAATCACAGGATCAATTTTCCCCTGTTTTGCGAGTGAAGTAAGGTCTCGCGAAAATTTATCAAGAGTTGGAGTTTCAGATTTTTCTTTAATCTTTTCTCCTGTTTTATCTCCTTCTCCAACGACTTTAACAACCGCTTGTCTTGCCTTCGTATGTGAGATTGCATATTTATTTAAAATCTGTGCGGCCAAACCGGATCCTTCTCGAATAAGTGCGAGGAGGATATGTTCTGACCCGACATAATTGTGACCAAGTTCTTGAGATTCCTGAAATGCAAGCTGCAAAACCTGCTTTGATCTTGGTGTAAGGCCCGGTGTTTCAACTTCTTCCCGAGTTCCAATTCCTTCTTCAAGCTGTTCTGACAAATATGATTTTAAAGAAGCCTGATCAAGATCAAGTGCTTTGAAAATCTGGTGCATTACTTCATCGCCATCAAGAAGTCCGCAAAGCAGATGCTCCGTATCAATATTTCGGTGACGATACTGAATAGCGCATCCGGCCGCATTTTGAATTGCATCTTTTGCACGCTCGGAAAAGTATTGTGTAATATCTACACTTTCGTTCTGTGCAGGTGAAGAATAATCGGAATAATCTCCGAATTGTTCAAAGGGATCATCTCCCCAAGCAGAACCGAAACGTGACTGTGCTTTCAATTCTGAATAACAAGTTGAACAAAGAGATTCCGCTTGTTCAACACCGTTTCGAATAGTTGTAACTTGAGTGGTTGCCTGTCTTTGGCGGCAGTTAGTACATAACATATTTAGCAGATAACTGAATTAATTGCTAAACATATTATATCAAAAATTTATGAAGTGTGAATAAGATTTTTGTTTCTATGTCATCCCGCACTTGTTGCGGGATCTCAGTATTTCCAAAAGAAGTATCATTCCCGCGCCTGCCCGCCTTTGGAGGGAAGGCGGGAAATCCATATGCTTATTTCCCCGATTTCGTCCTATTACATTGTTGGCATAACATTTGACAGTTTTCTGTAACCGTCTTTCCTCCCTCATACCAAGGTTTTACATGATCAGCTTCCATTTCGGAAATATCAAATCGTTCTTTACAAAATGAACAAATTCCATTTTGTCTCTCATATGCCTCACGTTTCATTTTGTCAGTAAAAGCACGAATGTTTAAGAATTTTTCATTTCTCGTTAAAACATAGGAATAAATCCCGGATTTCTTTGTCACATCTTCATCCATCATTAAATTTCTAATTTCAGCTTCAATCTCTTCCGAATTCAAATCTTTATCTTTAAATTCGTTATATAATTCACCCCACTGCACACTACTCATTTCTCGACGATAGGTTGTAAAAGTCGCTCTTACCCATACAATCACTTTCTGAAAGTACTGCCATAATTCTTCCGCATTTTGATCATGTTGATGTTTAGCCATGTAATCTTTTATTTCACCGTTATTAATCCATGAAAGCACTGTTTGTAAGTATTCTTGTCGAATTGGTGAACCACTAAGCAATTGTCCGCCATCATTTGCTACATGGTATGCGACACAATTTGTTTTGCTGAATTTTAATTTTGCATCGGATAACCAAGGTCCGGTATAAACCGCGTTACGCAGTTCCTGATCTGTCAATCGTTCTCCGGCAATATTGATGGTTGTAAACCAGTCTAACCGTTCCTTATCTGTACCTTCACAAAAATAAATCATCAGTTCATAGTCAAGAATCTGGTTCTGTTCTTCAATCGTCAAGTTGTCGAAATAACGATTATCAAGTGAAAAATCACCACTTACATATTGCCCGATACTAATGGTTCGTTGTTGTCCGTCAAGAACTTCATAAGTACCATCCTCTTTTACCATCCAATACATCACATTTAGCGGAAAGCTGTTTTTGATTGTTTCTATTACTGCATTTCGTTGATCATCTTTATAAACGAACTCGCGTTGATATTTCGGACGAATATCAAGTTTCCCACCAAAAGCACTAACACCTTCTTCTGCACTATCTTTGTATTCTTTTACGACTTCCGCGATTTTAATTTTGTGTAAATCTATTTTCATAATATTTTAATTAATGTCTGGTAAATCTTTTAATTTTTTACCCTTATATTCAAAATAATTAGCTCCTTGGTATGATCCTGTTAATCTTCCTTTTTGTTCAAATATCTTATTAGTAAGCGGTGATAATTTCCAAACTTGCCCATCGTATTCAACCTCGCGTTCTCCACAAACTTTTGCGATTATATTTTTATCTTGAATAAACGCAATTTCATCACCATTCTTTAATCCTTTTTTGTAAAAACCAAACAAACTACTTTGAGTTCTAACTTCGGATACTTTATCAAATTCCTTTTCTTTATTGAGATTTTCTGGATAAATAATTTTTCCATCAAAAGAAAGAAGTAATTGCTTAACTAATTCATAATCTAAAGCAAATAATTCGCTTTCACCAACCCTATGCTTACTAAAAATTTCCTTCAAAAGATTTTCCTTGTCCGAATAATCCTCAAGCTCAATAGCGAAAAATCTCTTTAGTCCAGACACATTAGAGTATCCGTTTGCTTCTAAAAATCTCATTCTTTCAGAATAATTTTTAGTACCTGTTTGCCCGATTTTTATCAAACCGGAAACAGCTGTTGTCATTATGTAAATAATCCCTTTCATGTTACTTTTTTGTTTCTAATTAAAACTCGATTATAAATCTTTCTACCCTGAATAATAGTTATGCACTTATAACCTATCCATCTCGCCGAATTGGCTATACCTAAAATTTCAAATTGTTCTGGGCTATATTTATCGAGGAAGGTTATCGGCACACCCATTACTCCATCATAATCCATTGGTATGTCGCTTACTTTATCCACATTTATTGCTTCGTAATCATCATATTTTGGATATTCTTCTGGTGTATATTTTCTGTAAAGGGTCAGCTTATCGTGACGTTTTGTAGTATCAAGATTTGTAAACCATACGATACGTCCCATACTAAAGTACTTAACACCGTTCACAACCTTTTTTCTCGTTTCCGTCGGAATGTCATAATCCATCGGAACCTGAAACCATTTCGTACCGCCGTTGTCATATCCAAGCCATAATTTATTATCTTTAATATAGCCAAAAGTTTCCTTGTACGTTATAGCATTCTGATCACCGAGAATTAGAAATTTCTTATCATTCTCAACCAACTGTGCAACGTATTCTCGAAATAGCGAAAATGGTGGATTTGTTACAACAATGTCAGCTTCTTTAAGCAACTCAACACATTCATCACTGCGAAAATCACCGTTACCTTCAAGAGGGCGGCAAACATTGCCGTCATGTTCCAACAACCATCTAACATCCGTGAGGCCGATCGCACCATCGGAATCCAGATCCTTCACCTCATTAATTTCAATTTTGAACGGTTCTCTCCCATCCGGCTTCAAACCCTCAACCTCAAATATTGGCAACTGACCACCGACAATTGGAGATTTTACGTAACTTGTGGTAATGAGTTTCTTCAAACCAAGTGCGTTAAAGTTAGCGGCAAAATACTTGAAGAAATTACTTTCAAAAGGATCATCACAATTACAATATACAACCTTTCCACGGAATTGATCCTTATAGTGTTTCAACTCTTTTTCGATATCAGTAAGTTGTGTATAAAACTCATCTTTCTTTGCTTTTTGAGCCTTATGTAAATTTTTATTTAAAGATTTTTCTGACATAATTATTTTCTGTTTATCAGGTCATACGCTAAACTAGCTAGTGATATGTAATGAATTGCTAAATTTTTATCCAAATCTTGAGCGGGAGTATGAGCTTTTTCATTTCGCAAAAATTGGATAGACATATGCAAAAATTTTACCCCCTCAAAAAAGTCTTTTTCTGCATCATTTTTTGGTTTATGCCCAAAAATTATTTCTAAATTCGATTCTGCAAAAGCTTCATGCGCTTTCTCTTTTCCCGAAATATCTTTAAGTTTTTGACGAACTATTTTATAGGCCTCTTCCACTGCGTTAAAATAATGTCCACTATTCAATAGTTTTTGCACATGATCAAAAACTTCTTTTTGTAAAGTTATATTTATATTTCCATTTTTAAAGGTAGCTTGAGATTTATTTTTTAAATGAGTTTTTGCTCCCAAAAGCTTTTCACCAATACTTTTTACTGCATTCATTCTGTCTGAAGGAAAATCCTCTCGCTTTAAATCACCAATTAAAATTTGATTCTCAATATATTCAACAAGCTTCAATACACTCCTACCGACAGTTTTTTCATCTGCTTTCAACCATAGACCACGTATGCGATTGGCTTTTGAACCACTTGCATAGTTATATTTCTGATTGTAAATATTAATTCCTATATCATCTCTAAAAAACTCCCCCATTGTCCGGTCTGAAAAGTTCAAAACATAACCACCCTCCATTTGGAACAATTTTTCGAGTATCTGTTTTTCAATTGTAGTTAAGATTGCCATGTTTTCATAACCATAATTCGGAAATGCTATTCACTATCAACTATTTACTACTTACTGACAAAAAATCCTTCGACTCGCCTTGCTCGCTCAGGATAGATAATTCTTGCAGCTCACACTACGTTCGCTGAGAATTATCTATTTCTTCTTCGTCTCAATATAAACAATTGGCTTGTTGATCAACATTCGAATCTGTGATTCAAAAGCCGGAAAAGCCGAGAAGAAAAAGGAAACAATCGGGAACATAACCCAAGCCGCATATGTAAGAACCGTCTGATATCCTTTCCAACCCTTCGGTTTTTTTGGTGCAAAATAATTATCCATGATTATTAATGAAACGAAAGTCACAAGAAGGATGGTTAGAATTCTACTTGTAAACAAAGGAACCATGTATGCAAGTGGGTTCTTTTGATATGGTTCATTCAACCACGTTGGCAGCATATTCCCGATAGAAATAATCACCGGAATCAAAACCCATTCGAAATGTGTTCGAAAACGAAGGAATAACTTAAATAATTTATCACCCCAAGGAATTGTATCATCCTGAATCATATGATAGAGGAAATACTTAATTTCAGTTGCTCCCCATGCCCACCTTCGAATTTGCTTGTACTGTTCCGTAACTGCCGCCCATAAATTATCACCAACAATAATATCTCCATAAACCGGAATAAACATTGGAACAACTTTTAATTTCGTTCCATATATGAAATATGATTGCCAAAAAAATCTTTCGTCCTCCGGAATAATATCGGGTGACCAGAAGTTAACAGCATGAATCATATGCAAACTAGCAGAATAAACAGAAAAGTTAACAAGCTGCATTGGCATTTGCATCTTGGCAGAAAAATACTGGAAGCCGAAACTTGCAATAAGTCTTGCCGGAGTAATTGATTCCCAAGCTTTTTCTAGATTAATTGGAAGAGGTTGAAAAATCCTTCGATGACGATTTTTTCCCTGCTCGAAAAAGTTATAAGTAAGCATTGCTAAAAATTGAGGATCCGGCTTCATGTCACTATCGAGAGAGGTAACAACAACTTTCTTTGGATCAATTCCTTTTTCCGTAATGAATTTGTATAATTCACGACCCGCGTGATTCTCATTTGCAGCTTTACCCTTCATTTCCCCGTCAACAAGTAAATGCTCAGTAATCATGAAGTGTCCGAATTTACTACCGTGAGTCTTCTGGATTTCCTTTGATATTTCTAAACCGGAGGGCTTAGCAACTTCTGTTGCCATAACAAGAATAACTTTTTCCATTGGAAAGTTGGACTCGGAAAGATTCTTGATGGTTGGTTCAAGGACGGACATTGGTTCAGAAGCAAAAGGGATAAGAATGGCTTGATAAAAACCATCAAGTTCACCTTTATATTTATTATTTAATTTCTCTAACCAATCAATTTTTCGATTTTCCTTGACCCATTTAAAAGCACGAAGAGAAAGAACCCCAACACGTGCTGATTCATAAGCATAAAAAACAATATACGCTGTAAGAAAATATGCAACCCAAGTAGGTTTAAAAGCGGAAAGAACGACCAGAAGAATCAGAGAAAAAATAGTGATAAGTGCAGGCAAACAGTCAACAATACGATCAAACTTTACCTTGTTTTCCCTAATAAACTTTTTCATATTTAACTTTAATGCTAGATAAATCGCTTGATATCAACAAGCACACGCATTTTAACATTTTTAAATGCAGAAGTCAGCTACCTAGGATTTAGTGGCAAGTAGTTCGTAGCTAGAAATTGCCTACATTTTAGTATTATCCGTTTTACTGAATAATGATTTGACGGTGTACACAATAGTTTTTCAACCTGTTTCGAGCGAAGCTAAAGGATTACAGTTTTTTTCTATTATCCGTTTTCTCTGAAATTTTTTAAAAAGTTCTTAATTGTTCGTAAAAGCAAATAGCTCGGAGAATATAAATTACTCTCCCGAGCTACTAGCCACTAATTCCTAACTACTAATTAAAAAGGCAAATCCTCAGGACTAATTTCTTCTTCGTTTCCGCCCCCATTACCACCTGCAGATTTCGCAGCAGCAGGAACATCATCTCCTTGGTTATATCTAGATAGAAGAGAAATATCATTTGCTACAAGCTCTGTTCTATAATTCTTCTTTCCGTCATCTCCATCCCAACTCCGAGTTTGCATTCGACCTTGAATGTAAATTCGAGTTCCCTTTTTTGCAAATCTTGCTAATGTCTCAGCTTGTTTTCCCCAAACAACAACATTGTGAAAGTTTGGCTCATCAACCCAGTTGTCATCTTTCTTATATCTTCGATTTGTTGCTACACTGAAGCTAGTTACTGCGGTCCCTCCTGCTGTGTAGCGAAGCTCGACATCATTGGTAATGTTACCAAGAATCGTGCATTGGTTTACATCATTGAACATTTTTTACTCGTTCTAAAATAAATTGCCAAAATCAGTGTACACTAAAAAATGAAAGATGTGCAAATTAAAACTTTATAAAGGTTTCATAATAAATTAAACATCAAGGCTCCGATAATCATCCAAGCAATCGTTAATCCAAAACCTTTGTACTGCCGATATAAGATAATCGCCTAGTTCTGTTAATTCATCATCTACAATTAACATTTTCATCAATCCAGAAGAGATTTCCAATTGAACACCTCGTTCTGAAATTCCGCGATTGCAAATGTTGTCAGCGTGCATTCCCCCATTTCGCCCATTTGTAAAAACAGTATTAAAGCCGGAACGGATTAACGCTTCCGAAAAGGCAGAAGATTTCTCTAAATCTCGACCACCGATGTGGATAACCGGAGCGTCTTCGTCGTAAATATGTATTGAACAAACGGTATAGTGTTGATGAACGAATTCATCCGCAATGGGTTGCGAGAAAAGATGTGAAGTTACATGATCAGGATGATTAGAGCCAAAATGATCGCAATCTCTGGTTGGGATAAACGAATAAAAAGAAAAACATCCTCCCGCTATCTCCCTGCATAAGGTTTCCGTTCCAGGTTCGATAGAACCCCCATGCGGTGCGACAAATATTACTGAACGATTGGTTCCATCAAGCCGGTATTCTTCAAAAAATGAATCTTCAACCTCTTGAGAAATTTGATAATTATTGTAAGGAGAATCGCATAAAATAAGTGCCCTGAGATTGTAACAGGAATTTACATCAAAACAAACCAGATTTTTGGTATAATGAAAGAATGGAAGAAATAATAGATTTAAAAAGAAATAGGCAGAAAACGGTTTTTGTCGGCATGTCCGGTGGAGTTGATAGTTCTGTCTCAGCAGCACTTCTCAAAGACCAGGGATATAAAGTCGTTGGTGTTTATATGGATTTGCACAGCTGCCGAGAGGGAGAATTGTTTTCAGAAGGGAATATTGACTCCGCTCAAAAGGTCTGTGATAAATTGGAAGTTGAGTTGAAAGTTTGGAACATTTCAGAAAAGTTTACAAGTATAGTTGTTAACGAATTCTTGGAAAGTTATAAAAAAGGGATAACACCAAACCCCTGTATAACATGTAATAAAAATATTAAATTTGGCGAATTCTATAAAAGAGCAAGAAAAGAAGGTGCAGATTTTCTTGCAACCGGACATTATGCCCGCATTTCAAAAACGTCATTCCGTGCTACGACACGGAATCTAGAGTACAACCTCCTTCGTGGAGTCGATCTGAAAAAAGATCAATCCTATTTTCTTTATAATCTGAATCAAGAAATTCTTGCACACACAATCTTTCCTGTTGGAGAAATGACAAAAGTTGAAGTTAGAGAAATTGCTGAAAAATTAAATTTGCCAACGGCCAAACGATCTGACTCGCAAGATGTGTGCTTTATTAAAGATGGAGATACAAATAAGTTTTTGAGAGAAAACTTACGAAGTAAAAAGGGTGAAATAATTGATGTTGATACGGAAGAAATTGTTGGCAAACACGATGGTTTAATTTATTACACAATCGGTCAAAGAAAAGGAATTAAAATTGGTTCTGATCTTCCTTACTTTGTTGTCGGGAAAGACGTAAAAAATAATCAACTGCTTGTCGGCAAAGGTGCGAATCATCCGTTATTGCTTAAGGACAATTTGAAAGTTGATAACTTGCACTGGATTTCAGGAAATGAACCACAATATCCATATGAGGCAGAAGTCCAAATCAGATATCAACAGAAACCAATTCCCTCAACAATTGTTGATTCTCAGACAATAAAGTTTATGGAACCTGTTCGTGCTATATCTGCAGGACAAAGTGCTGTGATTTATAAGGGAGAGGAATGCTTAGGCGGAGGAGTGATTGTCTAATTATATAGATTAGAAAAGTTATAACTCCTTATTTTCACTTTCTGACAACATGCCGAACGTTTCATCACTTGGCACAAACCAAACTTGATGATTCTCATCCTCAATCCTCATCCCTAAAGAATATCCACAAAATTCGAGCCTATCTTGATGAAAAATCTGTATAAAATCATCTACAGGTATTAATACATAAGAACCCATCAAATCTCCTCCTTTATTTAAAAAAACTCTATAAGGATCATGATCAAATATAATTGCATTGGGCCCATAATATTGGGCAAGTGTTGCAATTAACTCCGGCGTTTCTGAAAACCAATCTCCTGCTTCATAACGAGGGAAATCATCGGGAAGATCATAAGGGGTTATTACATAGACCGCATTATCCGGAGAGCGCACAACCCTTCGGGGACTTATAGAGATACCTTCTTTTCGAAGATGATTTTTGTACCTTATTCCTAATATTTCATTTGGGCTGAAAACCCAATCCTTGTATTTTTCTCTTGTTCGGGCAAGATGAGCCTCATAATCTTCTAACATAATCGCTAAATACTTAAAATATGTTTTTTAATAACACAAACAAACGCATTCTTCTTGAAATTATCTTGAAATAGGTGTATAAGCTCAACACATAAGTACCGGTAATACATGACGCTCAAGTACGGCGCACAATTTGAAATACGTAAACTAATATTCACCCTCGAGAATGTTAAATCTGAGTTTTATCAAAGAAACGACTTCTATGTTCTACCCAGTAAGACAAATCTACACAGAGGTGTTTACCTGCCGGATATCGATTATTCTCAAATAAAAAACTTTCGGAAGAAAATTCCTACGAAAGGAACATATGACGTATCCAGCTGGGAAGTGAAGACATTTACAAAGGCAGACTGTACTTTCTTAGAAAAAATACTTGAACCAAACTTATTGAAACCAACAGAAGTTGAAAATTGCCAAAAAGTAATTCAGAAAATCAATAAACCTTTTACCGATATCCTGAAAACACTATTCGATATACAAAATGACAAGATAATAATTGTCCCAACCCACATAGGAACAATTGCAAGCTCATTTCGAATAGGTGAAAAAATCATTGTCTATTGGAGAATTGAAAATGACATTTCGGAAGCAATTGCAATGATTCTTGAAGATTTTGTAACAAAGAAATTTGAAGGTCAAAAATTTACAAAAGAACAATGGGTCGAAAAGGAGCGATTCGTTGACCAGTTAATGACAAATACAAAGTTAAATAATCTTTTCCCAAACTACCTGCCAACAATTAATCCTAATGCAAAAGACATTGTTCCAAATCAAGTCAAATTTGAAAGCAGTAAATATTTGCAAAAGCTGGGCTTTGCAATAGATGACGACCTCTATATTGCCAATGACGACATCTATATTAACAGTAAGATTCTAGAAACCAAAAGAGACTATCCCGAAACAGTTAACTTTCTAAAGATTCTAATTAAGAATAAAGGAAAAATCGTAAGCTTTTATGATGTGGGAAGAGCACTTTGGGATGGAGATATAAACAAGTTCTCCCTGCAAGCTCTTGCAAAGCAAGCACAATTTGCAAGAGAGATTTTAGAAGAAAATGGAATTTCAAAAGACAAAATAAAGACCTACCGCAAAAAAGGCTATATCCTTGAAAGGTAAGAATTCTATGCTTCTAAAAAACATTTGCGCTATAAATCCGCTTCTAAATCCACATCATCTACATGCAACAGAGCCAAACGTCGAAATGCATAGAGAGCCTCCAAGGTTGTTCTTAAGGGAACGTAGTCCAAATCCGAGTCTGTTTGCACTGCTGCCATACTTAAAACTCTTGCATATACCGGTCCACAACCATCATCATCAGATCCCCTCTTAAACCCTACACAATCAACCAATAAGTCATCCTCATTGAAAACCGCGACATAACACAATCCAGCTCCATCACCTTCATTAATCATCTCAATATAGCTAAATTAAACTGTATAATACCCCATCGTCCAACCCTGAGATATACCCGTTGAAGTACCATCTGTAAGATGACCCTTTTCAGTTTCTTCGGATGTATGCAATTCAGACGGACCATAATCTGGAACATCATATGGACCTTTTGGTTTTCCTTTCTCAGCGAATAGAACCTCATTCATGTTTTTACGGAATAAAATAGGTTAAATGGGCAAACTCGAAAAATCGGCTTCAATGTAACGCTCATACATTCTCACATATCCAGGAGACCAACCATCATATGTTATTCGATTCGAATCATGCAGAGAACCGGAACGTTCAACATTTCTCCCCTCACCGGTTCTTCTGGAATCCCTTTCGTATTCTTCCGGATTTCCATCCGCAGTTTGATGCATAATTTTGTACTACTTAAATAAGATCTAAACAAAAACCTCCCGATTTCTCAGGAGGTTTTGTTTTCAACAATCACGAAAATTTACAACAAAAACCTCCTTCTATTTCTAAAGGGCTTAATGAGTTCTTGTTGTGTTTTTCCGAATTGAATCATTTATTTAATTAACAAAGAAACAGAAGTAATAGATTCCAATAATTAGAACTAAAAAGAGATTTTTTAACTCAATCTAATTACTATTTAACATCCTCTTCCAAAAGATCAACGACATCTTTGTCGTAAAATCTCAACAATCCCTTCCGCTCTACTGGCTCTACACCTTTCTCTCTGAGCCTTTTCTCAACTTCAGGGAAGCTTGCGTTTAACTTGGAAGCAAGATCCTTTACTGTGAATAAGTCCGCCATTTGAATTCAAAAGGCTAAAATAAATCTATTATTAATCTACACGAAAAGCATTAAAACAAGTTAAAGACTAGGCTGCAACCGCAACCTCCCGAACACCAATCATGGACATTACGTGGTTATTCATATCATCCAATGCCCGAATATAATCCTGCAACACATGTAGCGAAGCGATTGCAATATTTCCACTCAAAAATCTTTTATCAGACGGTACAGAATAATCACCAGTTATCCAGGCAATCAATCCGCCACTCACATAGAAACGTCCATCATTATAGAAATGAAATTGCACATTTTGTTCAATCCCCGTCCCAAACATAATGTTTCCAGTCAAGGACACCTCCGTAACATCTGGCTTAGTATCAACATGTACGTTGACTTTATCAAATACAATGCCCCCAGGTAGCATAGTTTGCATAGAAACTCTTGTATATGTATCAGAATTTAATACCTGAGCAACATTGTTTTCAGCATCATTCATCAAATGCAACATAACTGATGTCAGAACATCTCCCTTCAAATTTTCAAAATAAATCTGTTTCTGCATCTCAGCAGAAACAGATAGAAAATCTTTTACTGCACGCATAACATGGATGTGACCGAATCTTTCGTCATTAACCTCTACCCCTGGGATAGCGGCCAATAGCGAAGGACTTCCGCTAATACGTAAACCAGTCGTCTGGCTTAACAAAACCTTCACAAAGGAGGACTTTCCGTCTAGGTATCCATCAATCATAAAAGATAATCCATCACCCTGATCCTCGACCCATATCGCAGCTTTTTCAAGAATATTTCCATCCAGAGGCAAGGCCATATCTTCAACCGGTGCGAGAACCGCCTGACCATCCTCAAACTCCAAGACACCTGTCGAATATGCTTCATCGTATACCGTGATCAATTCTTCCACTTCTCTTGTAGTCAACCTATCTGAGAGCTCCTCAGCAGCGGCTTTAATGGATTTCTCTGCCCAAAAGACTGCTTGAGTGACACTTTGCTCATCTTTTCCGCGCAACAAGCTTCCAGATACAGCATACGCGGATACTCCACCCTCATCCGTTCCAGTAACGTCCACAATTAAATGCTCTTTTTCATTTGGTGTATCACTTTGTAACAAACATCTTAACGAACCATCTGCTTGCCGCCAAATGGTAACAGTACTTGCCGTATTTGGATGGTCTGCGAGAAAATCATGTTCCAAGGTTATAGATACAGTATTCTCTTGCAGTTCAGAATTCCCGCTGGAATCAAGTCTTAGCATTGCCGACTCAGTCGCTAATATCTCATCTATTGAATCTGCAACCAAAACAATTTGTTGTTCAGGGGCAATCCACACAGGAATCTCGTCAATTGTAAAAACGCTTGGCTCTGGTAACAAATAAACACCATCATCAATAGTTTCGCTCGCCATGATTTAACATTTCAAATAAATTAGTAATTTATAGCAGAACTTCTTCCCACCAGGCTTTTACTGCCCGAGCGAGAAATCTTTTCACTCTTTTCATTTTATTAAATATAAAATGATCTACCACCGGCTAACAACGCCGGTGGTTTCTATCCTGCCGGCTAAA
>CAZCSM010000021.1:0-27558 GCA_964501355.1 uncultured Candidatus Saccharibacteria bacterium | reverse complement strand
AAGCAACCACTTAATCTTATACACCGTTCGGTAACATTTTTTATCAAGCAACTCGACTTTACTTTCATAGTTTCCATATTAATGCTTTTTTGCTATAATCCTATCGCCACAGAGTAATTCTATGTATATCGTGAAGTTACTCAAAAGAAGTTTACAGCAAGGACATTCGTAGCCTTGGCGAAGAATGGTGGATGTAGCTCAGTTGGTTAGAGCGCCTGTTTGTGGCACAGGAGGCCGTGGGTTCAAGTCCCATCTTCCACCCCAAAGCAAAGGGATCGACTTTATGTTGAATCTTTCGCTCTAGAGATAAAACTGAACCAAGGGTTCAACAATAATAAAAATCGTTGTTAGAACAATAATACGAAGAAGTAACATCTTACCTCACCAGCAATACCTGGTGTCAAGAAACTTGTATAGAGAACATATCCTGATAAAGTTATATTACACATTCAACGCCTTTCTAAAATTTTCTGCCAGGATTGTGCCTCAATCTTATTTTTATATTGGTATATACTTCATATATTGATGTTATCCCATAATGGTGCTATAATGGGATACGTATTTATGAATAAATCTCATCATAGTGAATACTCTACGCAAAATTAACAATCTCAATAACATTGTTTCTTCTATAAAAGAGAACAATCTTAACGGAACATTAATTATTGGCGGTGGAATTTCATATCACTCGAAACGATATGAGAGAGTAGAACCCAATGATATTGATGCCATGTTCATATTCCCTTCAAGAATTTCCTTACAAAAGTTTCTGGAAGAGAATACGTCAAAAGATATTGAACACAAATTGGGGTTTGATAAAAACAGTGCGAACGACTTTGACAGAAAAGACATTTCTTGGTTTTTAGAGAATAAGATTGAAATACTAAGATTTGCTGGTACTGTTTTTGGGGCAAAAACTACAGTGAAGCTAACAGATGAAGAATTTATCTTAAAAGCGATCGAAGGTGGGTATTCTCGAGTATTCTCTCAAAATAAAGACCGTAGAATATTTGAACGAAAAAATATTTTTGGAGAAACGATAAAGGAATATTTAATTAACAAAAAACTAGAAAATACAAATAACTATATAATTCTCGATAAAACCTATTCGTACGATGATATAAATAATATTGTACCCGGGCTATTTACAGACTTCTTTATAACGTCAACAATTTTAGATGGATTGACGGTATCTTCTATAGAAGATTTACAGAAAAAGTATAGACTAAGCTTTGTAAGAAAAGTTAAGCAATACAATATAACAGAAGAAAATACAGATTGGAGTAAGTACTTAATCCGAGGAGAACGTTTCTCGGATTACTATAAGGAAAAACTTAATGATACATTAAACAAATTAGCAGAAAAAACAAAGTCTCCCCAAAAGGACCACTTTGACAAGGATATTACATCACAAGATATCGTTCTTGTAGATAAACGACTTTTTCAATCAGAAAAAAATATCGAGCTTAAACCCAACGAACCCCTAGAAAGCTATCCTGTCAAGGACATGGAAGCAGTACTCGACAAAGGATTGCAAACAATTAATGGGAAACAATTATCACGATGGCAATATTTTATAGAACCTCAGTTCAGCACGAATTGCCATGCTGGTTACTGTTTTGACGAATCTGGAAATAAATATTGTTTCAAAACAATTAAAAAGGAAAATCCTAAAAGCGTCAGTGCCGAAATACTCCAATCAGAGAATCTTTCAAACTTCTATCTCAACTATCAAAAGCCACTTTATGTAAGTCCTGCAAAGAATCTTGTCCTATACAAATGGATTTCCGACGAACATCTCGCCAAACATCTAAATGATGAAGGTTATTACGACAAGTACTTAAAACTCGAACTTGATCGAGCGGAGGAGCTCCTACAAGGATACATTAGTTCACTGTCTACTGTAAATGAACTAAGTACACTAAATCAAAACATTCATCGGCTATATCATGAAAGAGTTGCAGGAGATAGACTCAATCAGTATTATAGAGCCGCAAAATTTAAGATAGGCAGATTAGAAATTCCGTTCTCTCAACTTGAAAAGCTAAAGCCAATAATTAACGGGCATGAATATAAAAGTCTGCAGGAGATTATAGAAAACGCAGCAAAATACCTAGACCCGCAATTTCTAGAAAATAAGTGTAAAATATATGGTTTCGGTGATTGTCATGCGGGCAATGTTCTTGTCACTTCAGACGGATACACTACAATAGACTATGAGTACGCAGGAATCCATTCTCCATTCATAGATCTATCAAAGACATTGTATATAGATAGCTATGCTGAAACACTATATAACAATAGTAACTTCATAACGACCGACTTTACTATTAATGCGAAAGTAGATGGCGATAAGCTCATTATCGAACATGATTACCAATTACCAGAATTAGCGAAAGATCTCTTAAATATTAAGATGAAAGGCGTTCTATTCCCAACACTTGAGGATGCTCAGGAGAAAGGATTCAATGTACAAGATTGGGAGAACATTCTAAAAAGTGCAATGTTTGTAGCATCGTTTTTATGCAAGAACATAACTGAATATAAGGAGAAATATTTCCTTTTGGCTCTAACCCAAACTATAATGCTAGGAACACTTTCACAAGACCTAGACGAAGGCGCGATAAATGATTCTTACTTCAACAAAATAATCTACAAATATGCCGAAGGAAGGAGAACCTAATAAATTTAGTTTCGCACATATTATGTTTAAACCTCTCGCTTTGGAGGTTTTCCCATCATTCATGCAGGCAGAATTAGAAAGAATGTTAATGATGGAAGGCATTTACATTTTGGATCAATTCACACTGAAACTCAATCATGAACAAGCCGTTACTCTTTATGAGGCAGAAAACACACCTCCCGAAGAATATTATGAATATCTGACAAGCGGCCAGACGCGACATTTTATTGTTGCAGGTTGCCAGGAAGAGTTTTATGAAACGCTCCATCGGATACGAGGTAAATGGCTACAACAGGATCTTTCTTCCTCTGGAATTCGAGGGAAAGTTAAGGCTGGATATGAAAAAGCGGGGGAAACTGTCCCTCCATATGAGAATGCAATTCATATGACCTTAAACACAGATGAATTCGCCTGTTCAGTTAGGGCTCTGGACCTAGACCCTGCTGATTTAGAACGACAGACACTTACTTAGTTAATAAAAGCTAGATTAGATTATCCAACAATGAGCGATCTGTTTCCCAAGGAATGCAGCTTTTTGCCTCACTGATAGTCATCCAAGATCCTGTAAATGATTCGTCCTTCATTTGGGTTCCAGACTCCTGTTTTTTAGAAGTTAACAAAGACTGAAACCAGAAAATTACCTTCGTTTTCTTAGGATCACCTTTGTCAGTTCTAACCTGAACCCCCAATAGATGCCTCGGAGTGTTTTGAAAGCCCGTTTCTTCATAGATTTCTCGACGAGCAGTTTCAATAGGAGTTTCTCCAGGTTCCATTCGCCCTTTAGGCAAGACCCATTCATCAGAGGATTCTTTTTTTAAGAGAAATACTTGATTCAGATCCTTGTCATAAAGAACCCCTCCCGCTGAAAATATTCCGTTGTCCACTGTAAACAATAAATCCATATGCATTCTTGTAAAATATTTCTTAATTATATACTTTCTCCATAAGATTGACAATGAATCAACACGCTAATATAATCGCTATAATTACTTGTAACGTAGCATTTATGAAGGTCCTATGCATTGGATTGGAATTCCCTCCACTAATCGGTGGTGGTGGAACATACAATAAAAATCTAGTTCTGGGATTAGCAGATGAAGGAGCAAAGGTGGTTGTTATCACTGCAGGAATAGAAGATCAGATAGAAGATTTATCAGAAAATCTAACAATAAAAAGATACAAGTCACTACTTGACTTATATCAAGGGAGAAGCGATATCCTACCAGGAGTTAGAATTCTACTTTCTCAAATACAAGAGGAAAAACCAGATGTTCTTCATACATTTCATTCTACCGAAACTCTCATTGGATTGATTGCCAATAGAAACTATCATATTCCCCACGTAGTAACAAATAACAGAACCCCTCACTACAAGGAGGGAATCGTAATAAAAGATGAGAAATCTACACTCTATGACTATACTAACAATAATGAAGTACAACATCATATTGTAATAAGTAAGATTTTCCAAAAAGCATTACTACAAAATACATATGGAATAGATTTTAATAAAGTTTCTCTAATTTACCCTGGTATTGATAGAAAAAGATTTACTCCCGCACCGACCAATGAGAGAAAAGAATTAAGAGAGATTCTTGGTATAACAGAACAAGATGCTGTGATATTAATCCCTGCCAAAATTAGAGAAAGAAAAGGACTGTTATTCCTAGCCCAAGCGCTTTCAGGTCTTCAAGTTAATAATAAATACCCTAAAATAATATTGACAGGGAATCCAAAAAGCAGAAATGACGACATTTTATATAATAAGATACAACAATTCCTAGCACCCGCGAATAAACTTGTTGTTCATGAAGACTTTTCAGACGAAGAGATGTCCGTATTGTATAGTATGACAAACTTAACAATACTACCATCCGAAGCAGAAGGATTAGGGCTAGTCTTATTAGAAGCTATGTCTTGTGAAAGTCCTGTTATAGGAACGAACGTTAACGGTATACGAGAAGTCATACAAGACGGAAAAAATGGCAGACTCATAGAGTATGGCGATATCAAAGGAATGCAAGAAGCGATAGTCGAAATCTTAACAAATAGAGATCTAGAAGAATCATTGGTAAAAGGAGGTCTTGAATGCTTGAATACAAAGTTCAGCCTTGAAAAACAAGCAAGAGAACATGTTGGGATCTACCGACAATTAAGCGAAAATTCTAACAGAAAAATTGGAGGCATCCTATACCGAGTTTCTGCAGAAAAAGAAATCGAAATAATGGTTGACAATCAGAATAGACCTTTGCTCGAGACATTTATACAACCAGAATCTACACAAATAGAATCAATGGTATTGTATCTAGAAAGTCTTATCCCTAATGCGAAAATAGAAAACCCAGATTACATATTACCCTTAAAAGAAGAACAACCTTTAAAGCATAAATGCATAATGGCTTTTGAGGTAAAAAGGGATAATAGACTCGATAACACAGGGATAAAAGTAGACGATATGTTAATAAATATGAACTGGGTAAATATAAAAGATATTCTGAACGAATTACCAATAATCAAAGAACTTGGGCAGAGAGTTTCTGCCGAATTTTGAGTAAAGACACCGAAAGGTTAGAAAGAGTTCCTGAGAAGGAACAGAGAAGAACCTTTCGGCGTCGAATACTCTTTACAATTTGCGAAGAATAATAAACAAAGCTACTTAGAGAGACAGGGATTTTGAACGTAAATATTCATGTAGGTGCCATCAGAAAAATCAATTCGCCGATTAATTTCCGTCCCCCCTGTGACCTTAAGGACTGCTGAACATGTATTCCCAGTCAGTCCGAGACACACCTCTTCAACGAGGTCTTCAGCGTTCGCAGTCTTTGGATAATGCGTAATATCCCAGCCCCAGATGAACTCAGTTTCCGTACATTCACCAATGAGTTCTCCTGTCGGAGTGGGACGTTCGCCCGAAGCGCCTGCACATGCAGCCAACACCAAAGCTAAAAACAAGGACAATGCAAAACCCTTAAGTTTCATAGACAGACCTCCCTAATGGAATGTTTGCAAATTGTAAAGAGCCAACAAGAAAGACATTAGAGCTTTTCTAATGCGAGCCAATCATACCACAAGTATATATGGAGTTAAAGCTGTGGATGAAGCGGCGCTAATAAATTTTGGAATTACCGAAATAACAGAAGTAAATGACTGTAGAGCTGTAGAGTAAATGGAGGCAAGAGATCTGAAGATTCCAACATATGTAGATACGATTGAAGGCTTTAGGGCGTTATTTGATTCTATTGGAGAGGGAACACCGGGCAATTTAGTTTAAGAGTGAGAAATAAAAGAACTCCGCAATGCGGAGTTCTTTTTATTATCGAAACAAATGCTTATATCACATCCAACCCATCATCTCTTGAACTTTTGTCTACACGATAAGTTTTTGCATTCTTCAACTCTTCAAGCATTCCTACTATTCTATCGAGTTTATTCTCGATAAAATCCATTTTTCTCATTAACTTGTCGCTACTGTCATCTCGACCACCGAACGAAGGTCTTCCGCCTCTATCACCGTAAGATGATCTTCCACCACGATCTCCACCTCGTGTAGATCTACCACTTTCCTGCTCGAAACAGTCGCTGCAGAAAACAGGTTTATCACCACTTGGTCTGAAAGGAACTTTACAATCATTCCCACACTTGTCGCAAACTGCGCTGAAAAGTTCTGGTCTATCATCGGATCGCCCGAATGAAGATCTACCTCGACCTCCACCTCTGCTATCACCGCCACCTCGACCGCCTCTACGATCCGAACCGTAATTACCCATTTCTTGATTTACCCCACTTAATTAATATAGTAACCATGCGCAGTATAGCTTTAATCTATACAAAGAGCAATCATTATCTTTATAGTCAAATCCTGCCAAAAAACTTCAAAAGTTTTTCTCTTCAACTCCATTATGTTTAATTGAAGATGCCTCAATACGATTTTTTCTTGTATGAACAGTAAGAGAAAAAGTTGCCACAGAAAAGATTATCGTAAAAGGAACATCATATGATGAAAACCCGGATTGGAATGAGGTTAATGAAGGCCACAGATTATTTATATGTGGATAAGAAATGAAGAAAAACAGCGCGACTAGTATTAACCAGTAAAAAGAATGCGTGAGACTTATATATCCGTGTAAGTTATACTTCATATCACTGTAATCCCAGAGCTTTTCTTTCAAAATCTTATCGCAAAACCAAGCACCAGCATACTCAAGAGAAATTACAGAAAAGGTTGTAATTAATATTATGGAGACGGAAGAGAGATTGTTTAACCTGCTGAAGAAGATGGTCATAAGCACTCCCCCTAGCCCATAAATCGGACAAAAAGGAAGGTTCTTATAATATCCGGAAAACACCAGATGCCCTGAAACGATGGAACAATAAGTGCTATCAATCATCCATCCCAGGAATGAGAAGAGTATTAATAAGAGGATGTATATGAACATAATTCTATTCTGTAGTAAATGTAGTCAGAAACTTTGAATTCAATGATGAGTAATAAGATATCATAAATATTATTACCAGAGAAATATTAAATATTGACAATCTCTAATACAAGCAATATAATTTCCCCATCATGAATAAAAAATATATTTCTAACCAACCTGCGCTAAAGCTTCGGCTGGCAGGCAATAACCATCATCATAACTAGCTCCAGCTGGTTGTTTTGCATTGTTGTAAGAAATGAAAATGTAAATTAACCAGCGAAAGCTGGTTTCTTTTTTATTTATGTAGAGTGTCATCCCAGACCGGACGAAGTCCGAAATGATCCGGGATCCAGAAGAATATGGTGGATGTAGCTCAGTTGGTTAGAGCGCCTGTTTGTGGCACAGGAGGTCGCGGGTTCGAGTCCCGTCTTCCACCCCAAATCTATGTCATCCTTTTGGATGATAGAGATTTGGGGAAATAATTGAAGGGAGAATCCCGTCGTACACTTGTCCGTGAATGACAAACGAATGTGCGGAAATGAGCGGCAACAAGTATCGATATCACGCTAGGAGAACGAAGTGATCCGTGCGTGCTCTTCCACCCCAAAATACAAAATGTCATCCTGAATTAGATTTCCCTTTGGAAAAGGGAAAATGTCTCGAAGAGACAAAAGGGATTTCTTCAGGATCTCGTAAGTAAATATCTAGACAAAACAAATGAAAATATTAATTAACAAACAACATCATACAACCGTTTTTGCTGATCCACCCCATTGGAACTAATAAAACTTGGGTATGAACTTAGGATCAGCAAATGCTGATCCTTTTTTTGTATTTTTCGAAGAGTGTAACGATTCGCTAAAAAATACAAATGGTGAGCCTGTCGAACCATTGAAACGTCAGAAATAAATAAACAATATAATTTATAGACAATAGTCATGAAAACAATATTAATCGATGTATCGTTAACAGGTGGGAGGGGTCCTGCTAAAAAAGTATGGGAATTTATACAAGATTGTGTAGAACAGAAGGTTCCTTACGAAATAATTACCGATAAACAATTTGCAAGAAAACTTACAGATCTTGGTATAAAACCGACTTACGTTATTGATACAAACAAGAACGAAGAATCGGAGGTTATTATCAGTAAGTTCTACGACGCGATAAAGGATATTGATTATGATTTGCTGGTTAAATTCGGTGCTCGAGTAGCAGGACCTATTGCATCACGAAAATTGAATAAACCATATGTTTTGATCGATGGTGGGCTTCCTGATTTTCTGACAGATGAAGAAAGTCTGTATGAAAGGAAAACGTTTGAACAAGCGGAAAGAGTCCTAATCACAACGCAATTTGATTGGAAGTTTCCAGAAAGAACCGGATTGAAAAATGTTGAAATCGTTTGCTATCCATTATCTGAAAGAAGGTTCGCATTAACGAAGGAACTCGCTAATAGCAAAAAAGAAAATATTCTCGAACAAGTTATGGAAAATCTTAGTGGAAATATTGAGAAAGCGAAGATTACGACTTTATTCAATCTTGTTATAACAGGAGATTATCTAAGTAGACCAAAAGAAAGAGTAACGTATGGTGGTTGGTTAACAACAAAACAATATGATCAAAGTATTGGATTTGTAAGAAGGCTAATTACAGATCTTGGATTAAGTAATAAGGAAACTTCCATTTTTATTGATTCCGATATTGCGGAAATTGTTCAGGACTTAGTCAAAAAGTATCCGAACGTAAATGTTCTTACTTTTAAGAAAGACTGGGATTTCGAAACGGAAGTTCTGATGAAAAAAGCTGCGGACTGCACAATTTCGCGAGCAACTAATTATCAACCATATATCGCATTATTTGAGAAAGGTTGCAATGTAACATCACCCGTTCCTGCAAATGGTTATATGGACGAAGATACAGCAGGGGAACAGTATGCGGAAAAGGGTTTAACAAAGTTAATTCAATATGATGATGAAATGTATGTGGAGAAGTTATTAAACTTCATTGCAGACAAAAAAGAACAGAAAAAAATAGAACAGAAACTTAAAGAAAATCGAAAATTTCTAGTTGGGAGAAATGCGAACAAGATTATTTTAGAATTATTACAAAAATGACAATACAAGGAAAATATAAATTTGACGGTACATATCCATATATAAGAGAATTATTGGGTTTCGCCAAAGGCGTTTGTGCAACAGGCTATTACATGGATATTGAGGTTTATAGAAATTATTCTGTAATGCCAGATTCAAACGAAATATTTGTTAGATTTAAAGGATCACCAAAAGCTGAAGACACCGTTTGTTTATCGCTGAATCTTCCGCCAATAGAATATCGTGATCCACAAAATCTCACTTATTCATTTTCTAAAGAAATTTAATTAAATGTATAAACAATATAAATTTATTAAAACCGGCACAGCCGGAAATAGGACAGGATTCATAATTGGGCAAGACGCCTTTTGTAATCTGCCGTTTGTTATGAATACGATTCTAAATAAAGTTAATCTAGAAGCTGAGCAATATGCTTTTCTTTGGGAAGAAGATGGAGATGTTGTAATGAACATGGCGGGAGGAGAATTATGTGGAGGTGCTATCTTGGCAAGTCCAATTGTTGGAGGAATCGTCAACTATACGACAAAAATTAACACGATAGGAGAAAGATTAAATGCAGAAATAACAACAAAAGATGAAAATAGAATCTATACTAAAACAGAACTTCCTGCATACATTATTCAATCCAATCCAAAGAGGTTATTCTCAAAAGTTCTAAGTGCGGATGGTTATGTTGTAAATTTAAGAGATATCGCATACTTTGTAACGAAAGAAGAAGTCATGGGGAATAAATCATTAGAACTTTTTCGAAAACTAGATATAGAGATGGGAACAAAGAATCTTCCATGCATTGGAATAATAGAAATAAAAGAATCTGGTGTTATGAAACCAACTGTTTGGGTTAAAAATTTGGATACCATTACGGAGGAACAAGGTTGTACAACTGGAACTATTTCTGCACAATTATCATTCCCACAAGCAGATGGAATCTGGATGCAACCAAGCGGGGAAATAATTCGTGCACAAAAAAGGATGGATTACGTAGAAATTGAATCTTGTGTAGAATTATTAAGTGAGGGGAATATTTATCTAAATGGTAATTGAAATCCTTCGTGTCATTCTCCGGACGGAGAATCTGACACAAAGATATGCAAAAAGAAATATAGCAAATATGAATATGGATTCCCGCTTTCGCGGGAATGACAAACAAGTTATAATCAAATTACTTATCAACAAGAAATATGAACTTAAAGAATCTTGCACAAAAATATTTTGAATATCATCAAAAGCTCGAAGGGAAAAGCACGGAAGAAATGCGGGCTGTAATGGAAACAGAAAGCACTTGGGATGAGGTTCGTGAAATAATTCGAGGAGATGCCGAGCAAGCGATTAAATTACTTGCAGAACTTTGCGAAGTTTCTGATAACAGGAAATACTTGGCATATGTAGGAGCTGGACCATTGGAAGATTTTCTTGTTGCATATGGAGAAGAAAAGGAAAAAGAAATTGATGAACTGATTAGTTCAAGCGATAACGCACTGATGGCTCTTGCATGCGTTTGGCAAAATGATATGAGCAAAAGAACATGGGGACATGTACAAGCACTCATTACTATGAACGGAAAAAGACTAGATAAAATATTTAAGAAATAATGAAAATGAAATACCAACTATCAACACAACCATATAAAGGAACACAGGACTTCTACCCGGAAGATATGATGGCTCGAAACTATCTTTTCAACATTTGGAAAGAAACCGCATTAGAATTCGGATATGAAGAATACGATACACCTCTCGTTGAGGAAGTTGAACTATACAAAGCAAAATCTGGAGAAGAGATTGCTTCAAAGCAGTTATATAACTTCGTGGACAAAGGCGGTAGAGAAATCGCAATTCGACCAGAAATGACACCATCGCTCGCAAGAATGATAGCAGCTCGAGTTAATGGTCTGGCAAAACCAATTCGATGGTTTAACATTGGAAAGTATTATAGATATGAGAAGCCGCAAAGAGGAAGAAGTCGAGAATTCTTTCAATTAAACATCGATATCTTCGGAATCGAAGGACTGGAAGCAGAGTTGGAATTATTCCAATTCATCAACCGAGTAATGGAAAAGCTAAAAGCACCGAAGGAAACTTTCTGCATATACTTTAACAATAGATTCTGGCTTGATTATCTCTTTGCCGAAATGCTCCAAATTGATGACGAAAAGAAGAGACGTGTTGGTCGAGCGATTGACAACTATTCGAAGATGACAAAAGAAGATTTTGTATTAACACTTAAAGACTACGAACTAAGTGACGAACAAATTCAAACTGTATTAGAATATCTAAACTTTTCAGTAGAGGATTTGAAACAGTTTGTAGAAAAATCAAAAGGCGCAAAACAAATTGTAGAATTGACTGAAAAACTAAAGATCCTAGGGTTAGAAAATGTAAAGTTCAACCCATCAATAATGAGAGGGTTCGACTACTATACTGGAACCGTAATTGAACTTTTTGATATTGGAAGTAAGGAAAACCCACGAGCCTTGTTTGGCGGAGGACGTTATGATGACTTGCTGGAAATATTCGGGAAGGAGAAGTTACCAGCCTTCGGTCTTGGTTGGGGAAATGTCTCTATGACAGACTATATGCAAACATACAATTTGATTCCAGCGATGAAAACATATACTAAAATATTTGTTGCGCTCATAGATGATAAATTAATCGATGAGACGAGTAAGATTTGCCAATCTCTTCGAGGGGCTGGAATAAATACAGAGCAACAACTTCAAGCTTCAGTATTAGGTAAACAATTCAAATATGCGGACAGAAAAGGAATTCCATTTGTAATCATTCTCGGTGAAGATGAAGTGAAGGAAAACGTTGTAATGTTGAAAGATATGAAAACAGGTGAACAAGAGAAGTTGCAATTGGAAGAAGTTATTGGTAAAATGCAATCAATTAAATAAAAAAGAAAGGCGTTGACGAGGAGAATGGGCCTCTGAGCTGCAGGGTGAAATAATAGTAGCCTGAGCCGGGATTGACCGTAATATCAAGGTCTTATACTGATGTTAAATCAAAGTAAGATTACAAGGCAAAGTTAGAAATAACCGAGCAAAAAAGGTAGAAATACCTGCAATTATAGAATTTAAAATCCTCTATAAACGAAACTTGTATCTTACAAAGACGTTTATAGAGGATTTTTTATTGTTCGAGCGAAGTCGAGAACTTATGAATGAGACTTCTCGATTCGTTCTGATTCTCGGAACTCACTCGAAGAATAAAGGTATTGTTTGGAAATCAATATAGGGATATGGTGCAATGGTAGCATTACGGTCTCCAAAACCGTCGATTGCAGTTCGAATCTGCATATCCCTGCCATAAAAAGTTAAAAGATCGAGGTGTCATCTCGAGCGAGTTCTGAAAGAACGAGTCGAGAGATCTATGAATGTCCTTATCGTTTTATTTTTTAATTTTGATTTGTCATTTTGATTTTTGAGATTTTAATTTTGATTTTTTCATGTTAACAATAAGCTATTCACAACAAACAAATAGAAACTTTTGGTGGCTAAACTTGTTCTGGCGGAATTAGTGTTGGAAAGATAACATTCAAACATTTATATCCGCCAATGGCGGATTTTTTTATGTCATTTCCCGTATGAAAATCTGATACAAAATTATTATAAACGAAACAACATGATACTAATATATTGCTTGCACGGTGACGAAATCGTCACAGAGCAAGTAGCAAAACAATTGAATAAAGAGCTCGCAGTAGAAATTATTCTTGGTAATCCAAAAGCACGCGAGAAACAAATCCGATTTACAGAATCCGATTTAAATCGTAGTTTTGGGAAAACCGGAACATATGAGTCCAATAGAGCGAAGGAATTGGCAGCTTTGTTAGGTGAAAAGAAGAATGAATTAGTTATTGATCTTCACACTACGTATTCCGGAATGCCGCCAGTCGCCATTATTACAAATCTAGATCAATTAAAACTCGTTGCGAAAACAGGACTTCGAAAAGTTATCTATATGAATAAGGAGTTCTCGACAGGAGGAAGTTTGATTGAAAATGTAAGTAATGCGTTTTCTATTGAATTCTCGCCAGATAAAGAAAGCATTGGAACTGTAAAGCAATTAATCAAGAATGCGCTGGAAGAAAAGGCGGTTGTTAATAAAATCGAAGTTTATGAATTTATCGAAATTGTAAAAGGCGAATATAATCCGCAAATCAAAAACTTCAAAAGGCTTTCTGACGGCACCTACCCCGTTTTCTCCGGAGAGAAATCCTACAAAGGAATTAGTTTCCTGAGAACGAAGAAAAGAGATATAATTATATAAATTAAAGTAGTGCAAATAAATAACATGAGTGAAGAAGCCATTCCCTTCAGCGATCTAAATTTATCGGAACCTGCAAGACAGCTTCTTGCCACAGTGAAAGAGCTACAGCTGCAAAATGTCGATATTGAAGCATTGCCATTAGTTCCTACATCAAAAGAAGAGCTATATATGCGACAGATTGTCGCACGTTCAGGGCAATCGGTCATATATAAAAGGTATAATAGCAATCAGCTCTGCACTAAAGATTTCCGATTTAGGGGACAAGAAGAGAATCCCCGATTTGAGGATCCTGAAATTATGGATCTTGAGATTCTCAACGCGATTATCGGCCACTTAGTTGCCGAAGATGCTGTTACTACACCAAAACCAGTAGCAATCTGTATTGACCCAATGACAAACAGATTGGTGGGGTTTCAAATGGAATTAATAGAGGGTACTATTTTTCCATGGGCAGAAATTAAAGCTGCGGAAAAACAACACGGATGGTGGTACGTTATAAGAAAAAGATGTGAGGAGCTTGGTGTTCCTGAAACTATCCGAGACAAGGTTGGTTTGTTGCAAAAGAGAGGAATTGTTGTTGATACGACCAAAGCAGCACATGATCCAAAAGGTGACAATATTCAAATTTCAGTAAAGAGTGCACCTGATAACACATACCAAATTGAAGATATAGAACCAATTTTCTTTGACCTTTCATTCGACATTGGGCAATATCAGAAATACCACACATAAATATATTAAATATTATTAATAGAAATGAAAAAACGAATACTAACAGGCGACAGACCAACAGGGAAATTACATCTTGGTCATTATGTTGGCACGCTAAAAAGCAGAGTTGAATTACAAGAGGAATATGATACATTCCTAATTATTGCGGATTTGCACATGCTGACAACTCGAACAGGACTTGAAAAGTTAAGAGAAACAAAGGATAACATTCGAGAAATGGTTCTTGATTATCTTTCAGTCGGAATTGACCCAGAAATTGTGAATATCTATATTCAATCACACGTCCCGGAAGTTACAGAACTTTTCACAATCTTTGCCAACCTTGTAACTGTTCCGAGAGCACAGAGAGTTCCATCTCTTAAGGAAATTATGAAGGATCATGAGATCACAGAACCTTCTGTTGGACTGCTAAATTATCCCGTTCTACAAGCAGCTGACATTCTCATGGCAAATGCAGATCTAGTTCCAGTTGGAGATGATCAAGTACCTCATGTTGAAGTTACAAGAGAAATTGCTCGCAAGTTCAACTCCCTTTATGGTGAAGTTTTCAATATTCCTGAGGCAATGGTTACAGACTGTGCACGATTAGTCGGAACCGATGGTCAAGCGAAGATGAGCAAGTCTCTAAATAATTGTATTTATCTTTCCGATGATGAAGAAACTGTAAACAAGAAGATAAAAGGAATGTACACTGATCCGTCTCGAGTCCATGCGACAGATCCCGGTCATGTGGAAGGAAATCCTGCTTTTATGTATCATGACGCTTTCAATCCGAATATTGACGAGGTAAATGATTTGAAGGAAAGATATGTAAAAGGAACGGTTGGAGATGTTGAAGTGAAGACAAAGTTAGCAATTGCGATTAATAACTTCCTTGAACCGATGAGACAGCGAAGAGCAAAATTCGAAGGAAAACCTGAATTGATTCAGGAGATATTGGAAAAAGGAACGAACAATGCTAGAAAGATTGCAAAAGAGAATTTGGATCGTGCGCTTGAAGCAATGCAGCTGAAGTATTTTTAATCTAATTTCGACAATTTGAAAAGGACAGGTTTTGCCTGTCCTTTTTATCTACATCATTTCCTTCGCCTTCTCCAACATACTTAACAACCTTGGTGTATTGAACTTCATATCATAATGTTCCCTCTTATTCCCAGCAACAAGCTTTATTGCATCTTCCATATTTACCCATAAAATCTCAAAGTCAAGAGATTGCTCACCTTCTGTCATATTTATCTGTCCGGGTTTTGTAGCTCTTGCGAGATAACAGAACGAAACCTGCAAGACATTTTCAAAATCCCTTTTTTCAATAAACACCCCAAGATCTGCAACTTTTTGCGGAATGAATCCCGATTCCTCTTCAATTTCTCGGGCAAAACCTATCTCTAATGTTTCATCGCTGTCTATGCCGCCACCCGGCAATGCATAGAAATCATACTTTCGAGAATGCATTATGCAAACGCTATTTTCTGCATTTAACAATACGGCTCGAACAGCAATACGCGAACTCCATGTTTTATATTCTTCAACATTCGGAGTTGAAGTTGAAACAAAATCTGAATCAGAAAGAAATCCTAATAAGTTCATAAAAATGTGAGATTGAAAATGTTTGTTTATATTTAATGAGATTCCGGCACCTTTCCATCTCAGCAAAACTAACCAACCTTCTTTTATTCCAAATTAAGATATTGAAGAATTTCTTCTGCCGTTTCATCAGGAGTCTGCTTCGAATTATCTATTATAGTACCGAATTTTGGAGAATGAATTCCCATATCATAGTGATGAATAATTCTTTTTCTTTCCCAATCGTTTAGTTCACGACCGCCTCTGTTTTGCAATGCGATCTCAAGTTTTGGTGCTAAAGTAAAAAATACCATTGGCACTTTCAATTCGTTGAGTTTGTCTACGAAGAAATCGTGATTCTTTTGGGAAATCGGATATGGAACAATCACATTATAGCCCTCTTCCGCGAAAACCCGAATACTAGATGTCGCATTCTTCAAAATGACAGGAATAATATTTTCAATGCCTATTCTCTCAATATCGTCATCATCGCCGATAAAATAGTAAAAAGAATCGGCTTCTACCACAACAGTTTGTTTGATTCTTTTTCTAAGAATCTTGGCAATTGTTGATTTCCCTGAATTAATCGAACCATTTATAAAAATTATCATCTCAAAGATTTTCTCCTCATAAAGCCTTCTCTCCCAACCACTTTTCCGCATCAAGCTCTGCCATCACCCCAAAACCCGCAGCAACGGAAGCTTGCATATATCTAGGATCTGCCACATCACCAGCCACAAAAACACCATCAACAGAGGTTTTTGTGAAATCATGAGGAATAATATATCCCGCCTCATTTAGTTCTATCTGACCTTCTAAAAACTTTGTATTCGGCTGATGACCAACAGCTACGAAAGCTCCATCAAATTCGGCCCAAGTCATTTCTTCAGTTTTGTTATTAAACACTCGCATCTTTTCTAATTTTCCCTCCCCTACAAATTCTTTAACTTCACTATTCCATAAGAACTTAATCTTAGGATTATCAAAAGCCCTCTTCTGCAAATATTCTTTTGCACGAAGCTCTTCGCGTCTGTGAATTACGGTAACTTCGGAAACGAATCGAGTTAAAAACAACGCATCTTCAATAGCGGTATCTCCTCCACCAATAACAGCAACTTTCTTATCTTTGAAAAAGAATGCATCGCATGTAGCACAAGCAGAAACACCTTTCCCTCTAAGTTGAAATTCTCCCGGAACTCCAAGCCATTTCGCGGAAGAACCCGTTGCAATAATTACGGATTCGGCTTCATGCTCTTCGTTTCCAGTCCAGATCTTAAATGGACGTTTGGAAAAATCTACCTTATCAACATTCTTCATAACAAATTTGGTTCCAAACTTTTCAGCCTGTTTATGCATTTTATCGATAAGCTCAAATCCGGAAATATCTTCGGGAAAGCCAGGGAAATTCCCAACTTCATTTGAAAGTGTAAGTTGACCTCCAGCCGGTGCAAAAACAACAGGATCAAGATATGCTCGTGATGCATAAATTGCTGCAGAAAGACCAGCAGGACCACCACCGATTATTGCAAGTTTTATCATTCGAAATATGACTAAAGTACCAACAATTATTGTAACGCAAATTCGTGACAATTGTCATTACAAATGTAGGGACAGGTTTGAAACCTGTCCCTACGCTAATTGCCGAAAACTATTTGTAACTGCTAGAATCTTTCTAACACAAACTCAACAACATCACCATCTTTGACCTTGTATTCTTCCATTCTCACTGTTGAATCAACACCGTTAAGAACAAATTTCCAATACTCATTGTTTAGAGATCTTCGTCCATTGATTGTATGAATGTAATAACCGAAGTCATACAACTCACCTTCGAAATCAAAAGTTGTTTGTTCTCTTGCATTTAGAAGTAAATCATAAGCAGAATCTCCGGACTCGAAAGTCACACTTTGGTAAGTTCTCGTGCTAACATTATCGTTAACTCGCACAGTCGCCGTATGTAAAACTGTTGATGCCCCAAGAACATTAGTATTCGTATTTGCACTTTGGTCCATTTGCATTCCGAAGTCCATCACTCCATAGAATACTAGTGATACGGTTAATACTGCAATTGACATAAAAACAGGAAAGAATTGCGCTGTACGAACATGACTTGGTGTATTTGATTCCATGGATAGTATTTGGTGAAATATTTATCTTGATAATAATATATCAGTAAATAGATTGAGAATGCAAATGAAATTCTTAAATCATTAATCAATCCTTAACAAACATTTCATTAGTCAGCCATCTTTCTTGTTTTGCCTTTACCATTGAACTCTGCTTTAATAATACTAATTAAATATTAAGAATTATTATGAAATTCCTCAAAGGCTGTGCAACATCGATTCTTTGCATCCTAATATTTATTTTTTCCGGCATTGCATTTTCAGTTCTTGCGATGAAAGCGACGTTCCTTGATTCAAAGGTAATCTCCGACCTAATCGATAAAATTGATTTTCAGGAAGTTATTCCTATGATTATTGAACAGGCAATTCCTGAAGATGCAGAAGAACAAAGTCCAATCAGTGAGGAATCAATTAAAGAAATGTTAGACAACATTAGAGATGAAGATTGGAAATTAATAAAAGACACAGCAAAAGATGTCGTTGTTAAATTCTATGCTTTTATGAACGGGGAAACTGAATCTTTCGAAACCGAGGTAGACTTAACTCAATTTGCACCAATGATTGCAAATGCTCTTTCATCCTCACCGGAGACACTGGCGGAAATGGGACTACCTTTCGAAATTTGTGAAAACGACACAAGCAACTGTATTCAAAAAGATGATTTTTCTGATTTATTAAGCAAAGGACTGGCCGGCGAATTATCATCCGATGACATTCTTGCGATATTTCCACAGTGCCCAACAGGCTATTTCCCTCCATCGAACGGAGAATTACCGGAATGTATTCCTGCCGGAGCAACGTCCGAATTGAAGGTCGAACTAGATAAGCTTCTTGAGGATTCAAACTTAAATGCAAATCTCGGGACTGGAACTTCGGAACAAGAAGGTCCAATTCCACAATCGGTAACATTATCTTCGAAAGATTTTCCACAAGAAATATTTCAAGCGAGAGACATTCTTAACACCTACGTCAAACCTGCGCCATATGTATTACTCGGAGTTACCCTAATCCTGATATTGTTTGTTTTCTTGATTCAGAAGGTAAACGGACTAATGTGGGTTGGTGTACTAAGCATATTAGAAGGATTACTTCTCGCTTCAGGGAAAGTTACATCTGAAGCAACACAAGATATCGCAATAACACAGTTCGAAATACAAGTTCCGGAACTTGACCCTGCAGTAATAGAAAAAGTTCTTGATCTACTTTTGCACTTCATGAATTATCTAAATAATCTTCTTGCAGTAATTGGATTAGGGTTAATTGGAGTCGGAGCATTGTTAATATTTGCATGGAGCATGCTAAAGAAGAAAGAGGAGAAAGAAGTTGTTGTGAAAGATTTGGGCGTAGACACAACACCGGAACATTTACCTGCCGCAGCAAAAGTGTAATGAACAGTGTCATCGCGGATTTATTCCGCGATCTCAGTATTAACACTGTCAGAGATCCCGCAATAAATGCGGGATGACATGTCCCTTATTTTTTATTCTGAAAAAATTATGACAAACAACGACTATTGGCAAATTCCCCCAATCTATAAAATCTACGAAGCAATCACCTGCATTGCCGACAAAAGAATAGAAACCAACGAAAATAAAACAGAAGCAAAAATCTATTCATCTTCCGGAAACAAGTTTTATACCGTTGAATATAACCCCGAAAAAGGAGAAATAATGGCGAATGATAATTCCGCATGGTTTACAGATAAAATCAGCTACACGATGATTGCTCTGCTAATGCTCCGTGGAGATTTGAAGTATGACAAGGACCTTGAGAAACCACTCGCAAATATCTTCTGGAAGAAGATTAATCAAAAGTATAAAAATGATTATGCCAAAGCAGCTGAGGAAGTTTTGAAAAGTTTGAAAGATGATTATGATATTAATTGGATAAAAACGGAAGTTGAGAAAATTTATGAACAGGTGAAAATCCTCAAGCTGAAAAAGTTAGGAAAGAAAAAGTTTCCACCAAAAGGATTTTAGGTTTTTGACGGTATTCATCGCTTCTTAATAATAATCTTTAAGTTTTATTTTAGAATAAAACTTGATATTCTAATATTTATTGTAAGTAAAAGATTTAAAAAATGGTAAATCCACAATCGGTCTTCACCGAAACAAAATCTAAAAAAAGAAAAAGGTTTATTATCGCCGGTATACTTGGGATAATACTAATTACCACAACCGCGGTTTTATTTTATTTTCTTCAGACTCGTAAAAACTTAAGTACTGAAGAAGCGTCAGCGTCAGCAACAAGAGATCTGCGGAGTTACCAGGTGTGGTCAGATCCATACAATCCCGACAATCCGGATTGTGTTGGTGTACAGGAATGTTTAGGAATAAGTACATCTCCAGGACATTTGTGGTCATTTACTACTAGTAAGGATAGAGTTTATGATCTCGAAAAAATGAAATCTACCGTCTCTCAAATTTCCAATGAACTACCGGAATATCCTGATATAAACACTTACAATAAATTAATCAGCCTCAAGGCGATCTTTCAGATTGGAGATATTGAAAAAAACCTTAATGCAAACAAGACATACACCGCATGCAACGGATCGACCTGTGGAGACGAATTTACCCTAAATCACTGTAAGGATAATGTTACTTCACAATTTTCAATTCCTTCAGGAGTAAGCTATGCATTCACGAATTCGCTTTGCGGTAATGAAACCGTTGAACTTAATTTCTCATTAGGAGATGTACAAAATAAGAGATATACATTATTAGTCGGATGGTATACTGGAGGAGTTACGGATCAAATTGATGTACTTTTCGACGGTATACAAAGAGGCTCCATAACAACGACCACAGATACTGCCGATGTTACTGCTATTAATACAAACTTAGAGGGCAACAAATCTCATAAATTATCATTTAAAGGTATTAGCGGAGATGGTATTGGATTGGATTTTATTGCTTTAGTTCCTGTGAATTATTATGACACATTCGCTATCGGTGATGATGTTCCAACCTTGCAATTTGAGCAGTTTACAAAAGATAATACTTATCTAATAATCGGTGAAGATGAAAAATATTCTGCATCTACTACAAGTTGTTTTGGTTCAGAATGTAGTGATGAATTCCCACAGGTAAGATGCGGAGAGATAGACGTGGAAAGCCAATATACAATAAATGAAGATACAAATAATTTTCAATCTTCCATTTGCGGCACAGGTAAAAATTCAACTATTAACACGAAATTAGATGCAGGTAGTTATTCCTTAATAGTTGCTTGGTATACAGGATCACAACCGGATACTGTTGATGTAAAATTAAATAAAAGTATCATAGGAACGATACAAACAAAAGTTGCAACTGCGGATTGGACGATTATTCCATTCAATGTTTCAAGTGCTTGTAATACAGATAGCAATATGTGCAGAATAACCTTTGAGGGCATTTCCGGAGACGGCCTTGGATTAGACTTCATCGCTATAATAGATGGGCAATATCAGCCAGCATTGAAAAATTATCTATTCACTGATGACAACACAGAATTGTTAATAGGTGAAGACGATCGTACACCAATATATAAACCTTGTTTTGGACAGGAATGCCGAGATGAACTCAAACAAGTAGACTGCAGTACCATTGAATATCAAACACCATATACTATAATCGACGAAACAAATGACTTTCAATCTTCACTCTGTGGTTCCGGGAAAACTGCTATCGTCAAAACGAAACTTAATGCTGGCCGATATTCATTAATAGTTGGGTGGTATACAGGGCCGCAGGCAGATACTGTCAATGTAAAAGTTCAAAACACCTATATCGGAACAATACAAACAAATGCTATGACAGCAGATTGGACAATGATCCCTTTCGATCTATTTGAAGATTGCTCGGATGACAACAATATATGTAGAATCGATTTTGAAGGGGTGTCTGGAGATGGTCTAGGGATTGATTTCATAGCCATTACAGATCAGCTACCTATTTATGATCATCAGGGATTTGGTTTGGTTACTGAAAACGGTGTAAATACAAACAATAATTTCGGAGAAGAATTCTATTACCCACTAGCGGAATATGTGCATACTCGAGGACTAAGTTTTGGAGTAGAACCACATTCATACCCTGTCAAATGGACTTCTGAAAATCCGGGAGAATTTACACTCATTGTAGGATGGTATACGGGAGCGACAGCAGATGAGGTACAAGTAAAATTTGATAAAAATTATATTGGGGAAATAAATACAACAGCGCAATCAGCAGGTATTGTGTATCTCCCTGTCAATATTAAGGTTGGAAGCCCTTTGCTGCGTAACCTTGAATTTAATAGTATTTCAGGTGACGGATTCGGTATAGATTTCATAGCAATAGTGGAAAGTACTACAACAGATGCTCAGAATATTAACAATTTAACACGGAACAATAGTTATCTACTAATAGGCGATGATGAAAGGGTAAACAGGCAGGCTTGTTTCGGTAAAAGTTGTTTTGATGAATTGGCAACAATAAATTGTTCCAAGGAGCCACTAGAGAAAACATATACAATTAACTTTAGCACAAATGAATTCCCAAATTCAATCTGCGGGAATGGTCATAAAACGACATTATCTTTACCGATAAGTTCTCAATTGGAAATTGATAAATCTAAGATTGATGATTATTTCAGAACATTTACAGATTCCTCTTTGGGAGAAAAGATTACAGATGTTGTAACAATATCTATAGATCCGCTAGCTTATAACTATCAAATGTCATTAAACACCAATTTAATGGCTAATGTTATAACATTAGCAGATTCCATTAAGAGGGTTAATTCTTCCACTATAATTAGTTTTGATCAAGGAAATCTTTTCCGCCATTATTGTATTAATATGGGGGGCACATGTGACTTCTCTCCATTAGAGAAAGTTAAGTCAAATGAATCCCTCTTTGATTACTTTTTTGCATACGGATATGACTTCATTTGGGGATCAACCGGTCATCAAGAACTATTACCATATTTTGTTCCACCAATGTATGTCGACTACAAGATACTTTGGGATCAGTATGATCTTTCCCCAATGTGTTATCAAATAAATCCTACTGAAGGAGAAGAAAAGCTTTCTAATGGGACAATTCTTACCTATCACTTTGATGTGAAGGAAAACAGAACTATTAATGCACTGAATAGTTTATATAATAGGTATCCGGGAGAACATAATTTACCTTGTATCCAAATCTCTGGAATGAACTGGCAAAAAACTGGAACGGAAAGCCCAACGTTCTTTTTAACAGATAGTGCAACTGGAATGTTTTAATTCTTAATTGAATAGAAGGTTTACAATAAAAACGGCTCAACTAGTGATTGAAGGTAAATCACCATTTCTTAACCAGTTTTTAAAAATCTCATAATACGGATAATCATGAGTATTTGAATTCCTTTCTACCAAATTTACTTTACTATTAATCAATTTCAAATAAATGCTGACAGCACGGTACGGCACGTAAGGATCTTTTGAATTCTGAATAATCAATAGGTTTTCTTTTGTATAATCAGTTAACAATTTGTAATAGTTAAAAGGATCTATTGGAATACCACACAAGATAATTTTATTAACTCTGGTCTGAACTTCAGGAATTAGTTTCGAAAGAACTTTTGTTCCTATCGATTTCGCGATAAAATTTACCTTTTCTTCTTCTTGGATTACTTCTAAAATTTGTTTTATTTCAAGATCAAAATCAAATTCAACGCCATTTTCCCACGCACGCCATCTATGAAGATAAAGCTCCAACTCGGATCCCATTTCTTTTTCGATCTCATCCAACCATTTTGAGTTTAACGGAGAGCGACCGGGTAATACTATCGTAAGCATAAATATGTAGTATCTTAATAACAAAAATCACAATAATGCCCTATATACTCTCAATCTTCTTCATCATACTTTTCCGGGTAAGAACAAAGTACAGTATCAGGGTCTTCAATACCTCGAAAATAATCGCAAATAGAAATGCCTTTTATAGCACACTTGTGTTCATTTGTTCCTTCTGCAACATTCCAAGGACAACGATCTTGATCCCATGAAACTTCACCTTGGGAAGTCAGATCAATATCCATATTCGCGCCATTAAGTTTTTTCATTAATAATTCTAATGAATATCAAAGCTCAATCCGTAAACCAGCATTTCGTAATTGTCGGCAACCGTATCATATCTCATTATTGAGTAACTCGGATAATAATTCTCAATATTACCCAATTCTCCATCTATACAAGTCTGATAACTATCGGAATTTTCTATTTGAGTAAAATAGACTTGATTATTATCCTCATCATCCCACAAATTCCAGAAACCATGAGCAGAGTCAGAGTAAATAGTGGAACCACCTTTCATTAATACTGAATCAAAGTACGACAATGCAATTGGTGCTGAGCCAACGTTATTCAACAAATAGGTTTCATGAGACGGATCGGATTCATAAGTTGAATTCAAAGCCATATCCATTTCCAGATCTTCGTAATCGGTGAACGGAAGAACAGTCGATTCGGGAACAACAGCCCCTACTCCTCCATTTGGGATAGAGACCCAGACCACACCACCTTGGTATGTATTTGCATAAACATTGGTTCCATCAAAATACATTTCATAATTTATCCCGATTAAGTCAGAAAAATGCCAAAGCAACCAATCTGCCGGATCATTACTCATCCCTCCAAAGCCTGTATCTATATCGAAAAGCCCCCATTCTGATATCGCCAACGTATCAATATTGAGAAGTTTAACATAATAAGTCATTTGCATGTTTCCTGGATCATCGACAGCAAGATCAGAAGCGAAAAACACCTCATCTTCATCTTTCCAACAGGCTCGATTCAATGAAACATAATAATCTCCGCCAACAAATCCAGGTGCCGTGGCAGTATAAAGAACCGTTGCAGTATCCGTAGTTAAATCATAAACTTTAAGCTGAAGGCCACTTGTGTAAAGAACTTTCGTTCCATCCGGAGAAAATTTTGGATACGTATTTGGAATAAACAATCCAGAAACAGGAGCGTATGGAGTCGATAAGGTATCAATCTGCACCGCAGAAGTAGCATCATCGACATCGTCATCATACATCAACTGATCTTCATATGTGTACACAAAAGATCGACCAGCATCATCAGACTCCACTTCTGTAACTTCTTCGTCATCATCTTCTGTTTCATCCTCATCAGTATCCGATTCTTCTTCGTCTTCGGTCATTTCCTCGGTGTCAATTTCATCAGTATCTGCTGGTTCCTCCTCACCTTGTGCTGAGCTTGTCGAAGCATCATCACCATCCGTTGAGAAGCTAATCCCTATCGAATCTAACAACTTTACGGCGAAGCTATCCTCCGGTGCAGTTTTTGCATAAATAATAAGTGCAACAGCGCCGAACATAAAGATTGTTACAACAATCGCTAAAATTAAAAGCAATTTGCCAGGCTGAGCCATGGTGGGAAAAACACCAAGAGATTTACGTTTTTGAGGTACGGAATTCGCAGGATTCAGATCTTCCATAGTTAGGCAGTATGAAGTATTGAACTTAGTATAGCAGAATAAAAAACGAAAAACGAATATCTAAAAACGAAACAAAATCTGTCATTGCGAGGACACTGAGGCTCTCGAAGTGGATGAAGCAATCTCTTAAAAAATTAGATTGCCACGCTCCTTACAGTCGCTCGCAATGACAAAACACACTCATTGAACAGCTTAACTAATTTCCGTTCCCATCACGGAAACCATTCCTGCCACTGTCACTATCACTATCACTATCACTAAAACTTTAGCATCCTTTTTTTACCTTTTTCCTTTTATTTTTGAACTTTCCTTTCTGCTTCTCTTGTGAAATTCCTTCTTATAGCCTTGCTTCTTTTTATTATACTCTATTCGGCTTTGAACTTTTTCCCATCTCGCAGCCTGAGAAATTTTGTATGCTCTATGAATATCACCTCGCACATATTCAAAAGGAAGCGTATCGGAAGTAATTTCATCTATCCTCGCACCAATTTTATCCTTCTGGAACTTGAAATCTTTGTAATGTGTCGTAAAAATGATTTCCCCAGAAAAAGATAAACAACTTATACAATCGTTAAGAAGTCGAACATGATCTCTTTGAATTGAGAAGTCGCCTTTTTTTGAATGTGCAAAAGTTGGAGGATCTACAATAATCAAATCATATTTTCCCGACTTGCCTTTTTCACTATTTACAAAGGACATCACATCCTGAACAATTAGAGGATTGCCATCAACATCAAATTCGTTAAGCTCATAATTTCTTTTCGCCCACTCCGTATACGTATTTGAAATGTCTACACTAACGACTTCATTAGATTTTCCTGCGATTGCAGCAAGAGATGCCGTTGCTGTATATGAGAATAAATTTAGAACCCGCTTTCCGGAAGCCTTCTTCTTAATTATTTTTCGGACACGCCTTGCATCCAAGAAAACTCCAGTATCTAAATATTTTTCTAGATCAACATAATATTTGAATCCGGATTCTTCGAAAATGAATTCTTCCGGATGTCTTTCGCCATGAAGAAAACCAGATTTAATGTTTGAACAACCGTTTTTAGTTCTGTCTTTAATGTAAATTCCTTTGTATCCACGATCTTTGAATAAAGCTTCAACAACCAGGAATATTTTCTGGTCTGGCATTGGAGCATAGACTTGGATTTCTGCAAAATCGCGATAAACGTCAACTGCTACTTCCGTCAACTTATCGCTTTCACGATCGTACAAACGATAAGCTTCAAGATTGTCTTTTTCGACAACAGCTTTCCGTAAGTTATATGCAATTTCAAAAATGTCTGTAAATTTGTTCATACGTCATTCCGTTGGGAAACGGAATCCAAAAGTAAAATCAGAACCTTGTTTTAACAACATAGAGTTTACCTTAATATACAAGTTAAATCCAGTGTGATATATCACATAATATTGACTGTTGATAATTTGGTGTTATAATTTGAGCAATTGCCCCAGAAATATTTTCAATTAAACTTATATGTCTACACTTCATGATGTTGCCCTTGCACAGACCAGTCTAGAACGATCCGGTGATGAGGTATGGATCGGAAGAAACTGGGAAACACTAGCACAACTCGAAACTCTAAACGAAGTCGATTTGAGGGGACAGAATGTCCTATCAATTGAAGGATTGGCCCTATCCAGTCTAGCAGCAACATGTGAAGACGGAGAACTCGTTTGTGAACACCTAACGATTGTTCAGACAGATACCCTGGGAATTTATGACGATAAAACTGTTGCTCAAGATTATGCACAAGGACGCTTCAGAACAAGAATCCCTGATGAAAGACTTGATGTCATAAGATGCTCTGATTTTGAAGTCACCGAACACATCCCACAGGGGTCGTTCGACACAATATTAATGATCGAGACACCACATTTGGGAAATAGATTTACAGAACTTGGAATTCTTACAAAGATTGAACCCCTACTTGCCGAATCTGGGAGAATCATCGCAACAGGGTCAATAAGTGATGACGAATTAGAGGCACTAGAGAGAACATGCGAATCAATTGGACTTCGGATTGTTGAAGTATCAGACGAAAAAGATAATGGGTTTTATAAAGAACGAGGTATCGTTATAGAAAGACAGCCAGAAATATAAATCTCTACGTAAAACAATGATCTACCACCGGCTAACAACGCCGGTGGTTTCTATCCTGCCGGCTAAATC
>CAZCSM010000020.1:0-29108 GCA_964501355.1 uncultured Candidatus Saccharibacteria bacterium | reverse complement strand
GAAGTTTGTGGTTGTATAAACCCCGACCGTAAGGTCGTGGGTCTTGTTAATATTTAGTTTCAATATTCATCTGACAAGCCTATGAACAACTTTGTTATTTTTGGTGCGAGTGGTGATTTGGCTAGAGTCAAATTATTTCCTGCGCTTTGGGAGATTGATCAAAAAGATTACAAATGTAATTACTTCGGCTATGGTCGAACAAGTTTTTCCAATCAAGAATTTCAGAAAATTGTAGAGGCTTCCGTTCCGATGGCAGATGAAGAATTCATTTCGAGATTTTCCTATATTTCTGGGAATTATGACATATCAGATCTTCAAAAACTTCACAAAGCTTTACCGAAACAAAAAACAACATACTATCTTTCTCTTCCGACTCGTTTTGAAATTATCGAAAACCTTATTACGGGAATGAAAAAGATCGGTTTGTTCGATCGTGATTTCCAGATTGTTGTGGAAAAGCCTTTCGGAACGGATTATTCTTCTGCATCAAAATTAATGACTTTTTTGAAAAAGAATGTTGGTGAAGAAAACATATTTCTAATTGATCATTATTTAGCAAAGGATCTGGTTCGAAATCTAATTTCCCTTCGGTTTGCAAATCCCGTATTTGAGAATTTATGGAATAATAATTTTGTGCAGAAGATTGAGATCCTTGCATCAGAAACCGCTGGGATTGGAGGTCGAGGCGAATTTTACGACAAAACAGGTGTAATTCGTGACATGATTCAAAATCATGCTTTGCAGATACTTTCTCTTGTCACAATGAATCAGCCAGAAGAATTTTTCTCACAATTCGTTCAAAAGGAGAAAATTCAGGTTTTAAAAAACCTGCGAATGTATGAAAATGAATTTGGCGGGAATATTGAGATTGGTCAGTATAAAGGATATTTAGATGAAGAAAATATTACAAAAGATTCTTTAACTGAAACTTACGCAAAACTAACGGTTGAAATGAATAACGATAGGTGGCACGGTGTTCCAATTGTTATAAAAACAGGAAAAAAGTTGAAAGAAAAGAGAACACAGATAACGATTTTCTTCAAAGGTTTTGAAGAGTGTTTATGGAAAGAGAATTGTTCCATTCTTACGCAAAATAAATTGGAGATAAATATATATCCGGAGAATGATATCAAACTTTTCGTAAATTCTGGTGTTGTTTCAGGTGATGATAAACCAAAACAGATCCCGCTGAGATTTGGTTTTGCGGATGAACATGCTTTGCCTTTGCCGTATGCCAATGCACTTGTTGACATTCATCATGGTGATAAGTCATATTCTCCGTCAATTGACGAAATTTTGTTATCGTGGAAGTTTATTGATCAAGTCGAGGATTGGCTCGATGTTCAAAGAAACAACTTGTTGAAGGCATATTGAAAGTTCAAACCGTGATTCTCGATATTAATATCCACGGTTTCGATGTCTTTCTTTTATTTCTTCAAAAATCTTCTTTGAGATATCTGTTCGAAAAACATTTGCGTATGTATTCAAGAACTCACCTAAGATGTCTCTTTGCACTTCTTCCTCGTATTTATCTCCTTGTAGAAGAGTTGCTATTTTGTCTGCTTCTTTAGCTATGATGGCTTCTTTTGTTTCTTTTTCTTCAAATTCATTCCAAAGTAATCTGAAATCATCTCTGAAATCATCGGGGACTTTCGAAATGAATACTTCAAAAGCATCCTTTTCGTAATCATGTTTTTTATCATAATTGCCGGTTGCTGGCGTGACATCTTCCATATATGCCATCAGACTATCGTGGATTAACATCATTTTTAATGTTTTGTTTTCGTCAAAACACTCGTCCTTGGAAAGGTAAAGAACTACAGCCATGGTGTCCAGAACATGTCCTGCGATTGAATCAGATTCAAGTCCTCTTTGTAACCAACCTTGTCTTTTGATAAATTTGATCTTCTGAAATGGTTCGATGTATGAAAAGATAGAATCCATAAGTAGGTATGGTGATAAAATTTATTAAGTCAAAGATATAAAAGTTACACTTCTTCTGAAGGTCCCGTTGCTGCTAATATTCTTCCTTTGAATTGATCTACAGATGCGGCTCCTGATAAATGATCCTCTGCATTTGCCCAACCTACAACATTTGTTTCTAGTGGACTAGATGTAGAAGAATCCCATTTCTCAAAATTTAAGCCTATTAAGGAAATGGCAACAATATCATCATCATCAATTACAATTTCAAGATGTTCTGGTCTAACAACCATTTCTATGGGTGCTTTTGCCCGAGCGATTTCTCTTGCATGGACTCTTTTATATCCTCGGTCAATTAAAGTCTGTTCAATTTGTGTGAGGGCTTCTCTTAAATTTGCGGCTGCTAATGATTCGGGGGTGGAAATATTTTCCATAATTATATTTATAAATTATTTGTCTGGATTCTACGCCGCTACTTGTTTACTGTCAAATTTTCTAAACCTTTTAACTTTTCTCTGGTATCATCTTGATAGTTATCGAATTTAGAACTACGCAGCATAATGGACGAATTAATAAAAAACTATCTACACAGCGATTCCAAAGTTGCAGTGGTTGGTGCATCTATTGATTCTGAGAAATATGGTCATAAAGTTTTCAAATTCCTCTTGGATCGGAGTTTTGAGGTTCTTCCGGTGAACCCTAAATATGATGAGATTTTAGGAGTAAAAGTTTATCCGGTTGTCGAATCTCTTCCTGTCGATGCTGATGTCGTTGATATTGTTGTTCCTCCAGCAGTTGGGATGAAAATCGTTGAACAAATTTCAAACTTGAATTATAAGCCTTTAATTTGGTTGCAGCCGGGTGCTGAGTCAGAAGAAATCATTAACTTTTGTTCTGCAAATAACTTACCGGTTGTCTATGGAAGGTGTATTATGCAGGAAGTTTTAAGAATGCAAAATGCAAAAGTTTGGTAAAAAGGATATTGGGTATACTTTGAAAATGAGACTCCTATGTTACTTTTGAAAACAAAAGTAACCAAAATTTCTGGGACAACCCAAATCCGACAAATAGCAATCACTGACAAATAGCTACCGGAATGGGGAAATCCCCATTGTCATACTTCGACGGGCTCAGTATGACATTTCCCCTTAACAAGGGAAGTCTTCCCAGACCCCGACGATTAGCAACCTTGAAACAGATAACTACCGGCATATATTGTTTCAGACTTCGACGACTGAACAACCTAATACAAGTTACAAAGGATAATAAAAATAGCAGAGATTATAAAGATGATATATAAAATAGAGATTTGAAATGAAATATCAGAATACAGATTACTTTGGGTTTCTATTTATCGATAAACCAAAGGGTGCGACTTCGCACGATATTGTTGCTGAGGTCCGTTATCGATTGAAATGCAAGGTCGGACATACCGGCACTCTTGATCCTTTTGCAACCGGTCTATTAATTATCGCTTTAGGAAATGCAACCAGGCTTGCAGAGTATTTGCAAAAACAGGACAAAGAGTACGTCGTGACATTGGTTTTAGGTGAAGAAAAAGACACTTACGACATTACCGGGAGAACAATTGAGACCAAGGATTATTCGAATATAACGGAAGAAACTGTTAAAACTGTCGTTCAGAAGTATGTAGGAGATATTCTGCAGGCTCCGCCGGCATATTCCGCAATTAAAGTTGATGGCAAGAGAGCATACGAGCTGGCAAGAAAAGGAGAGGTGGTTGAATTAAAGAAACGTCCGGTGACAATTAACTCTATTGAAATAACGAAATTAGCACTTCCGGAAATTGAGCTAAAAATTTCTTGTTCATCCGGAACGTATATCCGATCCCTTGTTCATGACATTGGCATGGACCTCGGATGTTTCGCCTATGCAAAAGAACTTAGAAGAACATCTATTCGAGACATATTTATAAAAGATTCTCATACTCTTTCTGAGTTTTTCAACTTGTCAGAAGAGGAAGTTCGTGCGGCGGTAATTCATCCTGTGCAAATGCTTGAGTTCATGCCGAAAGTTATTCTGGATGATTTCCGATTTGAGGAGGTAAAGAATGGCTGTCAGTTTGATTTACCTGAAGGAACAGAACCCTTTGAAACGGGTTTGGCAATTTTCAACGACGAATTGGTAGCTTTAATTAAAGTTGTAGAGGAAAATGGAAAACAAAAAGCTCAACCCGAAAAAGTTTTTATCACTGCGAATTCCTGATTTCGCAAAATTGTATTTGGTACAGCTTTCCATAGCAATTTTCATTTGGTTCATAAATAATCTATTTCTTAAAGAAACCATTTCTGAGGTTATTCAAACTGCATCAGAGGATTTCCCTGTACTTGTCATTTATACCGAGCCTTGGTATCAAATTCTCATGAGATCCTTTCTAATAATTTTGATTATTTATGCTTTAATCTTCGTCATTAGTACTTTAACGACACCGATTGTGGGGAAGATATTATACGTATTTCTTGTTGTTGGAGTTGCTCTTGCTGCGGGGACATCATTTTCTGGCGGTATTTTGAATTACAACTGGGGGAATGGAATTTTTCAAGTTTTGATATCACAGCTTGAATGGTTGGGTGGTGCTTTGGTCATATCAAGTGATAAGGATAGGTACATTCTAGGGAAAACTGTTTTATTTGGAATAATCTCAGTTTTAATCTCTGTTATTTTGAGAGTATTGTTATTGTAAAAGTTATGTCGTGTTACTTTTGCAAACAAAAGTAACCAAAATTTCTGAAACAATATAGTGCCTCAGATAGCGACCTCATACAAATAACTACCGGCATATATTGTTTCAGACTTCGACGATTAATCAACCAAATACATATAACAATGGGAATATTTTTCTGTTTTCTCTAAAATCAGCAAGTATAAGCGGCTGGTAGTTTCTTCCGAAATATGTTGTCATTATTACGAAATCCTTGTATTCTAATATTGGGATAATGTATGGTTTCATACTATTCCAAACGACAATACTTGAACTGCCCCAAATTTGCCGGACTGGTTTAAAAATATAACAAAGTGGTTTAGCAAAGAAAGATTGATTTATCTAATCAGTCTGTTCATTGTTTTTATTGGTATTGGACTTTTGGCTACTCGTGTCAAAGTAGTTTTACAAAATGCAAATGAAATTGCGTTTGAAAGTTTCAAGGATGAGGTTCAATCACAATCATCACTTCTTTCATCGGCTTTAGATCTAGGAAGGTCAAACGCACAGAATCTTTCGGTGTTGCTATATCCTAGAGAGTTTCTTCTCGGTGATAAAGAGAAGTTCGATAGTGCACAAAATGTGCTATCACAACTCGCGGAGAATATCCAAGGTTCGGTGTTTTACATTTTGGACAAAGATGGTTTATGCATACTCTCTTCTGACGAAAGCTTCTTAAATAACAATTATTCATTCCGTCCATATTTTCAGGAAGCTCTTATTGGATCACAAGGCTTTTATACCGCCGTTGGTGTTACTTCAAAGGCATTAGGATTATATTATTCTTATCCGATTTATGAAAATGGGGAAATAATCGGAGTTGCTGTATATAAAAGTACGGGTGTAAAGATTAATGCCCTGTTAGAAAATTATCAGAAGGATGAAGATGATTTTATTGGAATCTCGGATTCAAATGGCATAATTTTCATTTCTTCAGCAAATGGTTCCTTATATTTGCAGAATACGTTATCTCAAAAGGAAATCGCGCAATTAGAGGCATCGAAGCAGTATCCAGTGGATGATCTATCTTTGTGGAATTTCACCGAATCATCTTATAGCTTAGGTGGTGCCAATTACTATGAAGATGAGGCTGGTGAGAGGTTTGTATTCTATGAAACAGATATCCAGGGCTATGAATTGAAGCTAATCCGGCTTGTTCCATATGAGATTATTAACGAGTATGTAGGTCTAGTAAAAAATGAGATTTATTGGATTGCTGTAGCTGGCGTGGTTATGTTTGCCGCATTTGTTTATTTATTCTTCCTTTTTGCAAAATATAATCGGGAGCAATTTGCTGTTCGTCAGGAATTGTCCGAGGCAAAGGAAACCCTAAATGAAACTATTGAAAGGTTACCAACGGGAATTTTGCGTACTACTTTAAATGGAGATATCAACTTCATTAATAAGGCTGGTTTAGAGATGTTCGGTTTTAAGGACTTTGCTGAAGCGAGAAGACACAAAATAACTGAGTTTTATGTAAACGTTGACGATCGTGCGAAAATCCTAAAAGAATTAAAGAAAACAAAGGCGGCCCATGTCGACCAGGTTGAATTGTATAATGTTGATAAGTCTAGGATTCAATTTATTAAGGCTGATTTGTGGCTTGATGAATCAGGGCAGGGACTAGAAGCCGCATTTGAAAATGTGAATAAAGAGGTTATTGCTTCCGAACGACTGAAATCTGCAGCTTTGAGTTCGTCAGATGTTATCTGGGAGACTGATTATAAAGGACGGATAGTTTATTGTTCACCGAATGTAGATGTAACTTTAGGGTATTCAAGCGAAGAGTTATTAGGCAAGACTTTGTATGATTTCATGCAAGGAGATGATGCGGTTCGGGCGGAACAGAAGTGGAAATCGGTGATAGAACGGAAAGATGATATTCGAGATATGGTAAACGAATATTTGCATAAGGATGGGCATGTTGTGATCTTGGAGATCAATGCTAATAAGTTTTTGGATAGCAAGGGAAATCTTCAGGGTTACCGCGGTGCTGCAAAAGATTTAACAAAGATTATCTCCCAGCAAGAAGAACTTAAATTACTTAGTAATGCTGTAGAGCAAAGTGCAAATACAATTCTTATTACAGACGTTGACGGCAATATTGAATATGTAAATGAATATTTTGAAAATCTAACAGGATATTCTCGTGATGAAATAATAGGTGAAAATCCACGAATTCTTAATTCTGACTATCATGATAAGAAGTTCTACAAAACGATGTGGGACACGATACTATCCGGAAAGGCTTGGAAGGGACAAGTTCGGAATAAGAGAAAAGATGGTAGTTTGTTTTGGGAAGAGTCAACCATTACTCCTATTATAGATGATACCGGAAAGATTTCTCATTTTATGGCGGTAAAAGAGAATATAACACAACGAAAAGAACTTGAAGAGGAACGCGCATTATATCAGTTAATTACAAAGAATATTGGAGAAGGGATTTATTTAATAAACGAAGATGAAGGATTTGATTATGTGAACAAAACTGCGGCAAATAGTTTACAGTATTCTGTAAATGAGCTTGTCTCAATTAATCTGGAAGATTTAGATAAAGATTACATCAAGGATATTTGGAAAGAGCGCATATTATCGATTAAGGAATCTAAACAAACCGAAATGGTTGAGGCAACTTTTATTGCAAAAGATGGTACATTCAGAATAAAGGAACTTGCGTTGCGATATTTAAACTATAAAAACAAAGATTATCTCCTTGCAATTGGTCGTGATATTACACAACGAAAATCTGAGGAAGAGCTTGAGAAAGAAAGAGTTGAGGAACTTGAAAAGTTAAATAGACTGACTACCGGAAGAGAATATAAAGTCGTAGAATTACAGGATGAAATTGAGGATCTGAAAATGAAGCTTGAAAAATATAAAAAATATTTTGGGAAACAATGAGTCTATCGTATAGATTAAAAAACTTTGTATTGGGATTTCTTTTTGCTATTGCGGCCTACTTGCCGATGGAATTTCTTTTTGGAGATTTACCTGTATCTATTAAGCTTGCAATCGCTGGAGGTTTGTTTTTTTGTTCAACTCTCATTTCTACGATAATAGAGACAAGCACTGTAAGTCGATTAGCTATGAAGGCAAAACGCTTCCTTCTTGATAGAAATTATGAAGAAGTGGATTTAGCGAAAAAGAACGAGATAAAGATGATAGATGAATTTTCTAACTATTGCATTCAGCGTTGGGCAAGGCTTGATGAGCTTGTTGAATCGGGTGACATTACAAGTAGGTTGGAAGAGCTTGAGCTTACTCGTGCAAGGCGTATGGCGCTGTTCGAGAGTGCGGCGTACCCCATTTTCATAATGGATATTAATAAGAAGATTATTGATGTTAATAAGGAACTTGCCTTTCTTGTTTCATACGATGAAGGTCGACTTGAAGGTTCGGATGTTCAGTTTATTTTACCGGATAATACGGCTATAGAGAAACTGCTAGTTGCAATGACTACACAAAGTTTTTGGCAGGGGGAAACGGATATTCTAACGGCAAATGGAGATTTCATTCCAGTAAAGCTCCGAGTAACGAAGATTGTTGCAGAAAATATAACATTGATTCAACTTTTTGTTGATGATCTTCGAGAGCTTCGAGAGAAAGAAAAAGAACTTCAGCGTCAGACAACACAGATTGAGAAATTTGATAAGCTTATGGTGAATCGCGAGCTACACATGATAGAACTGAAAAACGAGAATGAGAAATTGAGAAAATTATTAGGAAAGAAAGGGAAAGCATGAACGAAGTAAAAACTGTAAAATTTAAACAAGTGGCGTACTGTCTGAGATATGTTCTCTTCCTTTCTCTGATGGGGCTTCTCGTTAAAATGCATCCTGATATAGTTAATGAACTTGCTCTGCCAAGCGTTATCGGTTTTCTAAAACCATATGTGGGAGAAATAATGTTTATAGTAGGGACTCTGGTCTTTGTTCTGATGATATATGCTTTTGATAATATTGTACTGAACGTTATTCGCTATCTACTTGTGATAATGCCATTAATAATGTTATCTCGTTCCTTTTACTTAATGGGGGGGATTCTTGTATCACTAAACTTAATAATTTGGTCAACCATGACCATTGCCCTCCTGCTAATACAGTTATATAAAAGTTTTAAAGCAGCAAAGATTTTCGACTATTGGGGAGAGTTATTAACATTCTTTTTATTATTCATCCCTGGAATAATTATTGTTCTCTCACAATTAGAAATCATCAATTGGGAAAAGGGTGCGACAATGGTCACAGAGGCCATAGTTATGTTGTTTGCGGCTGCTCTTTCATTAGTTCTCATATTAATAAATTCATATTATCAAAATACCGGCTCCCGAGTGGCGGTTTCATTCCTTATTTCGCTTTTGTGCAGCTACTTGTTCTACCGATTTTTTATTATTGGATCTTTTGCAAACACTTTGCACTATGGATTGCTTACCGTCTGGGTATTAATTACAGCTTTTCTTCGGGAGAGCGATTTTAAGTTGAATGGATAAAAATCAAAAAGAACAACTTGATGTCCTGTCACTTGATTCGGTTGTAGAGCCGGTAACGTTGACCATTCTGGTCGTTCTATTAGTGGTTGGTCGTTTCTTAAAGATAGACGAATCTATCGGTGTCTTTTATTATGCAACCGTAATTATAGGGTTTATCTTCACAGTCGTATGGTATCATCTGTACCCTTTGAAAAACTATAACTTGAAGAGGATTTCTTTCTCAATTCCGCTGTACTCTTTATTAATTGCTCTTTTGTCCCATCTTACAGGTGGAATTGATACACCTTTGTTTCCCGCATTTTTTATGCCAATTATCGTCGCCGCATACGGATTGCCGCCTTTTTATGTAACGATTGCGACTATTATCCCGAGTCTATTTATTGCACTTGAATTGGCACTCCTCAGCTACAGCTCTGACATTGCGAGTACTGACGATTATGCATATGGTGTCGTTAAAAGTGTTTTGATAATTTTAATTGCAACTTTCGCATATTTCTTATCAGGTCAGCGCATAAAGGATAAGGAGCTTCTTGACGAAGCTGTTACAACTCTTGGCACAAAAGATCTTCGACAGAAAGAAGCTATTACGGAACTTATTGATACGGAACGACGACTTCGATTGCAGCAACAACAACTGGAAGTTAGAAATAAAGAGCTGGAAACAATGCGGCGTTCTATGTTAAACATTCTTGAGGATCTTGAACATGAGAGAGAGCATATCGAGCTTGATAGAAATAGATTCGAAGCAGTTCTTCAATCTACAAGTGAAGGGATAATGATGATTGATCAGGAGAAACATCCTGTTCTAGTCAATAAATCTTTCGAGAAGATGTTCGGTCTTGATGAATCGAAACTGATTGGTGCGGAGCCGGAAGAATATATTGATCTCGCAAAAGATTTCTTCAAAAATGAAGATGAACTTGAGCTTTGGAAAGAAGAGGTGACGGATAATAGAATCACGAGGGAGTTGGACTGGGAAGTTGATAAAAAGCCTCCGATGTATGTAAAGAGGTTTACGACACCGGTGCAGGGAAAGAAACGAACGCGTCTTGGAAGAATTTGGACTTTCCGCGATGTCACTAGAGACAAGGAAATTGATAATATGCGATCTGAATTCGTTTCATTGGCATCACACCAACTTCGAACACCTTTGTCTGCAATCAAATGGTTCCTGGAAATTGTCCTTAATGAGGAAGTTGGAAAGCTGAAACCAAAGCAAAAGGAATTATTAGAAAAAACATACGAAAGCAGTGAGAGAATGGTTGAGCTTGTTAATGCTTTATTAAACATTTCCAGAATTGAGTCCGGAAGAATTTCAGTAAATCCGGAGCCGACCGATGTCGTCGAAATAACACAATCTGCAATAGATCAGATAACTCCTCTTGTAAAACTGAAGAAACATAAGGTTACCTTCTCATACGATAAAAAGATACCGGAGATTAATTTGGACAAGCGTCTTGTTGGAGAGTCTATTTCAAATTTGATATCGAATGCTGTTAAATATACGCCGGAAAAGGGGAAGATTGACATAAATGTTGATAAGAAGAAGACGACGGTCGAAATCAGCGTAAAAGATAACGGGTACGGGATACCAAAGAAGGAACAGTATCGCGTTTTTGAAAAGTTCTACCGTTCAGATAAAGCTATCACTTCTGAAACAGAGGGAACCGGGCTTGGGCTATTTATTGTTAAATCCGTGATTGAATCTTCCGGCGGTCGAGTTTGGTTTGATTCAGCTGAAGGCAAAGGTTCGACCTTCTATATTTCTTTGCCACTGACTGGGAGTAAAAAGGTTTCCGGGGAAAAATCGCTTTCTTAAAACATAAATTTATATATATTCAAAAATATGAAAAAGGTTTTAGTAGTTGAAGACAACGCTTCTTTAAAGGATGCGATAAAGTTTAAGTTGGCAAAAGGTGACTATGATTTCTCAATGGTCAGTACAGCAGAAGATGCCTTGAAAGAACTGAAGAAGCAAATTCCTGATGTTATCTGGTTGGATCTTTTGCTTCCCGGACAATCCGGATTGGATTTTCTGAAAGTTCTGCGCAGTAATAAGAAGTACATGAATATTCCGGTTTTGATAGTTTCAAATTCAGGAAGCGAGGAAAAACAAAAAACCGCAGAAGGTTTAAATATCCTCGGGTACTTTATCAAATCGAACTATACTCTTGACGAAATTTTCGGTAAGATAAAAGAGATAACTGAAAAATAAGATAGTTTAGATGATTATAAAACATGGCAGATAAAAAAATGAGGGTTATGGTTATGGAGGATGATCCTTTTTTGCGAAGCGTTTATGAGGTAAAACTCGCAAATGAAGGGTTCGAAGTGAAGATCGCGGGAAATGGCCGGGAAGGTGTAGATGCATACGATTCATTCAAGCCGGATATCATTCTTCTAGATTTAATCATGCCGGAAATGGATGGATTTGCAGTATTGGAAGAATTGAAAAAGAAGAGAAAAATTAAAACGCCAATAGTTGTTCTGTCAAACCTTGGCCAGGATGAAGATGTTGCAAAGGCAAAAGAGCTCGGCGCGGTAGATTTCTTGATTAAGGCCTCAACACAAATTAATGCTGTTGTTGATAAGGTAAAGACTATTCTTGGTTAATAAAATTCAATAAATCTGCCCATGATTTCAAATTTAGATCTAATTAAACTTCTCATCGATTATAATGTCCTGAATAAGGAGCGAATTGATGTTGCGGTTGATTCAGCCGAAAAGAAGGGGCTTACCCTTTACTCGGAAATAGTAGAATCCAATCTCGTAAGTCCTGATCATCTTGTTAAGCTTGTTACAGAATTCCTCGATGTTCCAAGAGTTGATTTGTCAACCGCGGAAGTCAGTACGAAGATTGTTCAATTAATCCCCGAAAGAACGGCTAGAGAATTGAAGGTTTTAGCATACGCTCAAGTCAGAGGAAAAATTCGCGTTGCGATTTCTGATCCGCAGGATACCAATATTGAAAAGGAGTTACGAAATATTCTCAAAAGAAGTTTTTCCATGCATCTCACCACTCCAAGTGACATCATGCGTCAAATGCTTCTTTACAAAAAGACGCTGAAAGAAACTTTTTCAGAGATGATTCAAAAGACGACAAAAGAAGCCAAAACGGATTCTTTGGCGGAGGCTCCTATTGTTAAAATAATAGATACTCTTTTAGATTACGCAATTGCTGAGAGGGCAAGTGATGTACATATTGAACCCTCGAAAGACGATTTGGTCGTTCGATATAGAATAGATGGAATTCTATATGAAGTTGTTCGACTGGATAAGGAACTGCTTTCTGCACTTATTGCTCGTCTTAAAATTATGTCAAGGCTTCGAATTGATGAAGCAAGAGTTCCGCAGGACGGAAGATTCGTTTTGGATTTAGAGGGGCAAAAAGTTTCCTGCCGAATCTCTACTATGCCCGCCATGTATGGTGAAAAGGCTGCTATTAGAATCCTTCCGAAATCGGCGAGGGTTACTACACTCGAGGAGTTAGGATTTACCGGAATTTCTCTAGAAAGAGTTCAGGAAGCTGTAACGAAAACGATTGGGATTATGCTTTCAACGGGACCGACAGGATCCGGTAAAACGAGTACAATTTATTCCTCCCTTCGAACTCTTGATGCAGTTCACAAAAATATCAGTACGATGGAGGATCCTATCGAGTATGAAATTCCTCTTGTTAACCAGTTTCAGGTTAATCGTGATGTTGGTTTGGATTTTGCAAATGGACTTCGTTCCCTCCTTCGTCAGGATCCTGATGTGATTATGGTTGGAGAGATTCGTGATAAGGAAACTGCTGCTATCGCGATGAATGCAGCGCTAACCGGACACTTCGTTTTGAGCACACTTCATACGACAAGAGCTTCGGGCGTTTTGCCTAGACTTCTTGATATGGGCATTGAACCTTATGTTGTTGCAAGTGCAGTAACGACCATTGTTGCGCAAAGACTTGTTCGTACAAATTGTATGAACTGTCTTGTGACATATGAGGCTCCGAAGAGCGCACTTGAAAAATTGGAAAGAATGGTTGGTAAAGATGTAATAAAGAAATTGCCTAAACAACTGTATCATGGAAAGGGTTGTAAATCTTGCAGAGGACTTGGGTATAGCGGGCGAATTGGAGTTTTTGAAGTCCTGGATGTTTCAGATGGTATTCAGGAATTAATTGATAAGGGAGCTTCCGGAGAGGATATAGAAAAATTGGCTGTGAAAGAGGGTATGCAGACAATGATTGAAGATGGTGTCGCAAAAGTTGTGAAAGGAATTACGACTATTGAGGAGTTACTTAGAGTTTTACACGAATAATGGAAGCAAAAAAGATTGCCGGTATTGATTTGAAAGATGAACATATTTTAGTTCTAGGGAAGAGCGGTGTATTTGTTCCCCGTGTTGGTTCTGGGGAACTATTAATCCTTACCGAAAATCTCGGAGCAATGATGGAGGCTGGTATTCCCATTGCAGAAGGACTAGAGCTGGTATACGATTTAACCGATAATAAGCATCTTAAAGACATAATCTACATTGCCAGGAGACAAGTTGAAGCCGGAAAGCCTTTGCATTTTTCCCCGATGTGTTCGATCCTATCTTTCTGAGTGTTGTTAAGTCCGGCGAAATTTCTGGTACGCTGGCAAATGCTTTGGATTATCTAGCACAGGAGATTGAGGCGAAGAATGATTTACAGCAGAGAATTATTTCAATAATGATTTATCCCGCACTGATAAGTACAGTACTGCTCGGTGTAGTAACTTTCATGTTGATATTTGTTATTCCTAAAATGAAGGACCTTTACGATCAGGTCGGTCAGGAACTTCCCTTCTTAACAAAAATGGTTCTGGGTTTGAGTGAAATTGCAACGTCCATCTGGGCAATAGTCTTCGTGGCTGTTTTCGCAGTTCTGGCCGTTGGGTTTGTGATATTTTCAAAAAGTGATTTTGGAAAGAAACAACTACACCGAATGATGTTGTCGATCCCATATTTCTCAGATTTAACGAAGCAAACAATTCTTCAACGAATCTCTAGAACATTTTCACTAACACTAAAAAGCGGTGTACCAATTATCGAAGCTCTGGCAATCGTTGGTGAGACAACCGGAAATGTAATCTATGGCGAGGGGATCATCAAACTTAGTAAAGCACTAGAGCGTGGACAATCAATTTCTAAAACGATGATGAACGATAAAACACTTTATCCCAAACTTTTTGTTCCTCTTTTTGTTCGAATTATCGCCGTTGGAGAGAGAACCGGAAACTTGCCGGATTCATTGGAGAAATTATCAAATATTTATTACAAAAAGGTGTCGAAGCAAATTAAGAGACTTTCTGCAATTATTGAGCCGGTATTACTTGTGCTAATCGGACTTATTGTCGGCGTCTTGACACTGGCGGTGACTTTGCCGATTTATAATCTGCCGAATACGATCGGGATGAGCTAGGAAAAGTTTCTAGGTGATAGTTTTAAGTTTCAACGCTGTTACTTTTGAAAACAAAAGTAACCAAAATTTCTGAGGCAACTCAATTCCGACAAATAGCAACCGAAAACAGATAGCTACCGGAATGAGTTTGTCCCAGACCCCAAAGGATTCCAATCAGATACAGGCAACAACGGGGATGAAATAAATACTAATTATTAATGTCGGAATATCGGTATAAAAATAAATATTTCAATAAACAACAAGGCTTCACGCTAATTGAGGTTCTTCTTGTTGTAGGAATAACCGGAATAATTACGGTCTTTAGTGGGTTGAATTTAATTGGCTTTCAGCGGAGAACAACGCTTAGAACTTCTGCAGATGAATTAATCAGTAATTTGCGAAAGGTTCAGAGCTTATCAGTTGCCGCAAAAGACAATTTATCGTACGGAGTTCACATTGAACAAGATTATTATGAAATATTTTCCGGTTCTTCATACGTGCCGGGGGATTCTGAAAATATTAAAGTTGCACTTTCTCCAAATGTCGAAATTTTAAATGTAGGTTTGTCACCTGACAATAGTGTTGTTTTTGAAAAATTGTCCGGTTATCCTGATTACACCGGATCTCTCGATATTTCACTTGGGACTGAAGTAATCACAGTGACAATCAACTCCGAGGGCGTAATTAACGTTTTAGAATCCGGCACAATTGAAATTCCCGGAAACTTCAATTTACTTTCCCCACCTAATGGGTTCATTGAAACGACAACACTAATGCCGTCTTTCGATTGGGAAGATAGTAGCGGTACCGGAATAACGTACCAGCTCTGGCATTCGACAAGTCAAAGTTTTTCGACCAAAACTACAGTTGATTCCGGAAGTACAAGTAGTGCTACTTTGTCAGCAAATAAAAAGCTTGCCGACAATTCTCGTAACTATTGGAAGGTAAAAGCAACCAACGACCAAGGTTTCTCAACTTGGTCTGCTCAAACCTGGTACGTTGATACGCAAGTTGCAAGTCCGCCAACAAGCTTTAACCTGATTACTCCGACGAACGGAGAATCACTTGTGACAGTTACGCCTTTACTCGACTGGGGTGATTCAACAGATCCTGACGGAGGTTCTATCACATATACGTTATGGGTTGATGATAATTCTGATTTTTCAAGCTTGCTGTTTGAGAAAACCGGACTGACAACTTCTGAATATTCTGTTCAGGCCGGAGATGGCTTACTCCCTAGCTCAACCTATTACTGGGTTGTAAAATCAACTGATGATGAACTTTCCGAAACCTGGAGTACCCAACTGGATTGGAATTTCAGCATAAGTGGGGGAAGTGTTCCGACAAACTTTGATCTTGTTTCTCCAACAAATGGAAATAAGCTTTCTTCTTCTTTACCTTCGTTCAATTGGGATGATTCTATAGATCCTGATGGAGGAAGTGTGACTTATACATTGTGGATTGATGACAATTCTGACTTTTCAAGTTTAGTTTTAGAAAAAACAGGTTTAACAGCAAGTAACTATACCTTAGTTTCAGGAGAAGAGTTAATAAGCGGAACATACTACTGGAAAATAAAGGCGGTTGACGATGAAGCTACGATTACTTGGAGTAATCAGGAAGATTGGAACTTTATAATTGAACTCAATGTTGCTCCGGGAGCCTTCAATTTACTGGCACCAGTAAGCGGAACAACTTTCACTTCGACCGAAGGTTTGATTTTTGACTGGGGTGATTCAGTTGATCCAAATCTTGCCGATACTGTCACCTACACAATTCTTATTGATAACAATTCTGATTACTCAAGTCCTGAGGTTTCCGTATCCGGATTAACGAATAGTACATATACCGTGTCGACCGGTTTGCAAAATAATCAAACGTATTACTGGAAGATAATCGCAACTGATGGATTATTAACGACTACAAGCACACAAACGAATTGGTCATTTTCAATAAGCGCTGATATTTATGTCGATCAAAGTATTCCGGTCTCCGGCGATGGAACAAGTTGGGCTAAAGCATTCAAAACTTTGAGCGAAGGAGTTGCCGTTTTGGTCGGCGGTAAAACAGTGAATATTGCTTCTGGGGTTTATGATGAAACCATAACACTGACAACTGCTCATTCCGGAACTGCAATTAAAACGACGAAATTTATCGCAAAGATAGGAGACACCGTTATCGTGAACGGGGCAGGAACAAATGAGGCACTATTTGTTGATGGAACGGAGTATGTTTATTTCGAGAAAATATCATTCTCAGATACTAGCGATTATGGTGCGGAACTTAGAAATGGAGCATACCGGTTAACTTTTGAGAGTTGTACTTTTTCGAATAATTCAAATGATGGCGTATATTCTCCGGAAAGTGCGAATGCTTACATTATTATCTTGAACAGTACGGCATCGAATAATGGCGATAACGGGCTTGAGATAACAGGAAGCAATTTCATAATCGATAATACCAATCTCTCAAACAATGTTGACTATGGTGCGTACTTAAATTCATTAACAACTTCGGAAATAAAAAATTCTCAAATAAACCTAAATGGAGAATATGGTTTGTATTTAAACCTTGGCAATACAATAAGTCTTTATAACAATACTATTAACAACTCAGGAACTTCAGTCGCAAGAGATGGAATTTATTCTTATAGAACAGCATCTATGAAAATTCATCATAATACGGTTAGTAATTCACTGCGAGTCGGAATCTCATTAGCACAAATGGATTATGGACTTGGAAGTCTACCTGTTTCAGAGATTCATCATAATATTGTTTATTTAAGTGCTACAGATGGAATATACGCAAATACGTCATACGGCGGGATGATTTACAATAATACAATTGATTCCAGTAATACTGCCGGACTATACCTTCGAACATTCAATGGTCTGTTAACTGTAAGAAATAATAACATTACAAATAACTCGACAGGGTTCCGTGTTCAAAGTGGAAATTCAAATTTAAGTCACAATTACGCAAATTTTTGGGGAAATGGCAGTAATTTCCAAAATCAAGGTTCTACATATGCAGGTACGAATAGCATTTATGTAAATCCATTGTACGTTAATCAGCCAGCAAGAAATTACAATCTGCAAGCAGGTTCAGGCTGTATTAATGCGGGAGATCCAAGTTTCTTCTATAATGATCCGGATGGGACTAGATCGGATATTAATGCATTGCATTACCCTCAATAAGTTATAAAAAGTTAATAATAACTAGTGTATAAACAAAACAATTAATCAAAAGATTTACATAATGGCAAAAAAGAAAGTTACCTCGAAATCGAAAAAAGCAAAAAAGACATCTACACAACTAATGCAAGAGACTTTCGTAATGGTAGCGTTTTCCTTCATTGGGGGAACTGCGCTTTCGGCCGGATTCCTTTGGTTTGTAGGCACACAGCTTTATACACCGGCTGGTTCTGTTAACAATTCAGCTTTAGAGGAAGAAGAATCAATGTTGGAGAATGTGCATTATGATTCTTCCGAAGTGACACAGGAAGATTATGATTTGATAGACTATTTAGTACTAATCGAGTCTGCGCTTGGCGAATATTGCTCAGGTGCAAATTTAGATCCAGATGCAACGGTAGAACCTCGGTGTCCTACAAATTTAGAAGAATTGATACCTGACTATATTGAAAACGAAGAAGATGTTGGCGGAGACCTAAATGTTTTTACCTATGCTTTTGAGGGACAAGAGTTTGAGATAGATGTTAAACTTGGTAATGGTTCGAAAGAGATTATGGAAAATGATGGTGGGGACAACGATTTGATGTATGAATTGGGGACAAAATTGACATTAATAAAATAGTAACTGTTGTCGGAATTTCTGACTAAAGTACTGAGGGTACTGTATTATAATGTTACTTTTGTAGCCAAAAGTAACCAAAAGCTCTGAAACAATATAGTGCCACAGGTAGCAATCACAAAACATATAACTACCGGCATATATTGTTTCAGACTTCAACGACTAACCAACCGAATACGGGAGCGATTAGAAATTGGATTAATTCTATTATAAGCTGTTAGCTTATAGCCAACTGTCGATGGAAAACTGCCTAATGTTAAAAACGATATTCAAAAGTCAAAAAGGGAATCTAATGATGGAAGTACTTGTTGTACTTGTCATCGTTGGTATTTTATTAACCTCAGCCTCTGCATTTCCGTACACTCTTGCGCGTTCATCTGTTGATTTAGCGAATAGACAGGTAGCTCAAACTTATGCCTCAGAAGCTATTTCCGCACTACGCGGAATTCAATATGATAATTGGATTTTAATTCCCAACTCTCCATACTCTAATCCATATCATATAGAGAAAAATGTTTCTGGTTGGTTTCTCACAACCGGTTTAGAAACAATCGGCAATTATCGTCGGGAAATTATTTTCTCGGACGTTCTACGGGATTCAAATGGTGAGATTTCATCTACCGGAACAGTTGATCCAAATACAAAAAGGGCAGAAGTTACAGTTTATTGGAATAGTGCAGCAGGGGAGCTTAATACGAAATTATCAACACTTATTTCAAATTGGCGGGATGGGTATGGACAGGAAGTTGCATCTGGATTTGTTTCTCAGTGGAAGCTTGATGAAAATTCCGGAAATACAGCTTATGATTCGATTGGTGGGAATGACGGGTTAGTCTCTGAAACCACTTGGGTTCCGGGTATTAGTGGAAGTGGGTTGCTTTTCGACAATATAGCGGATTCAGTTGAAATTACTTCAAGCCAAACTTTAAATATTACCAGCCCATATTCGGTTGAATTCTGGGCGAAACCGATTGGAGATGGTATTTCCGGGAGTTACAATGCAATCTATAAAACTGGTTCATTCGGGTTTTATATTGGTTCAAATTCAATATCTGCAGGGATAAACGGTAATTTAGAGATTTCGGGAACCTTGAACACCGGAGTTTGGAATCATATTGTTTTAACTTATGATCAAACTTTACCAACGGACCAATTGAATCTATATATAGATGGCAGTTTCGCTTCTTCAGCTATTCAAACAGATGCTGTTGTTGAAAATACAAATTCCGTATTTCTCGCGAATGGTTATGAGGGTTATCTGGACGAGATTTCTTTGTACGACTTCGTATTAGATTCTACTACTATTCAGACGCATTATAATGACAATGTCATCCCTGCGAACCTTCTTTCCGCTTGGAATTTCAACGAATCAACCGGTACGGTTCTTTATGATACTGTTAGAATGTTTGATGGAACAATTCTTGGGGCAACATGGACAACTGGATATGAAGGAAGTTCTTTAAATTTTAATGGTATTGATAATTATGTCGAACAAGATGTGCAGTTAGTCACTGGCTATCCGTTTGCGATCTCGGCCTGGATCAATACAACGACTGCAAATAATCAGGATATGGTCATCTTCAGTTTAGCAGATAATACCTCTGCAAATAATTACATTGAAGTTGTATTAACAAGTGTCGGATTTGCAGGTGTAATTTCCAGAAATCCTTCATCCAAAAGCGCAATCGGAAGTACAGATTTGAGAGATGGTAACTGGCATTTTGTGACAGGTGTATTTGCAAGTGATACAGATCGTAGAATTTATGTAGATGGATTGCTTGAAGCTTCAGATAATTCATCATCTGCATATGCTCCGGAGATAAACAGGTGGTCAATCGGGCGCTTGGGTGATAGTAATCCTGATAGCTATTTTGAAGGCGTGATTGATCTTGTTGGTTTTTGGAATTCTGATTTTACAGATCAAGAAGTTTTAGATCTTTTTAATACATATTAATGATTGTTTTTCCAATTAAGAAAAATCAACGTGGTTTTACGCTAATAGAGTTGTTACTTTACATCGCTATATCAAGTATTGTGATTGGTGCTGTTACTTCGTACTTTTTCAATTTAATGAAGGTATATGGATTGGCAAAGAATGAAGTATTAATTGCTAATAATCAATCCATGCTTTTCGAAAAACTTAACTTCGATCTTCGGTATGCAGAAGATGTCGATGATGCGAATTGTGCTTTTGATAACGATAGTGGAGTATTAACTGTTATAAAAAATGGTGACTCGTATTCATATTTTGTGATTGACGGACAGTTAATGAAATCTGTAAACGCTGGAGCTTCGGTTTCAATTACTTCGGGTGATGTTGTCGTTACGTCATTTCGTTTAGAAAAGATAGATACTGTACAGGGAAAAGAGGGTGTGAATATTTCTTCTACAATTGAGGGGCAGAGCTCGAGTGGGGGAACTGTTTCAAAGACTGTGGCTGGGGACGTGTTTGTGAGGGAAAGGGTTATTGGTTATTAACACGGGTGTCATTCCGACCGAGTCCCGAGAATCGGGACAAGAGGAGGAATCTTGTGAAGTGAAATGGTTTCTAGGTTTTAGAATTTTGTTGGTTGGAAATAATTGTCTATGCTACTTTTGCAAACAAAAGTAGCCAAAATTTCTGAAACAAGACTTCCCTCCTGTGGAGGGGAGATGTCACGAAGTGACAGCGGGGAGCCAAAACTCCCTCCAAGCACGACCTTGAGAGAGATAGCAACCGGAATCACTTGTTTCAGACTTCAATGACTAACGACCTAATACAGAAGACAAAAACAAAAAGGAAAAAAGATTATTTGTTTTAGAAGTTATATGTTACGATTCTTAAGAAAAAGTTTTAAAGGTGAATCCGGCAGCACTCTTCTTGTAACCACAATGGTGATTGCGGCAATCAGTGTTATGGTTTTAGTTAGTCTGGGAATTTCTTCTCGGAACCTTATTTCTACGTCTCAAAACTATAAGGATTCACAATTCGTTTTTTATGCAGTTGAAGGTTCTGTTCAAGAAACTCTGCAGCATGCAACTAACGATTCAAACTGGCCTACGGTAAATGATTACACTGATTCATATACTTTCGATGGTGTTTCCATCGAAAGACATATAGTATCTTCTCCAAGTTCAAGGGTTTATGAAATAACGGGTTCATACCGTAGCGTGTTTCGTAAATTAATTGTTACGGATGACAAGGTTAATAACACGTTAACGTTTGAAGAAGCTATACCTTGATTCACTTTTAGAAAACCCCTTTCCCCATTCATTTCACTTTCATTGGACTGCAATTTCCTTTATATTATATATGCAGCAAATTTGATTTTGTCATTGGTGGTGTATGAGCTCAGATCGTCATTCCGGATTTGATCCGGAATCTATAAAGGAAAAGTTAATGAAAGTTAAAGGAACTCTTCGTCGGGTGTTTAGTAAACTGCTTGCCAGAGCAGATTTTTCTTTGCCGCTTTACCTGAAGAAAGAGAGCAGAGAAGGATATTCCTTTATCGGTTTTAAGGTTGGCACCACCCGTTCCCTTCAAACCTGGGCACTAACTTTTCTCCTTTGCATCGGAGTAATTTCACCGACACTTTGGTTCTTCTCATCAGGATATAGAAAACTAATTCCCTCGATTCTTGGTATCGAAGAAGTTACCTATGAACTTCCATCACAAAGAACATTTGCATCCGGATATGATGATGTGAACAGTATAGATGTCCTTGTTTCTGATACAGAAGTACAAATGAGTGCAATAGACGGATGGTGGAATGAAGACTATTCAGGAAGAAAGAGTCTAACTATTAATAATCTGAGCGGAGAGACAGACGGATCACAACTTGCAAATTCCACAGTAACGTTAACAATTAATACTAAAGAACTATACGATAACGGACATCTTCAAGATGATTGTGATGATTTAAGGATAGTTTATACAACAGACTCTGAAAACTTTACAGAGTTATCAAGAAGCTACATTAAAACATCAACCTCAACAAACTGTTCAGATTCAGTAGCAACACAGATATCATTTCCACTGCAAGCAGACATAGCAAACTTAGCAAGTGATGAAAATTATTATCTTTACTATGGTAACGCGAATGCAGAATCACCTGCATATGGAGATAATGGATATGACATAGGAGACAAACATGCAACCTTAGTCTGTCCATTCAACGGAACGACTACATGTGTAGATGGAGAGACGCCAACAACGGAAACGGGAGCAATACGATATAGTGGAGCGATGGGAAGTGCTTTGAGTTTTGATGGAGTGAATGATCAGGTCGTTGTCGCAGATTCTGATAGTGTAGATTTCAATGAAACAGAGTCTTTTACCATAGAATTTTGGATGAGACCGGATATGGCTGTGAGCGGTTATAAGATGCCTATCATGAAGAGAAGCGGCGGAGCTGTTGGAAATGTGGGTTACATTATTGAAGTAGATACTAATACTGGTGCGATAGTGTTTGATTTCTCTGATGGTGCCGATTCAGGACAAATTGTCGGGACAGGTTTGACAAGAGGCGCTTGGCATCACATTGTAGCAGTAGTCGATCGAGATGCTAATCAAGCGAAATTGTTTCTAGATGGAACACAAAAAGGCAGTACTATAAACATTACAGCCGTTGGTAATTTATCTAATGATCGAGTTCTAGGAATAGCTAGTAATGGTACCGGATCATATTATTTAAAAAGTATGATGGATGAGCTCCGGATATCCGACACCGTTCGTTATACCTCCAACTTCACACCGTCCACAGCACCCTTTGAACCGGATGCGAATACGAAGCTGCTGCTTCACTTTGACGAAAATGGCGATGATCCGAGATTTACAGGCAAAGCAATTGACTCATCAGGAAACGGCAATCACGGAACGATTACAGGAGCCAAGTACGTCGATGGGCTTGTTGGAGTTAATCCTCAATCGGCAAATGTTTCAGCATCCAGTTTCGCCTCACATCAGGGAGTGTTTATCGAAGAGGGAACAACAAATTATGTTGATAATCCAAGTTTTGAAAATAATATTACGGATTTCTGGAGTGGAAAAAGTGCAGTCACTGCTTATACTTCAGGAGCAACGGATGCAGATGGTAATGCATATTTAGGAAATAACAATGTGAATGATGTTTACTTCTACGACACAGCTAATGATTCCGCCGCCGCAACACAAGTAACACTTGGAGTTGATCCAAACTGGAGAAAAGGTGTGGTCTTAAAAACAGGAACTCTTTCAACTACCAATAACGGTTCATTAATTGAAGTAACAGGAACTAATGCAAATGGTAATGCGGTAGAGATCACCATTGCAAGTGCTACAACATTTAACTGGACAGATGGAGGAAGTTATTCAGGAACAGGCGTAGCCATGGATAAAGGAAATTGGGTGCAACTTGAAACTGGAACGGATGATATTTATGTCAGATTTTCAAGTACTGGAACATTTACAAATAACAATGTATTTCGAATCAACTCTTGGGTGATTGAGCCATTCTCCGCAACCAGAGGTAAGAGAAGAGATTTTCCTGAACAAGCATGGTTAGTGGTAACAGATGGTAGCTTAGACATAATAGATGCAACAGAAGATAAGCTGTGGATGAGATTTATAAATGGGGTAAGTAATTACATGATTCAGGCTGGTTATGAGAATGCAGTATTTGCGTTGAATGGGGAAATTCTTGTGGGAAGTAGTAGCCTACATAAGATATCTATGGCAATTGATAACGGGTATGTACATAATGCTACTAATGAATATGTTTTCAAAAGTAATATTACGAAGAGAAATAATGACATTGGTTGGACATCAATTAATTCCTTGGGAATTGTTAATATAGCCGTCAACGATGTTCACGCAGCCGTGATCAACAACAAGCAGTACGTGGCAGTGGCAACTGATGGCGGAGTGAGTGTGATTAATGAGACGGCTGGAAGTGTGGTGGATTTTTACTACCCTACCGATGAATTTGTTGGTTCAGTCTTTTTAACATCCGATGCCCTGTATTTTACTTTTAATATTGGAACAACTACAGGTCCATGGCGTCTTGGTGTTATTTATACGGACTCATCTTTATGGACAACGGGCTCAACAAGCATGGCAGCTAGTTACAAATACGAACAAAATAACTCAAACCCTCCTTGTCCTTATATAAAACAATATTCTTCTATTCAAAGTATTTATGTCACAGAAGAAACCTCCAAAGTTGATGGAACTTCAAACACCGTGTATTTGGGAATGGACGGTAGGGATGGTAGTAGTGGTATGTTCTCCGTTCTTCAAGAAAAACAAGGCGACGAGTCCAACGGCTCTGTCAAATATTACACCAAAGATGAAATAACAGAAGAATTAATCGGCGATATCCGTGGTGCTTGGGGATTTAATACCAATGCCACCCTTGCCAACGGCAACGATGTCCAGGACGTTTCAGTGCGTGATGCTGATCTGACTGCTGTCGCAGATGCCGGAGGAATTAGTGTTGTTAATGGAGTTAGAGGCAAAGCATTTACCTTTGATGGAACCAATGATTATCTGACACAGAAGGTTTATGATGATCAAACCGGCGCTAGTTGGGGACCGACATATCACGGATTATCCCTAGCTTCAGGACATGCTTTTGCAAGAGTGCAGGGAGTCAGTTTAGCACCTTATGCAAATGCAGCAAATACATATATGTTAGTAGTAAAAGATCCCGAAGGTGATGTGGCCTGGGGGTATATTGATACAGCGGGGGGAGGAGAGACGTTGGGGAGTGAGTTAATTACAAATGGCGGTTTTGAAACTTATACAGGGACTCAGGATGATGGGGTGAGTGATACGATTGATGGTTGGAGCACTAGTGTAATTACAGCAGACGCAACGGCAGATAGCAATTCCGGATCCAGTGGCTTGCGTTTAATAAATAGCGGTGTAGATGGCAAGTCCGCTATGCAAACGGTTACTACAACAGTAGGTGCTCTATATAAGGTTTCTTTTGTATGGAAATCTGTTTCTGGGCAAGGCTATAACATGTACATTACCGGAATAGGAAACCCGTATGTAACCGATTCTGCTCCTTCTGAGTATACGCCAGTTACTTTTTACTTTACGGCAAATGCAACCTCAACCTTAATGCACTTTAGGGGAAACGGTATTGCAAATGGAGGTGAGATAAAAATTGATAATGTTTCTGTTAAACAAGTCACCTCTCCCGCCACTGACGGTGTCAAAATTATGTCCACAAAAGGTGGGACTACCCAAGCCTGGGCGGGGATTTCTGCATCTTTCAACTACAACGCCTCGGCATATACATTTGAAGTGAGAAAAACAGATTTTCAGATAACTGGTGATTTAACAATGGGGGCGTGGGTGAAGACGAGTGCTTTAGCAACGCAATATTTAATAAATAAGAATGGATATGAAAGCGGTGGATATCGAAGTTTTTATACTCGTTTTAATACCAACGGAACTTTGACTTTTGCTCTTATTGGTGCCGAGGGGAGCGAAGCAACTACCTCAACTAATTCTTATGCAGACAATACTTGGCATTATGTTACTAGTGTATATTCACCTTCCAACTCTTTGCGGTTATATGTTGATGGTGTGGAAGTAGCAAATTCAACAACAGGCATAGCTTCAAGCATGTACGATGTTTATGACTCGTTTGTTATTGGTGTTAGGTCTTATGATAAACAATATCGTTTTTCCGGCACCATCGACGAGCCCTTTATCACCGCCGAAGCTCTTTCTTCCACCCAAATCAAAAACATGTTTGATACAGGATGTCGTGCCATGGGCGGAACCCCGGGAACAGGAACATGTACAGGAATCAATGAAGCCGGAACAACAAATAACCTAGCGGGAAGTGTGAATATCGTAAATGCAGTCACAACTAATCCCACGGGAACACTTGGATTTGTCGCTACAGATGGAGCCACCGGAGCAGTGAGTGTACTTGATCTCACCGCAGACAAACTGGTCAAAACAATTTCAACAGCAACTACACCGGCACTGGTTAACAATGATTCTACAGCACTAGCCGTAGCAAGGTTTGATAATACCAATCCTCAGTTAATAGTAGGAAGTGACGCAGCAGGAGTAAGTGTAATTAATAATGACCTGACAGCAGAAACACAAAACACATCAACTGCATATTCGGAATATGGAACAGATTCACTTAAGATAGATAACAGTGTTTCAGCAACACATACTCTATACAAATTCACAGAGACACTCACAGCAGCAAACTACACATACAGCTTTTACGCATACACAGATGGAAATCAAGTTACAAGTGCGGACATAGTTCCATATGTTAATAATGGTGAAGTTTTAACAAATGTAACATACGAAGATGCAGGAGGCGGATGGACCCGAGTCTACGGAACCTTCCGAGGCTTTGCAGCAAGCAACATTTTCGGAGTCAAAGTGAAAGCAGGCAAGACAGTCTACATTGACGGAGTACAACTCGAAGCAAAGGCATATCCAACGACCTATGCAGATGGAAGTTTAGGAACGGGATATTCATGGAGTGGAACAGCGAATAATTCGAGTAGTACAAGGAACTCTACAGTGGTTGGGTATAGCTCAGAAAACAATTTCAACCCAAACGTTTCTTCCATAAGTTTTTGGATGAAGCCAGACAGAAATATGAACGATGGTCGTTACCATTTTCTATTTTCCGATAGATATGTTGCAGGCTCATATGGATCGCCCAATATGGTGGGTATCTTTAAAAATAACACAAATGGTCTTACCTTGAAGGTTAATGGAGAGAATGGCGATAGATCAATCACTTACAGTTCTCCTAATTTCGAAAAGGATTATCTGTATAATATTGTTGCTGTATGGGACAACTCAACTCCGGTAATAGATGATAAATATCTAGCTTTATATGTAAACGGAAGTCTAGTGGCAAGTGGTGTTACTAACACAACAACCGTTTCTACAGGAACGACCTTTAACATTGGGTCGTCTTACCACGCTGATGCCACCCTTTCCGACCTACGCATCTTCGACCAAGCTCTCACCGCCGCGGAAGTGACCGACCTGTACTACCAAGGATTGCAAACTCACGGGGTCACAGAAACCAAGGGAAGATATGACGGAATAACAGACGCATCATACTACTCGGGCCGAATAGATCTAGGAGCAGCATCAGCATGGAGCGAAGGAGATGATCTCACAATAGCATCAACACTAAACGGGGGAACAATCTCATACTTTACCTGCACAAAAAGTTTAATAACCGGAACATGTGCAGAAGAAGACTACCTACCAATAGTAGGAAATGAGATACAATCAAATGCCTCAAGATATATGTTTGTCAAAACAGTACTAAACAGTGCAGATACATTTACAACACCGGTACTCACAGGCCTCACATTCAACTATGCACCGGATAGTAATGCACCAACCAACCCAACAGAGATACATGCATACTCAACAAGCACAAAAGAAACGGAATACCAAGAAGTAGATTACGGAAACTCAAACAGACCATACTTCGAATGGCCGCAAGCTGAAGAAGTAGGCGGAGCAAGTGACAGCGGAGAAGGATCAAGTGGAGTAAACGGATACTATGTATACTTCGGAGAAGATGATACAGCTTCTCCACAAACAGCAGGAACATACCAAATCGAATCAGAAGAAGGAAACAACCACTATCAATTACCGGTAGAAGACGCTTTAACAGATAAAGGAAACTACTACCTACGAATCCAATCAATGGATAACGCAGGAAGTATACAATCTACAGTATGGGAGGCCTATACATACCAATATGATAATGAAGAACCAAACAATCCATCAGGAGTAAGTGTAACCCCAGCAGGATGGAGTAAAGTAAACTCATATGAATTCTACTGGCCAACAGGAGCAGATGATGACTCCCAGCTTTGGGGATACTGCTACAAGACAGGAGACCCAGAAGTAGAAGAAGTATGTATAGAAGATAACTCAGTACAAAACATACAAGCATATCAAGCAGGAGAGAATATCTTCTACTTAAGAAGTATGGATAATGCAGGAAACAAGAATACTAACTTTATCCAGACAACATACTACTACAATGCAGATGCACCAAGTTCTCCTAACAACCTAGATGTAACACCAGATACAAGTGATGAGAATGAATTCACTTTTACATGGGATGCACCATCTGACTTTAACGGAGAGATAAAGGGATACTACTACAGTATCAATACAGAACCAACAATAGATAACAGTATCTTTACAACAGAAACACAAGTAGGTCCTGGACCTTATGCAACCAGACAAGGAGAGAACAAATTCTACGTACTAGCAGAAGACACAGCAGGAAACAAGAACTTTGATATCTATTCAGAAGTATCCTTCTATGCAAATACAACTGCTCCCGGAATTCCAACGGGACTTAAGATTTCAGATTCCTCAGATAGAGAGAATAGCAGGTATTCTTTAACCATAGAATGGAACGAGATTGAAAATGTCTACAGATACAATGTTTACCGATCAACCGACGGCGAAACTTTCACACAGGCATCTGAAACAGATGCTACCGCCTACATTGATACCGGCTTGAATGAAGACATAACCTACAGTTACTACATCACCGGCGAAGACAGTGCAGGAGCAGAGTCAGGACACAGTCAGACAGTAAGCAAGAAACCATCGGGTAAGTTCACAACACCACCCACAATTACAGTCAATCCTACAGCCACAGCAGGAAGAACATCATCAACCATAACCTGGGAGACAGATAGGGAATCAAACAGCTTCGTACAAATAGGGACACAAGATGTATACACAAGAACACAGGGAC
>CAZCSM010000019.1:0-30850 GCA_964501355.1 uncultured Candidatus Saccharibacteria bacterium | reverse complement strand
CATACTTAGCTTTTCCACTTTTTTACGTCTTTGTCAAATTCGCTCCGTCAATACATCACGCTGTCATTCTTGAACCCAATCTGATAGATTGGGAATAAGAGTTTTATAAATTTATTGAATTCAAACCCATGAGTGAATTTATGAAATGGAAACCTGAATACAGTGTACAGGTGGAAGAAATTGATGCACAGCATTTTCACTTTCACAATATGCTGAACGAATTTTATACAGCATTCGTGGAAGGTAAAGACCTAGGAGTTCTTGAAGAGACACTCAATGACATCATCGCATACGCTGTTTATCATTTTGAAACAGAAGAGAAATACTTCGAGAAGTTTAAATATAAATTTGCTGAAGAGCATCATAAAATCCATGAAGATATGAAGGCGAAGCTCTCGCAATTCATGGCAGAATACAAGGAAGGAAAAGCTGATATTTCGATGGATTTGCTAAATTTCCTTATCGACTGGTTCATTGATCATCTAACGATAGAGGATCAGAAATATGTAGAAACGCTGAAAGGGAAAAGTTTAGAGGAATAGAACCGTTCCCCCCTTTGTTACCAGTATCCGGTCGTTAGTCGTCCCAGCTTACGCAGGCAGGGGAATTTGAACCAGATTCCCCTTCGGCGAAGGGGAAATGTCATACTGAGCTTGTCGAAGTATGACAAAGGGGATTTCTGATTCCAGCTGCTATTAAAGCTCACAATTCCCACGTTTATCTATTCCCTGAAACCTAGAAACTAGAACCTATTCCACTTCAACCTTTGCCGGCACCGTACCATCAAATGTCATCTTCCCATCTTCAAACGAAAGTTTATCTGCATGCAGACCGGTTATTTGCGCAGCTCGTTTTTCTATTGCATCCTCAATTGCGGAAGAAATATCTGCTACATATTCTGCAGGAACTTGAACATTTCCAGCCTGCATCTCAGTTGCAGTAACCGTAACATCATTATCAACCGCCCCACCGATTCCCTTGGCATAAACAGGAATTTCATTTGAAACAAATTTTGCGTATTTTTTCGCGGCATCAATTTGCTCATCAGAATACCCAAGACTTCTTGCTAGACTCACGGCTCTTTCCACGTTAATCACTGCGGAAAATTCTACAGAACCGTCATTGTTGAATTTTACTTGAACATTTTGAAACGGAGTATCAAAATAATTATCTCCCCAAGACGATAAGAGAGAAGAGACTTCCTCTGGCGTAAAATCACGTTTTAAATCAACTTTTCCGGAATACTTCAACTCACTTTTCACCAAATCATCTGAACCTACAACTGTATTATCAAAACCAATCTCATCATACAGCGCTAGTGCAACTTCTTCACTTGGTGTTACACCCAAATTCTTTTGTTTTACAAATAATTTTGAAAGTCCCGGGACAAATCCGAAATATGCAAGGACAAAGACAGCAACAAGGATTAGAACAAGAACAACTGCACCGATAATAAGTAGAATCTTTTTCATTTAATTACTTAAAAACTATTTAATTATATTGTAGAGTAAATTTAACAACTTTGAAATATAAAAGCTATTATTTATTTTGCATTATTTCATAAATTAATATCATGGAAACACCATTTGAAACACAACTCGGGACAGTGTTTGATCCGGCTTTTCCAGGATTGGATGCAGAAAGACTGAAATTAGAATCCGAACCAACAGGAATTGCTCCGTACCCATGGACAGAGGAATTTGCAGTACGACAGATTTTTATGGCACAACGATACTTTGAATTGATGCCCGATGGTCCGCACAAAGGGGGAGGCGGCGATCATGGTAAAAAATCACCGGGGGCAGTTATTCCCAAAGGCGGACCACCGGCCAAAACGCCAAAAACAAGACCTGAACCGCCAAGAAATCCGGATAAGAAACCGAGGTAGATTGGCCCCAGCAGGTTTTTCTTCTACAGAGATATAATCACTATGATTGTGATGTTTATATTGATATGGATTTGCATTATAATCAAACCAATATCTTGTAAAACACATTATGAAACTCGACAAATATAAAAGATCAAGTGAACTTTCTTACACATTCGGAGCCTATCCAACTCTTGAATTAATTGAACAAAAGCCGGAATTGTTGAAACTTGTCTTAATTCGAGCAAATGCAAGTGAAAATGCCGGCGTTCAGAAAATTGTAAAATATTGTGATACAAAAGGAATTACTGTTTCTGAAAATAACAGAGAGATTGAAAAGTTATCGAAGAAAGGGAATGTTTATGCAGTCGGAGTTTTCGGGAAATATGAATCGAAACTTGAGGATAACCATGATCATCTTGCACTCGTTGAACCATCTGACATGGGAAATATGGGGACAATTATTCGAACGATGCTTGGTTTCGGTGTAAAGAATTTAGCGGTAGTCGGAGAAGGTGTAGACGTCTTTCACCCAAATGTTATTCGTGCATCAATGGGGGCGGTGTTCAGAATTAACTTTGAATACTTTGAAAAGTTTGATGATTACATAGCGAAGTATAAGAATTATCTCTATTCTTTTATGACGAATGGGGAAGTTAGTTTGCCGGATGCAGAATTTGAAAAACCATTTACACTAGTTTTCGGAAACGAAGGGAAGGGACTTTCCGAATATTTCAAAACCATTGGAACAAGTGTAACTATCCCGCAAAGCGAAGAGATTGATTCATTGAACTTAGCGATGTCTGTAGGAATAGCTTTGTATGAAAGTAGAAGAAATGACTAACGAAGAGATTGCTATAAAAATCATAAAAGAAAACTTATACATGACGATTGCAGTTTCTTCGAAAGAGGGAGAACCGTGGATTTCAAACTTATTCTACTCTTATGATTCTAATTATAAATTTTATTGGTATTCAAGCAAAGAATCTTTACATTCAAAACTTATTCGACAAAATCCCAAAGTCGCACTATCAATATTTAACTCTACTATAATCGGAGATGATCTTGATGGAGTTTACATAAAAGCAAATGCGTATGAGATTTCAGATAAAATAGAAATATTAAAAGCACTTCCTATCCATGGAGCGAAACTGTTGAAAACAGGAACTTATAATACAAAAGCCCAACTTAAGAGGTTTGTTACTAATTATGGTGATTTTCAAGGTATTTCAAAACTTAGACTATATAAGGCAACTCCAGTAGAAGTTTGGAAATATAATTTTGAAGAAACTAAAAACGACAAATATTATGAGGGAAGAGTAAAAGTAGATTTATTTGGTAAAGAAAATAGTAAAAAATAAATTAGTGAAATGTTTTAATGTTTGAAATTAAAGAATTACATGATTTGGAAACTGCGAAAAGAATTGCAGAATTTATGACATCTGAAAATGTCTTTGAGCAGGAATGGACACCAAATGAAAAGGAAAATGTCACAAAGGCAGTATTAAGAAGCATCGACAATCCTAATCATCAGTACTGGTACATTGAAGATAAAGGAGAAATTATTGCAGCAATTGGTGTTTGTGAAAATAAATACGGAAGCAATGGTTTCCAAATGGACGAGGATTATGCCGGAGTACATAAGGCATATCGGCGAAATCACCTTGCAACAGGACTACTTGAAAAGATGGAATCTTTTGTAAGAGAGAAAAACGGAAGATACATTCACATTCTTTGCTGCGATATTCCATCTTATGAAGCAGCAAGAAAATTCTGGCTAAATGCAGGTTATACGAAAGTTGCAGAAATTCCTAATTATTACGTTCCAGGAGAAGGACGGGTCGATTATTATAAAGAGCTGCGATAAAAACTGTGCTCTAACGTTAAAACCCTCGTTCCTTATGGAGGTGTAATCATATTATCTTTGAAACCCCCAAAATGCATAAAAACATAAAAAAGGTTTTAATGTGCCGCCCGGATTTCTTCGACGTCACATATGAAATAAACCCGTGGATGAAAATCGGCTCGGTTTCGAAACTAAAAGCTCAAAAGCAATGGGCAAATCTTGCTAAGATTTACGAAGAGTTGGGAATTGAGGTAGCAGTAATTGAACCGAACAAAAAATATCCTGATATGGTCTTTGCAACGGACCAAGGAATTTACCATGGAAAAAGCTTTGCTCTTAGCAACTTTCGATACGAAGAGAGAAAGGGCGAGAGTGCAATTTATAAAATTTGGCTAGAGGAAAATGGATACCAAATAAAATACGTTGACAACAGAATATTTTTTGAAGGCGGCGACTGCGTAATGCTTGGTGATAAATTAATTCTCGGTTATGGATTCCGCTCAGATTTAAAGGCAGCGAAAGAGATTGAGAAATTGCTAAATCTTGAAGTAGTCCCTATTAATTTGACGAATGAAAAATATTATCATTTGGATACCGCCTTATTTGCATTGAATTCAGAAACCTTATTCTACGTTCCATCAGCATTTGAAGCTTCCGAAATATTGATACTTTCCAAACTTGCGAATCTGATTCCAATTGATGAAGAAGAAGGATTGCACTTCACCGCAAATGCAATTGTAACAAACGGTCACGTCGTAATGACGCCCAATAATCCGAGGATGAAAAAAGAGATTGAGAAACTGAGTTATAAAGTGATTGAAGTAGATATAAGTGAATTTCTAAAGTCAGGTGGAGGAATTCATTGTTTGACATTGGTTTTAGAATAAAGCGGTGTCATCCCGGACAGTGTTGCGTGATCCGGGATCCAGTTTTGGCACTTTCAATGCGAAAAATAACATCACAACATTCATTCTTCTGAATAGCACAAAGGAACTAAGATATAAACCATACATACAGGTCACTTGACAAACGGAGAGTCTTATAGTACAATTCCCACAGTTAAGTTTGCAACGCGCAACTTATTTTTTCAAACCAGGCCGCATGGCCATATCGCTCTCGGGCAGCCACACAAGGTGGTTGGACCCAACAAAACAGAATAGGGAGGAATAGAGGAAATGTCTGATATAAGAGTCGAAACACAATTGTTTCACCAGGTGATCGTCATTAAGAAATCAACTGAAGGCGCAATTTGGGAAGCGACCTTTATCGCCACCGGAACGCGGTTACAAGATGTGCTCGAAAAAGCACCGGAAACGTTCCAGGTACTTATCATCAAAAAGGAAGGTGCAGGATTCTCCGAGGTTTACGAGTGCGAAATGAAGAATGGCGTCCGCCATTATCGTCCAGTCTACTCGAGACCAACCTATGTAACGTATACGGGTACCTCGAAAACCGTGCAACAGTTTCCTAAGATTATCAGTATCGCACGAACTACCGAAGGTGCAATTTGGGAAGCACGTCATATTGCCACGGGGACATGTATGCAAGGAGTGTTAGTCGAAGGACTTCCTGAGAAATTCCAACTGCTTGTCTTTACGGAAAACACCGAGCGATACACCGAGGTTTATGAGTGCGAAACGAAGAATGGAGTCCGTCACTATCGTCAAGTCTACTCGAGACCAGAATACGTTACTTACAAGTAATCGGACAAAAATGACAAGGGGAGCATGCTCTTCTACAACATCTTCTTTTTCATCAACATCTTCATCTACTTCCTCCCTACGTCATTTTCCTCAAAAACTAACTTTCTCAGTTAATCTAAAAGAAATTTAATCTCTACCACGAGATCTTTTTTTCGTTCCATAATAAACATACGTTACTGTACCACACAACCAGTATATAAGTTACTTGACAAGATCGGCGTCTTATAGTACAATTCTCACAGTTTTAATCCCAGTGCGGGATTGGATTTTTTTAGAACGGCTGAAAGGCCATATCGCTCTTAGGGCAGCCCCACAGGGGGACCCAAACAATCAAATAAGGAGAAAGGAACAATGAAATACCTATTGGTGACAAAAGCGAATCCGCGAGGAATTTCGGACGATGGATACAGTCGGTACGTGACGGCGCAACATTTCGAATCACCCGCGAGGGCGAAAGAATGGTTGCAAGACCCCGACAACAAGGCGACGTATGACGCTTGTGATGAAGTCTTCCTGGTCGAAACCACCGGCGAAACCGGTCCTGGCGTATATCGCGCTGAAGGGAACTACCTGGTCACGGTTCTCGAAACGGCCGAATCGCACGAACGACACGCGCCATTTAACCTCGCCGTATTTTTCGAGGTCGCAGAAACCAAAGACATCAAGTTCCGGGTCAAGAGCGCGGATGTCAACCTCGGCGATTTTGCCGATTTGGTGTTCAGCGGCGGGCCGTTGACTGAAGAAGAGTAATCGCGGCTTTTACGTCGAGGATCATAAGGAGAAAGCAATATGCTTTTTCAAAACATCAACCTTCAATCATCTCATCTTCCTTTCTCCTTACGATCTTCTTTCAGAAGATAAAAAATCGCACAAACAAATTTCCAATTTTTAATATTAGCTCCAATCGAGTCTTTTCTTATTTCCATTCTTTATAGAAGCAAAACAATCTTGTATAATCCTCGTGTTAAAACAAAAAGTTTAATGACAACAGAACCTATCCTAACTGAAAAAGAACCACTTGCATTCACAATAAGACATCCTCAATCAGAGCAGGATAATGCAGACGTCGCCGATTATATATACAAAGTAACAAGAAGTATCCGAGATATAACGCCTAAACGTAGGAAGGAAATTGAACAGTGGGTTAAAGACCAAACTGTACTAATTGCATATAATGAAACAGATGAAATAATCGGCTGTGTCGGTTATTATGAGATACCATTTTTCTACGGAATTTATCAACTAGTCAGTTTATACATTGATGCAGAATACCGTGGAAGAAAACACCCAGAAAGTGACAAGACTACAGGAGAGGCTTTATTTGAGAGCGTGTTAGAAGAAGTTCAAAGAGAATCCGAGAATCCGACACTTATTGTTGAGACAACAACACCGAAACTACAGACAATGTGTGAAAGCTTGGATTTTTGTTATCCTCTTTCCAATTTTGCTCCAGAATTAGGAAGACCATATTGGGCTTATGCTTTTAATACAGTTATTACTGCGATCCAAAATCCTTTTGCAGCAATAAAGGGCATGAAAGGAACAACCGGTGAATACAAAGCATACTATCTAACCCCAGCAACAATAACCGAAGAAATTTAGAGTTTATTTAACAATCTCTCCGCTCTTTCTCTTGTTGCTTTGCGAGTATTTTTTGTAACGCGAGTCAAGAATTTTATGACTCGATTTTCATACGGGAGCTTTCCCAATTCTTTATAGAAAAGCTCGAAGATTGCGACGATATGCCCCATATGAATATTGTGGCACTCCTCAGTATCATATTTATATTTTTCAGATTTCAATAATTCCTGAACAATTTCTTCTGCTTTATGAGATTTTGCGATTGCAATGTTTCCCAGAGCATTCGCAGCATTACCAGCAGTAATCATTTTCCCCTTGTTTAGAAAACCGTAAAGGTAATCTAAGCGACGTGTAATTAAACCTTTTGAATCAGCAGACGCAAGATTTCCTATTATTATTAGCCCTGACCAAATGAATATGTTGTTAGTAGAATCCAACATTTTCCAAATTTCCGACAAATGAGGATATACAATTTCCGGATTCTTCTCACTAAGTTTAATAACCGCCTTTTGACAACCATAGCGCACGGGGGCTTCTTCGTGACTCATTCCGTGGATCAAGTTTTCAACCATCACCCGTCCTTCTACAACCAGCTTTGCAAGATCTTCCGGTGACAGTGTTTTCTCAACAAGTTGTGGATAGAAATTCATTTTAGACATTGTAAATTTGAAATCTTTTGTAAAGCTTATCAGCCTTTTCTGAAAAAGTGATAAGCTCTTATTCTATCACGGCGACTTCTCCATCCAAACCTGCATGTAGAAGAATGACTGTTTTATCAGGATATTTTGTCAAAATCTTTTCTTTTGCTTCGAATAGAAAATCTGCATGAGACTGAATATCCTCCTCAATTTCTAAACCGGAAGGAATTGTTCCATCCTGTGCATAGCCACCACAATCCTGATGATCGAAAATAATAATTGTGTCGGGATTATGAAGCTTTAGTGATAATTCCAATTGTTTCCATAGGTACTTTCCATCAGATTCTTCGACAGGACAAACAAGATCTCGAGAAGCACCGGCAACAATTATTTCATCCGTTTCTCCAAGATATCCATTATCACGAAGATAATTCTGATAAGTCGGTTGTAAACGAAAATCCATACAAGCGATAACAACTGCCTTTGCTTTGTGCATAATTTTTCATTTTCAAAAATAATAGAAAGTATTGTAGTACTTAAACATAAAATGAGCAATGATTGATATTGGTCAAAAGTCAAAGGTCGAAAGTCGAAGGACAAATGAAAAATAGAAGTAGTATCATGTTGAGTACTTCAACACACTTGCTTCATATTTTGCAACTTAACTTTCTTAATTTATCTTTGTTACCTGTATTTGATTGTTAGCCGTTGGGGTCTGGGACAATCCCATTCCGGTAGCTATCTGTATTTGGTTGCTATTTGTCGGAACTGGGTTGTCCCAGAAATTTTGGTTACTTTTGTTTCCAAAAGTAACATATCTAAAACTTTTCTAAGCTCAGAGTTTGAGTCAGATTCTCCATCCGGAGAAAGACACAATCATGAATTATTAACAAACTATAAGTCCAATTCCACTAGCTTTGACATCCGATTTGTGGTAAAATGCCTCAGCATTATTATGAATCCGTTATAGATACAAGTTTATTGGGAATCCCGATTTCGGGATTTCTTTCTTAAAAGAAAAACCATGACAAAATACGACAAAAAGAAAATCAGAAATATCGCAACAATTGCCCACGTTGATCATGGGAAGACTACTCTCGTCGATGCATTTTTGAAACAAACACATCTTTTCCGAGCCAATCAAGAGGAAATGGGAAAAGATCGAATCCTCGATGCGAGTGATTTGGAAAGAGAGAAGGGTATTACTATTACAGCAAAAACTGCATCCATTTTTTACAAAGATCATAAAATCAACATCATTGATACACCTGGACATGCCGACTTCGGAGGAGAAGTTGAACGAACACTTGGCATGGCTGACGGTGCACTTCTTATCGTCGATGCACAGGAAGGTACAATGCCTCAAACAAGATTCGTTTTGAAAAAGGCATTGGAGCTGGGCGTAAAAATTATTGTTGTTATTAATAAAATTGATAAGAAACTTGCTAATATTGATCGTGCCGTTTCAAAAATTCAGGACCTATTCTTGAACCTTGCTTCGACAGAAGAGCAGTTGGAATTCCCAATTTTCTATGCAATCGGCCGAGAAGGTAAGGTTTTTGAAAAAGTACCTGAAGGAGATTTAACGGTTGCAGGAACTTTAGAAGGCGATGTATCTTGTCTGTTAGATAAGGTTATTGACTATATCCCGGCTCCAACCGGAGATGAAGAGGGTCCATTCCAAATGCAAATTTCGAATCTATCATACGATGCCCATCAAGGTCGAAAACTTGTTGGAAGAGTAAATAGAGGAACGGTTAGAGTCGGTGATAAAGTTGTCATAATTCATGGCCCAGAGGAAGGTGCTAAGAAGGAGACCGGGACCGTAAAAAATCTACATACTCGAAACGGACTTGCATACGAAGAAATCGAAGAGGGAAGTGCCGGCGATATTATCGCTATTTCTGGAATTGATTGTACTGCAATTGGCGGAACAGTTTGTGATCCCGAACACGTTGAAGCTTTGCCTAAAATAAAAATTTCCAATCCTTCTGTGCAGGTTAAATTTGCTGCAAACACATCTCCACTAGCAGGACGAGAGGGAGAATTCGTTACAGCAAGACAAGTACAAGAAAGACTTGATAAAGAAGCTGAAATTAATATCAGTTTAAGAATCACAAAAGGAGCGGGTGGTTCATATTATGTTGCCGGTCGAGGAGAACTTCAACTTGCAATCCTGATTGAAGAAATGCGAAGAGAAGGTTATGAATTCGAGGTTGGAAGACCGGAAGTTCTGTTTATTGAAGAAGATGGTGTAAAGAAAGAACCTATCGAAGAACTGTTTATTTCCGTTCCTTCGGAGTACCAGGGATTAATTAACGCTGAAGTTGCGAAAAGAAATGGTGAAATGGTAAACATGGAACTTGATGGTGATCAAATTAACTTTGAGTACAAGATCCTTACAAGAAACTTAATCGGTTTACGAAGTGAATTGTTAACAGCAACAAAGGGAAACCTTGCCCTTAATAACTACCTCGCCGGATATGTAGAATACACGGTACAACCGGAATTATATAGAAAAGGTGTTTTGACATCTTGTAACTCCGGAACATCAATCGGGTATGCGATGAATACCGTTCAGGAGCGTGGCGATCTCTTCATCGAACCGGCTATGGACGTTTATGAGGGAATGATCATTGGAATCAACAAATACGACATTGATATGGCTGTTAATGTAACAAAGGGAAGAAAACAATCCGGAGTTCGTGTTAAACATGATGAGATTACACAAACTGCGTTGAAAGCACCTGTTCAGTTAACAATCGATTATGCACTGACATTCTTGGCAAAAGATGAACTTCTTGAAGTTACGCCTAAGAATTTAAGACTTCGAAAGAAGTATTTGACCGAAACAGCTAGAAAAGTTGCAGAAAGACAGAAAAGATTTGAAGCAGGGGAGATAGGATAATGGAAATTGAACAAATTACATCAAGTACAATTGAAAATCACCATGGACCATTTTGGATATTAACTGAAAATGGTAATGTCCATAGATTCTGGAAGGGAGAAGGTACTACAGAAGATAGGGTTATAGCTGATGTAATAAAAGTTTCAAAAGAAATACCTGTTTTAATCTCACTAGAGGAAATCTCTATTCCAGAAGCATAAGTGGTTTTCAAACAATCAATACTGTTAGTCCATAAATTGCCGCATTTACCCCGATAAATATCAAAGATTCTTCGCTCTGCTACGAAATCTATTTTCACACCGATAGAACAAAATTCTTCGTAAAAACATTGACGCTTAATCTATAGTTGTGATATAATACCCTTTGAATTTCGATGTTCTTACACAATTTCACAGGAGGAAATATGCGTCGGTTACTTTGGTTGGCAGCATTAGCAGTGGTCGTCATCATCATCTGGCTCGGAATCGGGGCAAGTTGCAATTACAAGATTCCATCTGAAGGAACTTGTCAAAGTTTGGGGTTCGATTGGAACTATCATCGAATGGACAATTATGTCCCAACCCCAGAACCCGATGAGTGTCGTGCCCAAACCCCATTATGGGAGCAGATTCTCAACGACCCGTGTGATTAGAGAACAATGCCCGTAAGGGCTCGCTGAGTTAAGTGTTGTGTTTTGATCTATGAGAGGATCTTGAAAAAAAGAATCGACCACTGCGGTCTTTTCAAAAAATTCAAAATCCCCACCCAAAAAATCAAAACAAACAAAACAACACTTAACTCAGCATCACTCAATTCTTCAATTTACACCTTTCATTCCATAAACTATACTTAGCTAGGTTATCTAGTCTTTTTTGCGTTTTATATGACATACGAAAATCGAAAATTTGATAAGGTCGATTTTACAGAAGAAGATATTCAGAAGAATGAGTACGTTGATTGCACCTTCACCAATTGTAACTTTGCGAAAGTTTCGCTAAATCATTGTGTATTTCTCGAATGTAAATTCGAAAACTGCGATCTGAGTTTGGTAAAAGTTATCGATACAAGATTTCGCGATGTAAAATTTGTAAAATGTAAAATAATAGGAGTAAACTTCTGCGAAACAAGTAGACTTGTATTCTTCGCAAGCTTTGAAAAATGCCTGATTAATTACTGCTATTTTGCAGGAATGGACCTGAAGAGTTTCAAGTTTGCGAACTGCACAATCAAAGAGACTGACTTCCGAGGAACCAACCTGGAAAAGGCAGATTTCAACAATTCAGATTTAGAGAAATCTATGTTTGCAAAAACAAATCTAAAACAAGCAGATTTGAGACAAGCGAAAAATTATAATATTAATGTAAAAGATAATGTATTAACAAAAGCGAAGTTCTCGTATCCAGAGGTCTTCCGACTTTTAGATTTGTTAGAAATAGAGATAGAATAGAAATAGTCTTTCCTTTTCCCAGATGTACAGTTTCCGCATTTGGGGTCTGGGGGGATGTATGTTTCCTCGGGGAAGAAACCAATAACTATATTCAACGGAACACGGGAAACGCTATATTCCCCCAGCACTTTTGGTTACTTTTTGTGTAAAAAGTAACAGAGTATTATCTTTCAAATGACACCAAGCGTTACACATACTATACTATATACTATCATCCCAACTAAAAACAACTTGTGGAGAGACTGTCGAACATAAAACTTAAATCCAAAATTTCATAATGAACAAATACTCAAAGTTTTCAAAATCAAAACAACCCAAAGACGAAATATTCGTTCCCCAAGCAACCCTTGACTATCACGAAGTAGAGATCACACACCATTATCAAATTGAAGAAGAGTTGAATATGTTTCTTGAAGATTGTATAAAAGCGGGATTTAAAAAAGTTTTAATAATAACCGGAAAGGGGAAAGTTGTACAACCCACAGTTGCAACGCTACTCAAGAAGCACAAACTTGTAGCAAATTACAAACAAGCGGGCTACTATAACGGCCAATGGGGCGCTTTCGAAGTAACATTAACGTCGAACAAAGTTGTGTAAAATAGAGCTACATAGCGCAACATTGCCGAAAACAAAATGTTAGCGAGTATTAACAAATTCTTATAACCAGCAAGAAGATATCTGTTTTACTGTTTTACTTTATTCCTTTTTCCTTTTGACTTTTTAATTTCTTCAATCCCATAGTTTTGCAGTCATCATCCGAATCTGATATAATGATTCTGTAATACCCATTTACTAGCGAAAGAAAGACACATTTATGTTTTGTAAAGGAGACACAGTAATTTACCCAATTCACGGAATTGCGAATATTATTAAAATTGAAGAGATTGAATTTAACGGAGAAAAAAGAGAGTACTACAAGCTTGAATTCCCTGCAAAATCATTAAGCATATCTGTGCCTGCGCAATCCGCTACAAAAATCGGATTAAGAAAACCGCTATCAAAAAAACTTTTACTGGAAGCACTAACATTGCTTTCAACAAAAAACAAATTCCCAGAAGAAGAATTAGAAAAATTTACTGAAGAATCACAGGAGCTGATAAATTCAGGTGTTGTTGAGGACACTGTTTCGGTAATCACACACATCCGTGCATGGAAAAAGATACGTGAAGATGATGGAAAAACATTAACGACTTCATGTAGAAACTATCTAACAATTGCTCAAGATTTTCTTAAACAAGAAGTTGAATTGGTACTTGGAGAAAAAACGCTAGAAACTTACGGTTTAGCGTAATTCCGGTTTGCTAATAAAGAAAGACCTTTCGCGAAGGTTGTTTTATTTTGAATTTAATTAAACAGAAAAATAAATATGTGCAAAGTCTTGGCATTATCTGCCCACACTAATATTAACAAAATTGAAAAGTTTCTAGACTCAAAAATATTCCTGCAAAGAGGCGCTTTCAAAAACATAGAGATACTGATAGGAGAGACATTATCCATTAAACATGATCATATTCCATTGGAAGAATATGACTTTGTGTGGCTTAATTCAACCTGGTCAACCAGAACACTTGCTTTCACAACAATGCAATATCTTCAATTAAAGAGAGTTCCGCATACAAACGTTGAAAAATCAACGTCAAAATTAAGTGATACGATTGTTTGCCACCAAAGAGGAGTGAGACAGCCCAATACATTCTTCACACCAACAAACAACTTAAATGGCAGGTTTGAAGAAATACAAAGCAAGATAAAATTACCCCTTATAATTAAAGATGTAAAAGGTAGTTTGGGTGCTAACATATTTTTAATAAAGAACAGAACTGATTTTACAAAATTTTTAAAAGAAGCTCCTCTGAAAAAACAATTTTTAATTCAAGAATATATTTCTAATGATTTTGATTGGGGAATTAATATTGCAAATGGGGAAATTATTGCAGCATCGATGAGAATAAGGCAAGACCATCCTTTCCTTAATAACGCCCACCAAGGCGCAAAGGAGGTTTTTGTCGAAACTCAAGATGTACCAGAAGACGTACAAAGAGAAGCTCTTCTGGCAATGAAAGCTCTTAAACTCAATTGGGGCAGGGTTGATATTGTGGTTAATAATGAAGACAAAAAGCCATACGTCCTAGAAGTAAATAGACGGCCAGGAATGACGGTAAATTCTCCTGAAGTAAAAGCATTCGCAGGATTTTTACAAAGTAAAATTGGGGAACTGAATTTGATATAAACATTTGAAAATAAAAAGTATATAATAGAATTGTTTCAACAAGCCTAAACAATGAAACTTTCTACAAAAGCCCTAATATTTTCCGTAATATTAAGCTTCGTGCTTTTTGCACTTCCGTATTTATTACCAATTCCAAATCAACCGCGAATTTTCTATAAAGTTGCCGCTCCACAGGATGGTCGGTTTTTAAACATAGATGGTTACGAAGTTTTCATCGTTGAGAAAAATCCGGCGGCAAGAGAAACCATTGTTTTAATTCATGGCTTTGCAGGCAATCATCTAAACTGGCGAAGTTCCATAGAAACGCTAAAGAATAAAGGATATCGCGTAATTGCAATTGATTTAATAAACTTCGGATTTTCGGAGAGAGATCAAAACAAATCAATGTCGCACGCTGACCAAGCCAAATTAATTTATCAAATATTAAAGAACCGAAACATCGATAAAGCTTCGTTTGTCGGACACAGTATGGGAGGAAGTGTAATTACACATTTTTATAATAATCATCCTGAGATGGTCAGTCGTCTCATCTATGTTGCACCTGCAATAAATATTACAAATGAAAATCATAAATTTGCAGAATTCATTTTGCGAATGCCTGGACTCGAAAGATGGTTTAGAATAATCTTCAGACTTCTCGCAAATGAAAGTCAGATGAATAAGTATCTTGAAAGTATTATTATCAATAAAGACGCTGATTTCGAAGAAATAAAGAATGCATATGTTTCATTTAACAAATTTGAAAATTGGGACTTGGGGATAATAAATGCCGTTTACGATTCAGATAAAAATCACATAGAAATCAATCTAGACGAAGAAATTTCTGTTTGCGTGATTTGGGGAAATAAAGATGAAATTGTGAGAAAAGAAGATTTTCAAAGTTTGTTGGAGATTGAGCATGTTGAATATATTGAAATAGAAAGTGCCGGCCATTTGCCATTTGAAGATTATCCGGAAGAATTTAATGAGAACTTGCTATATTGTATTGGAAATGAGACAAAAACCAATGTTGATTGATGAAATAAACCTTTGGGATTCCTTCCTTGAGGAAGGTGTCACGAAGTGACGGAAGGTGTTTTCGATTTCTAATTAACCTAATTCCTAATGGACAATCTAATAACCCGAGCAAGAGAAGAAATAAAACCAGATGCAGACATAATAATTTTAAGCATCGTTTCCGCAATCCTGGCAACATTTGGAATCATCTTAAAAGATAATTTCATCCTACTTGCTTCAATGCTAGTTTCTCCATTTTTTGATGCAATAATTTCATTTGTAGTATTTGTGAAAGTAGGGGATCTGAATGGAATCTGGAAATCCGTAAAAACATTTTTATTAATTTTCGCAATTGGTTTAATAACATCAACGGCATTTAGCGCACTACTTTCAATTAATCATGATTTAACAGATGTAAGTTATTTGCCTAATATTCGTATTGAATATTTTCTCGTTGCTCTAACGTTGGGAATGGTCGGGATGCTACTTTGGATGTGGCCGAAAATGTCTAATACTTCTGCAGGACTTGCTATTGCAATATCATTAATGCCACCACTTGCAAATGTCGGACGTAGCATTATTTTATTAAATTCCACAAAGTTCTTTTCCTCCGTCGGTTCATTTTTTATTAACGTAATTGGAATTATAATAGGAGCGATACTGGTGCTGTTTTTGAAGAAATCCAAATAATTCCTCTAACAAGACGTTTTACACACATATGCACAGATGATATAATCGCGACAATTACTCATATCTTCAAAAGGGAATGGTAGATAGAGTTGAACCTTATAAAGAACAGGGAGATGATTTAAGATATTTGAGAGCTCCTGATGCAACCGTTATATTTTTTGATCTTGATGATACATTAGGAGAAACAGTTCCCTGGGGTGGTTTTAGAAGCATGAGGTATGCAACCATGAGATTTTTGACCGAAGGTGTGTCTGATGTACAATTCTATACGGGAAACATTATTCCAAAACATAAGTTCAATGATGGGGATAGTGAAGGAGTCACCAGTGCGATAGAGAAGGCTTTGTATGAATCAACAGGGCAAACGGATTTTCTTTTTCTTCTAACACTTTTTCGCGAACTTAATATTCCGATAGAACACCCTGAATTACACTGGCCTCAATTGTTAAGACTTTTTGCGATTTATAGGGGTCTCTATAAATATGGTTTCGAATCTGGAGAAAGGTTATCATTAAATAGTAAGCCACATGCTGATGCGATAGAATTATTAAATTGGATAAAACAGAAAAGAGATGAATCTGCCAATCTTTCAGCCGGAGTATGCACAGGAAATCCCACATCGAATACTAATTGGATGACATTTGCTGATGATAAATTACCCGAAGGAGTTTTCAATTTATTAAAAGAACTAAACCCGCTACCTTCTTGGCATAACACAATTACGGGGCATCGCTTAATTTTGGGCGGAGATAGCAATTATTTTCATAAAGACTCAATTAAAGACTCAATCTACAGCGGACGCAAACTTCCAACAAAACAATTGCTACTTCATACTTGGCGTAAAGAACTAGACTGGTACTACAGGCCAGGATTAAATCCAGAAGATTGCAGACCTTTCATCATCCATATAGATGATAACCCTAATGCTTTCAGAGACTTTGATGGTTTCCCAAATTCAGCAGGAATTTGGGTAAATAGGAAAAGAATCCAGCGGCCAGAATATCTTCCCGCTAATGTATTTGAAGTTCCAGACCTATATCCAGAAACAATTTTCCCAATTCTAGGATTAGCGCAAGCCGAACCCTAAAACTTATAAGAATCTCTTAAAAGCAATCGCTAATAAATACACCCCCGCCCCCAACAGCACAATCACAGGTCCCGCTGGAAGATTGATTGCGTAGGAAATAAAAATCCCAAGAACAGTTGTTAGCAAAGTTATTAAAACGGAAATCACCATCATCGATTTCAGCGAATTCGTTAGAAGCCTCGCTGTTGCAGCAGGAATTGTAAGAAGCGCAATCATTAAGACAATTCCAACAACACGAATTACCAAAACAACAGTTAGCGAAATAAGTAAAAATAAAACTCCGTAAAGAATCTTCGTCGGCAAATTACGAATCCTCGCATAATCCTCATTATAAACAGTTGTTAGGAGTGTGTTGTAAAAAACAGAAACTAAAATAACAATTACGATGTCTAAAATCAGCATAAAAATAATATCAGACCAACCAACCAATAAAATATTGCCAAAAAGATAGGAGAATAAATCAGTCGAATAACCGGGAGTTAGAAACATAAATATTAATCCAATAGACATTCCCACCGACCAAAGCATATTGAGTAAACTATCCAATCTTTCCCGATTTTTTATTCGAAAAGTGTTAATAATAAAAGCAGAGAATAAACTGAAGATTAATGCGCCGAGAAATAGGGGGAAGTTAAAAAAGTAGGAAATCCCCAAACCACCGAAAGCCGCATGAGCTATACTTCCAGTAACAAGAGACATCTTCTTCACAACAATGTACGTTCCAATAATTCCTGCTGCAATAGAGACAAGAACAGCGGCAAGCAAAGCGCGTTGGAAGAAGGAATATTGTAGAATTTCGAAAGTCATAATTTATATATTTAAAACAAACCCTCATTAATCCAATGTCTTTATCAAACTCACCCCAATGGATCCCTTTTGTCTCTTCGAGACATTTTCTCTTAATAAGGGACATCCCTCTTTATCTAAAGAGAGGGAGCTGCTCAATTCCCCTCTTGTGTTCAAGAGGGGTTAGGGGAGTTAGAATTCTACTCCAGTCTCTCTTGCTATTGTAGCCAAGATATCATCTATATTTTCATAAACATCACTATTCCAAAATCGCAAAACCTTTATATTTCGAGACTCAAGAAAGATTGTCCTCACCTTATCATATTCAGCATGCTCATCCTCTCCGTGATGTCCACCATCTAATTCTATTGCCAGCTTTCTATCAGGACAGTAAAAATCTAACACATATGAATCAACACTAAATTGTCTGACGAATCTAAGTCCACATAACTGTTTCCTCCGCAATTTATTCCAAATCAACTGTTCTTGAGGTGTTTGGTTCTTTCGTAATCTTCGACGAACTGTTTTCAATTTTATATTATTAAAAATCTCACTCATCAAAATGATTGATTCTGAGCAAACCCACCTTAATCCTCCCTTGAACTCAAGGGAGGAGATTCCTCTCTTTATCTAAAGAGAGGGAAAAATTATAACTTCATAATCTCCTCTTTCGTAATATTCTCCAAATCATGCATCAAAACATGTTCATGCTCACATTTATTAATGCACAAAACCTTCTTCACATAATTCGATAACATATCCAAGTTGTGATCCACAATCAAGATTGTCATCCCTTTTTCATTCAAATCAGTAAGAATTTTGTAAAACTCAATCTGAGTTTCCAAATCAACATTAACAAGTGGCTCATCTAAAATCAAAATCTTTGGATTTGTAACCAGTGCACGAGCTAAGAAAACCCGCTGACGTTCACCACCTGACAAATCTTTTAAATTCCTATCCCGTAAATTCCAAACTGCCAATTCTTGCATTGATTTCTCAACAGCTGACTTGTCTTCCTGTGAATAAATTTGGACCAAATTTCCATTAGTCCTTCCCATTATTACAACATCATAGGCAGAAACAGGAAAGTCCAAATCAACATCCAATCGCTGAGAAAGATAACCTATTTGCGTTCGAGCTTGAATCGAAGATTTATTTAACACAGAAACAGAACCTTTTTGTGGTTGAAGTTCTCCCAAAAGCAGGTTTATCAGAGTAGTCTTTCCACCGCCATTCGGACCAATTATTCCAACGAAATCTCCAGCAGAAATATCAAAAGACATATCAACTAACAATGGTTTATTTGTGTGTGAAAAAGAAACTTTATTGAATTGTATTACAATATTTTCCATTATTTCTTGTTAATTCCTAATTAACCTAATTTCTAATTTCAAAATAACTTCCAATTACCAATAACCAATCCCATCATTGGTAATTTGACATTGGATATTGGTTATTCATTAGATTAATTAGGTCAATTAGAAATTAGAACAATTTATAATGTAGGGACGACCCTCGTGGTTGTCTAAGACAGGCACAAGGCCTGTCCCTACAGAATCTATTCCAAACTATCCTTTATCGTTTCCCCAACCTTGCTCATATTCTCAATATAATTCTCTGCAAGAGGATCAATTGAAATGACAACAGCACCTGTATCACTTGCAATTGATTCTGCAGTCTTTGTACTAAATTGTGATTGTACAAAAATCACCTTAATTTCTTCTGACTTTATTAAATCAACAATATTTTGAATTTGTTCAACCGTTGGCTCTTTTCCATCTGCTTCGATAGCAACTTGCTTCAAACCATAGTCGTCTGCAAAGTAGCCCCAAGATGGATGAAACACCAGAAACTTCGATTCTGCAACATCACCTAAAGTTTCTTTCAATGACGAATCCAATGATTTAAGTTGATTGAAATAATTTAAGGCATTTGATTTGTAATAAGACGCATTATCCGTATCGTGCTCGGCAAGAACATCATAGATCTGTTCAACCATTTTCATAACATTTTCTGAAGATAACCAAACATGTGGATCTATTTCAATGTCCGAATGTTCTTGATTATTATTGAACTTGCAAACACTTACACAAACTTGAATGCACGCAAATGATTCCTCGTCGTGTCGACAAGCTGACTCACAATCCGAAAATTTCCCACCCAGAGATTCACACCAATCCTGAGTCATAGTCGTAGAACTTTGCGTGGCACATTCTGAAAAATCTTCAAGCCAATCAACATATTCCCCCAATTCTTCACACTTTGATTTATAGTCAACTTCTTCGTGCTCGTGTTCATCCGTAAAATATCGAAGTTCAATCTCTGGTGAAATATCGACAATCTTCAAATCTGGATTTATTTCTTTTAATTTCTCAATGTTAGAAAGTTCAAAAGGAATGTGCCCAATACGAAAATAAATATCTGCATTTTCAATTGCAATCAAATCCTGTGGTGTAAGAGAGTAGGTAGCAGGACTTTCTCCTGGGTGAATAAGCTCAGTAACATTTACCGCTTCGCCACCAACTGCTTTCACAAATTCTTTTTGTGGAAGAATTGAAACTACAATGTTAATTTTATCTTCATCGACAAAGCTTTTATCCCTGAGTTTTCTGAAAAGATAGAAGGAGCCGACACCGAAAATTAAAAATACTGAAGCAATGAAAATTATTGTTTTAAAACGTTTGTCCATAGAAATTGATGCAAAGTAAATGCAAAATTGAATAAAAATAGAGACAAAGTTGTTTTCCTTTTTCCTTTTTCCTTTTTCCTTTTTCCTTTTATCAATTTTAACATGAAGAATGAAAGATGTCACAAGAAGCCATACACTATTTACTATTTTCTATTTGCCCTCTTTGCACAAACCGTTTATTATTGATTCATAAATAACTGTTTTACTGATTAACTGTATCACTGTTTAACTAAAATGAAAATTCTCTCTTGGAACGTAAATGGAATAAGATCTGTAATTAAAAAAGGCTTTGTTGAATTTATTAACAATGAAAAACCTGACATTATTTGCTTACAGGAAACGAAAGCAAATAAAGATCAAGTTGAATTAGACCTTCCAAATTACGAGGAATACTGGAATAGTGCTGAAAAGAAAGGATATGCTGGAACAGCAATATTCACAAAAATTAAACCAATCTCTGTACGACATGACATTGTTTTTGACGGAAAGAAAGTTGATAAATTAAAAGATGATTATGGTGATGCAAATAATGAAGGTCGAGTTTTAACATTAGAATTTGACGATTTCTTTTTAGTTAACGTTTATACTCCAAATTCAAAAAGAGAACTAACAAGGCTTGAATATAGATATAATCTTTGGGACCCAACATTTTTAAAATATGTAAAAAAATTAGAAAAAGAAAAGCCCGTAATTTTCTGCGGAGACTTAAATGTGGCTCATACAGAAATAGATCTTGCTCGACCGAAAGGAAACGAGAAAACGCACGGCTTTACAAAGGAGGAAAGAGAGGGTTTTGACAAAATATTGAAAGCAGGGTTTATAGACACTTTAAGAATTTTTAATAAAGAGGGAGGAAACTATACTTGGTGGTCTCCGTTTGCGAAAGCGAGAGAAAGAAACGTTGGATGGAGAATTGACTATTTTCTTGTATCAAAAGGATTGAAAAGTAAAGTGAAAAGTGCTTTCATATTAAAAGACCAATTGGGTTCTGATCATTGTCCCATTGGAATAACAATCAGTGAATAGTTAGTAGCTTTTTCTTTTTTACTTATTACTTTTTACTTCTTACTTATTAATTATTACTTAATTTTTATGCTCAGAGGTGTAATTACAATTACAAAAGAAGAATCTGATGAAGCTCTTGATTGGGTGCATAAGTACCTTGCGGACACACCATTAGAGTCGAAACTCATAGCCGCGACAGGTCATAATCAGGATGAGATCGAATTACAACTGAGTGAACAGGAAGTTGAACAGTTGCTCGATAACATGGATGCCCCATCACCGGAAGATTCCGCGGCAAAGAAAAACCTCCGTAAAGCTCTCCAGACTTTTATGGTTAAGCTAAAAGGTGTATAAAATTGTTACTTTCTTGTCATTTCCACGTAATAATAAGTACATAATTCATATCAAGTATTAATGAAAAGGCTAACCAAATTATTCTCAATATTAGGTGTTACTTTAATGATTGGAGGATTTTTTCTTTTCAATCAATTGCAAGTTGGAAATATAACTGTAGGACTGAGTTTCCCATGTGCATGCATAACATCAAAAAATCTTGTGCAAATGCAAATGTATCAAATAGAAAAAACTCTCAATGAATATTACCAAGAAAAAAGTGAATACCCCAACTATGAGGAATTAATTAAAATTCTAGAATCAGAGAATGGAACTAGAATCACCGCAATATTTAACGGAAGACAAATAACATCACGGAAACAAGGTGTCTACTACATTGTAAGTAAAGATCAACAACGTTACGAAATTCAAGGTTATGCAACAGCTACCTGGAATGGCATACCAATTGTTATAAACATCGAAAGAGGGCTTCCTCAAGATGCATATACAATAGATGGTTAAACATACCCCATTTAATCAGTGTTTCAACCCAAAAGATTCCTCCCCAACATACTTTCCGGCTTAGAAATTCCGAGGCGAGCTAAAATTGTCGGTGCAATATCTGCCAAAATTCCTTTCGGTAAATCCTTCTCCTGGAATGAGTTTGATACAAAAAGAAATGGCACAGGATTTGTTGAATGCTCAGTATCAACAGCCCCAGAACGAAGATTAATCATTTCTTCAACATTTCCGTGATCTGAAGTTACGATCATCTCACCACCTTTTTGCAAAATCACACGAGATAAGTCACCCAAACATTTATCTACAGCTTCTACAGCCTCGATAGAAGGCTCTAGTTTTCCTGTGTGTGCAACCATATCAGGTGACGCGTAATTAACAACTATAAAATCATAAACATCTTCATTGATTTTCGCAATCAACTGATTTGTAATTTCAAATGAACTCATCTCTGGTTTTAAATCATACGTCGGGACATCTTTTGGTGAAGGTATTTCTATTCTGTCTTCATTTGCAAAAGCAGCTGCATTACGACAATTGAAGAAATAGGTAACGTGCGGAAACTTCTCCGATTCCGTAATCCTTAATTGGCGCAATCCCGCATCGGAAACTATTCGGCCCAGAGAAAATTCTATTCTTTCAGGAGGAAATATCTGAAAATCAGGAAAACCAATTTTCGTCTTCATCTTCTCAAGCTCAAAAAGCTCAGCAACCATTTCGCTTTCCCCTTTTCCCCCGGAATCGTCTTCTGTAGCACGATTCATTGGAATTCCTTTTTCATAATTGGAGAACCCAACAAAAAATATGTTTGGAATTGGAATTCTTGGCCAACCTTTTATTGGTGCTTTATAGTAAAAAGCCTTGCTTAATTGAACGGCACGATCTGCTCGATAATTGAAAAATATAACAGCATCATTCGGATTTACTTTTCCAATTGGATGATCATTCTTTGATAAAAAGTACGGAGACATATATTCATCCGTCACATCTTCTTTATATGCAGCCTCCAAAGCTCGTCTCCAATCATTAACAGCCGTTCCTTCACCTTTAGTTAATAAGTTGTATGCTTTTTGTGTACGCTCCCATCTATTATCTCTATCCATTGCATAATACCGACCGATTAACGAAGCTAATTTTCCTATACCAATTGACTTAGATTCTTTCTCAATCATTGTAAGAAACTTATCCGCACTTTTCGGTGCGACATCTCGACCATCTGTAAACGCGTGAATTAAAACCTGATCCGAATCAAGCTTTTCTTTTTTACAAAAAGTGAGTGAGGCAAAAAGATGATCCAGAGAGGAGTGAACTTTACCGGTACTTGTCAAACCCATTATATGTAAACGACTTTTGTTCTTTTTAACAAAGTCAGTTACTGCCTTAAATACAGCATTATCGTAAAAATATCCTTTTTCTATATCATAATCAATTTTAGCGATTTCTTGAAAAACCACTTTTCCAGCACCAAGAGAAAGATGCCCAACTTCGCTATTCCCCTGAACTCCATTTGGGAGACCAACGGTATTTCCGGCAGCATCAAGATAACAATGTGGATATTTTTTCCAAAAGGAATTGAGAGTAGGAGTTTTCGCAATAGTAACAGCATTCCCCTTGCTATGAGGAGCAATTCCAAGACCATCGACAACAACTAATACAACGGGCTTTGGGCGTGACATTGGTAAAAAGTAGGCAGATTAGATAATAGACTAAGTATATTAGAAAGTTAATTATATTTCCAGCGAAATTTTTAGGTGTTGAATAAAGACATGATTGCTAATATTGAATCGGTTGTAATTACCAACCATCTTGCCGGTTCCAAGTTGTTTTGAAAAAACACTTGGAACCATGTTTGCACGTCTCTGTTTGCTCATCTTTCCTCTTACTTTCTCAACCCATCTTTGCTATTCTAATTAAAGAAATTTACAATCTCGATAAATGTATCGATTTACAAAACAAATCAAATATATTCTCTTCCTCCTAGTGGTCATTTCTGTATTTGCCTTCGCTTTCTCTCAAAAATCCCACGCGGAAACATCCTATACTTGTTTCCCAACATGTAGCACGATAGATTCACGAATGATTTCAGCGGCAGGAGGAGGTATGGGTTCAATGGATAATCTGACATACTCATTTGGTTTTGGAGCGCCGAAAGGTTCATCTACTTTAGAGATAGGCATCTTTGATGGAGATAGCGGAAAGGATAATACAGGAAATATTAATCAATCTGGCGGTAATTGGGATTCAACAACTGTACAGCTAGAATACACTCTATATGCAGATTCACTAGGCAATGGAACTGATACAGAGGTAATTGGTCAGTGGTACGGAAATGCTGATAATGGAATAAGTGGTCCATTATGGACGGCATCTTCTACAGGTATGTCGAATAATGATTGGTGGAACTTAACTGTTCAAACTTCTAATGAAGCGAAGTCTCCAAGCGGCAATTTTTTCTACACTCTTGTTATAAAATTCGAGGGAACCAGTCCGAGCGGGTTATCCGCTATTAAATTACGAACAGATAAGAGTTTGTATGTAAATACTGAATCAATTGGTTTAATTGGTATGTCAGGAACTATAAATGATATATATATACTTTACCCAGAGTTTTCTGGGGATTGGAACAATATGGGCCCCACAACCTATGATGGCTTTTGGAATTTATACTTTGATTCATTTGCATCAAGTTCTAACTTCATAGTTTGGGATGGAGATTTTGATTATGGTCCTACTGCATTAGAAGGAGATACTGATGATCTTGATACTCCAAATGATATATTACCTCCGTGGGTAGATTCAGGAGGAGCATTATTAGAGGGGGCTCAAGGACAGGGTGCACCTGCTGATGACTTTGGAGGTGTGCTCTTTAGAAGAACTCCAAATGTTAGGTATACCATCACAACTTCTGAAGGTGAGACATATTTTAACAGCGATCCTTCAGGAAACTCAGAATGGGAACAGTTTAGAATAGAAACAGATAGTGAGATACTAGCAGATTATCATAGAGATAACCTACTACTCTCTGGTATCTATACTATGGGAATTGAAGGATTAGATGTTGGAAATACATCTTTCCTTAAATCCAGTTACAAGATGGTAGGTATGAAAGAAGATGGTAGTATGGGAGATATCCTTCGACCATTTAACATTTCAGGAAGTATATTTCTTGATAAATCAAAGGATGGGATAAAGAGTTCGGGTGAAACAGGAATCTCCGGAGTTAGTGTAAGTCTCTTGGATAGTAACGAACAAGTTATATTAACCACACACACAGATACTAGCGGAGATTACACATTTGAAGTAGAAGGATTGAACCTGGATAAATATACATCAGAAGTAATTTACGACGGAGAGTATGAGATAAAAGTAGATGATACAAACTTTGCATCAGGAGGAAGTCTTTACAACTTTATTACAACAACACCAGAAGCAGATAGAACTCATACTGTAACTAACAATAACAGTGAAGGAGAAGTACTTGGTTACGCTTGGGATGATAATACTCCACCCACCGGAACTATTTCAATCAACACCAACTCGACCTACACAAACACACCCGTTGTTACACTTGTGCTATCGGCGAATGATAACCTATCGGGAGTATCGCAAATGATGATATCAAATACTTCAGATTTTACAGGAGCAAGTTGGGAAAACTATGCAACAACAAAGCAATGGACACTACCATCAGGAGATGGAGAGAAGACAGTATATGTTAAGTTTAAAGATAACGCAGGAAATGAATCAACGGTAGTAAGTGATACCATAATACTTAAAACAACAACTATACTAACACTAGATCTAACTAACCTAACATATCAAGAAACACAAGAAGTATATACAAAAACAGTAGGAGAAGAAGTAATAGTAAAAGGAACAGCAGAACAAAATACAAAGGTAACGATAACAGCGTTAACAGAAGAAGGAGTGGTAGTATATGAGACAGAACTAACAGTAGGAGAAGATGGAGAATGGGAGTTAGACTTAGGTTCTGTGCTAGGAATAGGAACATACTTAGTACAAATTTCAACCACTGATCCTGCTGGAAACGTAGCATACTCTGAGTTTACACTTGGGATTACAGAAGTTCCTGAACCTTTACCAGCGACAGGAGAAAATATTCTTGCACAGCTTTTGATTGGTGGGATGTTGATATTGAGTTCGGGAGTTGTGCTGAGGAAGAAATTTGAAACGAATTTCCCCTCCTTTTAAAAGGAGGGGTGTCACGTTTAATTTTCGAAGAAAATTATTACGTGACGGGGTGGTCTTTTAGCTGATATTAAATGACAAACATTTCGGTTCCAAAGTTTTATAACAAGAGATCTCAAACATCATTTAGAAAATCTCTCAGAAATAACTTAACTGAAGAGGAAGTTATTTTATGGTCAAAACTAAAAAGCAGTCAATTAGGTGGTTACAAATTTAGAAGACAACAAGGGATAGGAAAGTATGTAGTTGACTTTTGTTGTATAAAAAAGAAACTGATAGTTGAGCTTGATGGTGATCAACATGGCTATGAAGAAAACGAAAAACATGATAAAGAACGTACAGAATTTCTTGAAAGTTTGGGTTACAATGTTTTGAGATTTACAAATTTGCAAGTGAGAAGAGATTTGGATATGGTTATTGATACAATATTTGTTACGCTGGAAGGTTCGGTCTAAAAGACCACCCCGTCATTCGCATTCGCTCATGACACCCCAAATTAAATTTCCATATACCATTAACCCCCTAAACCTGCTATAATTCCTGCTAACATGAACAAAATAAACATTAAAACAACAAAAGAAATTCAGTTAATGCGCGAAGCTGGAAAATATCACGCAGAAATGTGTTTTCTAGTAAAAGACTTTATTAGAGAAGGTGTTTCAACCTGGGATATTGACCAGGTCGCTTTGAAATTCATTCGCGAAAACAAACTGGAACCAATACAAATCGGTTATTTCGGCTATCCTTGCGCAACCTGCGTCGGGATTAACGAGAATACGGTTCACGCCATTCCTAAAAAAAATGTAATCGTAAAGAATGGCGATATTGTGACATTTGACTGCACAATTCGAAGAAACGGTTATTGTGCGGACGGAGGATTTTCGGTCGGAATTGGAGAAATTGATGCTGATGCAAAAAGACTTCTCGATACGACAAAAAGAGCTTTGAACGCAGCCATTTCAACATGCGTAGAAGGAAAGCACACTGGAGATATTGGCTTTGCAATTTATGCAGTTGCACAATCCGAAGGTTTTGATACGCTCGATATTTTTACAGCACATGGAATTGGAAAGGAAATGCACGAAGAACCGGAGATTCCTAATTGGGGAGAACCGGGTTCAGGCCCGATGATTAAAGCAGGAATGACATTTGCTCTTGATACGCTTTTGGTTGAAGGCTCCGGACAAGTTGATATTTTGAAAGATAGTTGGACAACAAAGACGAAAGATGGAGGAAGATTTGGATTTTTCGAACATACAGTGGTTGTGGGGAAAGATAAGGCGGAGATATTAACAAGACCATAATAAAAATTGTGTCATTTTTCCGAATGGAGAATCTGACCAATTTACAAATTTTTCGTATCTGATTCTCCATTCGGAGAATGACACGAAAAATATTTAATCATTGAATTTTGAAATGGGTTTTATCACACGAACAAACAAAAAAGGAGACACTGAACTATCTATACTAATTCCGGACAACTGGAGTTTGGTAATGGAAGGCGACGGTTCTTTGGTTTTCTCAACCGATGAACAAGGTGAAACAAACGCACTCCAGATCTCAACACTAACGTTCAGTGAAGACAAAAGTTCAGAATTAACAGAAAAGAAATTAGTAATTGAAGCGAAGAAACTTGGAGAAAGAGCTAAGTTTGGGAAACCCGTTAAGACCGAAAGTGGCTCGTGCCAAACAGGAGATTATGGTTCGGCAATTTATGAAGATAAGAAGAATAACAAATTCTTGCAAGTCTGGTATATAAGTGATGGTGAAATTCTAACATTCGCAACGTTCATGTGTGAATTAAATTCACCGGAGGAAATTAAAAAACAAGCTGGAGAAATAGCAAAGCGGGTTAGAGTAGAGAAAAAATAAGGTTCTAGGTTTCAGTTTCTAGTTTTCAGAACCTTGTGAAAAGCTTCTCTGTAACTGATACTGTAACTGTCACTACTATTTTTACCTTTTGCCTTTTTCCTTTTGACTTATTTCAATTTTTGCATACTTCGACAAGTGCCACACTGAGTTAATCGAATTGTTCAGTACAAGTTTTGATTTTCTATCCCTTCACCACAATCTTTGGGATTAATCGAACAACTTTCTTTGCTAATCCTGCGCTATGAACAACGTTTACGACATTATCAACGTCTTTATACGCCATAGGAGCTTCCTCCGCCAGGCCACTCATCGAACTCGTCATTATTAAAATTCCTTTTCTTTCCAAATCGTCCTTCAAAGTATAACCACTAATTGCATTTCTTGCTTTTGTACGAGACATCATTCGACCGGCACCATGACAAACAGTTCCAAAAGACTGATTCATTGATTCCTCCAAACCGACGAGAACATGAGAAGCCGTTCCCATGCTTCCGGGGATCAGAACTGGCTGTCCCGGAAAAGAACGTGTTGCACCTTTTCGATGAACCACAACTTTTTTGTTTACACCGTTAATATTATGTTCTTCGACCTTTGCGATATTATGAGCAACGTCGTAAAGAAGACTTAACTCGCCGCCACTTCGTCCAAGCGTATCAACCCAGGCATTTCGAAGTTCCCACGTAATCATTTCCCGATTGCACCAGGCGAAGTTTGCAGCCGCTGACATTGCGGCAAAATACTCTTTTCCTTCCGATGAATTGAACGGAGCACAAGCAAGTTCTCTATCTGGAACCGAAATTCCATATTCTGACATTGCCGAAACCATTTTTCGAATATAGTCTGTCGCCACTTGATGTCCAAGTCCTCGAGAACCGGTGTGAACCATTACCACAACCTGATCTTTGAATAATCCGAACTCTTCGGCAACCTGTTCGTCATAAATTTCGTCAACCACCTGAACTTCAACAAAATGATTTCCTGCACCCAAAGTTCCTATTTGATCTAAACCCCGCTTCTTCGCATGTTCAGAAACGACAGAAGCATCAGCCTCACATAAACATCCGTTTGACTCGATGAAATTCAGGTTTTCCATATTTCCATATCCCATCTTCACCAATCTTTCTACACCCTCGTTTAAAAGGTTATCAAGTTCAGAGGTTGTAAGTCGAAGAGCACCTCCTTTACCCACACCGGAAGGAATTTCTCGATGCATGGCATAACCGAGTTCTTCCGCTTTTGATTCAATCTCAGAGAAGGTGATAGTGCTCTTTAATAAACGAATACCGCAGTTAATGTCGTAACCAATTCCACCGGGAGATATTATTCCTTCATCCAGATTAAATGCAGCAGTTCCGCCGACAGGAAAGCCATAACCTTCGTGAACATCCGGCATCGCAAGAGCATACTTTTCAATACCCGGAAGTGTTGCGACATTAACAAGTTGATCAAGTGATTCATCCTGCAAAACTGCATCGAGCATTTCTTCCGAAATGTAAACCCGAGCAGGAACTCTCATATCAGAACGATATGATTTAGGAATTTCCCAGATGCTGTCAGTAATTTTATTTAAAACACTTTTGTCCATGGTTTTCGTCATTCCGTGCAACGACACGGAATCTTTTTAAATTAATAATTTTTCCCTTTGTGACCTGTATTTAGTTGTTGATCTGTTGGGGTCTGGGGAGATGTGTGTTTTCTGCGGGTAAGTACTTTTCAATTGATATCTAACCGCCAACGGAAAAATCCACATCTCCCCAGCGCTTTTGGTTCCTTTTGGCGTCAAAAGGAACAAGAATATTCTCTAATCTAATTAATTCTCGACTTCGCTCGAACAATAACACCTTCCGGCTTCTCCTATCGGAGTCGCCACCTTCCTCAAGGAAGGAGATTTCCCCTCTATCAAGAGGGGTGATTCACCAAAGGTGAATCGGGGTGTGTCTTTGCCCTCTTATATATCAAACGTAATAGTTATAGACAAATTCCCATTTCCCAACTCTTTAACCTCAGCACCATGATACGTAATCCCTTTAATATCATCACGAAATTCAGACACCTCATAACCGATTGCGGTAAGTTCTATCCTACTATCTGAACATGAAGAAATAGCAAAATCTGCAAGAATTACCTTGTCAGTATATGCAACACAAAGAAGATCACTTAATAAATCAACAACGAGAGCTGATTTATCAACGGATTCAACAACGAAGTTGTAATCTTTTGTTTTCACCTCCAGCTCAAACCCTTCCGGTGTTAAAAAGTCAAAAAGTCCATTTGCAGCATCAACACAAAGATCTGCGAAGTTTTTCTCTTCGACCTTCAATTTAACATCTGCTGTATGCCCCAGAAATTGATATGACATAAATATGTTCGTCATTCCGGGCTACGACCCGGAATCCAATAAAATAATAGTTTATTAACAAGACCCACGACCTTACGGTCGGGGTTTATACAACCACAAACTTCG
>CAZCSM010000018.1:0-31764 GCA_964501355.1 uncultured Candidatus Saccharibacteria bacterium | reverse complement strand
CGCTACGCTATAAACGCACTCACCAGCTTCGCTGGTGGTTTATCCTATTAAAAAAGAATCCCCCGAAAGGGGGATTCTTTAACTTTACAGAACTTCTATTTTTTCATCCATCCAAACAATCCTTTTCCTCCCGCAGGTTTCGGATTATATTTATAATCCAAGGCAGGAATTATCATCAAAGTGATATCGTCCGTTTCGCCATTCTTTCTTAACAATGCGACAGCCTCTTGGTTTGCCTGATCAGGTGTAATTTCACCAGAGGACAATCGGGTCATAATCTGATTCATTCCATAGCCGATTGGATTGTTTCTCCTATCATATGAACCATCTGGGTTTGTTGCCAACCAATCTCCGAACCTACAACCATCCGAACCGGCAAGTACATATTCAGATCGAGAGATATTTAATCTTCTCTCGTTTTCCTTTAGATTTTTTACACCTCCATTTCGCTCACCAACTACGTTATAAACTGTGGCACTCGCAGGAGAGTCTTCAAGGTCAATTGTCATCCCTTGGTTTGCCCTATCCATCACTCTCTGCGCCATATTCTCAGGTGGAGTAACGACTCTAAATGGAGCCGGAGAAGACCCTCTTCGGGGAGTTTCTCCTTGTGCATAAATCCTTTTATTTTGATATAATGCACCGCCATTCCAAGTTGCCAATTGAGCATCACCAACATAACATGCCTCGAGAACTCGATTCCCTGCGTTATCAGGTGCAGACAGCCTACCTGCCAACATTGTTCCATAACCATATAAAGCCTCTTTAGCTTTTCTTTGTCGGACACTCTCATCAGCAACATTAATAGCTTCCTTTGGAGAACGGCCATTGCGCATAGCCTCAGCAGCCGAGCTCACTGCCTGATATACAACAGTTTGAATTTGAGAATCTTGATAATCTTGTTCTACGCTTCGTCCTAATTCTCCTGTTACTGAACCGCCAGAACCGTCCATGGCTATAAAATCAATTGAGGAATCAGCTTTTGGAGAATAATAATAGCCATCTTGATTTCCATGTTCTTTCTGGCCATTTGCTTCTGAAGCATCGGAAATCACGGAGGGAGAAGGGACCCTAAGCTGTTCTCTTGCAACCTGAGCCTCTTGCAATTTTTGTTGAACAGCAGCCTCTCCTTGCGCCCTCAGATGTGCCATTTCCTGTGGAGTTACATTCATTACAGGAATAGGCTCTGGTCTCGTAGGCCTATATGGGTTAGGGGTTTGTTTTCGCTGTGCTTTTAACCGTGCTGCAACCTGCCTCATATTCCCAGTACTCGTGATAATATTATCGGGAACGTTATCAGCTCCATATACATAGACTTTCAATTGATGCATCCATTCCGGAGGATAACCAGCAACCTCAGCATGACCAATCAGGTCATTAATTGACCGAGCGCCGCTAAAAAAATCCTTATCAAATCTTTGTTCAAAAACTTTTTTCCATGATTCCAAACGAGCAAATGACTCTGCCTCAGATAACTCGTGTAACTGTGCAACTCGTGAATCCAGTTTTTGGACAGCAGGCTTCAGTTCAGCAGCACCTGATGACGTTATTACTTCAATCCCCAAAAAGTTCTTACTGAAATCATTCCAGCTGGGAGCCTGAACCTTTCCATTGCTTGCTTTTGCGGCATTTGCAAATAAATCAACAAATTCATTCTGAACTGATTCTAATCTAGCTCTTGCATCATCATCAGTCACTCCAGCTGCTACTGCAAGCTTATAATTTAGGATAGCGTTGCCTAAACCAGTCATACCTTCTTTAACATTAGCATTACTAACATGCGTGTATGGTTCTAACATTGGATACTCCCCACCAATTGCTACACGTTCAGACTCTAATAACGATCTTCTAAGTTCCTGTGATTGCTCACGCAATAAATTAACCCTTAAACGAACCGGGTCATCTGCAGGAGCATTCAATAAATCATGATTCTCCTGCTGTGCTTGTCGTGTTAGTTTTGCAATTTCTGCCTCGTATCCAGAGACCGTGTTATAAAATCGCAAAAGACGCTCATAAGGGGTACCTGTTGGTTCAGCATTCAAATCACGTACATTACTTCTAGAAGGTCTATCTGCATTACGTACAGGCTGAACAGCAGGTCTTGGCGGAAGTGGTTGATTATATTGAGCTGCCGTTTCAGGACTTGGTGCAACGGCATTAAGAGCAGCTTGTGATTCCGAAGGTAGATTATTTGCATCCAAAAGTCTAGGATCTCTTTCCGGTGCTTTTGGCTGAGCAGGATCAACAGGCGGGACAATCGGAGTAGGAGGAGCTACTGGTGCTGCCGGAGGAGTAGGTGGCGGAGTTCGATCACCTCCAGGCGCCTTTTGCGGCAACTCGACACTCATACTTACCGGGTCGAGCCCCATATCCTCTCTACGCATACTAAGCCCACCATCGCTTACTCTCTGAACCATTTCCGGACCGACATGCTCAGCTAAACGTTGAATTTCCAGCTTGAGTTGATCAGCAGGAATAACCACATGACGATTTCCCCTCAATGGAATAACCACATGACCAGAAGACTGAGGATAGCCTAGGGATTGCGCCAAGCAATCTACAATTTCAGTTGAAGAATCAGGTGTTATCATAAACTCAAAATCTTTTAACGCACCTTTTTCTTTTCCACGAATAAGCAGCGTTGCACCACTATTACCACGTTCTGTCGTCACCATATTTACAACCGCACCATGTCCAAGAACGTCAGTAGATATTTGTTCATTTCCATCGCTACCACCAATTGTGTCAGCAGTATCAAGGTCTACGACAGCGAAATCCTCTCTCCTGTTAATATCAGTTCGATTATCTCCTCTATAAATTCCCTCTACTCGCGAAACCAATCTTTGAATGTTATTAGTATAGAAATCTCTAAATTGTGATTGAACATGAGTTGCCACATTAGTTATTCTTGTGGTCCACTGCTGTTTAAACTGCTCCCATTTAGTTTTCTCTTCTGGAGTCTCTGGTTGTTCCTCAAGCTGTTCCATCTTTAAAGCAGCAGCTTCCATCGCCTGTTTCCTCGCTACAGGACCGGAGGGTTCAACAGGAGCAGCAGGCTCGACGGGAGGTGTCTTGGGTAAAGAGTCATAAAGAATACGCCTAGCATCTTCCGGATTGTTAACCTTGTATCTAGTCTGTTCAACACCACCATCATTTACTGTAACGGCTTCAATAGCTCCTGCAGCAATGGCCGCATCGATCCCCTCATGAGGAAAGTCCGAAACAGTGTCCGCAAAATCATCTCTATCTAAATATTCTGCATGGACAGTACTTGCTCCATCTGTCGTAGCACGTTGCGAATAAGTCGTAGTGCCAGTTTCATCAGGTTCGACAATGGAACCATCAGCGGCTATATCAACAGGTTCAGCGGAAACAGGGGTAACCTCTGGCGTAATCTGTGCTAACCCCACAGGAGTTCTTTGCAAAGTCGCATTTGTCTCTTCAGATAAAATTTGCATTACAGTTTTTTCAACTGCCGCAGCCAAATCGGCGGATGTAACATCGCCGAATCTTCGTCTTAATTGTTCCGGAGGAGTCTCTAGAAATGACTGAACCACAGATCCAGCAACTGCAGGTGCTTCTGCATATACCCTCTCCATCGGATTCGGCACAACAACAGGCAACTCGGGTGCATAAGAAGTAGTGTCTATAGGAGAAGGTTGAACAGGCGCTTCCACGTCGAAATCTGTATGGGGCATAGCTTCTGGTGACATAATTAATAATATCGCAATCTAATAAACACAGTATAACAAAAAGAAGAGGTTCTGCAACCTCTTCTTTAAAAACAAACACAAGATAACTATTAGAACATAACCTTGAGATCTTCTTCAATCCCAAGTGAATCAAGAACCTTTTTCACACCTTCCCAATCCTTGGCTTTCGATAATTTATCAATCTTCTTTTCAAGAACATCAATCTCTACATCTCCGATTTTCTCTGCAAGTTCCTTATACTTTGTAAGAATATTCGCCATAAGACTGATGTATCTTTCTACAATTTCCAAGACTCTAGTTAAAAGTTTCTTACCAGACTTTTCAAAGTATTTATCTGCAAGAAAGTCTAATCTAGTAGGTTCATCCATCGCAGAAAGCTCTTTCTCAAATGAATCTCGTTCTTCATCAGAGAAGCTCTCCATGACATCATAAAACACAGCAATTGATACTTCATCTTGCAACCCTTGAAGAAGATCCTGTATATCTTCATCAGAAAGCCCATAATCCCTTAATTTTTGAATATTCTCGTCCATAGTAGGCAGCTTCATTATTTAAAATATATGCTAGAACTCAGGCATAGCTAATTCCTGAGGGAATACAACCTGTGCAGGGTTCTTCGCCAAGAAATTCGTGAATTGTTCCATAGCATCTGGTCCAACAAAACCGTTTGCTTCAGCCCATAACTTTCCAACATCTGTCGATACACCATTAATTAGTTTACCAGCAGGTGCAAAGTTTCGAACAGCCTGAGCCAATCTTGCCATGTTTGCATCACTAGCACCCAGCTCAGCAATTCTGTTCATTTCAGCCGCAACCTTATCGGAAAGACTATTCATATTACCGATGATTTCATTCTGATTTCCAGTTACAAGTCTTTCATATGCCTGGAATATACCTGTCGAACCCGTCTCTTTAACGGCATCTCCACCAATAACAAGATCTCCTGATTGTGCTTCATAATCATAACCTCGCACACCGATCCTGGTATCAACATCTTGTACACCACTTACAGATTCAACTTCAGGCTCATCAATAACAACAGGAGGCTCCTCTGTTATAGGTTCTATTTTCTTTCCCGGCTCAGAAGGGTCTTTTGTAACTTTATCTTTCTCCTTCGTTACAGTCTCAGCTTCGCCAGTTTCTTTTTTAAACTTTTCAGCAACAATACCTGTGATTGCACCTACCGTAGCACCAACGACCATGGCCTGCATTGTTTGACGCATCAAAGTCCATCGTTTGTAACCCTCTTGTTCAGCAGCTTTTCCTTTTCCTTTCATAACCTCGTCCCATGCAGGCTTTACCCCTTCGGCAGACAGTTTCTCTTCATGATCCTGTAACTTCTCAGCAATACCTAAAAGTAATTTAGGAAATGCTGTTGATAAACCAACCTTAAATATAGATTCTAAAGGTTTCAAAAGAGGACTAGTAAGTTTAGTTGCAACGGAAATACCAAAACCTAATCCAAGACCAGTCACGAAACCAGTACCCTTTATTACAGCATTTGCTATTTTTCTCTTCGTGCCAATGTCTCCGTAATCTTCTCCTGAATTAACAAATTCCTTCAAATTCTTCCAACCGTTTTGTATATTGCCAGCTAAGATAGCAACAGGATTTGCCTTTCTTAAAGCATTTCCAAAACCTTCATTTTTCGCTGTTGCAAAGAAATTCCAAACATTACGAGCACCACCAGCTGCCAAACGAGAACCTGCAAGAGCACCTTCCGCAGGATTCTTTCCTCTAATCAATGCCCATACAGCTCCGATACCAGCTCCAACACCTCTCATAATCTTTGCTTCTTTAGGATCGATAATGTGCAACAGTGTCTTTTCTTCATTTCGGATACCTTCCTCTGTAGGCAACGGAATGCCAGGAGGCAATTCTCCCGTAGCAACAGGAGGTACCTCAGGCAAATTTGCTCTTACTCTTTCATCAGTCATACCGATAGCTAATCTATGTGCAGTATATGGATCCACACCACGTGCCTCAAGCTCAGCTCTAAATCGGTCTTGATCCCTTGTCAAAGGACCTTCTGGACCAAGCTCTCCTAATTCAACTCTCGTTGTTATTGGCATACCACCATGAACAGGCTGAGGTGGGAGCTTAACTTCTTCGAGTTTGGGAGCTTCTTCACCCCAAACAATTCGTGTTTCTTTTACAGATTTTCCAAATTCAACATCAGCAATATTTACAGCTTGGGTCACAGTATACCCCGCCTCAATTGCGGTTTTATAAAACTCAGTCCAATCGTTAATCCCAGAAACTCTCTCCAAACCACCATCTTCAAGCATCGCATTCAACCTTCCTAACCCAATAACATTACCATTTGCATCAAGAACGTCTGTAATCCCCATTGGAGGAGCAGACTCAGCACCTTTAAATTCACTATCCCTCTCAAGGGACCATAAAGCCTGACTCATTCTTTCCGCTCTACCACGAACAGTCATCAAGAACATTTCTTGCCCCTCTGCAACAATAGAAGCCTCAACTCGAGATTCTGCTATTAATTGCGCATTAGCTTCAATCAAACCTTCCGGTATCAAATATTCTGGTTGCCCCATCGATTCTGCCAGTTGCATTCTCGCTGATAAATATGCCCCAGCCAACTCTCTCCGCACCAACACATCTCGCATTGTAACACCAGATTCTTCACCAGGAGCTTGAGATTCATAATATCGTTGAGTAGCCTCATATGCCATATCAGGATCCTCATACATAAGAGATCCTTGAGAGACCAATCCTTCTGAGAAAAGAATTTCTTCTACCTCCGCTTGATGTTCTCTAATAAGAGCACGGTTAAAGTCCTCTCGAGTCCCTCGCTCCAAGTCAGGCGTATATTTTGCAACAATTCTTGCCATAGCAGCATCTCTAACTTGGTCAGCTACCTCCATACGAACAGCATCTTCATCTGCATCAGGATTATTTCGCATTCGCATCGCAACCCTTGCAATAGTAGTTGTAAGAATATCCGTTTCCTGTCTTTCCAATTCTCTCTCTTGCAAGGCTTGAATGACTTCACCCATTGTAATGGACTCCCGACGTTCCTTTGCTTCTGGACCTGCAGCAGCTTCCGGAATACGCGCTTCAACATCAACAATCTCTGGAGTCTTGCCCTTATTCACAAAATCTCGAATCTCGTCAGCTTCTGCACCTGTTACTTCCTCAACATCAACATGAGGAACCCGTTGACTATCAGTTAACATAGGTCTTTCTGGCATACTAACTGTACCAGGAAAAGGAATGGATTCTTGTTTCCTAGCTCGCATTGCAGCAACAGCATCCTCATATGCTCTCATCGGTGATTCGCTATATAGCTCAACGGCAGTACCCGTCTGTGGTTTCTCCGGAATTGCCAATGCTGTACCAGTTTGTAGTTTCTCAGGTATTGCTAATGCTGTTCCTGTGTGTAGTTTTTCAGGTATTGCTAAAGCAGTAGAACCAACAACTTCTTGTGATTGTGCACCGGCCAACTGTCTTGATCTCACTGATGTATATTGACGAATAATTCGCTTATCTTCATCTGTTGGAACATAATTCTGATCTTCTAGCTTTGCATCAACTTCTTCAAATCTCCTTTGCAATTCTGCCTGTCTCGCAGCAACAATCTCTTGCGGAGTACCACCAGCTACAGCAACCTCCCATGCCTCTTTTGGTTTATCAGAAGAGGCAAGTTTCTCAGCAGCTGCATATTCCATTGCATTGAGACCATATTGTGTATCCTTAAGCTGCTCACTTGTTGGCTTTGCAACAAAACCTTCATTCCTCTCATCGTTCTCTGCCATCTTTTCTACAACCCGTTGAGTTCTATCCAAACTTGACATTGCACTCTTTGTTGCTGCCATCTGTTCATCAGTCGGTAATCCACGGGGAGTCATACCTTTATTCAAAGCAGTATTCTTATCCATTAGAGATTGAACTCTTGATTTTCTTTCATCTGCAGTTTCTTGAGTGGAAGGCAATTGCCCCTCTGGCTCTCCAGCTTTTTCAGGAACAAATGTCAACTTTGTATTTGCAGCATCAACCTGTGATTGGTGAGCATCTTGAACAGGTGCAGCTTCAGCAGTGACGACAGGTTCTGCAGCAACAGTCTGTTCAACAGGTTTTGTTGCACCTCGTTCTTGACCACGTCCATACCCTCTATCGTTTAGAACAGTTTTTGCCTGTAATCTGGGGTCTCCCGTCACGCCTTTGTCTAGTGAACGTTGGGCAGCAGCCCTTTCTTCCGCAACAGTATTCCCCCCTAATAAGTTATGAGGATCTGTTACCTTCATAACATCTTCCCTTGGTCCGGATTGGTATAAAGTAACTGGTTTGCTAGCAATTTCTGCCGTAACTTTATCAAGTGCAACTCTCGCTGCTTCTGCTTCTGGATTATTGTCCATAGGGGCTTCTCCGTTCATAATTAAAATATTTTTTAAATACAATATAAAGTTAACACAATCTTTACATCAAAGTAAAGACTTAGAGTCTTGACAAAATTGTACTACAAACTAAGCTGTAATACAAAGAATTTCAATACCGTCAAAATTTGGGAATTGTTTAATTTTGAGCAGTAATGTTTCTATATACAATAATGTACAAATTTTGTTCACTTTGCAAGTTTTATTTTTACAAAGATTCGTGGAACAAATGGCTTCGGTGTTTTCACGGTTAATTTAAAAAACTAAGGATTCACTAATTTGACAGAAAAATAAATCTTTCATATAATCACGCTTACAAATTAATAGCTAAAAGGGAACGTAGTTATCCAAATACAGCAATCCGAAATTACTGAAAGTCGGAAAGGAAAACGAATTCGCCCGAACTTCACAATGAAGTTAATAATAGTTGAAATAAAAGTAGGCTATTCGCAAGTTCTACGTTACAGGACAAATCAGTGTCGATAATAATTGGAGCTGATGAGGATTGCAGCGACAGATTATTAATCTGTCGAGATCCCGCATCAAGTGCGGGATGACACAATCAGGACAAGGTGGTACCGTGGGAAATTCAAAAATCAAAATGCAAATATCAAAATAGCATTGAATAATAGAATCCACCCTTGATATATTTTCAAAACAAACGAAGATGTATTAGGGGTGGATTTTTGTTTTTGCTAAAAGCAAGTTGCTGTTAACTTACAGCTGCTCTATACTAAAAGAGATTGCAACTATGTTTGATCTATGTTTCAACCATGTTTTATCAACGTTTTAACAATGTCGTACTACGTTACACAGTTTTAAACTATTTTACACAATATACTTATGGAAGAGATGATTTCAAAACTTAAACAGTTACTTCGAGATCTTGTGAAAGATCTTGAGGGAGTAAAGAGTGAAGATGAACTTCAGCAAGTTAGAGTTAAATACACCGGAAGAAAGAGTGAGCTGATAAACCTTCTACGTTCGATTAAGGACCTACCGGTTGAAGAGAAAGCTGAAGCAGGAAAACAAGGGAATGTTACAAAAAATGCAATAGAAGAATTGATTGAAAAAAAAGCAGAAGAACTGAACAAACAAAAAGATCAGGAAATAATGGGCGAAACAATTGACCTAACATACCCTGGCGAAAAAGTTGAGTTGGGGAAGCTTAACCCGATTACACAAATGTACGACGAAGTTGTCGATGTATTTCGAGAACTCGGATTTACGATTTGGGAAGGTCCCGATATCGTGGATGATTGGCACTGTTTTGAAATGCTTCGAATGCCAAAGGAGCATCCTGCACGAGATTCCCAAGATACATATTATATAGAAGAGGGGAGAATCTTGCCCCGAACACATACAAGTGCGGCACAAAGTCGTGCGATGATTCAACTCGAACCACCAATTAAAGTATTGGTTCCCGGGAGATGTTACCGAAATGAAAAAGTTGATCCTAGACATACTGACCAATTTTACCAATTTGAGGGTTTGGTAATTGACGAAAAAGCATCGGTTAAAGATATGAAGGCGACATTGACAGAAGCATTTCGAAGATTACTTAATAATGATGACATTGAAATCAGATTCAGACATAACCACTTTCCATATACTGAGCCAAGTATTGAAGTTGACGCAACGTGTATCAACTGCGGGGGAGAAGGTTGTCCATTCTGCAGTAAATCCGGTTGGATTGAACTTTGCGGAGCAGGATTTGTTCATCCGGAGGTTCTGGAAAACTTTGGAATCGATAGTGAAAAATACCAAGGTTATGCATTCGGCACGGGAATTGAAAGATTCGTTGCACTAAAGCACAAAATTCCTGATGCAAGATTGTTATTAGAAAATGATATTAGAACGCTTAAGCAGTTTTAAATATTTATGTCATACCGAATTTATTTCGGGATCCCGTAAGTAAATAATAAAGGTAAAATGCAAAAGGAAAAAGGAGTTCATAATTTCTAATTGACCCCCGGCCACAAAGTTTTGCTTTGCAATTCGGGCAGGTAATTAACTGAATTGATCTAAAATTTCAAACTTTCGGATTTGGAAATTGGGATTTGTTTAGGAATTAAAAATTAGAGCTTAGAAATTAACACAATATATCGCGCTGGTTCCTAGATGTTCGAAGAACTCTTGGAACCCAAATGCACTTAATTAGTGCAAAGAAGTTCCAAGACTTTCTTTCAGAAAGATCTAGGAACTAGCAATTAGTTTTCAAAAAGCTGAAAACTGACTGCTGAACGCTGATAGCTTAAAAAACATAATTAAAAATAAAGAAGTAATTTTTACCTTTTGCCTTAATTTATTTGAATATTTAATATAAAACTTCGAAAAAACAAAAGATCGTAAAGATTTAAAAAGTGTATTTTTGCCTTTTACCTTTTTCCTTTTACCTTAATCCGGTATAAATGGAATTCGTAAAGATATAAATCAAAATTAATTTATAAATAAAAGCTATGCGTATATCATTAAATTGGCTCCGTGATTTCGTCAATGTCGACATTCCTATCGAAGAGCTGGAACAAAAGCTATCGAAACAATCAACCGAAGTTACAGGCGTTTTGAAGCAAGAGGAAAAGTATAGAAATATTGTCGTAGGACAGATTGTAAGTATTCGACCTCACAAGAATGCAGACAAACTACATGCTGCATCAATCGATATTGGGAAGAAGAAAATTCAGGTCGCTTGCAGTGCAAAGAATATTAAGGAAGGGCAAATGGTTCCAGTATGTTTGGATGGATCAATTGTTCCAAGCACGTATAAAACGAAAGATGAATACACTGTGAGGTCCATGGATTTCAGAGGAGAATTATCCGAAGGAATGATGTGCTCGGAGAGAGAGCTTGATTTGGGAGATGACCATTCGGGGATATTGATATTGAGTGAAAATCTGACACCCGGACAGAGCCTTTCGGAGGCACTAGAACTTAACGACACAATCATTGAACTCGATTTCCAATCGAACCAAGGCTACTGTATGTCGCATGTCGGACTTGCAAGAGAAATCGCAGCTCTTCTTGACGTACCTATGAATTGGGAACCGACAGAAGTTAACTTACCAACCGAGGAAACCGGGAACGAGTTAAATATTGAGATTAAAGATGAAAAGCTTTGTTCCAGATATTCCGGAATTATTATGGAAGGAATTAAAACCGAACCTTCTCCAAAGTGGATGCAAGACAGACTTCAAGCGGCCGGAATGAGACCCATCAATAATATTGTTGATGTGACCAATTACATCATGCTGGAACTTGGTCAGCCAATGCATGCGTTCGATTATGATAAAATTGCGAAGAAAGATGGCATTCCTACAATTATCGTAAGAACTTCGGAAGAAGGAGAACAGATACGCTCACTTGATGAAAAAGATCATGTTTTACCGAAGAATGTTCTGGTAATTGCCGATGTCGAAAAACCTATTGCGGTCGCAGGAATTATCGGTGGAGAGAATACAGAGATTGATAATAATACGACAAAGATTGTTCTTGAATCTGCAAACTTCGATGCAATCACTCTTCGAAAAGGTTCCAGGAAATTAGCTACAAGAACAGATGCCGTTTCCAGATTTGAAAAAAATCTAGATCCAAACTTAACGATGATTGGCTTGAAAAGAGCGGTTGAGTTACTTCTGGAGATGACGGAGGGAAGAGTTGTTTCAAAAGTTGTGGATGTTTATCCAAAGCCGGTAAAACCTATTACTCTTGCACTTGATTATGCCCGAACGAGCAAGGTTCTGGGAATGGAAGTTGAGAAAGAGACCCAAATTAAAAATCTGAGAAACTTGGGGTTCACAGTTGACGCACAGGAAGAACAAATGGCCGTCACGGTTCCAACTTTCAGAAGAGATATTCATAGACCAATTGATTTAATCGAAGAGATTGTCAGAATATTCGGATATGATAACGTACCGCTGGAATATCCACTAGTTCCGCAAAAACCATCACCATTAAATCCAAAAACACAGCTTATCAGGAAACTGCAGAGATTAATGATAGGTATGGGATACTATGAAGTACAGGCTCATTCAATGATCGGAGAAAAATTATTGAACGATTGTAATTTGGAAGTAGGAGAGCACATCAAGATTATCAACCCCCAAGCTCCGGAAAAAGAGTATATGAGGGCAACTCTCCTTCCGTCGATGATTTTTCACACAAGTGAGAACCAAAAGGTAAGACCTGATGTAAAACATTTTGAGATTCAAAAAGTTTACTGGAAGAATAAAACGTACAAACAAGAAGATAGACTTGACCAATATGCCTTCGAACCGCAACATTTAACCGCAGTTTGGAGTTTCTCCCCTAATAAGGGGAGTGGTTTGTCCAAAGGACAAACCGAGGGGTATTTCGTAGCAAAGGGCGTAGTTGAAGCAATATTAGAAAACCTAAATATCAAGAATGTAGAATATACCGCAAATGACGGAGGATTAATAACGGCAAAAGCTTTCCACCCAACCAGAAGCGCTGTCGTAAAAGTAGAAAACAAAGTAATTGGAATTGTCGGTGAACTCAATCCGAAAGTTATAGAAAATATGGAGCTTGAAAAGAATGCCGTTGCATTCGAACTCAATGTTGTAACGCTTCTGGAACTGATGCCTGAACAGGTATTGTTTAAACAATTCTCGAGGTACCAAGTCGTGTCGCAAGATCTGAGTTTACTGATTGATGAGAAGGTAACATTCCTGGATATTGTAATTGCAATTCGAGAAAACAATCCCCAGGGATTGGTACGAAGAGTTGATGCTGTAGATACGTACAAAGGAGAAGGGATTCCCGAGGGGAAAAAATCAATAACCATAAATGTTCAAATGCAATCGGACGACCGGACGTTGGAACAAGAAGAAATTGAAACTGCAAGACAGGAATTGCTGAAAACTTTGGAAAAGAGAGTAGGAGCGAAGTTGAGATAAAAGAAGATTTTAGTCAGAACGGTCGAAAGACCGTTCTTTTCTTTTATAGTTACAGAAAAAGATACTTGTAATGTATTAATCCTTATTGGAAGATACAACAAGTGTTGCTGGATCTGCGGGGATTACATAAGCACGAATTGTCTCTAATCCATTTTCTGCAGCAAGCATCGCCCTTGTATGACCATCTTTTATATCTAGCCCAGAAGATGCTTCCTTCAAAATAATAGGTGGAAGTTTTTCATTAAGAACAATCTGCGGGCCGTGCTTTCCCAGTTCCGTTATAGCTGGAATCATAAAACCTTTACGATCTTGTGAGCCTCTTGATCCCGTTGTTTTCAAACCCCTAAGAGAGACCATTTGCAATCTTACAACTTGTCCTCTATTAACTGCGTCAATAATCATTTGACCAATATTGCCAGTAAACGTTCTGGTTACTTTTTCCCGCCTAAACCGGGGCCCACGCCCCAAATCATGCTCAGATGTAAGCTGTTCACTTTGCTTAAGCTGCTCAGCAACTCTCTTTGCAATTTCTACCGTATTGATTACTTCTGGCCATTCTTTTGGTAAATCCTCGAGAGAGGCTAGGAAATCCGGCTCCTTACTACCCCCAATTGTGTCAAACATATAATTTAATCTATTCTAATTATTCTCCCTCCACCGGTGTCTCAGTGGCCGCTACCGTCACCTTTGGACTCTGTAAATCATCCTTAAATACATCTTTGAATTTTACAACAACAAAGACTTTGTATGGGCGAAGCACAGCAGTATCATCCCAGTCGATTGAATACTCTCCTTTCACCCCTGTTGAAGAGCCCTGACCAATTAAGGTATTCACTCCATTAACTTCGTAAAAGAATGAAACCTTATCAACCGTCTTCGTATCTCCAGTATATTTTGCCACAACAGAAGGTGACACAACACTCGTGATCAAAACATTCTCCGTAGGTAATGTTGGGTTGTCTACAATTATATTGATGTAACTTGTTCCATTTTTTCCATTTGCATCATATGCAGTTGCGGAAATCTTGTGCGTTCCGGACGTAGTATCTGCAGGTATTGTATATTCAAATTCATAAGGAACACTTGTTATCTTCTTTATCAATTTATCATCGAAGAATACTTCGAGTTTTGTAATTGTATAAGGAGAAATCGGTCGCATTGTTATCGTAACATCTCCAACAGAAACGGTTGAATTATGAACAGGTGCATCAAATACGGTCCAAGGAACCTCTGTGCCACCTGGATTTCTATACCCCTCACAATATGCAGTTGGAATAGAATATTTTCCTTCTCGATCAGGAGAATCCATCCATGCATCTAGAAATGGCTGCCAAGAATCTTTTAATTCCTTGTATCGAAGAAACACCTTTTCTTCAACATTGCCGGCCAACTTATCTGCATCTGTTGCAAGAAGCTGCTGATCCTTACAGACTTCGACGAGTTGGAACATATCCTCTGCTGGAGGAAATTTCCCATCGATGAAGTATCCGGTCACTTTTTCAGGGCACAAGTCACTAGCCATCCGTCCGGTTTGTTTACAAACTTCTTTTTGAACAATTCCGGAAGGTCTTGAGAATTTGTTTCCGGCAGTCATCGGTAAAACCCGAGCCATATAATCATGCCAGATTGGAAGTGCAACAGTCGAACCATACGAACTGTATGACGTAATTGTATTATCATTATTTCCTGCCCAAACACCTGTAACGAGATCCGGTGTATAACCTATGTACCACAAGTTTCTATTTTCATTTGATGTACCGGTTTTCCCTGCGGTATCATAATCTCCGACACACTGTTTTTGATGAACTGAATCAACGCCACAATTATCTTTTCCAATTACCGTATTGAGTAAGTAAATCGGCTGCTCATCGAACACACGAGTTCCTTCATCCGGTTTATATTCGAAATCTACAGTACCATCAGATTTGGTAATTTTGATAACAGCCGTGGTTGGGTGTTTAATACCTCCAGTTGCAAAAACCCCATATGCGGCAGTATGCTCAAGCAAAGTTACATCTGCTGCACCGAGAGTTAACGACAATCCGTAATTTGCTCGATCCTTGAAAGTTGTAATTCCAAACTTCTCAGCAGTTTCGATAAAAGCATCAATACCAATCAAATCTAAAGCCTTTATTGCAGGAATATTTCGAGATAATTGCAAGGCAGACTTTGCTGTCATTGGACCATAATACTTTCCATCCCAGTTTTTCGCTTCATAGTCACCGAATTTGATTTCAACATCGGGAAGGATTGAGGTTGGGAATAAAACGCCCTTATCAAACCCGGTAACATATGTATATGGTTTTACCGAGGACCCCGGTTGTCGAAGAGCGGTCGCAACATTTACATTTCCGTCAAACTTCCCCGTATCCTCAGATCCCCAATAATCTTTGGATCCTGCCATCGCTAGGATTTCTCCCGTCTTTGGATTAACAGAAACAATAGCACCATTATGTGCTCCACGATCAAGCATATGCTGATTTTTATTTTTCAACTCTTCTTCGGCATATTGCTGCATTGTGTAATCAAGAGATGTGTAAATCTGTAATCCTCCCTGTTCAATTTCCTTTGTTGTATAACCGAAATCGGTTTCAAGAACCTGCTTAATATAGAAGACAAAATGAGGAGCTTTTATGTCAACTTTTGCCTGGCTGTAGATTAATTCTTCAGCCTTTGCAGCCTCGACCTCTTCTGCGGTAACACCTGTTTTATCATTATGTTTAAGCATCTGATCGAGAATCCATTCTTGTCTCGCTTTTGCGGCTTCAGGATTTCCACCGAATATTGGTGAATAATAGGATGGAGATTGTGGTAATCCCGCAAGTAGTGCACTTTCCGCTAAAGTTAATTCACTTGGTTCTTTCCCAAAGTATGAATTTGCTGCAGACTTAATTCCATATACATTTCCCCCAAATGGAATTTCATTTAGGTAAAGTTGTAAAATCTCTTCTTTTGTATACCGGCTCTCAACCTGCATTGTAAGAATGACTTCTTTTACCTTTCTTTCATATGATCTCTCTCGAGAAAGAACTGTATTTTGAATCATTTGTTGTGTAATTCCAGAAAAACCCGAACTTCCGGTTCCAGAAACCTCATAGTAGACAGCTCGAACAAAAGCAGGAATATCTATGAAAGTTTTTCTATCCAAGAAATCAATGTCTTCGGCAGAAAGAATAGCCCATTTCATATATGGAGAAACATTGTCAATACTTACGACCTCACGATTCTCATCTCCATAAATTGTATAGAGAAGCTCACCATTTCTATCGAAAATCTTTGTGGACTGAGCCTGGAATTTCTCAAAAGGTTCAGCAGGGTTGGGAAGTTCAGCAGTATACTTAGATAGCACTGCAAAGACGACAATTACACCAATTACGGCAACTGCGCCACCGGCAGCAAGTCCGAACATTAATATCTTTTGCAATATTGTCTTTCCACCTTTCTTCGTTCCTTTTTTACCAAACAAGTCCTTTGCCGAATATTTGCTAAGCTTCCTGTAAGTTGCTTTACGTCGAGAGGTTGTCAGACGAGATGTTCTGGAATTTGCTGCAGGAGCCTTCGGTGAAGTCTTTCTTTTCCCATTAACTCTTGCAGTATGAGTTCTTGTACTGGATTTCTTTAAAAAAGCCATATCTATGATTAGTATTAATTATCACTAATACTTATAACGAAAACTTTCGGAATAAGTAACAATTAGACAAGTCCATATTATCAAGTTTAAGATACAACGACAACAAAAAAGGAATTGCAGATTGAAAGTGGGTAACGACAAAATTTTATTGCAAAACTGCCGAAACTCAAATATAGTGGTAAGGTAAATAGTCATTAAACAATAATTAATACAAACTGCCATGTTCGCATCACCACAAAACGTTCCACAAGACCAAACTATTTCCGATCCGTTGGCATACCCAACAGGGTCTTCTATACAACCAGTTGTTCAACCTGTACCGAGCCCTGCTCCAGTACCTGTACCAACGCCCATGCCTATTCCTCAACCAGCAGTAGTTCCGACTATTCCACCAGTGACTCCAAATGCACCAGTTGTAATGGAACCCGTTACGGAAGCAGTTCCAATGCCTACGGTAGAAATACCCACACCACAACCTGCAGTTCCAACAACCGAGGCAGAATCACGAAGAAATGAACTGGAAGCATTAGTAAAGAAACAAGAGGTCGTGGCACCGGTACCGGCTCCTGAAGTTTCGGTTCCAACAATGTCTCAACCAGAGGTCGTTCCGACACCAGTCGTTGAAGTTCCAGTACCTCAGGCGGCTGAAGTTCCAGAACCAGTTGCTATGGAAATGCCCGTTACACTGCCAACCATTTCAGCAGAACCACCAACGCCGGAACCTGCACCTGTTTTAGTTGCACCGGCACTACCAACACCCGTTGTGGAAGCACCAGCACCTGTCAGCACAGGAGGTATGGATGATACAACGAGAAGATTGTCAGACTTAGAACAAAGAATTCTGAAATTAGAACAAACTGTTGGACAGTGGGTTTAAACCAGCTATCAGTGAACAGCTTCTACATTTGACGGTATGGACTTATTGACTTTCTAAAGTTTAGTTATTTATTCCAAAAAACTTTTGAACTATGTTTCATCTATGTTTGAACAACGTTTTATCTATTTATTCAAACCTGCTATAATTTCCTTCAATTAAACAATTGATGAAAAGATATGACAATCAAAACACTTGCAAAAAAGTTGAAAAAGAATAGCGTGAAAATCTTCTGGATCGTACTCCTTGTTGTAACAATAGTAACAACCGTCGGAGGTGGAATTCTTGCCGCAATCTATACACTGAGCAATCAGTAGAAACATTGTGTTAAATAGAGCCACATAGAAATGCCCACCATTCCAACCACTATCGTCCTTTCAAAATGAAATTATGGAACCTTTGGACGCTTTCCTCCTGCAACCTGTAACTTGCAAACTTGTGACTTTTGACGTTTGACTTTCTGACTAGAAACTTCTTCCGAGTTTGTGTTAACATAAGGAAATCTTAAACATTTTCATTTATGCTCACGCCAAGTTCTAAAATCACAGAAATCCCCGGAATCGGTCAATCGAAGGCGGAGCTATTTGCACGACTAGGAATCGTAAAGGTCAAAGATCTGGTTGAATATTATCCGTTTCGATATGAAGATACGACGAAAATAACAGATATCGTCGACCTGATTCCATCAGAAGATAAGCAAACTGTACAAGGAACAATTGAAACTATTAAAAATTTTAGAACGAGAAATGGAAAGAAATTAACCTCAGCAACAGTCGCAGATGAAACAGGCGAAATTGAAATTCTTTGGTTCAACCAACATTTCTTGGTTAAAATTCTGAAACCTGGCAGGAAAGTTCTGCTCAATGGGAAAGTGGATGGTACAAGTAAGCTAAAGTTAATTTCCCCAACATATGAAATTATTTCTGACTATTACGATCCTACACACCTCGGACGAATTACACCTGTTTATCCGGAAACGAAAGGTCTTACGTCGAAGTTTTTAAGAAAGATTCTGAAGGACATTGATACCCATGTTGGAATTAAAAATTTTGTAAAGGAGAAGATTCCAACGGAAATTGTTGAAGAAGAAAAATTATTGTCAAAAGATGAGACCCTAAAAATTCTTCATTTTCCGGAAAATATGGAAGATGTACGGTGCGCAAGAGATCGAATGGCTTTTGAAGAAATTTACGAGATTCTTGAAAAAGTTCAAAAAGAGAAGAAGAAACAAGCGAAATATAAGGCACCTCAGATTAAAACGGAAAGAAAGTTAATTACTCATTTTTTGGAAAACTTGCCGTTTGAACCAACGAAAGATCAGTTGCAATCTATCAATGAGATTCTTAAAGATTTGGAAGAAGAGGTACCAATGCACAGGCTACTTGAAGGTGATGTGGGTTCAGGAAAAACGTTGGTGGCAATTGCAGCAACGTTAAATACAGTTTCGCAAGGTTACCAAGTAGCGGTACTTGCCCCCACACAGGTTCTCGCCGAACAACATTACAAAACGTTTATAAAATTTGCACCGTGGGCAAAAGATGACATTTTGCTTGTTACAGGTAATACAACAAAATTTGAAAAACGAAAAACTTGTGGTGAGCAAAGTCGAACCACGAAAAACGGAAAATCAGAACCACGTGCATCAAAGTCTATATCTTCTTCTCTAGAACCTAGAACCTCAAACCTAGCAACTATTCTAATTGGAACACATGCAATTCTTCACCAAGCTGATAACCTGCTTGAAAATCTTGGGCTTGTGATCATTGATGAACAACACAGATTCGGAGTTAAACAAAGAGATTTCCTAACAGAATTTATTAAAGAGTGGGGGGTAAAGACCCCCCTGATAAGGGGGGAAGACCCAACGGGGCAGGGGGGTTATAGAAAACTTCCCCACGTTCTCTCAATGACAGCAACACCAATTCCGAGAAGTTTAGCACTAACGCTTTACGGTGATTTGGAAATTTCTGCAATCGAAGAAATGCCGGCAGGTCGTATCCCAGTAGACACACATGTCGTTCCAGAGGAAAAAAGAAGTGCCAGTTATGATTGGGTGAGAAAACAAGTTAAAGACGGCGGGCAGGCTTTCGTAATTTGTCCACTCGTAGAAGAGTCAGAAGTTATCGATGTGAAATCTGCAACAGCAGAATTTGAGAAGTTATCAAAGAAAGTCTTTCCGGATTTGAAAGTTGAACTTCTGCATGGAAGAATTAAAGGTGAGGAAAAGGAAAGGATTCTTACGGACTTTAAAAATCAAAAATTCGATATTTTGGTTTCAACCGCAGTTGTCGAGGTCGGAATTGATATTCCAAATGCAACCGTAATAATTATCGAAGGGGCAGAAAGATTCGGACTTGCACAACTTCACCAATTTCGAGGTAGAGTAGGGAGATCTGATAAAAAATCGTACTGTTTACTATTCACAAACTCTGAATCAGAAGATGCTGTAGATCGTCTGCACTTCTTTGCCAAAACTCAAAAAGGTTTAGAAATAGCAGAGTACGATTTGAAGCGCCGAGGTCCTGGTGAAGTTTATGGAACTAAGCAGTCGGGAATTCCGGATCTGAAATTTGCCAATCTTCTGGATTTGAAATTGATAAAGAGAGTGAAGAAGTGGTTTTAGTCTCCCCTCTGGAGAGTGGATTAAGGGGTGTGTTTCAGACAACTCTATATAGTATTCATAAATCAAGTTCTCCCAACATATTCGCTAACGCATGAATTTCGGGAACCAGACAAAACTCACTGTCCACACCGCCATCGCCGATCTCAACAAGTTCAGCAATAGCATGTAATGCCTCAGAAAGAGCTAATCCACGTGCCATAAAAGCATCTATCATTTCCTGCGAAACACCAATTGGAGAATCTGTATCAAGAAACAATGAATCAACTTTGAAATAAGCCGAAGTATACGTTATCAAAGAATGATAGTGAAACAAGCCTAACGCACATACTGATATTTTGCTTATATATCTACAAGGTGATACAATGCGTTCTTGATTTTGAAATATGTAGAATCCATAGATATAAACAGAAGAATGAAACCAAGAACTCCTGGTCAAAAATTAATAGGACTCGGATTGCGCGTCGGCATATTAACAACACTATTTACTGGTTGTTCAATGCCGACCACAACTGTTACGCCCACGCCTGTGGAGACAGCTGACCCTATGTGGCTAACTGTTACAGGGAAGCTTCACGATTTATACCTAAACCGAACTGATTGTATTGACCCACAGACATTGGATTGGAAATTTGATAGAGATACAGGAAGGTGGGAGATTATTGAGCCCAAGACAAAAAGACAGATTAGTGGGTATTATGATTCGGCAACAGAAACAGTTACACTTGATTTCCAAAAACCGAATGAGAACAGGATACTTGGGTTTGGCTTCTGTATACTACATCAAGGGGAAACGGAGAGTGTTTTGCCTGCGTATATGAACGAAAGAGCAGAAATTCAATTTGATCTTGGAGATCCGGAACCTTAATCTACTCTGCCAATATTATCGCATTGGGAAGAAGTCTTCCCGGACCGAGTTTGTATCCATCATAATAAAGAGCGGAAGAACCACCGCCATCTAGATTAAGACCATTCTGAATCCCAAGAGCTTTCATTACGTAGGCCAAGTCAGGAACCGTTGCAGAACGGGCAACTATCAAATAAAGCAGGTTCCCTGCATAACCAATTCCCCCACGATAACTTTTCACATTCGCCTGTTTACTATCCAAACCGGAATAGACTAAATTACCACCGGAGATAAGTGGAGGATGATTCGCGATACCGGCAGTCACACTGATACTTTGCAAAATCGAATCTTCCTGTCCGTAATAAAAGGAAGGGGTTCTGCCACTGAAAGTCATCAAGCCTTTGTATTTTAAATATGGATTAATCCATTTCCCCAAGCGAGAGTTGTAAGTTGCCAAATCAAAAGAGTAGGGGATTGTCGAACAAGAAGCCGTATAGTCAGGCGGACAGAAGTAACTTCCGTGAATTCCGGCAAAACCACCATTCGCAGAAACGTAATCACGAAGAGATTTTGCACCACAACCGGTATCCCAGCAATTATCACGCTCATCAACAGTATCCGTAATAATTCGAAGGTTTGGATTATTCAAATCAGCAACAACAATATCCACCCAAAAGCTTCCAACCTCCGTTTCAACATATTTTTGCTCAAACCAACTGTATTGATTTCGAGCATTTTTATTGTACGTGGTTGGAGCAGGCGCAGGTGATGGTGTAGGCTGTGCAGCTTTTGCGGCAGCTGCAGCCGCGGCCTTAGCTGCCGCAATCTCAGCATCTTTAGTTGCCTTATTCTCATCAAGAACTGTATTTGCAGAGTCTCGATTAGTATCAAACTCATCGTAATTCTCATCAAGAAGCAAAGAGAACATATTCGTTAATTTCTCTTCTGAATCAGCTAAGTCAACTCCCAAATCTTTGTATTCTGCAATTTTCTTTTTGAGAGTAACGTAATCCAAAGCGCGATTATTAAAATCATTAAAGTCAGTAGTAAGAGTTGCGTTCTTTTCAAGAATAAGGTTAAGCTCAAGAAGAGCCGCCTCATTTTGAATTTCTAATGTTTCAAGTTGATCCGCATAAGACTCCGCAGCGTAAACAAGTTGCGAATCCAAAGATTCATTTCTTGTAGTTAAGGTCGAAATCTCCTGAAGTCTGTTTTGATAACTTGCAAAAGCAAAACCAGCGAGAGGAAGCATAAGCGCCACAACAAAAACAGGAATAATAATTTTCCAGTTAATTACTAACTTCTTTTTTTCTTTCTTAATTTGCTCTTTATCTTTTTGCATAACCTTTAGTTTCCAACATTTAATTAGAGTTGTATAAATATGGGGTCTGGGGGGATGTATGTTTTCTCGGGCAAAGAAAGTTTGTTCATATCAAACTACAAACGGAAAAAGCTACATCCCCCCAGCGCTTTTGGTTACTTCGTGCACCCCTTGTGGGCGTTTGCGTAAAAAGTAACAGAAATATTTATCTGATTTTTATCAATATTAGTAAACCACAAATATGCTAAAATATAAATGAACAAGCCAGATACATTTAATAAACTCATCATGAAAAAGTTTACACTTATACTTATAACACTACTTTTCATACTCTTCCCAAAACAGGCCCTCGCCCAAGAAACGGAAGTCGTCGAAAATAAATACAAAGCTAAAATCATAGGTATAAAAATTGAAGATGTTGAAGAACAGAAGATAACTACTTATGAACTTGAAATTCTAGATGCGGAAAGAAAAGGTGATGTCATTACCATCCAAATCAGCGATATCGATAAAAGTGTTAAAGTAAAGAATTATGCAGTCGGAGACAAAGTTGTAGTCTTATCAAATGAAACAGAAGAATACCAGCAATACTTCATAATAGATCATGTCCGTACAGGCTCAATTACAATTCTTGCGATAATATTTGTAGTATCGACAATCATTGTTGGTAAATCACTGGGGGTACAATCGTTAATCGGCTTAGTACTCACAACAATAGTTCTGCTAACTATTATTATCCCAACTATTCTGAATGGCCGAAGCATATTGCCAACAGCGCTCATCGGAAGCTGCATAATCGCAGTCTTCGCAATTTATCTTTCACACGGATTTAATAGGAAGTCGACAATCGCACTAATCGGAACATTAATAAGTGTGATCCTAACGCTACTGCTTGCTTTACTTTTTACAAATTTATTAAAGCTATCTGGCTATAGTTCAGAAGATGCAATGTTTCTTTTCGGATTTGAAGATATTCAAATTAATATGAAAAACCTACTCATTGCAAGTTTACTCTTCGGTGGGATAGGAATTCTCGATGATGTAACGGTCAGCCAGGTTTCAGTAGTGCACGAGCTCCATGAAGCGAACGATAAATTAGATGCTGTTGATTTGTACAAGAAAGCGATGAACGTAGGACGTGACCATATTTCGTCAATGGTCAATACATTGTTCCTCGCGTATGCAAGTAGCTCCTTACCATTGATAATATTAATGAGACTACAAAGCGCATCAACACTTGAAATTATTAATAATGAAGCGGTCGCAGAAGAGATACTCAGAACGCTTGTCGGAAGTATCGGTCTAGTACTTGCCGTTCCAATTACAACAGGACTGGCTGTGTATTTTTATAGAAAGAAACGACTTGCAATATAGTTGTGTCATCCTCTGAACAGAGGATCGGACACAACCAAAGATTCTGTGTCTGATTCTCCCTACGGAGAATGACACAGAAAATTGGTCAACTTCTGGCAATTCTCCAACTATTAATCTACAATGAAATTGTAGTTATTCTGTATCAACTTTGTAACTACTTTGTAACTACTTTTTATAACCATATTAATGGAAATAATTAAAGCCCTAGTTCTCGGAATTGTACAAGGATTAACAGAGTTTTTGCCGGTATCAAGTTCAGGACATCTGGAATTATTTCGATTGATTTTGAAGTGGGAGATGGAAAACCAGCTCGCATTCGATGTCATGGTTCACATGGGAACACTTGGTGCGGTAATTCTGTATTTTTGGAGAGAGGTAAAATACTTAATTCAGACGACTATTAAAATCGGAAAGCGAATTTTCGATGATCCGAGTTTATTAAAAAATATTGAAAGCTTTGGTGCCGACAGACTTCCCATTATCCTCATACTAGGAACCATTCCTGCAGGAATCGCAGCACTTGTGCTTGGTAGCCAACTCGATGAAGCATCAAGTTCTCCATATGTAATCGGAGCAATGTTAATAGTCGTCGGTGGAATAATGTGGTTTGTAGACAAACAATTCCAAGTGAAAAAACAATTGTCGAAAGTGGATTACTATGACGGATTGATGATTGGTGCAGCACAGGCATTAGCATTAATAAAAGGAGTCTCAAGATCCGGGGCAACTATCACAACCGGTAAATTTCTTGGATATTCTCTTTCAGATTCTGCAAGATTTTCTTTTCTACTTGGAATTCCAATTATTGGACTTGCAGGTGTTTATGAAATGCTTCAGTTAATTGGAAATCCCGCTGCCGTTAACTGGCCGGTAATGGTCATTGGATTCGTTACATCATTCGTATCCGGATATTTTGCAATTAAAATGTTCCTACAATTGTTAAATAAGGTTGGTATTAAACCATTTGTAATCTACAGAGTTGCACTCGGCGCAATTGTTATTGTGACAGCAATCGCCATGCAGATGTTTACAAAATAGAGAAATCAGTTTCTAGGTTCAAGGTTTTAGTTTCTAGATGATGAATTTGGTTTACTCACAATCAGAAATTCATCCCATTGTTTCCTGTATGCGGTCGGAATTTTTGGGGTCTGGGGTGGGTTATTCCGGTTGCTATTTATTTCAAGGTCGTGCTTGGAGGGAACTAATTCACCCCAGAACTTTTGCTTACTAGATTTCCCTTTTTAAGGGAAAATGTCACGAAGTGACAAAAGGGATTCTAGGTCACAAAAGTAAGGTAATTTATAACAACATAAAATTATGCAAACATTACAATTCAAATCGCTTAAAGACTTCTGCGACTCAGATGAACGAAAAAACATAAACCCAAAAACCCTTTGCATTTTTGATATTGATGGAATATTTTTTCAAGGATTAACAGATCCACACTTCTGGTTTTCGAACATCAAAAAAGAATACTTAGATGAACTATTACGAGTTGTAAACACCGGATCAAATATCTGGATATTCACAGACAGAAATCTTTTCGGATTCTGGGGACCATACAAAAAACAATTAACAGATACGCTTTCAGTAAACGGAAGAATTAAAGTTCCAAGATATAAAGGCAGTGGAGAGTTTTTGAAGAAAGCCCAGAGTTTTGAACGAGCCCTTATTATCAATGCAAAAAAACCCGGAGAGGAAAGTGTAAAAGTCATTGAAATGGCAATGGAAAAATTCGAAACAGTCTATTATTTCGGTTCCCAAGATGTTTTTTTCAAATATGACGATAAATCTTTGGTAGAAAAGATAAAACGTGATAGAATCAACTTGTATTTTATTGACATACGTAAATGAAAGAACAACAACAAAAACCCATTTCCCTTTTCAATCTCGTTCTCTGGCTAGGTGGAACTTTTTATCTAGGATGGATGGTTAGACAGTTTATAATCAACATCTTTGGTATAGAACTTGAGTCCACATGGTATGAGAAAAACTATGCATTAGTTCAACTAGTAACATACTTGCCATTCGGTCTAATTCTTGGGAAAGCAACAAAAGCAAAATTTTCAACAGTAATATCTGCATTGGTATCTGTCTTCAGTCTTTATCTAATGAGTACCGCAGCTGACATGGCAGCACAGCTTGATGATGCATGGGCATATGTCTTGGAAAACAAAGCTGACATGATCGACTACTTCACAAATCAAGTAATCTGGTTACTACCAATTCTTATCGGTTTTGTATTTACAGAATTAGTTAGAATTCTCAGCCCATACTTATTGAAGATTGAATTTATCGCAAACATCGTTACGAAAGTTGTGGAAGGAATGAAGTGGATTTCAGATTTCTGGAAGGATAAATTGCACAGATTAACTTCAACACCAAGTGTATCTACAAAATCAGAACAAGTAGAAATGCCTTTGAAAACTGAAGAAAAAAAGGAAGTGAAAAAGGACATGAAGAAATTTGATAACTACAAGAAGACAACAAAAAAGAAGACAAAGAAGAAATAGCTTGTAAAGTGAAATAATGTGTTTATAAGGTCCAGATATATCTGGGCCTTTTCTTTTCTGAAAAAGAGGTATCCTACATTATACTATCGGAAGAATATAATTTCCCCCTCGTTATTTGTATTTGGGTGTTAGTCGTTGAGGTCTGGAACAACCTGTTCCGGTAGTTATTTGTATTAGGTTGCTATCTGCTGGAATTAGGTTGTTCCAGAAATTTTGGTAACTTTTGTTTCCAAAAGTTACATCGACAAAATATAATTTAAACATTACTAGTTAGTTGCACAGTTTTCGTGTAAAATCAAAAAAACTAATAGAAAGAAAATTATAACGTGATTACAAGGAGAACCCCAGAAGAAATAGAAGAACTCGACAGAACGCCCGTAGTCGTTGTGCTGGATAATATCCGAAGTGCATTGAACGTCGGCGCAATATTTCGAACATGCGATGCCATACTAGCAGAAAAATTATATCTTTGTGGAATTACTGCATATCCACCACACAATAAAATCCCCAAAACAGCGATCGGTGCAACTGATGTAGTTCCTTGGGAATATAATAAATCAACGGTTGAAATTATTGAAAAGTTGAAAAGTGAAGGATATCAAATCGTAAGTATTGAAATTTCAGAGGATAGTGTGAATTACACAGATTTTGAATTTAAAAAACCGACAGCAATAATACTTGGACATGAAATTCATGGTGTTTCAAAAGAAGTCAGAAAATTATCAGATGCAACAATTGAGCTACCAATGCTCGGACGAGCACAATCACTAAATGTAGCAACGACAACAGGAATCGTTCTATACGAAATACTGAGACAATGGAATATCAGCTGACAACGAACAGTAATCAGCAAATTTTTATTCTTCGAGCGAACAGAGTGAGTCGAGAGGTTTTCTACAAAGTCGAATTCTAATATAAATTTTTAATTTTGCATTGTCATTTTGAGATTTGATTTTTGAATTTTAAATTCTGGAATATGAAACCGATAAAACTGATAATCTTCGCCATTCTTTCTATCTTTGTTGGTTACTTCTTTCTCTTTAAATTTGAGAAAGGAGAAGAAGCCGTTCAAACAGCCCAAAACTTCATACTAAGTGCTGCAAGTACAAACGAAGAAAATTTCACGACACCAAAGCCTGATGAAGATAACTTACCGGAACATGAAATAACTGTCTCAGCCTGGATTCCGTATTGGGATGAGAGTAGGGGATTTCAAACTTTTTCTGATAATGCAGACCAGATAGAATCAGTTTCGCCAGTTTGGTTCTACGTAAATGCCGATGGAACACTAACGCAGAGAAAAAGCGATGTATCAATTACAACCTATGTGAAACAAGTTCATGACAAAGAAGGAAAAGTTATTCCTACAATCACCAATGCGTCATCCTTAGAATTTTCAAATATTATTAATAATCCGACGCTTCTTGAAAAGCATGTGAACGAAATTGAAAAAGCTGCAAAAAGATTCAACTTCGATGGAATAGATATTGATTATGAAAATTTGGAGGGAAAAGACAAGGATGCCTTTTCTAATTTCATTTCTAAGTTAGGAGACCTTTTACACCGGGATAATAAGTTACTGACTATTGCAGTCCTTCCAAAAACGGACAATATAATTTATCAATTCTCATCCTCAAGACAAGCGCAAGACTGGGAAGAGATCGGAAAATATGTCGATGAATTTCGAATAATGGGTTACGATTGGACGCATAATTCCACAACGGAACATGGTGCCATCTCGCCAATTTATTGGCTGGAAGAAATCCTTGAATATTCATTGACCATTGTGCCAAAAGAGAAAGTTGTTTTGGCATTACCACTTTATGGTTATTACTGGAAAACGGGTGGAGTTGAAGCTTTGACTTGGGAACAAACGGATGCTCTGAAAAATTCCGGAACTTATGAATGGGATGATTCAGCAAAAGAAAATCATGTCATTGTAGGCAATGCAAATGCTTGGTATCATGATGCAAGAAGTATTGAAGAGAGAAAGAAATTAGCGGAAGAGTACAAGATAAAAGGAGTTGTATATTGGAGACTCGGAGGAGAAGATCCTGATATTTGGAAATAAAAAACATGCTCAAGAATCGCGTCAGAATAGGAAATATGGTTTTCATTGCATTTGCAATCCTTCTTTTCTTTAGTTACTATTTTGCAGTCACAACACCGATTGATCAAACCGACGGGAGCTTCCGCAAAAAAGATTTTCTCATTGGAACAATTTACTCTGATGATTCACCGTTAGAAGAGGGGGATGTGATTACACATATTAATGGAGAATCCCTAGAGAAAATCATTGAGAACAGATTTCAAAGAGGTGAGGTATATGATTTTAAAGTTGGGGACGAGCTTATCTATACGGTTGATCACAATGGTACGATTTCACAAGTTCCCATTAAACTAGAAAGCCTGTCTAAAACACATCTTCTGAAATTCTCCTATAACTACATTGTTGCATTTGCTATTGGACTGATTGGGTATCTCGCCTTCATCACAAGCCCGCAGACTGATAAAACGCTATCATTCCTTTTGATGTGTGTTGGAATGGGTATAACGATTGCCCCTGGGATATTTGAAGCTTTCAACATTTCCTTTCCCTTGTACATGACTATTTTATATTTAATTATTGGGCCTATCTCCGGAATTAGTTTAATAGCAGTACCCTTTTTCTTTTTAACTTTTCCAACAGATCTATTGAAACAGTTCAAGAGAGCATATGTCCTAATCAATCTTGCAATTGTTGCATCATTAACAATCATTCCTCTGTTTCTAAATACAACGGTAATGGCAAAACATTACAATATTGTTCAAGGATTTTACTTCTTTGTCTTATATATTGCGGTATCATTTCTAGCAGGAATATTCCTGAATTTCCTACGCACAAGAGACTTAATTAGAAAACAGCAACTTAAATACATTGGGATTGGAATCATCCTATCGGCAATACCAGGAATAACATTTCTCCTTCTCCCTTTCATCATTGATAGAGAAGTTCCCATTTCATATGAAGTGTTAACAACAATCTTTCTTATATTCCCGCTCACCACATTGTTTGCATTAAAAAGATTTCAACTTTTTGATGTAAAGAAGATTATCAACAAAACGCTGACGTATGCACTTACGAGTTTCTTTACAACAGCAATATCTATCCTACTATTTGCACTCTTCTCATTCATTTTGCGATTTTCCATAACATCGAAGACTATTATTAGTCTTGTCCCGGTATTAATATTCACCTCAGTTTCCGCAATTCCGTTTCAAAACCTAGTAGAGGATCTTTGGCAAAAATTATTCCACAGAAAAGTCCTTGAGTTCTTTAAGGCAGAAAGAGTGGTTATCACCGACTTGGCACAGGCAAAAGATTATGATGGAATTTGTAATTATGTATCTGCGATTTTGCCAAATCATTTGCAGATTAAAAATTCACTAATTATCTTCGTAAAAGAAGATGGTTTCTATATTAAAGATGAATTCCTATATAAAAACTGGGAGCTAATTCTCAAATCTGACGAGAATGATTTCAAGTTGCTAAAGAACCTGCCTTTTATCTCTTATATTGATGAAATTCCCGCTATTAAAAATAAGAAAATTAAAAAATATAGTATTGCCGTGCCTATACTTCAAGATGGAAAAACCGTTGCATTATGGCTTCTGGGAGAAAAGGCTTCCGAAGACTTTTATTCTAGGGAGGAACTGGAAATAATCAGTGTTATTTCAAAACAGTTGGGATTATCATTGCAAAACGCAAAACTTCTTGCAGATATTGAGGAGAAGTTAAGGAAAGAAAAAGCAGTCGTAGAAAAGGAGCTGGAGCTGAATAAGCTGAAAGGAGAATATATCACAATCATTTCACATTTCTTACGTACTCCAATTACCGCTGCGAAAGGATATATAGATTTATTACAAAAGGAAATTAAGGGGAAGAGGATAAACGAATATTTGATTGGATTATCTGCAAGCACACAAAAAGTTCATACTATTACTGAGCGAATAATAATTATGTCCGAACTCGAAAAGGGAAGGCTAAAGATTTCAATGAGAGAAGGATCTCTTGCAGATATGCTTAAGGATGTTGTTGAAAATGCTCAACCAACCGCAAAGGAGTATGAAATATCAACTAAGTTGGTTATCAAACATAAGCCACAGATTCTAGCCGAAAGGAATAAATTAAAACAAGCAATTGGAAATATCTTGGAAAATGCAATTATATATAATAAACCTCAGGGTTCCGTCAAATTGAGATTGGAAAGAATAGATAATAATGCAATAATAACGATCCAAGACACCGGGAGAGGAATTTCAAATGAAGAGCAGGAAAAGCTCTTTACACCTTTCCACAGGGCGCATTTTGAGGAAGAAGGCTTTATTAAGGGTGAAGGCATAGGTATTGGAATATATTTATCTAAGTTGATTATCAAGGCGCACAAGGGAACTATTAAGTATGAGTCCATCGTAGGGACAGGAACAACCGTAACTATTAGCATACCAATAAGCAAGAATTAAAATGGCAAGAATAATATCCGGTGTTGCAAAAAACACACAACTGAAAACCCCTGAACATGGGACAAGACCGATAACTGATCGCGCGAAATCAGCATTATTTTCAATTCTTTATGATTGGATTGAGGATGCAACTGTTTTGGATCTATTTGCAGGCTCCGGTTCACTTGGAATTGAAGCACTAAGTCGTGGAGCAAAATTTGCCGTATTTGTAGATAATTCAGAGGATGCTGTTGAATGTATCGACGAAAACCTTGATAAGGCAGGTCTATACAAATATGCTGAAATCATAAATGATACTGTAGAGAACTTTGTAAATTTTTGCAAAAGAAAGTTTGATTTAATATTCATCGATCCACCATACGAAAACACAAGTATGGAACAGATTGCCTTGAGTAGAAGCTGTTTGAATGATGATGGATTGATTGTCGTCAAACATTCTCCAAAATTCAAACCGGATGAAAAAGTCGAAGATTTGGAACTTGTTGATTCTAGAACATATGGCGAAAATGTAATCTCTTTTTACAAAAAGCTTTAATGAGAAAGAATTAAGCTGATTTCTTTACACAAAGTTAAGCCTTCTCACCTAAGATAAGCTTGTTAAAATTATTAAGAAATAAATATGTTACCAGAATATTACACTGTTACTGAAGCCGCGAAACTAATGGGTATTCATGAAAGGAATGTGAGGGAACTTATCCGAATAGGGCAGTTGAAAACAGTAACGGTTGGTGACAAGGAGAAAGTAACGAAAGAATCTATAGATGAACTTCCTGCGGGCTTTAAAGACGATCCGAACCCGGATGTTCAGCCAAAACGTCAATTTCACCCTAATATTCAGAATGACGTGAGTCGAGAGTTTGCAAAGAGGAGGGGAACCTACATAAATCAAAATCCATCAAGTTATTAATAGAGCGAAATTTGTTCTCATTTCATTCAAATCAGAGCCCTCCGGTTAAGAGTCAATACCAACAAGATGATTCTCCACTAACTATCAACAATCTACTCGTGATGCCCAATAAAAAAAGGTTACCGAAATAGAGGTTGACAAAAGTGGTTGC
>CAZCSM010000017.1:0-31978 GCA_964501355.1 uncultured Candidatus Saccharibacteria bacterium | reverse complement strand
AATCTAATCTATCCAAAATTGAATATTTCGCTTGACTTAGTATAATGGGTCTCCTGCACCGCCAAAAGTATAACGCCAACACGACTACTAACAAAAATGACAAGAATGTATTCATCTCAACACCAGACCTTTCACTGAAAGGTGGGATCATGAACTCCTGCTTTTAGTGTCAAACAACGACACTGGTTACGTATCCCGAATGTAACCTGCAGGAACTAGATTAAAAACCATTTCATCAATGACTTACAATCTAGCGCCTGCAGATACTTTTTTATCTATCTACTATCTCACTTTTAAAGAACTATTTGTTTCATAAATATCTCCTAAGCAATTTAGTTATATTTATCAAACAAATTTATTTAAGCAGATGTATTATATCACAGGTCTATCACTGTCGTCAACCACTATGAGACAATATTCTACATAAAACGACACCAACGGAAAGAAGATGATTTCTTCTCGTAATTGCGTTACAATCAAACTAATAGTTATAAAAAAGATAAATGCCAAAAGAAACCTTAAAAGAACTGCGAAGAGTACTATCGAAACTTGGAGTTGCATCAAGAAAACAAGCGGAGGAAATAATCAGAGACGGAAGAATTGCCGTTGATGGACAAATAGTTCGCGACCCAATGAAACCAATTTACATGACACAAGAAATATTATTGGATGGACGTGAAATTGAAGAGAAGGAATTAATTTACTATGCCTTTAATAAACCGAAAGGCATCGTAACAACAATGAGCGATGAAAAGGGTCGAGAGTCCATTGCCGACTACATGCCGGAAGGACAGTACCTCTTCCCAGTTGGACGACTTGATCGCGACACAAGAGGTTTGATTCTTTTCACAAATGATAACTATTTCTCTGACGAATTAATGGCTCCAACGAACAAAGTTGAGAAAACCTATCGAGTTCAGATAAAGGGAAAGTTTGTGGAAAAACACTTGAAAGAATTGGAACGAGGAATCTTTGTAGAGAAACAAAGATTATCAGCAAAAGAAGTAAAGGTATTGAAGGTTAATCCAAAAAGCGTTTGGTTGGAAATTACTCTTGTCGAAGGAAAAAACAGACAAATTCGAAAAATGCTAGAAACACTCAACTACGAAATACTAGAGTTGATTAGAGTAAGAATTGGAAAGTTGAAATTAAGACAACTTGGAATTGCACCGGGAGAGTATATCGTGATAGAAAGAGATTGGGTGATATAAATAACTACCACCAGATAGAATCCAGTGGTTTCTATCTTGCAGGCTACTCCTAATTCATACATCTTAACTTAATATAATTCCCCCTTGTTATCTGTATTCGGTTGTTAGTCGTCGGAGTTTGAACCAAATGATTCCGGTTGCTATTTGTATTAATTTGGGGACTGGACGGAGTTCATTTGGTTCAAGACTTTTGGTTACTTTTGGTCACAAAAGTAACATAACTTAATTCTTTTCCAAATTTGACGCTTATCTCAAACTATTCTTATGATTCAAAACTAACGTTCGCTAAACGCTAGGCTTCAAACGAATACACTAGATAACGCTAATGGTTTATACGACTAATATAAAGAAGAGGACCCTGCAAAGCAGAGTCCTTTTTTATCAATCGAACTGTAATTTATTGAACTTTCACTGGAGCCGCTGGTTCCATATAAATTCCTGGAACTGGACCTGAACTTTCTTTCGCTTTAATTTCTTTAAGCTGTTTTCTTCCATCTTTCAAGAACCAACCGATTTGTTTAATCAAGTTCGCAAATCCGGCAAGAACAGGACCGTAGAAAATGAAGTAAGAACCACCATTCTCTACTGCCCAAGCATAGGTTGCAGCAGTAATTCCCAAACCAACTGTCATACCCAATGTTCCCGATAGTAAGTTCTTGTATACCATTGATTTAACAATGGCAGATTCCAATTGACTGCCTGTTCTGGACATTAAGAATAACACCCCAGAAATAGCAGCAAGAACAACAGTTGCGCCAATCAAGAAATTTCTCATTCCGAACGAACTATTAACTCCGGAGTAATCATTGTAAAGATCAACGGCAACATCGTGTTTGTTAACAGCATCATAAAACTTGGTATCTGCCTCTTCGAATAAATTTCCGGCAGTAGCCTCATCTTCAGCAGAGATTGCTCTTGTGTATAAAGCTAAAGACTCTTGTGCCAAGGTAGCCGACTCTAAACCCAAATTTGCAACTTCAGCTTTTTCTGAATCTGAAGAATCAACGTATCTGGAATAAACAACAGAAGTATACGTAAATACTTGATCCCAGTTTTGAAGACTTTGAACAAACTGTAAATATGAATCCGTTGGATCTTCAGCAGTATTCAACTCATCAACTATTTCAAAATATGGAGTATAAACCTCGTCGGTCTCTTTGTTGAAAGCATCAACAATTTCATTCCATTCTGTGGAATCATCTGCAGCAAGCACGAAACTTGGAAAAGATAGCATTGTAATCATTACAGAGAGGAAAATGGCAATTAATTTTCTCATGTCTTAACGACTAATATTATGCCATCATTATATAATAGATTTTGAAAAATGTCAATGCTATAGGACGATGCGTTTGTCTATTGATTAAGTTTTAACTTGGATCTTTTGCTCGATGATAAACAAAGCTTTGCTGACAAATTCCCGCCTAACTTTTATAAGCTCAACACAAGTACCAGGAATGAAACCAAAAAGAAAGCTTCTCAACTCATCACTAGCAACTATTTACTACTAACTACTTACTGTTTCCTATTTTCCCAACTCGAAAACACACATCCGCAGTATTTTTGGAGATACATTTCTTCCTCTTTTGCTTTATTTTTATACTTCCAATAATCATGAGAAAGCTTCGGGAAGTGAAATTCCAAATCATACTTTTCTGCATTCTTTCTTCCGACATCAGCGATGAAGTTGAAATCTTTATGTGGATTCCAGAGAAGTGTTGTCGAATAAACACCGAATCCAAGTTCTTTTGCTCGCTTTGATGATTTCTCTAAGCGAAGATCATAGCAGATAGTACAACGTTCCTTCCCCTTCAAAATATCCCCAATTTTTTCAAAATATTCATACGCATCGTAATCCGCAATTTCATATTCAAGACCTAATTTATCCATATATGTGATAACTGAATCCCTGCGTTTCTTATATTCATCAAACGGTTGAACATTTGGATTGTAAAAATATCCGTATATTTCGTATCCATCGTTAGCCAATGAATCAATAACCTCAATGGAACAAGGTGCGCAACAAATATGCAGAAAAAGCTTTTTATTCCTCATTTCTATATATCCCAACTATCTAGAATCTTCGCAGCAGTATAATCTTTTAATCCAGTTTCCTGAGGAACTGTAATTACACGCAAATCATTTCTCAAGGAGCGTACCGCCCGTGCGTTTTCAGTAGAATCATCAATAATCAATGATCCAGATGGTATAAAATCAAGTAATGCGACCTTATTCTGCGCAACGATGATCCTATCATGTGCGACAAACTCTAAAACACCACTACTCTGCAGCTTCCTGTTTTGCCACCATGGATCGCCTTGTGTCCAAATACCTAGAGGGCATCCTTTCTCCTGAAGCTCAACTAATATGCCCAATACACCTGGAAACAAAGTCTGAGCAATATTAATTGATTCAAATCCGTCTCGGTGAATCCCCCAGACTTCATCTGGATTCATACCATGTTGGATTGCGAAATCACGTGATACATTTTCCATTGTAAAGTTGCCGGAAGTTATTGCCGCCCCTTCAGTCTGCCGATACGCATCAACTCCATAAACAGGCTGCACCCATCCTCTTCTCGTTAAATCCTCCTCAACGACCTTTAGCATGAGATCACGAATGTCATCGGCATTTCCAAGAGTATGATCAAAATCAAAGTATATACCCGGAGGGATTCGTGAAATTCGAGATTCTGGATTAAACACGTGCATATCTGTTTTTATAAAAAAGGAATCTCTTTCGAGACTCCCTTATTTTACATTAAATTCATTCCGTGTTCTACTTTGTTCCTTCTGCGACGACATCAACAATCTTTCGTCCTCTTTTGTGACCGGTCATATTTCTAAACTTCACAACACCTTCTGCGGTTGCAAATAGTGTGAAATCTCGTCCTTGTTCTACATTAACCCCAGGATGAACTTTATTTCCAACTTGTCTTACAATAATATTTCCGGAAATAACTTTTTCACCACCGAATTTTTTAACGCCACGTCTTTTACCCGCAACGTTAACCCCTTGTCTTCCAGCTAATTTCTGCCCTTTGGTGTGTGCCATGATTTAAAACTCTTACTTAATTTTCTTAATTTCAACTTCGGTCAACTTTTGTCTGTGACCCCATCTTCTTCTATATCTTGCCTTTGCTTTATACTTGAAACCATTGATCTTTTCACCTTTTGTTTGATCAACAATAACAGCCTCAACAACAGCTTTTTCAACCAATGGTTGACCTAATTTAACTTCTTTATCAGAAACCAATAATACTTCTTCAAAAGAAACTTTATCTCCAGCAACGCCATTTAACTTTTCAATAGCAATGACATCCCCTTCTGAGACTCTGTACTGTTTTCCACCTGTCTTAATAACTGCAAACTTGCTCATTTCAATATTTTTACGCTAAAAAAATATGGTCTACAACCACATGCGAGATGAGTTTATCATGCCGCATTTGCCTTGTCAACAGAAAGTTTCTTATCCTGCGAACGTTTCTGAAGTAAAAGGTAGATAATCGAAACAAATCCAGGTAGAACCTCGAGGATTATAACAGCCAATCTCATGAAAATCAAAGAGAATGTTGGCGTAGAGAGATAAACATCATAACCCTCATCGAAACATTCCTGAGCGCAATCTACGGCGGACTTGAACACGCTTAACACAATCTCATACGAGCATGAACAATTTGAAAATATAATTACTGGGCGGAACCAGATTAGAAGCATCACGCTTAATATTATTAACCCGATTGCCATATTACTTTTGTTAATACTGTTTTTCATATATTTCTTTCAACAACGATTTGTAAACGCTACGCTGGATTCCTCGACTCATCTCTTTTGAGACTCGCTCGGAATGACACCACATGAGTTACAACTGTACGGTCTCTCTAATTACCAAACTATCTTCCATATTAACAAGTTCACGACCATTCGCAACACTCTGAACAATTGCAATCGCGAGAAGAGTCGTCAACATCGAACTTCCCCCATAACTAAATAAAGGCAACGTAATACCTGTTACCGGCATTATACCAATATTCATTCCTATGTTAACGGTGAATTGAAAGAAAATCATTGCCGCAACACCTACACATATTAAAAATCCCTGAGGATCTTTTGAAGAAACTCCGACCTGCACAATACGAATCAACAATATGAAATAGAGTCCAATCAAAATCATCGAACCGACAAATCCGAATTCCTCTGCATACGATGCAAAAATAAAGTCTGTATGACGCTCCGGAAGAAAGTTCAAATTACTTTGTGTTCCTCTACCAAATCCCCTACCCCAAATCTGTCCGGAACCGGCAGCAATCATTGACTGATTCACCTGATAACCTGCACCCAGAGGATCCGCTTCGGGATTAATGAAAGTATTTATTCTTTCTTTCTGATAATCTTTCAAGACATGATTCCATGCGACCGTATACCCGAAAGCGAGACCTATGCCCAAGATGAAAGAGAGAAGAAGCATTACATAATTTTTCTTCTTGAATAACAAAATTATCAACCCTGATAATAATACAGAAGCACCAACGATCACCCAGTGAACGTCTTTCAGGGTTTCAACTATACCGCTCAAACGAATCAGATTGAAAAAGTTGTAATCACCGATAACTAAAAAAGTTGAAAAGAAAGATAGTGCACCGATAACAATGCTCGTGACCACATTTCCGATATTCGGGGCAGAGGAAATAAAGATCGCACCAACGATAAAAATCAAGGATAATGTGGTGCTCAAATCGGGCTGAATGAAAACTAGACCTAATATTGGAAGTATAGGTAGAAATCTAATTAAATAATCTTTCAATTCTAATTTCCCGTCGAACCGCTTTGAGAAAGACGCTGAAGAAATTAATATCACAAGAATCTTGGCAAGTTCTGAAGGCTCAATGTTAAATGGCCCGACAGATATCCAACGAACAGAACCACGATTAGCTTGAGAAATAATCATTACTAAAACGAGAAGACCAAGGACGACAATGTAGAGAGCACCTAAAACTGTTAAATTCTTAAAATATGTGTAATCTAGCCACAAACTGATGAAGAAAAAAACGCCAAGACCGACAAGTGCGAAAATGAATTGACGATTTGCAGTGCCAGCACCGTAAATCGCAGACTCTGCAGCATATGTTATGGAATAAATCGTAGTGATACTAAGTGCGACAAGCACCCAGGTAACAACAGTTATAATCCAATCGTGTTTTCGGAAAAGGTTCATAAAAACATTTATTAAAGTTGTGTCATTCTCCGAAAGGAGAATCTGACACTACCCAGATTTTCACACTTTATGAGAATTGTTGCAAGATAAACGCAGGGGCAGGTTCTAAACCTGTCCCTACAAAACCTTAATTCCTAATATGTAGAGACGCGATTAATCGCGTCTCTACCAAAAAACTATTTCGTTACACTCAGCTTCACCACAAACTCGTTAACCTTCTTTTCCTTCATGTTTTCAACCTCCTCATTAAGAATCCCACCAGCACTTACTGCAGACTTAAATTCTTCTGTCATTGAGCTGAATACTTCTGCAACTTCAGTAGAATCCGATTGCCAGTATAATTTAACAGATTCTCCCATTTGCATTCCGGAATTCTTTCGAAGAGCCTGAACAGCTCGAGCAAGTTCTCGGAACAAACCTTCCTTCACCATTTCCTCAGTTAAGTTTGTATTAAGAGAAACCTTTAATCCAGGTTCATCCTTTACCAACCAACTTTCCGATTCATCAACTTTTTCAACAACAGTTACTAACTTAACATTTAGTTCATCAGCAACAACTTGAGCAAGTTCCGCAGAAAGCTTCACTCCTGCAACTTGAAGTTCAGCAAGAGGTTGACGAACTTTCATCTTTGACTCAACACGAGCTGATTGTCCAAGAGCAACAACTCTTCGAGCCTCTGCCATTTGATCAAGAAGAGATTGATCATATTCTGAAACTACAGGAAAATCCGTTAGGTGGACAGATTCCGGTGCATCAGGATTAACGCTAAGAACTAAATTCCTGTACATATCTTCTGTTACAAATGGAACAAAAGGTGCAAGAAGCTTGGTTAATTCAACAAGTACGTGATACAAAACTTCCATTGCTACAAAATCCTTCTCTGCGAATCGAGGTCTCGAATTTCGAATATACCAGGTGGACATGTCACTTACGAAGTCTTCAAGTGCTCGAGAAGCTGTCATGGCATCATATTTATCCAAGTTTTCAGTAACGGTTTTTGTGACTTCGGAAAGTCTTGCAAGCACCCACTTATCCATCACCTGCAAACTCATCGATTCTAAAGATTCTCCACTTGGCGACCAGTCGTTTATCTCTACATAGGTCATCAAGTATTTATATGAATTCCACAGCATCAAATAGAATTGTCGTTTTACTTCCTGTGCAGGTGTATATCCAAAGTTCAGGTCATATCTCGGATTTTGTCGAACATAAACCCACCTCATAACATCGGCACCCATCTTTTCGGCTGCCTCATTAAAATCAATCGAATTACCTTTTGATTTGTGCATTTCCTCGCCATGCTCATCTTTAACCAAGCCATGACCGAGAAGTGTCTGGAATGGCATCTTATCTTCAAGCGCAGCAGACATTGCAATCAGCGCATAGAACCAATTCTTGAACTGTCCAGGGAAGCACTCTGTGACAAAATCTGCAGGGAACCATTTTTCCCAATTTGCTCGATCAGTCATGTAGTTAAGTGTTGAATATGTCACAATTCCGGCATCAAGCCATGGGTTCCCGACATCTTTTACTCGGGTTGCAACGGCTCCGCATTTTGAACATTTTACTTTTACTTCATCAACAAAAGGTCTATGTGGAGTATGTCCTTCAAATTTATCCCAACCTTCAACTGCGTTGTCTTTCAATTCTTCTTTCGAACCCATTACTTCGAAGTTTCCACATTCGGAACACTCCCAAATTGGTAATGCAAGTCCCCAGTATCGTTTTTTCGAAATCATCCAGTCATGCATATTCTTGAGCCAATCAAGTTCTCTATCTTGTCCGAATTCCGGTACCCAAGTAGTTCCACCATCTTCTGGATTAACAGAAACTAGATTGACCATTCTCTCTCGCAAGGTTCTTCCATCTTTGCCTGCAATATCCATTCCGATGAACCATTCCGGAACAACTCTAAACAACAGTTCGGTCTTACATCTCCAACATTGTGGATATCGATGAGAATACTCAAGAAGTTTGTATAAGAACCCTCTTTTTTCTACGTCTTCAAATATTTTTGGCGTTGCGTCGTAAACGTTCATTCCTGTTAACCAGTCGAAGCCTTTGTAATAAACGCCTTCACCATCAATTGGCACGACGACTTTTAATCCCAGTTCCTTGCCCAAATCGAAGTCTTCCTTACCACAACCCGGAGCAATATGAACCATACCCGTTCCTTCTTCTTCGCCGACTAAATCCCATTCTACAACAACATGTTGAGCGCCCTCCTGTTCAGGCAAGTCATCATATGGTCCGACATATTCCCAACCGACAAGTTCTGTGCCCGCCATAGTATCAAGCACCTCATACTCACCCTCGAGAACACTTAGTGTCGCTTCTGCAAGATAGTAAACCTTGTCGTTATGTTTTACTTTTGCATAAGTTAGTTCGGGATGAACGGCGACAGCTACATTTGCGGATAAGGTCCAGGGTGTCGTAGTCCAGACTAATAAATATTCATTTTCTTTTCCTTTTATTGGCAGTTGGAAGAATATAGAAGTATGCGTAACTTCCTTATACTCCTCTGTTAAGATTTCGTGCTGAGAAATTGCAGTTCCGCATCTTGGACACCAAGGCAAACCATCAATGCCTTTGTACAGCCAGCCTTCATCATTACATTTTTTGATGAAGTGCCAAATATGGTAATTGTTAACGGAAGACATTGTGTAATAGCTGTATTTATTCTCATCTATTACAGAATAATCGGAACCATCATAGTCTCCCCAGTTCATGAAATATCCGAGTCGCTTTGATTGTTCTCTTTGTACAATTGACATGTCAATCGTTCTTTTCTTGCAATCGTCTACGAATTTCTCTATTCCATAATCTTCGATATCTTTTTTCGACTTGAATCCTTTATCTTTTTCGACTTCAACTTCAACCCAAAGTCCTTGATTATCAAAACCGTTTTGGAATCTTTGCTTGAAACCTTTCATGTTTTTGTATCTTTGCCAAAGATCCTTGTATGTTCTTCCCCAAGCATGGTGAACACCCATAGGATTATTCGCCGTTATCGGACCATCCTGAAAAAAGAACTTCCTATCTGAATCATCATTCTTATGCAAATATTTTTCAACAATTCCTTCACCGTACCACCACTTAAGAAGCTCATTCTCCATGGCGACGAAATCAGGCCTTGGATCAACTTGTTTAAAATTACTCATTCTTTTCTTTCCTAAAATATTATTAATTAAAGTGCAATGTCATCTCGAGCGAATTCTGAAAGAGTGAGTCGAGAGATCTTTTATAATTTTCCAGATTTCTCCATGCGTCCTTCGGACTTAGTCGAAATGACAGACATTTTTCATTTTTCGTTTTTCGAATTTTCTCTTTTATATTCTGAATATCTTTTGATAATCTCTAACAAAACAACCGCCGCATCATCTGTCTGCCCAACCAAAGGAACAACATCAGGAATAATGTCAATCGGCGACAACACATAGACAAGTGCAACCACGAGCAACCAATTTTTCTTTAAAAATTCTTTCATATTTTCAAGTTACAGTTAAAAAATGTTTGTCATTGCGAGGACACTGAGGTTCTCGAAGTGGACGAAGCAATCTCTACAAACCAGATTACTTCGCTTCGCTCGTAATGACAAGAAAAAAAATCACCCCTAAACAATTTCCAATTACGAAAATTATTCAAGGGTGATTATTTAATGACAAACCACTTGTGGTGAGCTTGTCGAACCACGGTACCACCTTGTTTTTGAACCAAAGCCGAAATCCTATTGAAAAGAAAAAATCCCATTACGGGATCCAAATTCTTTACTTGATTTCATCAAGAGCTTTGAATCCAACACTCTTTACTGCTGTAACGGGCTTACCCGTCCCGGTCTACTCTCAAAAGATTTCTTCGGGAGGCTCAGGAGTGATATCTCCTTCAATGCCTAATATTTAATTGATATGGATTGTACTAAATATTACACAAAAATGCAAAAGTTCTGTAGAATGAATTTGTATTATTAAAATAAAAAACTTGTAGAGAGCAAAGTCGAACTATGAAAGAAATCATCAACTGGGCAAAAAAGAACTGGAAAATTATTGTCGTTGTAATCTATACCTTATTAATACTGACCTTTAATCTAACGAAAGCAAGATTTGAAATAGATTTAATTGTCATCAGTGTATTTCTAATAGCGGCACTCTTTGGCGAGGCGAAACGCTTCGTGAAAGACTGGCTTCCGGCAATCTTTTTCTTCTGGTTTTATGAATACACCAGAGGTTTAGCGCATGTACTTGCGGAAAGATTTAATCGACCGATATTAGTCCAAGAGTTGGTAGATGTAGAAAGAAAACTATTTTTCTTTCTGCGAGATATTCCAACTGTTGTAATTCAAGATGCTCTACATCCAGATAACATTACACGTTGGTATGATCCAATATTTTTCTTTTTCTATACATCTTTTTACTGGCTCTGGTTATTAACAGGATTTATCTTCTGGAAATTTAAAAGAGAATATTTCTTTAAATATTTTTATGGACTACTTTCATTTTCCCTTTTCAGCAACATAATATACTTCATTTTCCCGACTGCGCCACCTTGGTATGCAAGCGAGCAAGGATTTATTCCACCAATGCAGAGAGTTATGTGGAGTATAAATGTTCTCAACAGAGGCGGAGTTTCTGTTGCGAACCTTCTCGACGATAACCAATTCGCCGCACTACCATCTTTGCACACAGGTTGGTCATGGTATGCGGCTCTATTTTTAACTAAATATTTTGGATGGAAAAAAGCAGGTTGGACGTTTATATTTCCAATTATGATAATGTTCGCAATAGTGTATGGCGCGGAACATTATGTAATAGACGTTCTTGCAGGACTAGCAATTTCAACAATAACATTTTATATTGTAACTAGAAAAAATCCTAATTTGAAAATAAAAGAAAATGAAAGAAAAAGTATTAATATATGAAAAAAATAGAAACATAAAATTCGTCAATCTTTCGAACATTAACTTAAAATTTCAATCGTTTTTTACTATTCCACTCCTTTTTCTGACTGCATTTATGTTTTGGTATCTTCTATATTGGAACTCAAATTCTACAAGTTTAGAAAATTGGGATTTATTGCTAGGTATTATGGTAATTTCTTTTTCTTTTTCGATAATTATGATGCTTGCGTTCCTTGCCATAAATATTAGAGAACTTTTTAAAGCAAAAGATAAATTTGGATTGGCTATGTTTTTTGTTTTCGATTTTCTTGCAATTGGAGCCATGCTGTACTTTGGTATTACTGGAACAAAAGATTTAACAGCTGGTTCAAAAACATTTACTGGAAAATACGAATTAGAGCGCCATATAGGCTTAAAAAGTCCTTATAAGTTAAAATTAGAAAATGGTGATGAAGTGTTGTTAACAGGAAGTGAATATTATGATCTTCAAAGAAATCATCCGGATAAAATCCAGATCGAATACTTATTAAATTTCAAATTTAGAACAAGTATAACGTACATAGAATATTAAGGTGCAAAAATTCGGTATTGTTAAAGTAATCCATCCTGCACCTTCTTTAAATCTAACTTGCTATCTAGATCCTCCTCACAAATTCCTTTAATCTCCAAAAGTTTTGAAGAAGAGGTGTGACCCTGAACAACTTCAAAGAACGACTTTGGCAAATCAAGCTCCGAAGAAAGGAAATTGATAAGTTCTTTATTTGCCTTTCCCTTTTCCGGAACAGCCGCAATCTTTATTTTCAATTGATCTCCAAACCAACCGACAATCTCATTCTTCTTTGCATTAGGAGTAATTTTTACTTTAAGTTTCATGGTTCAATGCCTTCTCCATATAAAACACTCTTTACACCAGATTTGACTCGATTTTTGAAGTCCTGCGGTAAAGCCTCCCTAATTTGCCTAAAACCGGGCAAAGTAAGCACTGTCTCCAAACAACCCTTCTTTTCTCGAGTCTCGGCTTCCTGAATAGCGGCAAGTTGATGAACACCTCGATGATCTAGATATTGAACGGCATCAGTACAACCATCTTTTATCAATTCGTTAACAGCCCGCGGAGGTAAACCAATAATTGATCCTCTCGCTAATTGTCCAATCTCTCCTGACATAAATCCCGGCAGTAAAGTAAACGCCCAAATCACAAACGGTCTAAAATTTATGTTATCACAAAAGTAGAGACGTAGCATGCTACGTCTCTACACCATAAACAAAAAGGTGTTCACGAATCTTGAGGTGCATTAATCATTTCCTTTCGAAAACGATTCTGCCCTGGAGGTTGAAACCTCACAACTCCAACATTTCTTCATGAACACCGTGAGAAGAGGATAGTGCATAAACATTAAAGATTGTTAAAGGTGGATTTAGTGCCTTATTAAATATTAATGACATTTGCGTTGGTCCTTTGGGGTCTGGGGTGATGTATGTTTTCTCGGGTAAAAATTTACTATCTATATCAAATTGACAACGGAAAATGCTACATCACCCCAGCACTTTTGGTTACTTTTTGTGCAAAAAGTAACAGAAAGAAACTAAATCTCCAATTGAAACTTTCCACACAAGGCCTTCACATCTTTTGCAATCCCAGCCAAAGTTTCAGACCCGGAACACTCTTTATCAAATTCTTCAAATTTCAATTCATTCCAATCCTTAATCAAATCCATCACTTGCCCCATCCAAACAGCAATCTGCTGCATTTCCTTCTCTTTCATTCCCCGTGTAGTTATCCACGGAGTTCCAATACGAAGTGCAGAAGGATCTGCAGGACTTCTCTTTTCCCCCGGCATTGTATTTTTATTTGCGACAATACCCGCATAATCAAGAGCACGTGCGAACTTTCTTCCAAACACACCTTTGTTTGTTAAGTCGATTAAGACCATGTGCTTATCCGTTCCTCCGGAAATAATATTAAAACCAAGATCCGCAAGTTCTTTTGCAATTGTCTGAGCATTTACCACCACCTGTTTTGCATATTCGATAAACTCAGGCTGCATTGCTTCTTTCAATCCAACCGAAATTCCTGCAATACTGTGGTTATGTGGGCCACCCTGAAGTCCCGGGAATATTGCTCTATTAATTTTCTTCATCAAATCTGCACGAGCAAGAATCATTGCGCCACGATTGCAGCGAAGAGTTTTATGAGTTGTCATTGTAACAACATCCGCAATCCCAACTGGAGATGAATTTGCACCAGCAACTACAAGACCCGCTTCATGAGCAATGTCAGAAAGATAATAAGCTCCAACTTTATCTGCAATAGCACGCATTTTTTTGTAATCAATTTCTCGTGGGTATGCAGTTCCTCCGGTAACAATTAACTTTGGTTTTTCTTCGATTGCAATCTTCTCTATTTCATCATAATCAAGAAGCTTCGTTTCCGGATTTGTTTTGTACTGAACAACATCGTAAATCTTTGAAACAACATTTACCTTTCTTTCACCACCGTGATAAACCATATCGTTGTCATTACCGTCTTCATCCTTTCCATAAGACCAACCATGCGAAAGATGTCCTCCATCAGGAAGAAACATACTCATTATTTTATCTCCGGGCTCGAGAAGTGCTATATATACGGCCAAATTTGCAGGACTTCCGGAATGGGGTTGAACGTTCACTTCCCAATCTTCTGGAAGCTTGAATGCCTTCTTTGCTCGATCTATCGCCAACTGTTCCAGATCGTCAACATTTTGTGCACCTTCATAATATCTCGCCTTTGGATAACCTTCTGAATATTTATTCATGAATACAGAACCAACGGCCTCTCGAACAGCTCGAGAAGTAAAGTTTTCAGAAGGAATCATACAGAGTTTATCTTGCTGACGTTCTTCTTCTTGTTTTAATATCTTATAAATTTCTGGATCCTGTTTTTTTAGATTTGGTTTGTTCATTCAATAAATTCTTTAAAATAAATTCAAGTGGATACAAACTGAAAAATAAATTTGTTATTTAGTCTCTATCTAAATAATGGGAAGTGTTTATAATCATTGGAATAAATAATTAAGTAAAACAAGATTCATTTTGTTATCAGTATTTCTGTTTTGTTTTTAGGGTCTGGGGGGATATATGTTTCCTCGGGTAAAAAGATAAAAATAACAACAAACTAACGACGGGAAATGCTATATCCCCCCAGCACTTTTGGTTACTTTTTGTGTAAAAAGTAACATCAAACACAACACACTTTGTTCATTATGAACGCTCCGCTAGATTCTTCGACTCTCTCTGATTTACATCGGGGTTCGCTCAAAATGACACAAAAATTACGCCATTTTGCTCAATGTTACACAATTTCTTAATAGCATCGCTACAGTAACAGGTCCAACTCCACCGGGAACCGGAGTTATGAATGAAGCTTTCTCGACACATGAATCAAAGTCAAAATCCCCGTGCAACTTTCCTTCTATCTTCTTTGTCCCAATGTCAATTAATACCGCGCCGGATTTAATCATTTCGCCATTAATTAATCCTGCAACTCCAGTTGCAGAAATAACGATATCAGCATTTTGAGTAAAAGATGAAAGATCCTTAGTGAATTTAGTGCAGAAAGTAACCGTTGCATGTTCTCGAAGAAGCATTGCACCGAGTGGTTTACCAACAATATCTGAATCATTAATTATAACGACGTTTTTCCCTTCCAGATGAATGTTTACAGCATCTTCCAAAATCCGCATGACTCCAGCCGGTGTAGCCGCAGCGACGACATCCCGATAGTGCCAAAGCTTTCCAAGATTAAATGGCGAAAGGCCGTCAGCATCTTTACGAGGATCTATTATTTGAAATAATTTGTGAAAATCAATATGAGCAGGAGTAGGAAGCTGAATAATATACCCTGTCACTTCAGTATCTGCGTTTAGCTCAAGAATGAGATTTTCAATAACTGTTTGATCAACTGCAGATGGTAAATGATGCAAAACGGATTCGATTCCGCATTCTGCAGCTTTCTTTTGTTTGAAATTAACGTAGATTTCTGATTCAGGATTGTCCCCGATCCAAATTATGTCTAATCGCAATTTATGATTTTGCGTGAAAGGTTTTACTTCAGTATCCAGGATGTTTTGGGCAAATAATTGACCGTCGAAGATTTGTATGTTGTTTGGAGTAATAGATAACATAAGTTAACGAAAATATTATACAATAGATATTAGAATACAGCAATTAAGAAATAATTCATATTGAAATAATATACTTCAATCTCAACGTAAATAATACCTACAATTAATTACCATGATTGCAAATATTAATGAAAACGGATTAACAAAAGAAGAAGTCGAGATTAGACAAAAGAAATTTGGAGTTAATTCCCTTCCCGGCAGAAAATCAAAAACATTCTTGCAATTTTTCATTGACCAGTTGAAAGGTCCACTAATAATAGTGTTAATTGCCGTTTTCCTGATTTCTCTCGGATTTAAAGAATATCAAGATGCGATTTTGATTTTTGCAGTAATAATGGTCAATGCTTTTATGGGTTCTTCCCAAGAATATAGCGCAGAAAAAACGCTCTCCGAGCTTAATAAAATTGTCACACAGAACGCAGTTGTAATAAGAGATGGAAAAAAGGTTCGGGTAAACACAACAGAAATTGTTCCAGATGACTTGGTTGTGCTGGGATCAGGTGATAAAGTTCCTGCGGATGGCATTTTACTTGACAGTGTAAATATGAAAGTTGAGGAAGCTATATTAACAGGGGAATCCCGCCCTGTGGATAAAGAGAACGAAGACGTTGTTTACATGGGAACAACGGTGGTCACGGGAAAAGGTGTTTATAAAGTAACAAATACCGGTCCAAACACGGAAATTGGGAAGATCGGAAAAAGTCTTGAACTGATTGAAAGCACAAAAACCCCGCTGCAAGATCAGTTGGATAGTTTCGCGAAGAAGCTTACGCTGATTGTCTGTGCAATCTGTCTTGTAATTTTCAGCATCCGGCTTTTACAAGGGGAACCGCTCTGGGATGCGCTCCAAATTTCAATTATCCTTGCTATTGCCGCAATTCCGGAAGGGCTAACAATTGCAGTTACTGTTATATTATCACTTGGAATTAAAAGAATTTTAAATAAAAAGGGACTCGTAAAGAACCTTCTTTCCGTAGAAACCCTCGGCTCAACGACGGTCATTTGCACTGATAAAACAGGAACACTAACTGAAGGGAATATGAAAGTTGTGAGAACTGACTTCACGGATTTGAACAAAGCACAGCTAATCATGTCTATTTGCAACGAACAGAGGTCACCACTTGAAGTCGCCCTTTGGAATTTTATCGATAAAGAATCAATAAGTGAAGAGTTGGATTTTTTCTCAAAATTGAAGCCGGTGCATGATGTTCCATTTAATAGTGAAAACAAATACACCGCAATGGCTTTCGAAGAAAATGGAGCTTCACACACATTTCTGATGGGCGCACCGGACATTGTTCTTGAATTCACGAATCTTGATATAAGTGAAAAAGATGTTATTAAAAAACAGATTAATGAATGGTCGAGCGAAGGACTTCGGCTTATTGCCTTTGTGTTTAAAAAAGATGGAGATGTAAAAGATTTAACAAATTTTGAATGGATTGGACTTGCCGGAATTGAGGATCCACTCCGGGAAACTGCAAAAGCTTCTATCGAAGAGGCAATTAATGCAGGAACAAAAGTAAAGATAGTTACCGGTGATTATCTCGAAACGGCATTATCTATTGCGAATAATCTTGGACTTTCTATAAATGAAGAGAATTCATTAACAAGTGATGAACTTGAAAAGATGAGTGATGAAGAATTAGCACAGAAAATCGAAGGCATAGATTTATTTGCTCGTGTTACACCACTTGAAAAACTGCGAATTGTAGAAGCGTTGCAGAAAAATGGTGAAGTTGTAGCAATGACCGGAGATGGCGTTAATGATGCGCCGGCCTTGAAAAGAGCAGATATTGGAATTGTAATGGGAAATGGTACGGATGTAGCAAAAGAAGCGGGCGTTCTCATTCTTCTTGATAATAATTTTGAAACAATTGTTCACTGTATCAAAGAAGGACGTTTGATTTATGCAAATATTATCAAAGTCGTTTCCTACGTCCTATCTAATTCATTTGCGGAAATTATTCTGATAATGGGAGCAACTGTATTGAATCTTCCGACACCAATGACAATAATGCAGATTCTTTGGATTCACATAATTTGCGATGGTCCTCTCGATATTGCGCTGTCTTTTGAACAACGACATGATGGAGAGCTGGAGAATACGCCGACGAATACGCAGAGAACTCCAATTTTTGGTTTTCATACTCTAGCAACAATTCTTTCGGTCAGTTTCTCTGCCGGGCTTTTGGCACTGTATCTTTTCAGCCATTTTAATACAGATCCCAGTCACACTACATTTGCAAGCACTATTGCATTTGCAAGTCTCGGTGCACTAGATATTATTTACATTTATTCGTTCAAAGATCTTTCTAGACCGATTTGGAAGATAAAGCACATCTTTGACAATAAGGTGTTAAACCTATCTTTCATTGGCAGTTGGATGTTTCTGCTTTTGCCATTTTTCGTTAAACCAATAGGAAATTTGCTGGAAGTGGAGAGATTGAGAGTAATAAACGGGCTGGAAGTAATTTCTGTTGGATTGATTGCAACTGTAATTATTGAAGTGATAAAAGGGATTAAACAGGGAAACGCTAAACCGAGAGTTATTCGATAGGCCTACTTTACATTCATTCCATAAATCGCCAATTCAGCGAAGCTTGGAACATGAAGTTTATTTGCGAAATTGGGTTGGAAACCCAAGTGTGTAGGAATATCGAAATTTAAAGATGGATTGACCAGTGATTGACTTGGAAAGATTTTGTACAGTGCATCTCCAACTTTATGAAAAGTTTTAAGCCATCCACCGTCCTGGTTGAACATGAAGATATCATCATAGTTCAATCCCCCAAGTGTCAGAAATTCAGTTTGGGAACTTGCGTTTTGATTCTCAACACAAATCGGTTGACCACAGGAAACAGCTGATTGGACTGCACTCATTAGCCTTCGTCGGAAATTTCGTAGTGACGGAATTTTCTCAAATTCAGGACCATCATATAGATCAATAAACAGTCTGTCTGATAAATCTGACATGATTTATTAACTCAGTTATTTAATACGTTATATACCCAAAGTATCATTTTGTCAATATAGACAATCCTTTTGAACAACTATCATTCCTATCCTCTATTGAAGAATTCTTCTCTCGATGCAGGATTCGGCTTCTCAGATTTCTTAAATCCCAAACCGGACAACAATGGATCTGCTTTCTTTATTTCCTCGCCGATTAGATATGCAAGCATTCTGTAATTAATGTGACCACCGGGTCGGATTCGAAGTTTTGTTAAATATGAGATTTCCTTCGGGCTCGCGTGCATGAAATAATCGATTCTATGTCCAGATGGTAGCAAATTGATAATTAACTTCTGATTAACTCCTTCTGGCAATTTATTTAGGAATTCTCGAATTCGTTCATAATAACCTTCCAAGAATTCGACGACTTCTCCTTTTAAATCTTCAAATTCTTTAACCTGCAAATAAAGAGGAAGAACATAACCGCTGTTTAATAATTCGTCCATATTCTTCGTTTCCCAAACAGGTGCAAATCTTGCCCAAGCTCGATGTCTATTCAAATCTTTAAGCTCGGAGAATGTTGCAGAAATTCTAAATGAATATGCAGAGGATTCCGACTGTCTGCCAAGTTGACAATGATGATCGAACTTTCCAAAAAGTATTTTACTTATCTTTTTCTTATCTTTATCTGAAAGTTTAGATACCATTGTCTTGAAATCTTCAATGCTCAAGTTCGGCTCAGCCGTTAACAAATATTGATAAAGAATAACTTCGGAAGGAGACAAAACGTCGGAAATCAAATCAACTTGTTGAACAAATTCTTTATTAAAATAGTCCTGCTCAGTAACTACCAACTTGTCCTCAAGAAAGTCATTGAGATCACAAAGGCACTCTTTCAAACTATTATCTGCTTCTGTGTGTTTAATTAAATCTGGAGCTTCCGGCGTATAATTTAGAGCTTCTCGAACTTCTTGCGGCGGTGCAAAAAGCATATCAAGCTGTTCCCCTAAATTTCGAATCATTTCTCGATCATCAGATTTGAGATGAGAAATCATCCGCGCCCATTCTCGAGCAGAGGTAATGTAAGCAAGCGATGTATTTGCTCCGGTTGGAAGTACAACTCGAGCGGTATCTAAAGACCGTGCGTTCAAAGCACCATCTTGCTGAGCATTTCCTTTTTCAGGTTTGTAGAATTCAGTATATCTTTTTTTTATCTTCTTTAAGAGCTTCGAATATTTGTTCGTTGCCAATTTGTATATTTCTAAATATTCATTTTCCAATTCTTCGAATTCCATTTCTTTTTCAACATATGTTGAAAACATTGGTGGGTGAGATTTGGAGAAATCCTGAAATCGGGTTGAACGAGCTTGTCCAGCACCAACTCTGGAATCATAGAAAAACTCAACATGATAATTGTCAGGGACTTGCTCAATATACGCAAAAAGTTGTGCTAAATCTCCAACAGATGAATGTCCGTAATTATTGAAAATATTGGCCAATTTCTCCTGTGCATTTTTCCCGGACTCTTTTACTTCTCGAAAAATTTCCTCTGCACCCAAATCGGATCTTGAAAATCGAGCTCCGGCAAATGCCATTATTGAAGCAGATTGTTTCCCTGCATTTGGGAGAGCTGTTCGAACGATAAAACCGGTTCGTTCATCTTCAACAGAAACAAGAACTAAATCTGTTTCATCAGGATTAGAAATTGTGAATTTAAAGGTTTTGTATTTGTACATGAAAACGTATATTAAATAAATATTAAGCCTCGGCGTAATCCATGTTGTGCTTGCGAATTTCAGTATGGCAACATGAACAACGTGCTTCGTATTCTTTGTCTCCACCGATCTGAACCGCATGCGCATCATCACTTAACCGTTGAGAATGCTCGGCTGGCTCGCCACATTCCATACAAATCGCCTGTAACCTAAACTCCTGACCACCATTCTCATGTATCTCCCGGAGAACTCTCTCATATGCGCTCCATTTTTCAGCGAGAAAAGTTTCATCCAACATTGCAACTATCGTTCGTTTTCCCTGTTCCCGTCGAGCCTGAATTACTTCTATTAACTTTTCAAGAAAATATTCCTGACCTTCTAGAAACCCGATAAAGTGGGCTTCCTCTATAATAAGAACATCTGGGTTGCATAAAACATCGTCATCCTCAAACTCGAATCGCCATGTAACATCTTTATGTTTTGAACCGTTTCTACTCCAAATCGTATCTGTACGTGTATCGACCCATGAACGACTATACATAACGGTGAGTCCTTGTTCCTCAAAATGCTCACCCAATGCTAAAGCGAACAGGGATTTTCCTGCTCCCATAGGTCCATCGATGATTGCAGTCCCATCAATAGTAGTTTCTAAGTACGAGCGTGCAGCTTCAAACTGTGAGGTTCTAGATTCATAATAGTGCTCTTTCCAATCACCACGTACTGAATTGCGGGGTTGCGGTAATGAACATGTTTCGTTTACTACAGATTCACAAATTGCACCCATTTTATTAATGTCTAAATCTTACATATTCTCATAAGTTTCCATTTCCTCTTCCAAGACCTCAAGTTCAATACCCGCTTGTTCGAAGATTTCTCTCGTCCTTTGTGCCGCATGGTATCTCTTCCTGCAAACAACCCTTTTAATCCCAGCATTAATCAAGATCTTCGCACATGTATAGCAAGGTTCCATATTCACATAAACAGTTGATCCATCCAGAGGAATGCCAAACCTCGCAGCTTGTGCAATTGCGTTCTGTTCCGCATGTGCAGTCCGAATACAATGCATAGAATGAGTTCCATCTGCATTAATAACTTCATGCATTTCATGTCCGACCTCATCACAATGAGGCAATCCAATTGGTGCACCAACGTATCCTGTCGATAGTATTCTTTTATCTTTCACAATAACGCACGCAGCAAATCCTCGGTCACAAGTACCACGACTAGATACTGCATCCATAATATACACAAAATACTCATCCCAATCTGGACGAGAACCTTGAACAACTTTTTTTTCTGAGCTCTCTTTTTTGATAGTTTTCTTTCGGGGCATGTTTATTTTGATTAAAATAGTAAAATAATATGAATTGAAATTAAGGTTCAATGAGTTCTGGAATATTTTCTTGTACAGTTAACCATATTCTTTCTTCAATAACTTCTGGTGGTAGCTGAGCATGTCCATCTTCATCCATACAATCAACCCTGACATAGTTATCTCGAACTTCACAAAGCCAAAGATACCATTTTGCAGCAGATACCTGATGTTCACTATCTTCTTCAGCGATATCTCTCTGTCCAATCTCAACATAAGTTCGTGCAGATTTCCTATCAACATTTGCTTGAGCAACATATGGATTGACATCCAAAACAATGACAAGATCGGGGCGCGGTAACCCATACACACCATATTCCAAAACCTCCATTTGTTGAATATACTCTTCCGCTCCGAATCTGTTAGGAAACTTAGCCGCACCATGGGCTAAATTTGAGGGTGTATATCGGTTTGCGACAACTACCTTTCCATCATCCATAGCCGCTCTAATCGGACCTACATTAACACGACGATCTGCGGCAAACATGCCTGCTGCGACATATGGATTAAGTGCGGAAAGATCTCCGTATTTCCCATGCAGAAATTCACCCAACGGAACTCCAAATCGTTCGTCTTTATAATGTGGGTAATCATCTACAAATACACCCAGTCTTTGCTGTCTAATCCGCTCCGCCAAAGATCTTAACTGAGTTCCTTTCCCCGCTCCATCAGTTCCTTCTATTACTACTAACTTTCCACCAGCGATTTTTCTTTCAGACATAGCCATATTCCTAATTTAATTCGGGCAGATTTTAAAGAGCAATTTTAACAGCTTTCAACTATATTTTATTTAATACACCCCGGATTCACTTCGTTCATCCACCCCTCTCAAGAGGGGAATTTTTTTTATTTTTTCTCTTTAATCTTTTCTCTTGCGAAACACGCTTTCTCAAACTCAACAAACATTGGATGCGGAGAGAGCGGTTTTGATTTATATTCAGGATGACCTTGAGTTGCTATGAAAAAAGGGTGAACATCTTTTGGCAACTCTATCATCTCTACGAAAAAATCATCCGGTGAAGTTCCCGAAAATATAAAACCGGAATCTTCAAAAGCTTTTCTGTATTCATTATTAAATTCGTATCTATGTCTATGTCGTTCACGGACCAATCTTTTTCGTTTATCCTTAAAAGCCTCATGCATATCGTAAATATTGAATGCTAAAGAATCTTTCTTTAACACACAATCATATGCACCCAACCGCATAGAAACATTGTCTCCTTTGACAGTCTGATATTTCTCATCAAGAGGAATATCGTGAATAATCGGATGGGCGGTTTTTTTATCAATCTCAGTAGAATTCGCATCTTTCATGCCTAACACATTTCTTGCATATTCAATACACGCAAGTTGCATACCATAACATAATCCAAGATACGGGATTTTTTTCTCTCTTGCAAATTTAATTGCTTTTATTTTTCCTTCGACCCCGCGTTTACCCCAGCCTATCGGCACAATTATGCCGTCAGAATTTTTCAGATCCGTTAATCCGTCTTCTTCTAATTTCTCCGCATTTACATAATTAAAGTCGACCTCCAAGTTCAATTTATACGAAGCATGTTTGATTGCATCAAGAAGTGCCGCATACGCATCAAGCAGAATAAACCCTTCTTTTGATTTATTCGTAGAGAAATATTTGCCGACAATTGAAATTCTAATTTTATTCTTTTTCGGTTTCTGAAGATCTTGTGTAAATTTTCGCCAATCGTCCATTCGGATTTTTCGAATTGGAAGATCTAGTTTTTTAAGAACTTTTTTATCAACATCCTGCGCTTCAAAATTCAGAGGAACTTCATAGACGGATTTTACATCAAGAGCTTCAATAACATTTTCTCCCGGCACACTTGTCTGCAAACCTAAAAGGTATCGTCGACGTTTATCAAAAGGGACTTCGCTTCGAACAATTAGTAAATCCGGATAAATTCCCATCGACATTAATGTACGAACAGAAAGCTGCGTTGGCTTTGTTTTCGGTTCACCCAGATGTTTAACAAAAGGAAGATATGTGACGTGAACATTAATAACATTTTCCGGCTCAAGCGCTTTCATTATTCGGCAAGCCTCGTAATATAAAGCATTCTGATATTCACCGACAGTTCCGCCAAGCTCTATTATTGTGATGTCAGCATCATTAGATTCTTGAGCATTTTTAATTCGACGAATAATTTCATTGGTAACGTGAGGAACAGCCTCAACATCCTCACCCTCGTACTCCATATTTCTTTCCTTATCGATAACAGTTTTATAAATCTGACCAATCGTTGTAAAATTCGGCCAACCCATTGGTTGATCTAAAAACTTTTCATATGTCCCCAAATCCATATCTGCTTCAAGTCCATCATCACAAAGAAATGGATCTCCGTGTTCAATAGGATTAATAGTTCCGGAATCGTAATTGAGATAATTTTCGCACTTGAGAGTAGAGATTGTGTAACCCCGTTTTTTGAGAAGAAGGCCAATCGTGGCAGCGGTAACACCTTTACCGATTCCGGATAAAACGCCACCGGAGACGAAAATGTATTTAGGCGATTTTACTTTTTTCTGCTGGGGCATTTTACCTTGTTGATAATTTTAAGTATTTCGAAACACATTGTTGTGTCATCCTCCGAATGGAGGATCGGACACAACAATCACTCCTTTTTATTCGTGTCCGATTCTCCCTTCGGAGAATGACACGAATATTTAAATCTTCCGTTCATTAATGTAGAGACGTAGCATGCTACGTCTCTACAGAAACCTATTTTGAAATATCTGCAATCGTCTTCTCCTTCAACTTCACCAAATCCTCCACAGAACGAACCTCGTACTGATAAGACGCATAACGAAGAAAGGCAACCTCATCAAGCTCGATAATCTTTTTCAAAACTTCCTTCGCAATATCTTTTACGGAAACTTCCGGCTTTCGAAGTGAAAGCAAGTCACGCTCTATTTTATCTGCGACCTTAATCATCGTGAGCTCAGTGATGTCCTGCCCCTTGCAGGCCTTACGAAGAGATTCAAGAATTTTATCCTTATCAAAATCTTCAATTTCCCCATTCTTCTTTATAACTTTCAGATCGAATTTTTCGGGCTTCTCGTAAGTCGTAAATCTTCGCTCACACTCAGGACACGAACGACGACGACGAACAACAATTCCATCGGAACTCTCGCGAGTCTCGATTACTTCAGTTCTTTCAAAATCACAATAAATACAGTTCATAGATTTCTACCTCAAGTGTTACATTTAAGGTAACACCACACTGGTGGCGGTGTCAAGAAATTTCGCAGGTCGTTCTGGAAAAATAACTCGTATATAACAAACTGATTAAAAGGCGACGATTATTCCCCAAGTTAACTGTATGGGGAGTGGTAATCATTGGGGTCTGGGACAATCCCATTCCGGTTGTTATCTGTATGTGGTTGCAATCTGCTGGAACTGGGTTGTCCCAGAAATTTTGGTAGATTCCCCCTGATAAGGGGGAAATGTCCCGCTATGCGGGACAAAGGGGGTTATTTGTTTGCAAAAGTAACATGGTTTAAAACATTTTTATTCCCAAATTATTCTAATCTGATTTCCATCAGCAAGAGGAAGATTATCAAACAAACCAATATATTCAACGTTATCTACATAGACAGTCCAAGAATTCGATTCATCAGAATAATATGAATCAATACTATCTATGTAATTCGTTGTTCCGCGGGTCTTTATCTGAACCTGATTATCACGTTCTCCATTATACGAATTAATTAGATCTAACAAAGTATTTCCAGGTTTGAGCTCACTCGTTTCGTATGAATCTCTTCGTCCATCGTATTCAATGGTTAGTTTAACAGTTATACTATTCGCAATAGCACCAAGAACAGAAGAACCATTATCATATTTCAGATGTTGATTCCTATATGTAACATAACCAAGTCCGGTAATGGTAAAGAGGAAAACAGCAATCGCAGAAAGTAGCACCCAATTTTTCTTCATTTTCTTCTGAATTTAATTGATTCTCAATTTTATTCCAGAATTATGAAATATATTTAAACGCGCTAGGACAATTCTCATTCAGATAACAACTTTTGCAGGCAGGTTTCCTCGCAAAGCAAACGCTTCTCCCATGTTCGATTAATAATAATGAAAGGTTATCCCAGTTTTTCGAATCAGGAAATAATTTCATCAAATCCTTTTCAATCTTCGCCGGATCTTTTTGCTTTGTAAAACCAAGTCTTTGCGATAAACGCATAACATGAGTATCAACTGCAATTCCCTCATTTTCATCAAGAAGAACCCCGGTAACGACATTTGCAACTTTATGACCGACGCCCGGAAGTTTCTCAAGTTCCATATTTGTAAGAGGAACGACACCGTTATATTTCTCGATCAATGTTTTTGCAGACTTTTGTAGATATTTTGCCTTAACATTATAGAACCCAATCGGTCGAAGAATTTCGGCGATTGAAGAAAGATTTGCCTTAGCAAAAGATTCTAATGTAGGGAACTTCTCAAAAAGAGGTTTTGTCACTTTGTTAACTTGAACATCCGTTGTTTGCGCGGAAAGAATAACGGCAAATAGAAACTTCCAATGCTCTCCATTCCAATTCGTCAAAGCAGTTTCTACATTCGGATAGAGAGAAGAAAGAATATTGAAGATTTGTTGTGGATTATTTTCCAATTTTTTTAAGAATATAATTTACTAATGCAGAACATGTTACAAGCATAAAGTATGCATCTTCAGAAGGAATTTCCTTTGAATCTAACATTAGGTAGTGCCTTACACCCTTCTCCGAATTCGTATAGTTCCAAAGTTTTTCTACACCATCCTTCAACTGATTATTTAATTCAAAGTTAAATTCCAACTCTAATTTATTCAAACCCTTCCGAAGACTATTGCATCCAGTGTGTATTTTTATAATAGATTCAACAGCAGAAATTGATTCCTTAATAGAATTTCGATAGTCAGGAGCATTTCTATCTCCCCACAACTCCAAAGCTCGAGAAATATGTTTTCCATATGTAACGGAGTCTGCCTTAATTGCATTCTCTAATGTATTAATCTCCTCGGCATTTGTTACCCGAACTATTTCGTCACTAACGAATCGATATGCAGAAAGTTCTTCTTCAAGAAATTCATTACAAACCCTTTTGAAATCATCAATAATGCCATCTCCGGGAAAATTCTTACAACAGAATTCTAAAAAGTCATATACCTCATACCACTCACAGTTGAAGAAATAATTCCTCACGTATCTAACATCAACAGCAATGTTGTCAGCTCTATTATCCAGGGGTAATTTAAAGAGATTGTTCCAAACTCGAATAAAAAATCTATCAAGATCACTTCTCCGATCAGTGCGCCAACCAGTGTCTCGGGATGAATCATATTGAACAATATGGGTGTCAAAGACATTCCAGAGTCGATTTCGTAAATCATTCGTCATCGAATCGATTTGAATATCAACAGGTTTTATCTTCTTACCAATTCTTTCTGAAAACAGCATTAATATCCTTATATGAAATATAGTTTATATTATACCACCTGCAAGAAAAAGAGTCCGATTATTTTCTACTTGAAACAATTATATAAAATCTGCTATTCTATTCTTTGTATTAAACTGCTCAACGGTCAGAAAATAAATATGGAGTTATTATTCGAGTGACCCCGATGCCATTCGGGGGAATCGAGAACTTCTCGACTACGCTCGAAAAATATTCATGAATTATCCATAATTGTTTGAGATTGTAATTAGGCAGTTTTTATTTTGTCATCTCGACCAAACATCGAAAAAGTGCATTGAGAGATCACAAAAGATTTTTCGAATCGTCCTTAACAGAACTCACTCGAAATGACATAAGCAATAGATAATTAAACATTTACAATTACTAATTTAAAATTATTTTTTATGATCCAAGTCAAAAACATCACCAAGTCCTTTGGAGACGTGAAAGCTGTGAACGGCGCAAGCTTTGAAGTTTCAAAAGGAGAAATCGTCGGACTACTTGGTCCGAACGGAGCAGGAAAAACAACCACAATGAGAATGCTCACAGGTTATCTTTATCCTGATTCAGGCAGTGTGAAAGTTGAGAAAATGAACATTCTGAAAGATCCCGAGAAGATTCGAAGAATGATTGGTTACATGCCGGAGAGCAATCCAATTTATAAAGACATGACCGTTGAGGAATTATTGAAATTTGTTTTGGATTTGAGGGGAATCGAAAAATCGAAACAAAACAAGTTGATTAAAAAGGTTGTAAAAGAAACTGGAATTGAAGATGTATACTACAGACCAATTGGAGAATTATCAAAAGGTTTCAAGCAAAGAGTCGGTCTTGCACAAGCTCTTATTCACGAACCGGAAATTCTAATTCTTGATGAGCCGACAGAAGGGCTTGATCCAAACCAAAGAACGGAAATTAGAAAGTTAATTAAAGAAATTGGAAAAGAAAAAACAGTTATTCTTTCCACTCACGTTATGCAGGAAGTCACTGCAATGTGCGACAGAGTTATTATCATTAATGATGGAATGGTAATTACTGATGGCGATCCAAAAGAGCTTGAAAAGGGAACACAAAATGCAATCGAACTTATGATTGACGGAAATGCAGTTGTTACTGAATTGAAGAAGATGAGTGAAGTTGAGGACGTTGAAACAATCCAAGGACGAGGAAAGAAGAAAGAATATTTAGTCAACTTCAATGGCGAAGATTCATTCTTTGAAGATTTCGCAAATGTTGCTCGAAAAAACAAATGGATTGTTTACAAAATAAATCAGAAGACAACTTCGCTTGAAGATGTATTCTACCAATTAACTCATGACGAGGAGGATAATTAACATGAAGGACAAATTTAACATGGAAAAAATAAAAACTTCCGCAAAAGAGATTCTTCTAATTGTTAAGAAAGAATTGAAATCAAACTTCACTTCACCAACAGCATATATCGTTATGGCTGTATTCTTGGCAATTCTTGAATTCCTATATTTTGCATCCTTAATGAATATCAAGATGGTGTATATCACACCGCTTCTTGATAATATTCCTTGGTTATTCTTATTCTTAATTCCTGCAATCACTATGGCTTCCATTGCGCAGGAAACGAAGGAAGGAACCATTGAATTCTACCTCACCCAGCCTATTTCCGAAGTTCAATTATTAATCGGAAAATTCCTATCGAATTATGTCTTCGTGATAATTGCGACTTTGCTAACATTGCCCGCAGTAATTTCCGTCGCATCATTTGGAGAAGTTGATTGGGGACAAATTACCGCACAATATCTCGGCGTATTCTCACTCGCATTCGTACTGACAGCAATTGGTACATTTATGTCAGCGATCGTAAAAAATCAAATCAGTGCATTCCTACTTTCCGTTCTTACAAGTTTTGCACTAACCATAATGGGACTTGGAATCGTAACACAATCGCTACCAGTTTCAATTGCAAAGATATTTGAGAGAATTGGAATTTTCTCACATTATCAAGCATTAAGTGGCGGCGCTTTGGACTTGAGAGATTTAATTTACTTCGCAGCAATTGGAGCAGTATTTCTGATTGCATCATATGTTCCATTAGTAAAAAATAAATATCACAAGAAAGAACCAATTTACAACTCGCTGAAAGCAATAATTGTTTTGCTCGGTGCACTTGCATTATCAATTGCTTTTCTTGGAGAACAGATTCCGGGAAGAATTGATTTAACACAAAACAAACTTTACACACTTTCTGACACAACGAAGAATATTTTGGCAGAATCAAATGATGTCATAAATATTACTGTATACACTTCCAGACAACTTCCATCTCAGTGGCAACCGCAAAGCAGAGATATTGAGGAGATGCTTCGTGACTATGATACTTACGGAAAGGATAAAGTAATCGTTACTTATAAATACACAGATGACGAAGAAATTGAAACAGAGGCAATGACAAACGGAGTTCAACCTGTTCAATTCAACACACAGAGTGCAGACGAAGTTTCTGTTCAAAAAGGATATTTGGGAATTGTGATTTCATACCTTGATCAAAAAGAGGTAATGTCCTTTGTTGAAAGTACTGAAGATCTGGAATATCAATTAACGAAGAGAATTAACAAGTTGACGACAACAGTAAAACCAACGGTAGTTTTCTGGGACGGCAAATCTGCACACAGTATTTACGAAGATTACACATTGTTCAAACAGGTTTTGGGCGATCAGTTTGCGGTAACCTCATTCACATATTCCGAGGAAGCAACTACTCTTCCGGAAGGAACAACCACATTAATTTTAACCGGACCAAATGAAGAATTTACGCAAGAAGAGAAAGACCTAATTGTTAATTTCATGAATAATGGAGGATCAGTTCTCGCTCTTGTAGATCCTGTCAGTGTTGATTTTCAGACGTTAACACCTACTGTTAACGAATTCAGTTTATCTGAAATATTCGCCAATTACGGATTGGAACCACAAAATGAGTTGTTATACGATAGAAAATATAATGAAATTGTTTCTGTCGGAGGAGGCACAACAGGTTCGTATTTAGCACAATATCCTTTCTGGATTAAGGTTCAGGCTTCTGAAGACTCTACAATAACAGAAGGGCTTGGAATGATGTCTCTCAGATGGGCAAGTCCAATTAATGTAATAGAGAGCCAGAATGAGAATGAAACAATCACACCTTTGATTTTCTCAAGTCAGTATTCTGCAACACAATCTGCGGATGCATTCGACATCATGCTCGATGCAGAATTGAATCCAACCAACGATCAGGTATATTCTCGAAATGTTGCAGTCGCATATCAGAAAACTTTTGAAGAGAACGATGCAATTAGAATTATTCTGGTTACGGATTCTGATTTACTAAGCGATGATACACTACAAAACAGTCAGGCAGCAGCCTCATTTGGACTTAACAGTGTTGAATGGCTAACACAAAGTTCTTCACTTAATGAAATTCGACAGAAGAACCGAGATCTGACGCCGCTTGTCTTCGAAGAAACATGGCAAGCTTCTGCATTACAATATGGGAATATTGTAGGTGTTGTTGCCGGACTTGCAATTGTCGGAACATTTGTGATTGTTAGACGAAGCAAGAAATCAAAGAGAAGATTTGAATAAGATTATGTAGGAACGCGCCATGGCGCGTTCCTACGATACAACTTTACTTATCTGATTGAATCATTATGAAATTCAAATTCAATACAACAACTGTCCTATTAGCAGCAACCGCAACTGTTATTCTTCTCGGAGTAATCGTGAATCAATTACAACTTGCATCAAGTCAGAAAGTTGAAATTGATGACAAGTTCGCATTCGATAAAGTTACCGTAGATAAAGTTGAAAAATTTGAAATAATAAAACAAGATGAAACCGTTGTTCTAACAAAAACGGATGGAGTTTGGAAAGTTGGCGAAATGGAAGCGGATGATTCAACTATCAATTCCCTAATTACCATAGTGAACGAATCAACTGCAGATCAGTTAGCTTCAACAAATTCTGAGAACCATGCGAGTTTTGGAGTGGACGACTCAAATGGAGTTTTAGTTAAGTTCTATAAGGCAGGAGACAACTTAATTGAACAGGTGATTTTCGGTAACTATGTTGCCGGCGGAAAGATTTATGGAAGGAAGATTGATGGCAATAATGTTTACGCAATAAGCGCAAACATTTACGGAATGATAAACCAATCAGCGAGTGATTGGGAGAAAGTTGTGGAAGCTGTGGAGACAGAAGATTCTCTGGCAGAATAAAGTTCCGACAAAATCTTTTTGGAAAAGAAAGCGAAAAGCTTTTCCCTTTGTTCCAGGTATGAGGTTGTTAGTCTTTGAAGTCTGAAACAATATATGCCGGTAGTTACTTGTGTGGAGATCGCTATTTGAGGCACTATATTGTTTCAGCACTTTTGGTTACTTTTGGTGTCAAAAGTAACATGATTTTGTCATTGACCAAAACCTTAGAAAAACTTAATATAAGTATGTGAACAAACGAAACGTAGGGACAAGTTTCAAACTTGTCCCTACAATAATTTATTTAAGAAAAAGAACACATGTTACAGACAAATGTAGAAGAATATTTCAAACTCAAGAAATCTATCAAAGAGTTAAATGGAGATATCAGAGATGCACAAAAGAATCATGCACTTGCAGAGGAAATCGAGGAAGCATCAAAGAAACTAAAGGAAGCACGAGCACATCTTTCTTCAGATCCAATGATCACAGACTTGAAAGAAGAAGTTGACGCAATGAAAGAACGATTCAATTTAATCAAGGACATCATTAAACAGGAACTAATTGACGAAGGACAAGATAGAGTTGAGTATGATGGAAGAGTGATTTCATTAGTAAAGGTAATGAAAGAAGGCAAAGATGAAGAAGAGGAAAAGAAAGGTGGAAAAAAAGCCTGGGACAAATCCGCTATTGAAATTGATGAGAACGTAAAAGTTCAATAAACTCAAGTATCATTTAAAAATGATCTACCACCGGCTAACAACGCCGGTGGTTTCTATCCTGCCGGCTAA
>CAZCSM010000016.1:0-35344 GCA_964501355.1 uncultured Candidatus Saccharibacteria bacterium | reverse complement strand
GCAACCACTTTTGTCAACCTCTATTTCGGTAACCTTTTTTTATTGGGCATCACGATCAATATCTTGTGAGGGTTGTGGTCTTTATTTTTATCAAAACACACATGCACTATTTAAAACATAAAGAAAGATGGCTATACTTCGTTTTATCAGCACCGATAATCTACGGAATGATTGTACCCATGGTTTTCTTCGACCTCTGCGCTGCAATTTATAAAGAAGTTTGTTTTAGGCTTTACGACATTCCTTTACCGAAAAGATCGGAATATATAAGAATTGATAGGCACAAGCTTTCATATCTGAATTGGTTCCAAAAGCTAAACTGTGCATACTGTGGTTATGCAAATGGATTAGTTGCATATGGGGTCAAACTAGCAGGGGATACAGAAAGATACTGGTGTGGAATTCAACATGAAAAGGAATTTGAGCAAAGCGCAAAAAGATTCTACGCGCAGGAACATCATAAAGATTTCCTGAAATATGAGGATGAGGACGGTTATAAAGATGCCGCTAAATAAAAACGGGTTCAATTATATAATAGAACCCAAAACAGCTGGAAAAATCTGCATTGTTCTTTATAGCTCACCGGCTAGTTTAAGGGCAAGCACTGCCGCCGCAGCTTCTCCATGTTCTCGATAAGTTGCTGTTACGGCTTCTATCTTAGCGTCTAGCACCGGATCTGCAGGTGAACGATCTGCATGGAATGGTCTTATGACACCATTTTGACTTTCCTTTTCTGCTAATGTTGGTTCGGCCATTTTTAAATTTGTCAAAATTAATCTCGGCAGATTTCCGAGGATTATACATCACGCTACATATTCCGTCAAACCGCGTGAAGACAATGTAAAGTCGGAATACTGTGATGAAGATATAAGGGAGAATAATATATCGGGGGTATTTCTGTTATAATTTTATTTCAAATGCGAATTTTACTGTCATGCTGAACGTGTCGAAGAATGACGGTAAAACTAAGATTGCTTCGTCCACTTCGAGAACCTCAGTGTCCTCGCAATGACAAACGCCCGCCCAGTAACCTGCAACCTTCGACATATTAAGACGTTACAGACCTTTGACCTAATCTGAATATTCACAACATTGCAACCACATTGTTTCCATATTGCAACCACATTGTTACAACATTATTTCATCTTCTACTTCTACTTCTCACCAATTCCTTCTCTACATTCGAAACAATCTGTCTTGTTTTATTAATCATATCGGGATTAACAGAAACACTAGTTACGCCCCATTCGACAAGTTTCTTCGTTATTTCAGGATAGACCGATGGAGCCTGACCGCAAATTGAACATTTAATCTTCGCCTTTGCACAAGCCTTGACCACACGCTCCATAGACCACATTACAGCCTCATCACGCTCGTCAAAGATCTTTTGTACCTTCGGATTATCACGATCCACACCAAGCGTAAGCTGAGTCAAATCGTTTGTTCCCATTGATACACCGTCAATTCCGGCAGCAATAAACTTCTCAATCATGATCACGTTCGACGGAATCTCAACCATCATGAAAATATTGAAAGTCTGAGATCTGCGAAGGCCTGCTGTTGTAACTATTTTTTTCGCCTGAATAAGCTCATCAACAGTACGAACAAAAGGAAGCATTAGCCACAAGTTTCTATAACCGCGCTTATCGCGAACTTCTTTAATCGCTTTCAATTCTAGATTGAAAACATCCGCATTTTCAAGATATCTTGAAACTCCTCGATAACCAATCATCGGATTTGATTCCTCAAACTCAAATTCTTCTCCGCCTTCAAGTGCCATGTATTCATTTGTCTTGAAATCAGTAGCACGATAGACAACAGGACGATCAGGTCCAAAAGCTTTGCAGAATTCCTCAATGCCATCAGCCAAGTGTGTAATGTAAGCCTTCTTCTTTTCTTTGTCGTCTAGAATTGACTGAGGATGAATTCCAAATGTTGCTAACATAAATTCTGCTCTTAATAATCCGACTCCGTCGACATACATTTTCGAGACATCACTTGCCAAATCAGGCTCACCTAAGTTCACATAAACCTTCGTTGCCGTTTTCAAATCCCGAACCTGTTCATCGCTCAATTGTTTTTCTCCTTTTCTGCCCTCCATCGGAATAAGCTCAACAACTTCCTCCATTTCATCTTTGTCTAATTTTCCTTCATAAACGACACCACCGGAACCATCAATCGTTACCCATTCTCCGGTTTTCAAAACTTTCGTCGCAATTTGAGTTCCTACCACACATGGAATTCCCAACTCTCGGGAAACAATTGCAGCATGAGCTGTTGCTCCACCCTGATCAGTAATAATTGCTGAAGCTTTTTTCATAATTGGAACCCAGCTTGGAGTTGTCATTCCGGTCACTAAAATTTCACCGGGCTTGAGTTGTTCCATCTTCGACGCATCAACAATTGATCGAATTTTACCGGAAACAACACCCGGACTCGCCGGCACACCATCAAGCAAAACATTGAGTTCGATCTTTTCTGTATCAATTCTCTTCTTCTGAATAGCAAGAGTATCTTTCATTGAATGTGTAAGTTTCGAAAGCTCTTCCTCCACTTTCTCTTCAACTTGCCGACCCTCTTCTGTAACCCCAATCGTGGTCACGGGACGACTTTGCACAATCCATATCTTATTTCCAGCAAAAGCCCATTCGATATCCTGTGGAAATTTATAATGAGTTTCAATTATTCTACCTACTTTTGCAAGTTCCTTAATGAATTTATCGGAGAGCTTCTGCCTTCCTGCCATATCCTTTGAAACATTTACCTGAATATTTGGATCACCCTGTACTGGTTTCCCACGACGGATTAACATCCACTCCTGGTTCGAGATTTGCTTTTCCAAAATATTCAAACTGCCTTTATCAACGATATAATGATCCGGCGTAACTGCACCGGAAACTATTGTCTCTCCAAGTCCGTAAACAGATTCAATCGTGATCTTCGTTTCATCATTATTCAATGGATTAAGCGTGAACATAACGCCGGAAACTTCCGATTGGACCATTTTTTGCACAGGAACAGCAATGCTCACTGACATATGATCGAATCCTTTGGTAACTCGGTAAAAGATTGCGCGAGGTTCGAATAGGGAAGCCCAGCATTTTTGAACTGCTTCTGTTAAATTTCTCGGTCCTTTTACATTCAAATAGGTTGCCTGTTGTCCTGCGAATGATGCACCCGGAATATCTTCTGCCGTTGCGGATGATCGAACTGCCACAGATGCATCTGCAAAACCCGACATCTTCTGATATGCCTCAACAATTTCCTGCCTTACTTCTGTCGGCATTTTCGCCTCAAGAATTAAATTCTCAATTCGCTCCGAAGCCTCATTGAGTTTCTTCGTATTAGCAACATTCAAATCTGAGAGAAGATCTGTTATCAACATTTTGAGTCCATTCTCCTCTAAAAAGAGATCATATGATTTGGTTGTCACTACGAATCCCGGAGGAACAGGAACTCCGGCATTTAACATTTCGCCAAGATTGGACCCTTTACCACCGACAAGTAATAAGTCCTTTGAGGAGATCTTCTTGAAATCTAGAACGAACGGAGTTTCTTTCGACATAATGGCAGTATGTAATATTAGCTATAAACCAATATAGCATAATAAAAAGAGGAGTTAAACAAACTCCTCTTCAATTCCTGTGATATTTTAAAAAACATCTATGCCTCAGGCTCGATGGCTGCCGCTAATGAAGTATCAACGCTAAGTAGTTGCTCATAACCTCTCATTGCCTCTAATACCAAAGGTCCTGCACCTTCCAACTTTCCCAATTTAGGAGATGTGACAGAGTGTGTTCCATCAGCATTGTATTCCATATCCCACAAATCTGCGGAAGATGTTCCAAACATCCAAACTTTCATATGAACCGATCTTAATCTTTTTGAAACTACTAACAACTCCGGATAAAATTTGAAACTACCTGTATTTGATGTCATGAGAGGAGTATCCCAAGACATAGGCACCCCATATTCATAACGATGTCGAGTCATACACATGCCTTTACCAAGGCTTTCCCAAGACTCATCTGGTAGTGCAAACAGTGCCTCACTCGCCTCAGTTAGTAATTCTTCCGGACTTTTCTCTGCCATGATATGTAAATTTTTATAAATTATTCTCGAGCAGATTTGTCCTGATTATACTAGATATATACGACGATATGCAAATTGTATTACAGCAAAGGTGTAATCTTCAATTTCTGAAAAATAAATATGTGTAGGGGAATAAAAAATGATTAGTAGAATTACGGCTCAATAGAAGAATCTTCTTCTGTACTTTCAACAGCTTCCTCATCACCAAATCTTAGCTCACACTCAGCCAAGGCCTTCTGTGCTTCACCGGAAAGAACTTTTTCTGGATGCGAAGATAGAAGATAAGATCTAACAATACTCGAACCAAAAACACTCATATCATTCACAAAGTAAAATACTTTATGATATTTATAGTTGAAGAAAGTTAAGAGATTATTTGAAAGGAATTAAAGAGGCATAAAAAAGGGATGCCTAGGCATCCCCATAATGAACAATACTACGGCTTAGTTTTCTACTATATTTGGCAACATAACAACTCTACCACCACTCATATTATCGCAGAGAGCCTCAACTGCTTCTAACCCCAACTTCTCACCATAAATCAATGCTTCAGGATGCGCTGCAACCCAATCATATCCACTAGCAAAACGGTCAGATGCTTCAAGATCCCCCCAAACACCAAAAGAGTGATTGTTATCTGAAGGATAAAATCCTGTATTACAACCGTACAAAACGTCATGATTCCGTGCTGCATATGTATCAACCACGGAAACACCATCAGATCCTATTGCAGAGGAATGACCTTTTGCCGTTGAAGTTACAACAGTTAAATGTTGCTCAAAATAACCGGACGTGTAAATACTGCCAGCAGCAACAACTGTCATTAAATCTGATCCCATTATGACAAAAGGGACTCGGCGATCGCTCTCTTTGACGTGCCGATACCTCACCCCATGTCCATATGTACGACGTTGTATGTCATGAAATAGAGCACGTACAGCAGAAGATGATTTCTCAGATTCAGCAGGAACAAGCAACTGGGCCATAGAAAGTTATTATAAACTAATCCGGACAGTTATCGGGATTATAGTATGTAGAAAGGAAATCCGCAAGATTAGATCTAGCCAATCGTCCAATCGTATTTCCACGGTTTTGAGAGAAAATCGAATTTTTCCGGATTGTTACGCAGAATCGTAACAAGAGGTTTTGCTGATTTGATTTTTGCCATTTTCATAGTTTGCTCCGGCTTGAGTTTCTGAAGTCTGGGAACATTCTTATATCTCGGATTGCGAACAACTTCCTGTCGAGCATTCTTTCGGATTACGAAATATGAGAAGCCCTGCTTTTCTTCAATCTTTGAACGTTCAGATTTCTCACTCCACATATAGTGAAGACGACCAGTTGCGAGATATGTACTTCTTGTATTTATTAAAGTGTAATAAAAACCCGGAGGAACAACTAATTTCGAACCTTTCGGTGCCTTAACCATATATACCTCACTTATTTCTGGTTCAATCGCAATTAGAGGATCGAAATTATCATTAAATCTTTGGAAAAGAAAAGTTCCCGAACCATACAACATTTCAATAATGATAGGGTAGGTAGTCGCCTTTTCCGTAATTGTCGGCATTTGGTGACCGTGAGTTTTCACATATTCCACACCTGTAACATTTGGAGGCATAAGCAAAAGATCATATTCAATCTTTCCGTCAGATGAAACAGTAGGTTCATTCACCAAATGCATGTTTTGATAAACACGATACAGATGAATAGGAACATCCAGATCCGGATTCAGTAAACATGGACGAACATAATCGAGAGTTCCTTCCAAAACATCCTCATATTTTACACCTTCGCCAAGAGTTAACTCATGGTTAATGTTGTCAAATTTAATGTCAAAGGAAGAGGGCTTTGCGAGATAAATCATTTTTTATGTAACTAATTTAGGCAGTATTATATCACACGGAAATTAATTTTCTGAACGTCTAGTGAAAATTCCCAGAACTTCAAGAACGACATAACCAATAAAGGCATATACAACAATTGCAATTAATGACGAAATTTCAATCGTAAATCTTCCAAAGACGATGTCGCTTAAGATATTCCTGAAGGGCTCGGTAAAAATATCAGTAAATTCATAGAGCCAGCTCACCAAAGAATTAGAGCTATTCGCACCAAAGAACTTAAGAAGAAAACGAAAACTTAATGTCGTCTCAATAAAGTATAAAATGAAATGTAAGATGTTGTTTATAATAAACATGGCAGTATTTAATATACAATCTCCAGTATTAAAAAGTTTGAAAGAAATCTCCGTTGTGTCATCCTTGCGAAGCGAGGATCAGACACAACCGCTAGTTTACGCCTAGTGTCAGATTCTCCACCTGTATTGAGCTCGTCGAAATATTCGGAGAATGACACTATTTCATTTTCTTATCAGAAACTAGAACCTAAAACCTAGAAACTTTTTACAGCTCCGCATCAATTCTATCAATCCCACGCAAATAACTTTCGACACCATTTGCCCAACGCTCATTAACTCCCGGCAAACCAGTCGTATAGTATGAAGAAATAAAGCGAAAATCTATTTTAGTTCCATATCCACTTACAAAACCTCTGGTATAAGCTTCAATGCCCTCCGGCCAGGAATCATATTTAAATCTTGTCTTCGGTCCACCACCATATCCCCAAGCATTATGCCAATATTCCGCACCACCGGCACATCCGAACCAGGTTTCGACACCGGCAATTGCTGTTGTATAACGCCAATCCAAGCCATTCTTGTCAGACTCCTCGACGAGTTCCTTTGTGTAATCAGCGAGAGGGGAAATAGAACCTGTCGAACAAGGCATTGTTTCCAAATAAGCCCGTAAAACAAGAGCACGCCTATCACCGGATTGAATTTCTGAAGATATCTTTTTAAGAATCCTCGACCGTTCTTCTATCGAAACAGTTTTTCCTGTTGCAATAACCTCTGCAAACTCCTCCTCAGCACGAACCGTCTTTTCTTCGGTTCCAAGAATTTCCGGATGCTGCTGTTGTGCAAGTTTATTATATGCATCTACAGTTTTCCCGAGAAAGCTAAAGAATCCAAACATCACGGGGACGAAGAGAACAGTGACCGCTGTAAGAATTGCTATCTTTCCCAATTTCTTGTGGTTATCTATTATAAATCGAGTTGTACTGTATGAGGAAAAATAATTATCCTTCATAAAAATTTTGATAAAAAGTCACACATACAATATAGCAGAACAGAGTAAAAACTAGCAAGTACCAATAGAACCCTCTCCTATTAGGAGAGGGCAGGGTGAGGTGTTCCGCATTTGCCACCTCATCCTAACCTTCTCCTCAAGGAGAAGGAATATTTTTTGATTTCTCTACTTTACCCTCAGCTTTTCCATTCTCCATTCTATTTGTAACCCACTTCGTCTATAATTACGAACAGGAAACAAGTTACGGTGACAGTGTCAGTGATTAGAAATAATTCATTGAAATTACTGTAACTGTTCCTGCAACTGACACTGAAAAAATATGAATGAACAACAACTAGTTGAAAGAGCTAAGTCGCGTGATGCCCAAGCGATTTCAACATTGTATGAAAATAACATAAAGGCAATCTACCGATTCGTGCTTTACAAAACGAATCATCGAGAACTAGCGGAAGATCTAACATCCGAAGTTTTTGTACGTGCTTTTGAGAAAATTGAATTATTCAGAGGCAGCTCCAGTTTCAAAACATGGCTTTATACAATTGCAAAGAACCTAGTAATCGAGTGGTACAGAAATAAAGAGAAAACAACAGAGTTAATTTACGAACCTGAGGGAAACGAAACACTCGAGGACGAGGTCGAAACTGAATCCGCCTTCGCCAAGGCTTCGGCGGACAAGAACGAAGCATTATTAAAACAAATACTGGATAAGATTGATAACGAGAGATTTAGACAAGTCCTTGAATTACGATTCCTATTGAGCTATACGATTAAGGAAACAGCCGAAGAAATGAATCTAAGTGAAGGAAATGTAAAAGTAATACAAAACCGTGCGTTGAAAAAAGCAAAAGAAATCGCTGTAACCAATCGCATCTAAATAAATAGAATGAACATACAAAAATATTTACAAAATTTAATAAACAAACTCAACCCCGATCGAACTGCAGAAGATCGGATCAAAGAACAAGTCTTCGCGAGGCTTAATCTGGAAGTGCCCCAAAGAAAACTAAATTTATTTGATCTGTTTGCAATGAATAAGAAAGTAATTATCGGAACACTGTCACTAACGGCAGTAGGAATTTTCGTCGGACTCCCAATAATGATTGGAGCATTAGGAACTGGATATGGTACAACAAGTTTGGAAAGCGGCCTCCTACCACAAAAGAGTAATGTACTCGTAGATGAAAATAAAGATTATGCGACCGTACCAGCACCATCTATGGGAAATGTAGCAAATGATACATATGAAGCAGTAACAGAACTTTTTAATCGAGAGGATAAAGAGGATACCGATACAAAAGAAGCAGAACGGGCAAAAGAGAAATGGGCGGAACTTTATCTTCGGGTAAATAATGTAAGCGAGACAATTACAACTATTTATGAACTAACCGGAACTGTTGAAGGATATGTAATTAGTTCTGATTACTCAACAGGATCAAATGAGGGAAGAGGGACAATCACAATCAGAGTTCCTTCCGATAAATTTGATTACACAATTAAAGAGTTGAGAGGATATTCTGTCGAAGTTCTGAGTGAATCTACCAACATTGTAGACATTCAGAATGAAATCACAGATAACGAAAATTCTCTAACGGAACTAAGAAAACAATTGGCAGATGAGTATGCAAAATTGGAAACTGCAAAAACTGAAAATGAAAAGATCAATATCCAAAACAAAATAAATCAACTTGAAAACCAAATTGAGATTTATGAGGAACAGGCAAGTGAATTGGAACAAAGAGCATCATATTCAACAATTGATATAGAATTAACACAAGAGGCAGAAGAAGTTGGAAATGATTTGGATGATGTATTTACAAAGGCCTGGAACGTTGCGAAGTTAATATTAGAATTCTGGGCAAGAATCACAATCTGGGGTGTATTCATAATTCCACCAGTAGCATTACCAGTACTAGCATTCTTCGCAGTAAAAAAATTTATCAATTCGAGACGAAAGAATTGAGTCCGAAGTGATAAATGCTGAGCAAAGTCGAAGCATCTATAAAGGGGAAGGAAGAAATAGTTTTGTAGGGACAGGCCTCGTGCCTGTCCTTTAGTTCAAAATACTTAAACCGGATTCCTCTACATAAATTATAGGAACAGACTCGATGATTCGTCTAAAGTGTGGACGAAAACCCAGCGGAATATCTTTCTCAAATGTGGAAAAATCTTCTAAATAATATTTCCTAGCATTATCCTTATCTTGAAAGAAATCAACAAGAGTAGTCATTTCTGAGCAAATAGAATAAGGACGAACATTTGGATTTGTAAAAAAATCTGACATTGCATAAAGAAAAGATTCTATTTCAATCAACTCTTTATTGAAATAAATATAGCGCCAAACTGACAGAATAGGTTCGAATTTATCAATCATTTTAAAAAATTTCATCAGGTTTGAATTTGATGATTCATCGGAAAACATCAAATTGTGAACCTGTTTATATCTTTCCACGTATTTCTCTGGAAGCCCCTCTATTAGTAATACCGAAGCCGCCCTTTCATAACGCAGCTTTTCTTTAGGCGTTCTGTACAAACTACCAGCCAAAGCGCGTGAGGTAAACTGAGGGACATCACCAACTATCGTTTCGGACATATCGTGAAATACACATAAATCTGAAAGTAACTGATTATCAAAGTTCAAGCCCAGAATTTCCATAAATAAATCAGCATAATACGCTGTAATTATTTCATGATCAAAATGTGACTGAACGCCGATTCCAAGATTATATTTCTTGATTCGAACTGCGTTCCCAGTACGAGGAGTTGTCTTTAAGTCCCAAATCATATTCAGCGTTTTCCCGGAACCAAGTTCTATCTCAATATCTTCCAATTCCTCGGCCAAGGTTAAAGATTGCTCATAAACGCTCATTTTATTTTTATTTATGCTAAGTCACAATTATGATATCATTCAAAAGAACTTTCAGCAAAGCAGATTGCGTATATATAATCACGTCGAAGAACAATAAGATGTCTTCTCTCCATACAATTAACATCCCTATTCCTTCTGAAATAACAAATGAAATTCGTGCGCTTTTTGACGAACTGAGCAACAAGTATCGCAATAAGTATTTCAAAGATCAAAACTGGAATCCGCATATTGCCTTGATAACAACACAAGTCGCAGAAGAAAATTCAGAAGCATACTTGAATAAAGCAGAAGAAATCGCAAAAAACATTAAACCATTCGAAATAACATTGGACTTAGTTCTCTCAAGCCCGGATAATAAATATATTTGGATAAATGTAGATCAAGGGAGTAAAAAGAAAGTAATGGAACTTCATGAACAGTTTTGCAAAGGACTTGAAGAATATAGGGATAAAAGCGTTCCATTATATTTTCAGAAAATTTGGGACAGGGTTCCAGAAGAACAAAAAATGAAAATTCACAAAACCGGAGGAATTCACGATTACTTTCCACACCTTTCAATCGTAAAGCTCGACCCGAAACAAACTCAAAAAGCTATTCGAGAAATACATAGAAAACAATTTATAGGGAAAAAGTTTATCGTAAACAAATTGGAAATAACCAAACAATCATTTGATCCTGATAATATGTTCCCCGTAGTTAAAATATTAGATATCATTTAGGCCAAAAACATAATCCACAGAATTGTTCAAAATACACTCTTCCGCCGCCATTCTCATATAAGCGTTTTTTGCAATAACAACTGTTGGAACTCTCATTCCCAAGATTCTTGCCTCTTCAAGAACAGAAAACCAATCATCCAGTCTCCCGACAATAACACCTTTTACATCACTTGCCTCCAAACCATTTTGCTGTAAACACTCATCAAAGCCTAATCCTCCACATTGAACCAGATCATGCCCTGTAAGTTTTGACTTAGTTCGTGCTATCAGATTGGGATCTGTTTCAAATTGTAGAATCTTTGACATTGGGCAGAATTCAATAATCCGTAAATACAAAAATACTGAATCAATATATCACCACAATTATTAACAGTTAATAAAGATTATTCAAGTTCTAGAAATATATTGAGACAATTGCATAAAAAGGGCGTTACTATTTTCATCAATTAAATTGAAAAATAATGACAGAAGAAACAATTGAAATTACTGAATTTGATCCAATCTGGAACATTCCAATAGCTGATATTCTGGAATTGCAACATAACCTTGCAATGGCTAGATTGAACGAACCCGGACCCGAAGAAGGTTGGCAGACAAGAGTCTATGACTTCGAAAGAGGTTATGTATTTAAAAAAACATCTATCACCACACACAAAGGCGAAGTAGCACAACGAACATTAACCAAATATCCTATTCACCCATCTTCGGTTATACCATTTTTAGTCGCAGGGAAAGCAGCAGAACGAAATGACCCTATGTTTGCAGGAGTTAACCTTGAAACAGATAGATTCATTATTGGTCCGGCACGTCAAACTGAAGAATTTCCAAAGGGAGAAACTGAAGGCTTAGTAGACATTTGGATTTTGGAAGCAGAAAACAAAGAACCCTAATACTAAGAAGCTTATGCAAAACTCATTTTGTCATCCTGAGTCTGTCGAAGGATGGACAAAATTCATAAAAATATTCACGCTTCGACAAGCTCAGCATAACAATTTGTTTAGTTTTTAAGGGTTTTGCATAAAGTTCGAATTAAACATTACTAATTAACAATTATTTTCCAACATCTTTTCCCTGCTTAATCGAAAAGCTTTTATCGGCTTTAGTTAATTCTTTCTCATCTTCTCCAGCAATTAACCATAAACCGAAAAGTAACTTAACAATAAACATCACGAGTGCAGTTCCTGCAATAATAAGTCCCCAGACAAAAACGCCACCGGCGAGTAAGGGAGCAAGAAAAAACATTGCAAGGACACCGATTCCCAAACCGACAAGAATGGAAATTAATAAGACGATAAATTTAATTGCTTGGTTCATAAATATATAAATGAAAGTAAGTCAAAAATAAGCAATTTTTATTCTTCGAGCGACCACGATGAAAATCGAGGAATCGAGAAGTTCTCGACTTAGCTCGAACAATAACACCTTCCGGCTCCTCCGATTTCATCGGTGTCGCCACCTTCCTCAAGGAAGGAAATCTCCCCTCTTGAGAGGGGATTAAGGGTGTGTTATTTGCTTGGAATGTACCTCGCAATACTATGTGCCAAATTCACAAGAGGCATACTCTGAAGCCAAACTTTTCCCGGACCGGTCAAAGTTGCCAGGAATAGACCTTCTCCTCCAAACATAACATTCTTGAAACCTTTAACTCTAGAAATGTTGTAATCAACAGTTGGCTCAAAAGCACCAACATAACCCGGATCAACTTTCAACGTCTGACCTTTTTCTAAAGTATATTCAGTAACCTCACCTGCAATTTCAAGAAATGCTAGACCTTTTCCGGAAATCTTTTGCATGAAGAAACCTTCACCTCCGAAGAATCCGGCCGTTAATCTTTTCGTCATTTGTGATTCAACATTAACACCTTCCTGTGCAACCATGAAAGCATCCTTCTGACAAATCAAAGCCTGGCCTTCATTAAAATCAAAAGGAATAACATTTCCCGGAGACTCCATGCAGAAAGATACAACACCGGTTCCGGAAACACATTTGTACGTCGTCATAAACAGAGATTCTCCCGAAAGCATTCTTGATAGGCCTGCACCAAGTCCGCCTCTAGTAGAAGTAGACATTTCAATATTTGAGCTCATCCAAGCCATTCCGCCGGATTCGGAAAATACCGATTCTCCTTCAGCAAGTTCGATATCAACGATAGGCAAATTACTTCCTCTGATTTTGTAGTTCATGATTATTTAGGATAATTTATTTCTGAATAAATTATAACTCAAATCTAACAGCTTTGTAATATATTTTATATAAACTGCAACTCATCATAAACCGCTTTATAATACGGCGCAGAGTTAAGATTCGGAATAGATTTACTAAAAAACGTAAGCAAACATTCCAAATCTCGGATCATCATGTCTTTCGCGTGGCTATTTGAACGAGTTTCTACAGCTTGCGGAAAATCAATAACATACGGTTTATTCCTCCACCAAAGAATATTATATTCAGACAAATCCCCATGAACAAACCCTTGATAAAAGAAACCCATCATCATTCCAAATAATTCATCCAAAGCCTCTTGTGCTTCATCTTCTGATAAATGAACATTCTTAATCAAAGGCGCAGGGCCATTCTCATCGCCAAGAAATTCCATTAACACACCAGATCCAGCAGTGGCATATGGTTCCGGAACGTAGAATCCTAATGAATGGAATTTGCGAAGTAGAGAATATTCCCTTGCAATCCATTCATTTTGAATATAATCCAAACCAAGCTTCGTTCTCTTGCGCACCGCTTGTCGAAGAGTGCGACTTTTAATGTATCGACCCGAGAAATACGTTGCCGTATTTTTGAATGAACGTTGCTCATGATTTTTGAATAATTTAAGCGCAGCAAGTTCACCCCGGTAATCAACGAGGTAAACCTGAGCTTCCTTGCCAGACTTTAGCAAGTTTAGCAATTTGAATTCAATTTTATTATCTTTAATGCTTTGAAAAGCATCAACTGTACCAGAATAATCGTATAACGACATTATAATATGCAAAAAATAGTATAGACGTGAAATTAGAAGCCAGAAGGATAATACAGACACCTGTTAGAAAAAATATTTGAACGGGGAAAATCTATATTAACGCTTAGGCGTGAATTAAGTTGTTCATAAATTTAAATATGCTAAAGTAATATAGTAAAGTCATTTTACTATCAGATATGAAAGAAGTAAAGGGAAATAAAGTAGTAACAATATAGAATCAATGTAGTTGCAATATAGTAACAACGTTGTGATCAATCTTTTACAAAAACAATAATGACACTACATTGCCTCATCTTTAATTTCTAATTAACCTAATTGATCTAATTCCTAATTAACGACAAATTAACAATAACCAATTTCTAAAAATTTTTGAATTTTTAATTGTCATTTTGATTTTTGAGATTTGATTTTTGATTTTGCAAAAACGGTTCTTCTCTTTCAAAATCCGGAATAAAAAGTTCTCTGCTCTCAATATCCTGCACCCAACCATTTTCAAGCTCCAATTCATCAAGCTTTGCATAAACCGTTTCAAATTCCTCCTGCGAGATTGGTCTGGTTAATTCAGGATAATCCGAGGAGTGGAATAGGGGATTGAACTGAGACATCACACTGACATGAATATTCTTCCCGAAATTCTTTCGAATATCTTCCAGAATCTTCAAACTATTCTCAACGTGATTTGGCAAGATAAGGTGACGAATAACAAGACCCTTCTTTGCAACACCGTTTTCATCCAGAGTTAAATAACCAACCTGCCCCAACATTTCCGATATTGCATCAATTGCTTTCTGATGATAACCGGGAGCATTTGAATATCTCTGTGCTAAAGCATCATAGGCATATTTGAAGTCGGGAAGATAAATATCAACAAGTCCTTCGAATTTTCTTAATATCTCAATATTCTCATATCCATTCGAATTCCAAACAATCGGGATTGTTAAACCCTTTTCTTTCGCGATATTGATAGTTGCAAGAACCTCTTTCCACCAAATCGTAGGACTTACAAGATCAATATTAACAGCGTCAAGTTTCTGAAGATTTAGAAATTCATCTGCAAGATCCTTTGGAGAATATTCCTTAACTTTCTCCTTTGACAATTTTTGGAATTCTTGAGAAATCTGAAAGTTCTGGCAATATACACATTTCAAATTGCAGCCGGCAAAGAATATGCCACCAGCACCTTGTTTGCTATTACCAACAAGAGGAGGTTCTTCTCCAAAATGTTTCCCAATCCAAGAAATCTTCATAAAAGTGTCATCCTGAATTAGATTTCCCTTTGTTAAAGGGAAAATGTCTCGAAGAGACAAAAGGGATTTCTTCAGGATCCCGTAAGTTTAAATATGAACAAAATTATTTTATCACACCCCGACATTAATAAAACAAAAATTCACCCTTCGGTGAATTTTAATTATGGCTTGCCAGTCGTAGCCTTAGCGAAGACTGGTGACCGAGATTTACGTTTTCATTCGCTACGCTCATTCCAAGTATCAGTTCGACAACAATTCACATTCACTTCGTTCATGTTCATTGTGTCATCACTGTCGAACCGTCGGTTCTCATCAAGAATAAACATAAAAACAAAAACCAGCTTACGCTGGATTTTATTTTAATGGTGACCCCTGCGGGATTCGAACCCGCGGTTTCTTGGATGAAAACCAAGTGTCCTAGACCACTAGACGAAGGGGCCATATTCGTTTTTAATAGCTCAAGCTTGCACTGAGCTTGTCGAAGTGTATTTTACTAGATTTATAACTTTATTACAAGATTCTTTCTATCTTTTCGTTACGGGAAGTGTAAACGTAAATACAGAACCCTTTCCATGTTCACTTTTTGCAGAAATCTCCCCACCGGACTTTTCCACAATCTCTTTGCTCAAGAAAAGTCCCAGACCAGTCCCCGGAATATCCTGAGTTTCCAAGTCTTTTACTCGACCGAATTTTGTGAAGAGTTTTTCCATATCCTTCTCTTTAATACCAAAACCCGTATCAGAAACCGAAACCGTCACTTTGCTCTTACCCAGTTCAACAGTAACATCAACGATTCCTTTCTCCCGATTGTACTTTGTCGCATTACTAAGCAGGTTAATAAGAACTTGTTTGACACGATTCTCATCGGCATAGACTTCTGCTTCGATCGGCTTATAATTTACCGTAACAGGTTTTTCCTTAAACACAGATTCCATTTCATCAATCGTATTTTTAATCGTCTTGTTTAGATTGAATATTTTCGGTTCCAATTTAATCGTACCGGATTCAATTCTTGCCACATTGAGAAGATCATCTACAAGTTGAATAAGCCGTTGGTTCGAAGATTGAACCTGAATCAGTAAATTTTTCATTTCAGGCTCGATCTTCATATCCTTTGAAGTAAGAACCGTTTCCAATCCCCAGTTAATTGCCGTAACAGGAGTCCTCAGTTCATGAGCAGCTATGAAGACAAATTGATCTTTGAGTTCCTGGATTTCTTTTTCGTGACGAATCGCTTTCTCATGAGCTTCTTCTAACTCGGCAGTTCTCTCTTTTACCAGCTTTTCTAAATTTTCGTAAAAGAGTTTGATTTCAGCTGCTTCTTTTTCAAGATTATTTACAACTCGGAGTAAAATGACAATTATTATCATGAATGTAAAGAACGCAGGAATGACAAGATAGTACCAGGGAACACAAAGCATATACCCCGTTGAAACAACACCAAGAGAAACAAGACCATAAACCCATCCAATACCCGCAGGAATCATTGCCTTACCAATGACCTGATCCTTTAATTTTCGATAAAAGGAAAGACCCTTTATTATCAATAAAACTATGAAGATTATTAACAGAGGCCAACCAACAACTAATATTATTCCTATTGCCATTTTCTCTATGTCCATAAATTAAAAAACTAATGTAATCTACAAATTCAATCAAGTAAGCTATGGTGCAATATTAACGCAGAAATTCCCCCCTTTGTTATTTGTATTCGGTTGTTAGTCGATGAAGTCTGAAACAATATATGCCGATGGCTATTTGCTTTGTGGTTGCTATTTGTGGCACTATATTGTTTCAGAGTTTTTGGTTACTAGATTTCCCTTGTTAAGGGAAAATGTCATACGAAGCCTTGGCGAAGTATGACAAATGGGATTCTAGGCTACAAAAGTAACATAATTGAATTTCAATCAGACATATTAAAAGAAAATCTCCTTCGACATGTAAAATAATATATAGTAAACATTAATTTCTCGTTAATATATTCAATCACAAATTCCATCAACTTGCACCCTCATCCACATAATCATATACTGATGTATGTTGTGAGAATAGTTAAAATAATTGCACAAAGATTATCGAAATACTTGTGTTGAGTTTATCGAAACATGACTGATAAAAATATTAAATATAAACCAATGGTCCTTTGCATTCTTGATGGGTGGGGGATGGCTCCTCCCGGACCGGGAAATGCAGTTGCATTAGCGAAAACGCCAAATGTAGATCGGCTTTGGGTTTCCAATCCACATGGATATTTACATGCATCCGGAAGCGCTGTTGGGCTTCCTCATGGAACAAATGGAAATAGTGAAGTTGGTCATATTAATATTGGGGCAGGAAAAGTTGTCTACCAGGAATTACCTCGAATTGATACCGCCATTACAAACCAGACTTTTTATCAAAATGAAACTCTGGTGAGGACTATCAAACATGCACAACAGAGTAATGGAAAAGTACATTTGATGGGAATTGTAAGTAATGGAGATGTACACGGTTCGATTCGACATGTTTTTGCAATATTGAAAACTTGCTCAGTTCAAGGGCTCCGAGGAGATCAGGTGCTCGTACATGTCTTTACTGATGGTAGAGATACAAATCCTACCAGTTCCAGAATCTTCGTAGAAGAACTCCAAGCAGAAATGGAACGACAGGGCGTTGGAAAGTTTGCCAGCATCTGCGGACGGTATTATGCAATGGATAGAGACAACAGATGGGATAGGATTAAGATAGCTTATGAATTAATCGCTTATGGGGTTGGTGAAAAAGTTAATGACATTTATCAGGCAATTGATATTGCGCACAAAAGAGGAGAAACTGACGAATTTATTATGCCGTTTGTAATCGCTGATGCTCAGGGGAATACACACCGTGTAAACGAAGGGGATTCCATTATTTTTTCAAATTATAGACCTGATAGGGCGATTGAAATAACCAAAGCATTTGTTCTTCCAAACTTTGACGGTTTCGAACGACCGTTGATCAGAGATCTTGTTTTTACAGGACTTTCTGAATATGAAAAAAACCTTCCAATGGAGGTCGCATTTCCTCCGGAAGATGTCTCATTGCCAATCGGCAGAGTAATCTCAAACAAAGGACTCAGACAGCTTCGAATTGCCGAATCAGAAAAATTTCCACATGTTACATACTTCTTGAACGGTGGTAGAGAAGCAGTCTTTCCCGGAGAGGATCGGATAGAAATTCCTTCACCAAAAGTTCCAACCTACGATTTGAAACCGGAGATGAGTTCATATGAGGTAACGGATGAAATTATCAAAAGAATCGGAATGGAAACCTATGACTTCATTGCGGTGAACTTTGCGGGTGGAGATATGGTTGCACATACAGGAAAAATTGACGCGACAATTCGAGCAATCGAGGTTCTGGACGAATGTGTTGGGAGACTTTATAACGCAGTTGCATCAAAAGGTGGAGCAATCGTTTTTACAGCGGATCACGGGAATGCAGAAGAGTTAATTAACCTTCATACTGGCGAGGTTGATACTGAGCATTCAACAAATCCCGTTCCGTTTATTTTCGTGACGAAAAATGTAAATCCGAGAGAATTGCAATTCGGAATACTTGCGGATATTGCACCAACAATGCTTGAGGCGATGGGAATCCAGAAACCTTCAAGTATGACTGGGAGAAATTTGTTGGGGTAAAATTTCATTTTCACCATGGATCATACAAAAGACCGTAAAAGGAATAGATTGCAAGGGCATAATTATTCTCAGAACGGCCTTTATTTTGTTACAATCTGCACAAATAACAGATTACCCACACTTGGAACAATTTCAGATGGCAAAATGGTTTTAAGTAAACTCGGAATACTCTCCGAAAAATTCATATTAAATTCTCAGTTTCTTCCCTCAGGATTTGAAATTGATAACTTTATAATTATGCCAAATCACATACATATCATTATATTCATTAATGATCCCAATGTATGCGTAGGGACAGGTCTTGTGCCTGTCCCCAAAACAAGGACAACCACAAGGGTTGTCCCTACAATCAGCCAAATTGTCGGTTCTCTCAAGTCAAAGATTGTGAATAAATACATCAAGCAAATAGAGAGAAATCACTGGCCGTACTTTGAAGGCAAGATCTGGCAAAGGTCCTTCCACGATCGCATAATTAGAAACGATCATGAATTAGAAAATATTCGTGAATACATATCCAACAATCCTATAAATTGGGATAATGACGATTATAAACTGTAATGATTTTCCAAATAAATCTAATTATTCGCTAATTTGACAAATAAAGTAGGGAACCCCGATAATCGGGGTTCCCTACAAATGTTCCCTAGAACCTAGAAACTATAACCTACCCCCTAATTATCTCCACTTTCCCAGCACCAATATCAACTTTTAATTCGACCTGTAATTCAGCATCATCATAACCATCGGTTTCGTAGGTTCCATCTTTCCCCAGACCGGAAACCTTTTCATCTCCAATTGTGAGCGAACCAGCACCAACCTCATAAACAACTTTTACACCAACATCTTCGGGCAAAGTAATTCTTGCAGAACCGGCACCAACATCGATTGTAATTAATCCTGTTGGCAGAGAATCTTCTTCAAAAGCAAAATCCAAGGTTCCAGCACCAATATATGCTTTCACATCACTCAGATTAAGTTCATCAAAAGTAACAGTTCCCTTGCCGGCACCAAGATCAATTTCTAAATTAGTTTCGATATCTGTTTGTCCTAGTGTGAAATCATGGATAACTTTATCAAATCGTCCAACCCAGTTGCTTGGATTTGTCTCCGTATCGAAAGTAAGCTTTAACTCTTGATTTTCAAAAGATTGTTCAAGAACTGGCTCATTGAAACCTTCGTAGTATGTTGAATCTACCAACAAATAATCGTCAAATGATTGATCAGAAACAACGGTAAACTCCGCAGCACCGATATTTAGTTCTAAGGATCTGGATTCCACATCTTCATAGTCGTCGGCAGAGACAGAAATTGTTTCGTTCACCTGTTTATCATTATTTTCCATCCATGACTCTAATTTATTGAATAAACCCTCGTCCATCCATCCCGCCATCCAGTTTCTCATTTCTCCTCCCATGGAAAGAATTGAAGCAAATATTACGAGATTAATAACAACAACCGCCGTAATAGCGGTAACGATTTTTGAGATTACAGATTTCCCAAGCAGTAATTGAATTCCACCAAGAATAAGTAATACTGGCCAGAATCGCCAGAGAACAGACCAAATTCCCCATGATAAAACTCCAAAGGAGTTCATTAAGAATATGACGCCGATTGAAATCATGAAAATCGCCCAAACAACATCGTGGTCATTCTTTGTTTTGGATTTCTCTTTTTTCAACGGTCCTTCGTCTTTTCTTTCAACAATATCACCTTCCATAATGTCCTCTTTTTTTTCTTTTTCCTTCTTGTCTACTATCTTTTGATCATTATCCATTGTGGTAAGTTGTTAAATTAATATTAATCCCTTCTCGTAAGCATAAGTATTCCAGGAATTATCAAGAACAATGGCCAAAGTCTCCAGGCCATTCCCCAGATGCTCCACGGCAAAAGGCCGAAGTTATTAAGCAAAAACACAGTTCCCAGAACAATTAATATTAATGCGCCTTTAATATTTCTTCTGTCGCAACACATTTCATTTATTACTCTTAAATAAAATTAGAAGACCGGGGATAATTATTGCAAGTGGCCATAACTTCCAAATGAAGTTCCAAACCCAACCGCCGAACATTCCGAAAAGAAAGATGAATCCCATGATTACCATAACCAAACCAATTATCTTCTCGGCATTTCCTGAATCCGCAATCTTTTCTGCTTCTTTTGCGAAAGTCTCTGCTTTAACCTTTAGCTCTTCAGCATTTTCTTTAATTACATCTTCGCCGGTTTTCATCACGCTTGATTCCGTAGGCATAACAATCCATAAGACAATATATGCGAGAACTCCTGCACCACCAACAAGGGTGACGACAACAAATGCTAGTCTAATTAATACCGGATCAATTCCAAAATATTCACCAAGACCACCACAAACACCGGCAATCATTCTATCTTTTTCCGATCGGTAAAGTCTTTTCGTTTGTTTCTCCATCTTTTCTAATAATGATTTATATTTAACAATCCTGATAATTATACAAGCTTGATATTAATAGTAAATAAACTTAGGTTGAAAGTAAATTATCTATATGGCGGATCATAGACAAAATTTGTTGGATTATCCTTATCGAAAACTATTGGTAAAGTATCGCCGACCGAAACAGGATAATGGCAGGAATCTCCCTGTTCAACATAGTCCTTTCCTTCATGCGAAAACCTAATTGTTAGGCACATACGAATCGGGATCACCCGGATCAGCACCAGCAATAACTTTTACATCTATAACCGTGGCTACTGAACTGCCACCGGAAGATTTGAATTTCTTCCATTTGTAATCAGGCAATATCATAAACTTTACAAAAGGGTAGATCGTTATAAACATCATAAATGCGATAACGAAAAGATCGGTCCAGTGAAATGTATGATTGGGACTAAATACAGATGCGAAGGTAAAAAACAGAACGACCCCGATGAATATTAAGTAAAGAAGTTTTGACCAAGACATGGTTTTTCCGTTTGTTTACTTGTAATTATGTTTGATTACTATCATAACAAAAAAGAAAGAATTTCGCATGCTGTTGTTATTTATCAAAATTTACATTTGCACAATATAATCTCATAGTCTTTCTCTATGATTGACTTCTTCAAATAATTTTGATATAATTCCACCGTATTGAAGATTTCAGAAAGAAATGCTCTTGATACAAATCTCCAATACAAGTTCTTTAACAAGACGTGTCAGAAATAAGAAGAGAAGACTTTCCTCCGGAAGGTTTCCGGCACCAGTCCTGTATTTAGAAAATACTGAATATAGAACTGGTCGCTGGAAACAGCAAAAAACATTTCATGGGCAATGCCCAAATTCACAAACGTTTTTCTTTAAGGAGGAAAATATGAAACACTTATTAGACCTTGGTGTCATTGTAGTACTGGTGTTGGTCGTTGTGGCCATTGTATCTGGGCCCAGTGAAAAAGAAGACGTTGATCTTCGGATTGAACAACCCAATACCGGCAACCCGCTGGTCGACCTCACAATTATCTACTACATCGGAGCAGTCCTTTTCGTACTGTGCTGGGTTATCCCACTCGGGCTGCTTTTTAAGCACGCCTCAATATTGGTCTAACCTAAAAGGAGGGCGACATGCTTCAACTTCTGACACGTCTTCGGGCGTGTGTGTAGTTGTTTTTGTTTTTAAGTAAAGATTTTTGCCCCCGGCAGAAAAGAAGGCCCCAAACCTTCACTTACTTAAAAAAACAAAAACAATTTTCCAAAAAACCACACACGCCCTCTCTCACCTCTCAAAATTGTTCTCAATTTTCAGGTTAAGAAAAGAACCAATACTTTCGCATCCACCATGATGTTTTATTTGTCATTCCGTGCGAGTTTATGCTGAGCACGTCGAAGTAACACGGAATCCATATTTAGTCCCGCTGATAAAGAGCTAGGCTGTGTCATCCCGCACATGATACGGAATACTTATTTAGTCCCCCCGATAAGGGGGAAGCTCCGATAGGAGCAGGGGGTTATATACGACAGGAACAAACCCACAATATTTGTTTTTTGTTGTATTACTTCGGGGTCTGGGGGGATATGTGTTTTCTCGGGTACAAAAAACACGTCCATTCCTATCTGCAAGCGGAAAATGTTATATCCCCCCAGCACTTTTGGATACTTTTTGTGTAAAAAGTATCAGAATAACACTATTTGAAGTGTCTTAAACTCCAAGATCGCGCTTCGCTGTTGGGAATGACACCAATAGCCCCCTTGACCCATTAGCAATAATCAACGATACTATAAACATAAATAATCAAAGCGATGGAAAATCTAGGCATAATCATTTTAATAATATTCGCCGTACTATTCGTACTTGCATTAATATTCCTCAAACCAAAAGAGCCGGAGTGGAAAGATTCTGCGCGCAAAAGCCTTAATAAATTAATACACAGACAAAGTACGACCGATCACAAATTACTTCTCCTTGAAGCAGATAAACTACTAGATTTCTGCCTAGAGCACAAAGGCGTAGAAGGAGACACACTTGGTGATAGATTGAAAAAGTCTAAGAGGTTCTTTCCATGGAAACAATACCAACAGATCTGGGAAGCACATAAAGCCAGAAATCAAATGGTTCATGACATTGACTTTCAAGTCAATCAAAATGAACTTCAAGAACATTATGAAGTTTTGAAAAAAAGTATAAAGCAATTAATCGGATAATAGATTCCCCGAGCATTCCATATACTGAAACCCACCCTATCGGAGCCCCATAGTCTTGACTCAAAGATATCTTTGTTGTATAATTCGCACGCTTTATCAAAAGTCAGATCATTGCGATTTGAATATTTTGAAAATAGCATGTTCTTTAATAACTGAAGAGTATTCATATTAAACAAAATAAGGGTTCTTCTTTTTAGTTAAACCAAGAACTTGTCACAAAGGATATACATTTTAACTGTATCTTCTGCGACAGGTTTTTGGCAAAAAACAAAAAAGGAGGAATAAGTCTAAAAGAGAAGCCAAGAGAAAAAACTGTTGATCAATCCCCGAATCCAATTTGAACCAGGAGGTAACAATGAACATCGGGAGAAGGCTTATCGCTTTACTCATCATTGTCGGCTGTGTCTGGAGCTGGTTTTGGTACCCCGCATGGGCGATAAAAACCGTTTTCACTCCAGCAAAGGAAGCCGAACAGCAGTACACACCATTGTCAGATCCGGCGGGCCTAGGCCCTGATTTTCCGGAGGTCTTCGTAAAAGAAGACTACTTGGTGTACGAAAATTGTCCCGTTTCCACTTCGACTAAAAAGGAGGCCGACAAGACTTTGGCTTACCTGTGGTCCGATCACATCGCGGAAACGTTCGTCCTGTGCATGAAAAGCACGGATGGAATCGTTAATCCTGGCGTTTGGGCGGATCACTTCATCGAACACGAAGGGATAGGACTCGCAGAAGGGCCAAGGAAGTGGAATGGCTTTGTCTGGTTGGTGATCTATGATCCCAATGACACCAGCAAGGTCAGCATCCACTATGCCATCGGAGATGGTTTGCCTGCTATTACAGCCGGCGAACTCGGACCCATCATGCGTAGCGCGGAGGCCCTGGCCAGCGATAATGGTATTGACGCGGCAGTCATCAGTTTGGCCGAAGGCTTCAATGAGGTTGCTCGATCGGACTACCAACCATACGAACCCGAAGAAGTTTATTTCGGAGGAAAGGTTGATAGTGAAGACGCAAATAATGCCGCATTGGTCAAGTTCATCTTGAAGCTGATTGTTGCATACTTCCTCTTCACCGGACTTGCGGCAGTACTGTCGGAACCCTTTATTGGGCTGTGGCTCTTGTTTTCGGCATCCGACGCCGCAATTTACGCAACGACCTGGCCCTTCCGTTGGCTATGGGTAACGCTTGAGTTTGTACTCAGACTCTTGGCATCAGGCTCAAGCGGAAGTTCTTCAAGCAGTAGCTCCTCGAGAGGCTCATCCGGAAGGAGTTTTAGTGGCGGCGGTTCATCTCATCGTAGCAGATAAGCGCTACAATTCAACAATTCACAAAGGAGTGAATATCATGAAAACGTTTCGTATCTTATCAGTATTGTTGATCGTCGGTTTGATTCTCTCTGGTTGCAAGATCGCCAAGGACGCTGGGCACGAGCATGATCGGTTGGTTGAGTTGTACTACAACAGCGTGACAGCCCAAAGCACCTATGGTGCCTGCATTGACTCGACTGTCATGAAGCTCAACCTGCTGAACAGCACTTACTCCGCCTATCTCGATAACGACAATGAGAGGGTGAAGGCCTGGAGGGTAACGGTCGCAGAGAGGCAAGCTTCGTTTGATGAGACGCGGGAAGCATTTACTAACGCCGATGGCGACCTCAACAAAATGGTTGAGGAAGGTGCGACCCCCGCGGATCTGGCGAATGGTTTGACGCTGATGGTGAACTCTTACGCGCCGACCGAAGCTGGGTTGGAAGCATTGCCCACGACTGTCGTTGAACGGATGATGGACGAACAAAGCGAAGCCGCGAACATGATCTTTTCCTGCGTGTTGGACTGGAACAATGCTGCTCGTGAGTATAACGTAGAGAGGAACCGTATCAACGGCCTTTCGGACAGTGGCAAAATCATCGGCGCGGCCGCAAATGCCATAGGTCTGTCTGAACTCCCACGTGAGTTGCCTACCTACCAGTCCAACAGCAGCAGCCAGCCCATTCCCGACTTCAGCGGCGGCGACAACTAATCTGCTTTTCGGAACAAACCCTTCGGTGCGTCCGGTTCTCTTCCTCAACTGAGGGAAAGGAGGGTTATGGAACCACCGGGCACAGTTGGCAATCGCTAACTGTTGTATAATACAGCGTTCCTAGGGAACAACTATCGCCCTTCCGAATAAAACGGAGCTTTGAGAAACATACAGCTCACTTGATCCCCACTCGGGATTCGGGAAAAGGATAGAAACAGTTTAATAGGAGTACAATCTTCAGGAGGGAGTTACGTAAGTAGCAAATGTTGTCGCTTTATGCGATTTTTCACAAAAACAAATGCAATCAACACTTACGTCAACTCCCTCTTTTCTTTTGTCCTTTATTACATATAGAGGGTGAAAGAGAAGATTAATTGACAGAGCCGATAATATTTATTATAATCCAATCGTCTTAATAATAAGAAACTGCCAAATAGAGTCAATATCTATATGCAGTTTCTTGTTGTTAATATAAATAGCAAGTTATAGGCAAGACAATGCGTCTATATCCTATAAGTTCTTTAACAAAATCCTGAAGAAAATATAAAACTACAAGTCATCTTCATCTGGAGATTGCTGTAGAAGGAATAAGCCCATTTGTTCTTTTTACAGCAATTCTTCAGAAGACCGAAGATTGACTACTAGCTAGGAGGTGATTATCGAAAGATAACACAAGCAACAAATCGGCGTTGTTTCAAAAAGAATCTTAAATCATAAACTGGATCTATAAGGAGACATCCAATGAAACCTTCAAGGTGGTCAGTCTTGGCCATAGGCCTTTTGATATTAGTGCTAGTTGCGGCATGCAACCAGCAAACGACAGACAACGGTCTAACCGTGGAAGCAAAACACGACGAAACCCTCTACCATCTGTTCCTCAGGATCGAGAACCTACCAGAAAGCCACTCCTCACTAAATGCCAGCTTTTCCGGCTACAATGGATCATCCTACGGCACAATGTGGGAAGAGGGCAAGGGACAAGTTAGAGGAATCGCCGACAGCATCGAACCACAAACTACGTTTGCCTCGCCGGAGGATCTTATCATTCTGAAGACTACGGATTGGAAAGCGATGATGGTGCGGCCTGGCGACGTTGCTGAGTTCCGCTGCCTCGCAGACTATGAGCCTGTCTGCAGTAAGCAGGAAAACGGAACGCTCGGTCAATGCGCTGAAATTTGGGAGTTTGACTTCTGTCGTCTTGTTAGCGTATCACACCCTATACAGTAGACTCTTCCCGCTCAGCAAGTAACGACTCTCGACAATTTGTAGTTGTTTTTTTCTTCAGGATTTGGGGGATTTGATACTGACGAATGTCAGACTTTAACACTGAGCTTCACAGCTCCTTCGTTACCTTGTGCCTCAGGCATTATCACTTTCCCCATTTCCTATACAGATGTGTGTCTGTACTGATGAGTCCAGCCTCTGCTAAAGCTACGGCATGGCAAGCCTAAAGGACGAAAGGAAAATCATGATCAAAAACTAGATTAATGCAATCAAGCTGTTTTGACATGTATGTTCATTAATAACTGAAGAGTATTCATAACTGATTAAACAAGACTGAAGATTGTCGAAAAGTAGTTAAATATTTGACTATTTCTCAGCAATCTTGCAGAACATCGAAAGCTTGACTATTTCAGACAGGAGTTGAAACATGCTACCAAACAAAGGCGACCGAATCAGATTTCTTTCAACGACAGATCCGTTCATCAAGATTCCTTCGGGAACACTCGGAATCGTTACTGACGTAACACCAGGAAACGATTGGATGCCAGCCCAGATTTGGGTGCAATGGGATACCAATGCACAATTCGCTCTAGTTCAGGGTCAGGACAGATACGAAATTCTGCCGAAGGAGGAACCACCCACCCAAATCAAATAACTGTTGTCCGGTCACTGGATATCAAGTCCAACTTAATGAATACGCTTCACACGGAGGGAGTTACGTAAATAGCAAATGTCATCGCTTCATGCGATTTTTCACAAAAACAAATGCAACCTACGTTAACTCCCTCTTTTCTTTTGTCCTTTATTTGAAATAGAGAATAAAAGAAAAGAGAAAATCACATCTTCCCCCCGCATTTCATTTCTGCTACACTAGCTTATGTGAGAAATAACATAAGAAAAAAGAGATGAAACTGCTACAAATCAAAGTTCCCAAAAAGAACGAATATACGCACGAACAAACAAATATTTTCCTAAGCTCACTACTTTCCGGAGGAACGAAAAAATTCCTCGGACTGTTCGGTGACACAAAAGCAGATGTTTCTCTTAACATTCTCTCATACAAAAGTATTATCACTTTCCTAATCGGAGTTGATGATGCCGACGAAGATTTTGTCAGGAACCAGCTACTTGCACAATATCCCAATGCACAAATTAATCTCTACGAAGGAGATGAGTTATTTCCGGAACATTTTGTTGAAATAAAACTTGCAAAAGCAAGAGATTTGCCGATTCAAACAATGCAGGATTACAAAGATGTCGACCCGATGGTTTCTGTACTTTCTCCGATGACAAGAATTAGAGATCAGGAAGCATTCTTCTGGGTTCAGATGGTACTTGAACCGATTAATCAAGCCTGGCAAAACTACGCATTGGCAAGGACAGAACCAAAGGAAGAAGAAAGAATGTCGCAGACGCAGAACTTCATGAACCAATTGATAAAAGAGAAGGTTCAGTATCCGGGCTTTAATGTCTACATTCGATTAATCAGTAACAGCGAAGATAATCTAGACCATCTCTCTGATGCTTTTCGAGTCTTTGCGAAAGCAAATGGAAACAAATTCGAATCAGCAAGACCTAATTTCTTAAACAGAAAAAGATTGATTCGAGGCATCACGACTCACCAACCAGCTGGAACAGCTTGTTTACTAAACACACTAGAACTTTCCACCATTTGGCATTTGCCAACCGAAAAGGTAAGCGTTCCGAATATCATGTGGGGAAAGAAGATAACCCTCGATGCACCGGAAGATTTACCGGTTAGTGAAGATTGGATGACACCGGAAGAAAAACAACAGATTACATTTTTTGCCGATACGGAGTTCAAAAACCATCCTGCAGTTTTCGGAATTAAAGATAGTGACAGAAATAAACACATGTACATCCTGGGAAAAACAGGAACCGGTAAAACGACGCTGCTTAAGAATTTGGTTATTGATGATATCAGAAAAGGAAAGGGTGTCGCTGTTCTAGATCCTCATGGCGATGCTGTTGATGAATTAATGAACTATATTCCGAAAAACAGAATTAATGATGTCGTATATTTCAATCCATCTGATCCTGAATATGCTTATCCCCTTAACATTCTGGAACTTCCGAATGATTTACAAGGCGAGTTATTGGTTTCAGGAATTATATCTATTTTTCATAAATTATACGGATATTCCTGGGGACCTAGACTTGAATATATCTTAAGAAACGTTTTATTTACATTAATAAAAATTCCTGGCACAACACTTGTCGATGTAATTAAAATTTTGACAGATCAGGGATATAGAAAGAATCTTTTACGAAAAATTGACGACCAGACGATATTGCAGTTCTGGAATAATGAATTTGAGCAAATGCAGGATCGTCAGAAGCAGGAAGCCATTTCTCCTATTATTAATAAAGTTGGTCAATTTGTGACATCTCCATTAATTCGAAGGGTTATCGGACACACGAAAAGCAAGATAAAAATTGCAGAAATAATGGATACGAGGAAGATTCTTCTTTGTAACTTATCGCAAGGTAGAATAGGTGAGGATAATGCAACGCTTCTCGGTTCGATGTTAATTACTTTGATTCAAATCTCTGCAATGAATCGTGCAAATCTTCCCGAAGAGAAAAGGGTTCCATTCTATCTATTCGTTGATGAGTTTCAGAATTTCGCGACAGAATCTTTTATCAAAATACTTTCTGAAGCAAGAAAATATAAATTGTCACTAACGCTGGCTAACCAATATATCGATCAGGTTTCGAGAGAAATCATGAGCGCGATTTTGGGTAATATTGGTACATTTATTACCTTCGCAATTGGTGCAAAGGATGCCTCCGTCGTTAACTCAGAATTTGGAATTGACGTTGAGCCGGAAGATTTGACCGATCTTGATAGATTTGAAGTATTGCTTAGACTATCAATTGATCAGAAAACATCAAATGCATTTCATGCACACTCACTTCGACCACCAAAGAACCTATCAGGGCACAAAGAGAAAATAATTGAGGCATCAAGAGCCAGATATGGAATTCCATCGGCTCGGCTTGTACAACAACCAGCAGCACAATCTGTTCAGCAACAAACAGCTTCAGCAGTAAAACCCGAGCAGAAAGTCCAAGGACCAATTGTACCCAATATTCCACAAGTTCAACCTCAACCGGTTATAGCTGAAGAAAAGTCAGTGGAAAAAGTACAAGTTCCGATGAAAGTTGCTCAACCGACACCTGCAAAAGAAGAAAAGAAAGAGACTGCATCACAAATCGCAAAGGAAACATCAAAACCGGCAGCTCCGGTAACACAGGAAAAGAAACCTGCTAATAATGATAAGGTTCAAAAAGCAACTCCTATACCGGGGATTGTTACAGATTTGAATAAGCTTCGGGAACGGGCAAAGGCTGCGAAGCAACCTGTGAATTCATCTGTATTGAAAATTGAGGATACTAAGGATGAATCAAAAAAGGATGTAGCGACGAAAGATGTTACAAATAAAGATCAGAAACTGACTGAGGCGACAAAAGAAACTTTTCAAATTTCACTAGTTGATCGACCAAGATTTTTGAAATATAATGCAGATATAAGCCCAGAACCGGTAAAGGATGAAAACTTTAAGAAAACTGAAGAGGCTACAGAGGAACAAATGCTTCCTGATAAAATACTACCTTCAAACCAACAGTTACCCGGAATCGAAGTTGAGGAAACACCAGACGAGCTTTAAAAATCCAACATCATTTGGATTACTTTTCGTCATTGCGAACCCGATGCAAATCGGGTGTGACAATCTCTTCCACCTTTGTCATCTGTCTTTTTAGTTTAAAGTATGGAGAAAATCCCCCTGATAAGGTGGAAATGTCCCGCACAGCGGGACAAAGGGGGTTAAAGAAAACCAACCCCTCTTAATCTCCCCTTATCAGGGGAGATAATCCGACTCGCCAGTGTCATGCCGGACAGCGAAGCGTGTTCCGGCATCTCCTGCCTTTCAATCCATCGCTATGCTTTAAACAAACACCGTAATCCGAACCCCAGCATATCGTCTTATAGTCTTGACTATCGCATATACCTGTGATATACTCTGCGCACAGTTTAATAAAAATAACTCGAAGCGAGATATTTATATAAATAACTGTACGATCTTTAAAAATTGAAGTGTGTTGAGCTGCTAGTAGCAAGCACTAATTTGCTCATCAGAAATGGTGAATAAATTTGTGTTTGCTGCACAAGCAGCAATTGTTGTTCGCACGTCGCGAAAGCGACAATTCAAATCATGCCCGATGAGCAAAGGAGATTACGATGGAAGAGACACTGAGAATCTTAACGGAGTGGGCGAACGTATTTTATTCGGTAGGACTCCCTTCATTAGAGTCATGGGTCTGGGGACTGCACACTCAGGTTACTCCCGAGAATGCAAGTCAAATCCTGACACAGTTCCAGCTTGGAATGAGCACAATGCTGGGGGTACCAACACTTATTGTCGTAGGTGGCGCGGTAGCTTTCAGGAAATGGCTCGGAACCATTTCGGGAGCACTCTGGAAGATTGCAACATTCTGGTTGCCCCGATAAAGGAGATGGAAGTCGCGCAGAAATGCGGAACATGCGCTTCTGCGCGACTTCACCTTCGGGCTCTCCATCTCACGCTCCTTTCCAACCTTTCCCTTTTCTCTCACACAACGCACTTCAATTTTCTCTCTCCTCACAATTATCACAAGTTTCCCCTTCAACTTTCGATATCTATAAATTCATCCTTACCCAACACCATTTGGATTATTTCATCAATATTAGGTTATTGTCATACCCACACCACGTGACAGAAGGTATTCCCTCATGATATAATCCATCGTGGTTTGCAAGAATTATCAACTCAACGCGAGTTACAAGAATCTTTTGCAACCGGTTCTTTAAAAGAGGAAGAAGAAACAAATTGGGCGAATTGATAATCAATTAAAATGGCAATCAATTCTCCCAGTTTGTTTAGGGAAAATTCGGCGGGTAGGGTAACCAATACGTTATGTACAAGGAGGAAACCATGGTAAAGAGAATTGCTTGGATATCATTTGCATTTGCAGTAATCGGGACACTAATCGCACTCGGATTGAACAGCTTCATTCCGCAATTCGAAACAGCGATTAATGCTGCCGATCCCATTGCATATTTGCAAGCAACAGATGCTACGTTAGGATACATACAACGTAACATCATAATTCCACCGGAGGCCGGCTTCTTCGGAGGAGGAGGATTAGGATTTCTTGTAGCTCTCCTAAGAAGAGGTCGACGATCATTAATTGGCGGATAGGTAACAGCCCGGAGGGTTTTCCACCATTTGGTGTGAGTCGTGCGTTTTTTGCACACCAACCCTCCGGGCTTAGCCTTATCTCTCTCTTCATTTTCCCAACTTCTTCCTCTTTCTTCCTATTAAACCATCCCCAAATGCAAGTATCCCATAGCTATTGTCAATCTCATGAACATAATGTATAATGCACCTTATTACAAATCGAATCGTTATTTAAAAGCAAATAACATCATTCGTTGTAACGGTTCTTTAAAAAGAGAAGAAGAATGACTTGTACTACTACAGTCAGACAGCAAATTAATTGTAATTTGACTGTAGTAGTACAAATGGGAAATTTTTCAATCACGGGCATGGGCCCAACAAGGAGGACTATGATGAGTCGCTTGAAACTGTTCGTATTTCGTCTGACGATGGCATTGGTAAATAATCCCCTCACGGGGAACGCTCTGGGTGGTTTCATCTTGCTTTTCGTTCGCTAGAATGAAACACCCACCATAGACCTGGTGAGATTTGCTCACACATTTCGCACCTGTAGGCTCACGCTTACGCAAACCTCACCAGGCTTATTTTCTTTTATCACCCAACACCGCCAACACACTTTCCCACAAAACATTCTTCTTCTCTTTACTCTCTTCTTACAAATATCCGTTAAATCCACCCTTTTCAGATATTCAAAAAGTTCTTTACCCAAAAACATTTGGACGTCATTCCGTGCCTCGCCACGGAATCCTGTAATTTTTGATTGCAAACCCAATGTTAATCAGGTGTAACAATCAAAAGCTTTCATTTCCAGATAAAACAAGGTTTCATTTTGAAGTACACTATAAGTTGTTGGCAAATGGAAATCGTGATATAATCCTCAACACTACAGATAATAGAGCATATCTATCGCAGATAAACATCTAGCAACTGTACGTTCTTTAAAAATTTGGAGTATAAGAATTGCAGCAGTATAAGCTGAACATCTAGAAAAAAAGGTGCCTGGCTTTTACTGCTGCAAATTTGGAAACAGAAAAAATCTAGTGAATGGAATAGGAGGTAATATGACTTTCGGGATGAAGATCGCTATGTTGGTAACTGCATTTGGCAATAGCGCGCCCCTTGGGATTCAGCTTTTGGCCGGATTTCTTTTCGTCATAACCGTGTGGCTGTTGACCAATCTCTTTGCACGAATAGTCGCCTGGTTATGGGATCAGTACACATGGTGGAAGATTGCACAGCGTCGGCGAAAGTTTGACCGCGAGTGGATGTTGATTTTTTGGAGTCTAGGGATTCCTTGGTATGGATTGCCACGTCAGATTTTTATCTATAGGAATCGGAAAGATCCAACGGTCTTTAAGGTCAACATCAACACTCACACCCCGTACTGGTGAAGAAAAGGAAATCAAGGGACCGCAGCAGCCCTTGATTTCCCCCTTCGGGGGATTCTTCAGCCGGCCATGCCGACTTTCGCTTTTCCAAACTTATACTCCAAATTTCCAACTCCTTTCGGAAACCAGCATTCTATATTTTTCAATTACCCAACACCATTTGGATTTGTCTCTGATTGCATCATGCCGATTGCAAAGGGGAATGTTATGAAGCAACAAAGAGGGCTTAAGTCACAAAAGAAACAGAATTCCACCAACACACACCCTTAAACCCCTCTTCAGAATCTTCGATCGACAGGCAAGAGGGGAGAATATGAAAGACTTAGATCAAAAGATTGCTGACCATCGTCCGCGATGATACAAGAGTAGGTTTCCAACAATACGCCTTGACAATACTACATATCCGATAATATAATCCAGCATACTATTCACACATTGTTCAATGCGAATAATATACAAGAATAGACAGTTCTTTAACAAGTTGGAGTGATTTTCGTTGTAGAAAGATAGTAGCGAATAACAATTGTTCTTTACTATTCTTCTACAACGGTCCTGAGTTTTTTCTTCTTTCACCAACTACGAGTTTTTATCCTTGGGGGCTTTATCCCCGAAAGGAGGTGAGAACATGGCGTTCATAAGTTTTCGAGATCCGCGCAACAGAAGTAGAATTGTTTGCTTTCGTTTGCCTCGAAGACAAGTACTAAAGATCAAACGCTAATCCTCACCGGAAGGTCGAGCTGAGCGCGAGCTCAAATCAAAACACAAGCACGAGCTCAGCTCGACCATCACTTTCCTTTCACCTAATTCAACAAACTCAACTCAAAAAAATCACTCCTACTTCACTCAACCCTAAACTGCACAACAATTCTTCAATTATTCTCAATATATGAACTACTACCGAATAGAATCCGGTACTTTGCTACGCCTGCTCAATATATCCCAACTTAACATTGTTTCCCTTTGTTATCTGTATTCGATTGTTTTAACGTTGAAGTCTGAAACAACAGATGTCGGTTGCTATTTGCTTTATGTGCGTGCTTGGAGGACGTTCTGTTGTTTCAGCACTTTTGGTTCCTTTTGGTGTCAAAAGGAACGCAAATCAACCATTCAGTTTTACTAAACCCAACGAATCACTCAACCACAAACTGCCCACAATTCTCCAATAATTCATCAAATATTCTCAACAAACTTAAGCGCATAATACTATACTATGCACGATCATATCGATATATTATTATAAACCAGCACCTGCCTATTATAGCACACGCTCTTGACATTATAGGCTATCATGTTGTATAATTCACATCGTACAGTTAAGTGAATAATTCTCATAGCGAGACTCAAATCAATTAGCTGTATTTTGTTCTTTAAAAATTGAGATGTAGAAGAAAATTCATTTGATCCTAACTCCTTTGCACGAGAGATATCCATGCAGAGTAGGGGGTGGGTAATGAAAAGTTAATTATTAAATTGACTCGTCATTACTCACCTAACTACTTGGTATAGGACGAAAGTTTTTCATTTGTAGATTCTAACATCTATCGCAACAAATCTTGAAATACCTCATTTGGTTTTTTAAAACCCAAACATTTCCTCGGCCTGTCATTTAACTCTCGCTGTACAATCTCAACCTCTTCCTCTGTTACCACACTCAAATCTATCCCTTTAGGAAAATATTGCCGTATCAAACTATTCGTGTTCTCATTTGTCCCTCTTTCCCAAGGACTGCTCACATGTGCAAAATATACTTTCACTTTAGTCTCATCTGTAAACATCTTGTGCTCCTTCATCTCTCTCCCTTGATCATATGTTAAACTTCTCTTTAATTCCTTCGGTATGTTTTCAAATGCTTTCACGAAGGCCTCCCTTACTCCAGTTGCATTGTATTTGTCTCTATCTAATCTCACCAATATTGTAAACCTTGTACTCCTTTCGTTTAGCGTTCCCATTGCTGTCTTTTTCTCTTTTCCTAGTATTAGGTCTCCTTCCCAATGTCCTGGAATTTGTCTACCCTCTACCTGATTAGGTCTATCATCTATGCTTATCATATCTGGTATCTTACCCCTAATATACTGAACCAGTTGACCAAAGGTAGTAGAATATCTTTGGAAGCG
>CAZCSM010000015.1:0-36684 GCA_964501355.1 uncultured Candidatus Saccharibacteria bacterium | reverse complement strand
AGCAACCACTTAATCTTATACACCGTTCGGTAACATTTTTTATCAAGCAACTCGTTGTCCTCGCACAATTTGACACTATATTCGATTGTGCTATAATATCAACGCTTTTTAAGCATTTTTGTGTATTCATATATAAATGAAAAGAAAAGATCCAGAAGACCCTGGGCCTGAAGAGAATAGTACAAAATACTATTCAGAAAATCACAAACCTGAAAATAGATTAAGACGTAGACTCAATGGTTTTGTCGTCGGTATTAAAAATTGTGGCCTTTTTCGCAATCGGATTCATCGAGATGTTTATGGCCACCCAAAGAACGTACTGGATTTCAAAAGGCAAATCACGAAGTGCGGCCCTCTTAGTATTTTTTGAAACATTCATTTCCTTTTTCGTCATTTATCAAGTAACACAAAACTTTTCCGGAAACTGGGGCTTATTTGCTTTCTATGCTGCCGGAAACGCGATAGGTACTTATATTAATTTGGAAAAATTTCCATTTTAGTTTTTTAAACCCATGGCATTTACAGTAGAATTTAACAAAGACGACGTAGTTTTGGTTAACAATGTTCCTCACCTGATTATTAAGAAGGAGTTCTATGCTCCATGCAAAGGTGGATCTTTCAGTCGAATGGAATTCAAGAATTTGAAAACTAATCAAATTGTAAGACAAACCGTTCGAACCGGAGAGAAATTGGAGGTTGTAGACGTTGAAACAAAGAGCATGCAATTTCTTTATGCAGATGCAGAAATTGCGAACTTTATGGATTCAGAAACATTCGAACAATATGCTATTCCAGTCGAGCGAATTACCGGCGGAACAGACTATTTGTCACCTGAAGAGAAATATCGAGGAAAGATTTACGAAGAAGAACTGATTGCAATTACAATTCCTTTCAAAGTAACGTTGACAATTGCTGAAACATCAGATGCGGTTAAAGGTAGTACTGCAACAGGTGCAATGAAAGATGCCGTTTTAGATACCGGTGCAAAAATACAAGTACCGTTGTTTATCACAAATGGGGAAAAAGTAATCGTAAGTACAGAGACAAACACCTACGTTTCAAGAGGATAATCTTGAAAATTTTTAAATCCTAATTTCTAATTGACCTAAAAAAACTACCACCAGCTGGTTCTAATATCTTTCCGAAGGAAAGTCTTGGAACCATTATGCACTTCTAGATTAGTGCAACAAGGTTCCAAGAGTTCTACAAACATCTAGGAACCAGCAGCATATTTTCCCCATTTATTCTACAATATTTGACTTTAGACGTTTTGACAATATTCGACATTTGTACACACGCCGGCTCCCACCGATTTTCATCGGGGTCGCGCCACCCCTCTCAAGAGGGGAAACATTTACTTTTGATATGATATTTGTCGTTAGTCGTTATAGACGTTCGACGTTCGTCATTTGACCAACAAGATACAATTCCCGATTAATCTCTAACTGACGATTTTCAAAAGAAAAACCAAACTCTTTTGCAATATTTTCAATTTGTTTCTGCGACCACCATCTCTGAACAATCGTTGTTTCAACTTCATCAACGATATTTTCGGAATCGCCTTGTACTGAGCTTGTCGAAGTATCAGAAACTGTTATTTTTTCTTTTGAATTAGTTGTGTTCGTTTCCTTATCAAATGCAACAACGCTCCAATCCTGATGATAGTTTAAATTATCAACCAAGTAGTCGGTTTCAAAATGCAGTGTTGCGGGATCAAAAGTGGAAGGATCATCAATATTTATCAACACTTTTCCATCAGGACCCAGAATTTCTGCTAATTTCTCAAAAATTAATTTTGCAGATTCCTCAGTCAATCCAATTTCATTAAATGCATTCCACATCATGATTACGAGATCGAACTTCCTATCGCCAAAGTTGAAGGTGAGGAAATCCGCATTTGCAACTTCAATGGTCGGATTTTCTGTTTGCAAAACTGAAAGCATAACGGCAGAACTATCTATCCCGAAGACATCGTAACCAATATTCTTTAACTTCAGAATATGACGTCCCGTTCCGCATCCTACGTCAAGAATTCTTGATCCGGCAGGAACAAGTTTCGTAATTAACCGAATTTCCTCAAGTGTTACCTCGGGACTTTTCAACGGTCTCTGAACAATGTCGTAATATTTGGCAGTAACATCATTTGGATTCATTTCTAACAAAATACTTGAATATTTTCCATACCGGATTCGATAAGGGTTACCATTAATTCATGAAAGGCTTCCACATCCGCAGTACCAAAATCAACAAGAAGATATTCATCTCCTGTTTCTTCGTCTTCTGTAAACTCAATAGAGTGGGCTCTGCCTTGAATTTCTTCTACTCCAACCGCATCATTCTCTGACCAAATCCAGTAATTAATCCACTCTTGCAACTTCTCCGTTAAAACTTCTTTATCATAATCACCACCAATTGCACACAAATCCCAACCAAAAGGAGCAACCTGAACGGTTGCGGTGATGCCGTCTTTTGTTTCATAATTCATTTCGAACCCGTCGAAATCCAAAACACTATCTGCACTTGATGCAATTACAAATGGTGCCAACTCATCGCCGGTCTCAACTCCATAATCCAATCTAATTACCGGAGATAAATTGTCCTCTTCATTTTCGATTAACACCTCACTGCAAACACCTGAATTTTCTGTTCTGGCCTTTGTCAAAACATTGGTAAAAGCATCTAAATGTTTTGCTCGGACAGATTCTAAGATTTGATCAACTTCCATATTATTTATTTTTAAATATTACTGACGAACTTCTTCCCGCTATGAACCTTGTTGGTTCAATGCTCTGTATTGAATCTTTGTGTGCTTTTAACACACCCCGGCTTCCGCCGATTTTCATCGGTGTCAGCCACCCCTCTCAAGAGGGGATTTTCAATTTCATTTATCCTATATCCTTCGTCGTTTGACGTTACAGACGTTTGACGTTCGATATTCTTCCTTCATCATCTAACTACGTTTCAACCACGTTTTATCGACGTTTTGTCAATGTTTCGTCGACATTATTCAAACAACTCTGTTGCCGGAAAATAGTTAATATCAGAAATATTATCGACGTTTGCGAATATCATTGCAAGACGATCAATTCCCATCCCGATTCCCGCAACATCAGGAAGTCCGGACTTGAGAGCCTCCACAAGCTGATAATCATAGGCAATCGGTTTCCGACCCATTTGTGCTCTTGCAGCCTGCTCACCATCGAAACGCCGTTTCTGTTCTTCCCAATCACGAAGCTCCGTATAACCATTTGCAATTTCTTTTCCCACAATATACAGCTCAACTTTTTGACTGACAAGCGGATTTTTTTCATTAACAGCTGTTAACGGACAAAGAATTCTCGGGAAATCGTAGACAAAACAAGGTGTATTATTTGGCAAATTCGGTTCAACTTCGTTTAGGAAAATTTCCTCGTAAATAATCTGCCAATCATCTTCGTCATAAACTTTATAATCTTTATCCTGTGCAACTTTTCGAATTTGATCAAGTGTTTGAATGTCTTCCAATTTTATTCCAGCATATTTTTCTAAAAGTTCCGGGACAGAAAACCTTGGCCAAGGAGGCGTTAAATCTATCTTCTGACCTTGATACTCAATAATATTCGAAGCAGGCTTTTCAAACTTTTCATTTAGATAGTTATTAATTTTATTTATTAATTCCTCACAAACTGACATCAGGTCAAAATATGTCGCATTGAGATGGTACCATTCAAGCATTGTGAATTCCGGACTGTGATTGGGACCAATTGCCTCAAGTGCGCGAAAAACCTTTGTAATAACAAAATGCTCGCCAAGTCCAGCTGCCAGAATCTTTTTATTCCAAGTCTCGGTAGAGGGAATAAGATAGGCGGTTTTCGGCTCCAGCTCACCATGAAGTTCAAGTTTAGTTTCTAATACATCGAGATATCGTTCCTGGGGTAAAGAACCGGCTAAAATTGGAGACTCGAGTTCATGATACTTTCGATCTTCAAAAAATTTTCGAACAGTGCGAATCAAATATTCTTTGACAAAGTATCTATCAAAAAGAGTAGGGTCATTTTTTAATTTCTGCCAGGTCTGCATATAAACATTGTGTAAAATAGAGCAATATCGATCTACGTTGAGCAAAATTGTAAATTAACAAAAAGTATATACTTTCATCTTTCAAACATTTTACTTTTTCACATTCTACCATTGATTCACAATTGTTCCAATCTAACAACTCGGATGAATAACCATTATGTACACAATGTGGAAAGAATGATATAATACTATCGGATTATTTGTTTATAATATGCTCGCAGAATTTGCTTCACAAAAACATACGTCCTTAGATAATATCCCCCCAATGGGGGGACATATTCCCGATCAACCCCAATTGCAAGACACCCTTGCCAGAAGTTATGAAGCTTGGTCATTGTCGCGCAAAGTTGCTGCTAAAGAGTCTGTGGAAAAATCAACGGAGGTTATTCCTGCAACAGGACAAGAAACCGCACCCAGAAAAGCCCCTTTTCCAAGTACGCACGAAGGTGGAATCAATTTATTAAATTTAGTTCCCCGCAGAGTTGCAAAAGCAGTAACCTTCGGACTCGTTGTAGCAAGTCTCTTCACCGGTTGTGATGCGGGAACACCAACAAGCACACAGCCAATACCAACATCTGCACCACCGATTACAAACACTGTAGTTCCACTGGAAAACAGAGTTCAGCTATGTGTACCGGCGGCGGGAAAAAGTCCCGAGCCACAACCTGAAAGAGATATTTCAGCTGAGCTTCAACAAATTGAGGAACTTGATCTCTCCACAATTACCCCCGAGATGCTGATGCAGTACGGATATAACCCGGAGAACGTAAACATCTTCATTATCTCGAATATTGAAAATGAGGAAGAGAGGTCTGCCGTAATTGAAAATCACGTTGCAGAGCTTAGAAAAACTTATGGATTAATCGATGGAATCAGCTTTGTAAATTTCGATCATATTAAAGTAAACATTCCAACAAGCACAGGAATTGATGGAGACAAAGAATTCATTACACAAAATATCGGTGGGAGGGTTTTAAGAAGGTTGATAGAGCGGCTTATGGAAAGAGGTGTTTATGCAAATACCGCATTATACATACAAAATACAGGCGTTTATATGGGAACATGCGATGAGGCAGCATTTACTACCAATAATCATAACTCACCAAAAATTATTGCGGGTCACGAAATTGCACACACCAAAGTATTCTTCGCAGCTGGGGCAGGACAACTTCAAAGGCTTGAATCAAACCTATCTCTTGGCGAATCTTATGAAACAGTAAGGGTTACCGAAGCGGATTTTGGGAAACTATTCCATACTGCAATGATGACTTCAACAGAAGTTTATGCTCAGCAGTTCCCCGTTGAAGCGGCATTACTGCAGGCGATGAATGTTCCCATTATAGACACGGGAACTACTCGCTGTGGGAATTTCCCCATACAGACAATAGAAGGCAACACGCTGACTATTATGAAGAACGATGCTTCAGTATATGGAATAGGTGATAACCAAACGCGATTAAGAGCATTTGAACTTGCAATGTTCCAGTTAAATATTGATAGAACTCGCGCATGGATCAAGGCTTTGAGAGAAAACCGACCATTCGAGTTCAGCGAACAAAACTGGATTAATAACCGAAATAATTGGAATCGGTTTGTGCAGGCACAGGGTTATTAACAATAATCGTAATTCTTCTTTTCTATAACTCTCCCCAAGATCTCCTTCCATTACAATTTCCTCTGTAATTTTTGACCTCCCACCGACGTAGTATATAATACATAAAGAGAATATTAATAATGTATAGATTCCGGATCGGAGTCCGGAATGACACTTTTATAATGACGAAACAAGAAGAACAACAACTTGTTAAGGAAGCACAGGAAAGCTTAAACGCTTTCAATAATTTGTATGAACATTATCTTCCGAAAATTTACAGATATATTCTAAATCGAGTAGGAAACAAAACAGTTGCAGAAGATATAACATCGCAGACTTTTCTGAAGGCATTGAGAAAGCTTAACACATTTGATTACAACAAATCTTTTGGCGGATGGCTTTATACAATCGCACACAACAACATTATTGATTTTTACAGAAAGAATAGAAAATACGTTGTAAGTACAGAAGCATTAGAGGTTTTTCTGGAATCAGATGAAAAAACAGAAACTCGCGCAGAAAAAGCAGAGATTACAAAAAATGTATTGAATGTATTAAAGAACCTACCGGAATCATATCAACAAATATTAAGTCTCCGATTTTTCGAGGAGAAGACGAATACAGAAATTGCCGAGGTTTTGGGCTGCAGTGTGAATAATGTAAATGTAAAAATTCATCGTGCAATTAAATCATTTGAAAATTACGTGAAGAAAAATAATTCAGAACTTCTTGAATTAATATAAATGAATAAAGAAAACCTGAACGAACAAGAGAATAAATTAGGAGAACTAATTAATAGAAGTAAAATTGCTGATCAGAAAACCTCGGTTGATTCTGCATTTGCGGATGAACTGAAAGATATGTTACTTAATAATTATTTAATTTCAAAACAAAGCGGAATGGAAAAGATCAAAGAATTCATGAAATCTAAAACAGGTAAGTTTCTATGTGGATCGCTGTTAACGCTAGTAATTGCAACATGTGTTGGATTCGGAAGCTACTATTACTACAAAGCACAACAACCACAGAAGAGAGAAAATAATACCGAGGTTGCGGTAGTTAAGGATGTTAAGCTCGGTGGCAATTTAGCAATTGCAGAGGGAGAAGTTTTCGTTTCAGAAGGAAGATCAACTGGTGTTTTAACAAATTGGTTAGCCGCAGAAGAAGGATTAACAATTAGTGAAGGGCTTTCTGTTAAAACCGGTGCATCCTCAAAAGCCGTTATTATACTTGATGACGGAAGTGCCGTTAGATTAAATGAAAATTCAGAAGTACAGTTTGTAACATTAACTGCAAATGAAATTGTTATTGATCAACTTGCAGGACAAAGTTACCACAGAGTAGAGAAAGATAGTTCACGAGAATATATTGTTACAGCAGTTGAGAGCAATGAGGATTTCCAAGTTAAAGCACTTGGAACAGCATTTGACGTAAATTGGGGAGAAGAGAAAACTGTCAAATGCCTAGAAAGCAAAGTTCAAGTTAAATATGCAAAGAATCAACCTGAGGAACTCGTCGTAGAAGGAGAAGAACTGAAACTTGGAGAAACCGCTGAGGTGAAAGGCATTGACGCAGAAAGTTTAGATAATGACTGGTACGCATTCAACAAAACTCAAGATAAAGTTGTAATGGCAAAGATGGGAGTTTTCGAAAATGAAGATGCCCCAAGTCTAGAAATTACTGAACCAACTGATGGATTTGAAACAACGAATGAAACACTGACAATCAAAGGAACAACTGAAGCTGCAAATACAGTTAAAGTTAAAGTAGGGGAAAACTGGGAGATTGTTGCAAATAATGAAGGAAGTTTTGAAAAGGAAGTAACCCTAAGTGTTGGTGATAATAATTATGAAATCAAGGCGTACACACCAGCAGGAGTGAAAACTGTCAAGACATTAAGAATCGTGAGAAAACAGGTTACAGTAACACCTACACCAAAACCAACACCAGAACATGACAACCCTGTTATAGAAACAATTGTAATGACAGGAGTAACAAGTCCGGAAGCAGGAAAGATTAGTGTAACTTGGCAGTTAAACGGACAAGAAAAAGCTGGATACAAAGTTGTATTCTCAAAGAATGCAAATCCTGAATATCCAAATCGAAATGGCGATTACTACTATTACACATCGGAGAAATCTGCACGAAGCGCGTCATTTACTCACGATGCCTTGAAGGCAGGAGGCACATTCCATGTGAGAGTATGTAGATACTGGGCAGGAGAAAATGATATTAGCTGTGATATTTACACAGAAGATAGAACCGTTGAAGTAGCAGCTGTAGCAGAGGAAGACTGGGGAACACCGACGCTTTCTCTTACAAAAGGTGCACAAACCGGAAGAACCATAAAGTTGAATTGGACAATCGCAGATGGAAGTTCTGCAAGCGGATTCAAAGTTGTTTGGAGTACATCACAGAACCCAACTTATCCTCAAAACCAGGCAGGAGCAGTTGTCGAAGAAAAGGAATCTCTTTGGTCAAAAGTATTTGGGATATTTAAACCAAGTCCAGTCTATGCAGTAGTTGAAGAACCTGCGATGAAGACGTGGAATTATCAGTACCTCTCAAGCGCAGATGTCAGATCTACAACAGTCACGTTGGGAGAGGATGAATATGCAGCAGGAACTTACTACTTCAGAGTGGGAAGATACAGAGGAGGATATTGTGATTATTACTCAAATGAAATTGAAGTTGTAATAGAATAAAACCAAATTTGTAGGGACAACCCTTGTGTGATGAGTTAATCGAATCATGTGGTTGTCCTTTTTGTAGGGGCGTATTGCAATACGCCCCTACATTCTTAAAACACCTACATCCCACTCAAATACCTCTCTCCACGATCGGGAAATATCACAACGACCAATCCTGACTTTAGATCTTTTGCAACTTGTTGTGCCGCCCACATTGCAGCGCCGGAACTCATCCCGACGAACAATCCTTCTTTAATTGCCAAATCTTTCATTAGTCGGAGGCCATCCTCATCTCGAACTTTCAATCGTTGATCCAGAAAAGAAGAGTTGAAGATTTTTGGAACAATTGCCGTTTCTAAGTTTTTTAAACCTTGAAGCTTATGATTCGGAAAAGGTTCAACCGAAACAATCTGAATCTCAGGATTGTACCGTTTCAGAAATTTTGAGAGCCCCATCAGCGTCCCGCTAGTTCCAAGAGCGGCAACAAGATGAGTTACCTTACCCTTTGTTTGTTCCCAGATCTCTTTCGCCGTTTTCTCATGAGATAGGGGATTATTCTGATTTTTGAACTGGTCGGGATGGAAGTATTTTTCAGGATAGTCTGAAATCAATTCTTCAACCTTGCGAATCGCACCATCCGTTCCTTCTGATAATGAAGTAAGAAGAACCTCTGCACCAAAAGATCGAATAATTTTTCGACGTTCAACACTCGCACCTTCTGACATCACAATTAATACACGATAACCTCTCACTGCCCCCACCATCGCAATCCCAATTCCTGTATTACCGGAGCTGGCTTCAACTATTATTTTGTCTTTAGTTAATGTTCCTGCAATTTCAGCCTGCTCAATCATATTTAGTGCAACACGATCTTTAATGCTACCGCCAATACTTTGCCCCTCCAATTTCGCATAAATGGAAACATCTGGATTAGGATTCAATTTATTAATCCTAACCATCGGAGTATTACCTATTAATTCTAAAATGTTATTATTCATCACTATTTAACTTAAATATTTCTCTATGTTCTCTTTTCGGGGTCTGGGGTGATGTATGTTTTCTCGGGTACAGAAAAAATATTGACATCAAAATGTAATCGGAAAATGCTACATCACCCCAGCGCTTTTGGTTACTTTTTGCGAAAAAAGTAACGTAAAGATTTCTAGAATATTGACTTACAGTGATGAACTTTTTCTTTCTCCTCCTTTCTTGCACTGAGCTTGTCGAAGTGTACAAGGAGGAGTGTCCGTCCGGAGCTTTTGCGAAGGAGGACTAGGTGGTCAAAGGAATATACTTAACAAGGGAATTTAAAAACGCAGCATTGCAAACCAATATTCAGTTATTGGCCGCAACAACAAGAAAAGTTGTAAAATGCTGTTTTACTCATAGTGGGAAGATTATAATACTTCGGAGAACCGAGTACAAGCGCAAAAGATTTAGAGTTATCCTAGAACCCAGAGGAGAATGGTCCCAAGGACAATCAATCCTGTTATGACTGCGAGAGCAAGCAAAAGATTTTTCTCTTTCTTATTAATTTCTCCTTCTTCTTTTTTCCTCGCTGCAAGAAAAGTGGGGAAAATAGCTACCCAGATCGGAATAAAACTTGCAAAGGAATTATCATCATCACCATCACGGCTGGATGCAATTTCGCTTTCATTAAGCAAGATAAAAATTACTAACCCAACGACAAGAAAAAGTATGGTTGCAAAGATTCCTATCTTCACGGATTTACTAATACCAGATGACTCATCAGTCTTCGGAATGTTTACATTGTTGTCCATTTTATTAAAGGCAAAATATTTCTAAATATACTACGCAAGAAGTCTTAACAAACTTTAAGCCTGTAATATAGACAATAACCGCACTTATTGATATAATTCAGACTCAATTAACATTATTACAGCAGCAAGAAATAACCCCAAACAAGTTATTACGCCCCATTGCTCTAATGAACAATGGCTACACTTACTCTGTATCTAAAACCAAAAATTCGAAATACTCCCAAACCGAAAGTATATAAGCTCCTTACGAGAACAATATACTTTATTTTGTTAATCACAGTATTGTCACTAACAACTTCTCCCGCATACTCGGAAGAGAAAGTTGAACAACCATTACAGGAAGAACAACCCGAAGCTGTTGAAATAGAAGTGGTAGAAGAGCAGAAACCAAGCGAAGCAGCTATCGCACAAACACCTATTCAAACCGCTGAAGATAAACTGAGAATTTCACAAAAAAACATTATTGAAATTGCATCATCACAAATTGGAACGTGCGGTGCAGAAGCGATAAAAAAATATACACTCGGGAAATCTGACGCTTGGTGTTCCGAATTCGTATCATGGGTGTACAAAGAGTCAAACATTCCTTTTTCCGGAGGATCGAAAAATACACCTTGGATTCTCATAAACTCACAACAGATTGAAAAATGGTTTCGTGACAATAATCATTATCATTTAAGCTCCTCAAATTACGTACCAAAGAGAGGCGATTACGTTCAAACAAGAAATTCCGATGGTTCTTTGCATAGTGCGATTATTGTCGGGATTACGCAAGATCTAGATTCAAACCAGACTGTATATGTAACAATCGACGGTAACTGGAATAACTGCGTTGAACAGGTAGAGAAACACACACGGGATAATATTCTCGGATTTGGGGAAATCGCAATATTGTCATTCTGAACAGACTTGTGAACAGACTTGTCCCGCTTGCGGGGCGAGGTGCATTTCAGAATCCCGTAAGTTCTTCTAAAATAATTCTTGACAAACCTATACACCCGGTTATATACTACAGTCGTTTTGTTAAAGAAAAAATGAATCAAACAGCAACCTGCCAAACAATTAAGTCTTTTAAGCTCATTAGAATTATGAGTCATTTTCGTTTGGAGATTTAGGAAGAAAGAGGGTATAAAAAGAATAGAATTAATAATAAATCTCCAGACCAAGGGAGATTTTTCCTTTATTAGGAAATGTGCAGAATCAAAACTTTAACAAAATTTAATCTAAATTGTGACAAGAATAAAGAATAATAGTTAATAGAAACGTTCATATTATTTTATTTCATTTTAATTTAGTTCAGAGAAAAATGAGCCAGACAAATGCAAACACTGCCGACGAATTGGACAATTTCGTGTCATTCCTGGAGAGCAAGGTCGGCTATATTAACAGAAACGACAAAGAAACTGTTACTTGTCTGAAGGGCATTATGCAAACAAAGCTAAATGTTTTTGGTGATCTATACGTTGAATAAAATTCTAAATGCAAAATTAAATTCTCTCCTCATTAAGAATCTAATTATTTTAGACAGATTAGACGCGGGAGAATAAACTTGAATCAAAAAAAGAACCTATCAAAGTCTCCCGAAAATTCGGGAGACTTTTTATTTTTGTAGATTATTAAGGAGGTGAAAAGAATGGTATATATGAATAGAGAAGACGTTGGTGATACACAACAAACTGAAGAAACACCCCATCCTGAAGTTCGTGTTCCTGGTCAAAACGGGACAGGATATAGAGAACCATAAATAAAAAATCATCGGGAACTCCGATGATTTTTTAAGAATTAAGTTAGGATGGAACAGCCCCCAAACTGATCTGTAGAAGCCTCATCCCAATACCATGAAGATTCATGTCTGATATTAAGTCGACTTGCAACTTTCTCTGCTGAGATATATCCCACATCATTCATTTCTTCAGGTAGAGTAACAGCAAAAGGGCGGGATAAAGCTAATGTCATCAGTCCTTCTAATCCAAAACAGTTTATTATAGAAGAAAATGCTTCGTCGGATTTCTCTACTCTTTTATCCTTATACCTAGTTTCTAAGGCCCTAGATACGGAAGGATGCTTCGCAGAAACATCTCTATATAAAAGTCTCATTTGATTTGCATATGCACCTCCTCCACGTAAAGTAGGTGATACATTATCATAAAATTCCATCGCGAGTTTTTCGGTAATAGCTTCGTTCAGACCTCCCCAAAACTCACCAACTGAAATGCCGGGGTAATCAATATGATTTTGTTCATGCTTTGCAGCACCATACCCGGCATCATCCCAAATAAGGGCCATTCTATGATGACTATTTGCAAAGCCCGCAAAAAAAGTTCGGTCTGCAACGGGAACAGCCAATTTTTCATAAATACTGCCAACAACTGTGCGAGCATGGGCTGCACTATCAGGGAAAACATACACGTTTGGAAAGTCATACATAGGATGAATATTTTCTATAATCCAAGCCATATCACCCTTGCTTTCAGGCCAATAGTGAGCTAAGATTTCGCGACTAACAGTTCCGGATAAACCCATGAGTTCAGACTTTGCAGAAACCATTATATATCCACGTTTGGAGGGTTGATAAACACTGGATAATCTCTTTGCAACAAGTTTCTTGTCATCTAGAGTTGTAGCTTCATTCCACTCCGAAGCCAATGCCAAGACCATAATCGCACGTTCTCTGGAATCAACAGCATTAGGATCCAAAAGTTCTGTTTCTAATTTTAACTTCCGCATCAGACCGATTGCAGTATCCTTCGCATTATCAAGTTCTAATGACCTAGTTGGATCTTCAATTCTTTGAGAAAGATCCTGAATAACTTTGTTTATTAGTACTGATTCTGGTGTTCCTACAAGCTCAACTGATTCTTCCATAAGGTTATAACAAATATTTAACTATAATAAATATAGCACTATAAAAAAGTTTGAACAATTCGAAATTTGAATCAAACCCGCAAATGCGCTATAATTCACAGGCATTTGAAAAACTAGCCCCTTTCATATGCCGTAAAGCGCCCCAATTAAGTTTTTATCCAAACTAAATTGGAACAACAAATCGAAGATTGGCTCATTAATGGAATCAAACATCCATTAAGTTCACTCGCAGTAGTAGCAGGTGTAATAATAACATCTGTAATACTGCAGAAGGTTTTTTCTAGAGTCGGCTGGGCCTACAAAAGAGAAAAGTTTTTTAAACAGTTAGAGATGAAATTATATAAGTAGAGAATTTACAAAGTAAAAATGACAGAAAAATCAGAAATAAATCCCATTTTACAAATTATTGCAGAATCTACAGAACTATCACCAAGAGTTGTTGCACAAGCTGCTGCAAGAGTTATTGGTCAAGTGAAGGCACAACTCCTAATGGCAGCATTGTTATCAAAACCGGAAAGTGGTGAAATTGGAGGAATATCGGCAGAACAAGTTATGGCTTTGCAAGAACAGATTAGATCTCTACGACAAGAATTTACTCAATTTGCTGAAGCTGATGACACAGCACAAAAACCAACAGGTGGACAAACCAGCATTTTATCTCAACTCGCACTTTGTGACAAATACAATCCTGCCCAGGCTGCAAGAATAATTGGCGAAACAATAGAAGAAATAGATTTATATGTCAAAATATCAGGAGTGCCAACTGGACTCACGCCTTCAGGTGATATAACAGCCGAACGGACTGCTGCATTAGAAGCACAAATCGACGCTCTTCAACAAAGATTTGATTATTTTGCTGAAACCGGAGAATATCTCGGAGAACAAGAATCATAATTTACTCAAAAATTAATCACTATGAAAAACCAGAGAGAAGAAGAACCGGAATTAACTAAATCAGCAGAAATATTTATGAGACTTACTCCTCTAGATATGTGGATTGGTATGATTGAAGCAGCACAAAGCGAACTTCGTCGGGATCCGGACGAAGCTGCGAAAGAAGTGTTAGATAGATGGACACTTGCTATTTATGTAACTAAACTCCGAAATGGAGAGAAAACAGTTGTAACAAATGCAGATGTCGCTCTACAGCTAATGCAACTTCATGCCGGAACTGCAGATGAAGGATTATTCAAATATTATCAAGAAGAAGCTCAGAAAGCAGCGGCTTTCAGAGATTCTTTAGCAATAGAGTTTCAAGAAGCAATTGATCACTATATATTAGTGAGTCCTTGAAATTATTCTGATACACAAAAAAGTCACCCGTTAGGGTGACTTTTTATTCTCTACAACGAATCATATCAATACTATTTTCTTCTCAAGATAATCCTTGATGAAACAACCGCGATCGTAAAACCAACAATGGTTAACACTATCATTACGTAAGGATTGCTTAAACCCGAAGGTGCTAAATCATCAACAACAGTATCCTCACCCAAAATTTCCATAGTGAAAGTTGATTCGGAAAGAACCCCATCTGCATTTTCAGAAACAATTCTTATCGTATAAGCACCCAGAACCAAATCTTCACTTGGTGTCCAGCTCCAGTTTCCATCCTCATTAGCAGTAATAACAACATCTACAGAAGTTCCATCTCTGGTGATTGTAATTGTTACAACAGAATTAGGAGCAGTAGTTCCGGAAATCGTCGGACGTTTCTCTGATGTACTCCACGTTCCATCTTCTGACGCGGTTTCAGAGCCGACAGAAACAACAGTCACGAAGTTCTCCTCAAGTACCAATGGCTCGCCTGCAGTATTCACTTCCTCAAAATCAATCCAGCCAACATCCTCTGACCATGCAAAACCTGTGAATTCTCCGGTTTCAACATCAACAGTTACATTGCTGTTGTGGCCGGTAAAGTCTACGCTCGCAGCAGTATTTACTACATAAGCTATACCTGTAACCGCACCAGTTTCTAGATCAACTGTAACAGCGTCATCTCCACCATTATTATCAAAGTCAATCCAGCCAATGTCCTCTGACCAAACAAATCCCGATACATTACCGGTCTCCATATCAACAGTAACAGCACTATTATTCTCTTCGAAGAGTAGGGAATTCCCGGTATTCACTACTTCTGCCGTGCCGAGCACGTCAACAGTATCAGCAGCATAAACCGAACCGGCAAAGAAAAATAGGCTGAGCACTGCCGCAGGAAAAAGAATTGCACGATTTTTTGAATTCATTCTTGAGAGCGATTAAATATATAAATTTATTTTGTGATCAGTTAGCATGAATTAATCACGACGTACACAACGAGTAATATGAGATATCGTTTTGTTTACAGATTCAGCCTGACCACTTTGCATATAAACTACCCATGAATAAGTCCAACTCCCCCCATCTTCGGTAGAAGAGTTGGTCCATTCATCAACATCAAAATCAGATGTGTGGTTCGATATCCCGTCCATATAGGCCTGCATCAATTCCTTTTGAGACGGAAGATACCAATCCGTTTCATCTATAGCATCATCGTCACTATCCAAAACCAACGCGCCGCAGGCATTAATGGCATTGCCACAATCAGTATCTGAAATATCTCCAAGATTTGCCATATATGAACCTCGTGGTTCCGAACTAAAAAAATCGCAACTACTATGGTCTATATTAGGGAAGATGTTTGTATATGAACCAATCGTAATACTCCAATACAAACCAGACCTCTCATCTTTCCATACATCAGTTGCTGTGTTTGTCCAGGAACTTTCCTCGCCCATATAATCTTGTGGATAACCACCCCAAGATCCTCTCAAATCATCAAATTCTACGAACTGTTGCAATGAATAATCCACCGGTTCTGGGGCACTACCCGTTATCAATTCCCTCGATCCACCATAAAACGTCTTCCCACTCACCACATCCCCCGCTGTTGCATCTCCACTTGGCACCCATTCTGAAGACGACCTAATCCTATTCCACATTACGCCCCAATCCCCCCATCCTCCGGATGAATCTGATCCATTCCCCAATGAAACAAGAGAATTGTATAAAGTTTCTAACCTTGATTCTGAACCACTGTCAGGTGTTGAAACTATGGCATAAACATAACTTCTCAAAGGTAGGGTGAAGAGCAATGTTAAAAATACTCCCCCGATAAATGCTATTATTGTTTTTCTGTTTTGTTTCATATTTCGAAATATCTATGAATATATGTTCAAGCTAGCACAAACTAATCACGACGTACACAACGAACATATTCAGTATAAGTTTTTGCCTCTGTATCTATAATACCATACGTTATATCACCGGCGAATGCATAATTCCAATTTCGAAGTCCTTCGGTCGACGTCCAAATGTAACCATCATATTCACCAACAAATGTATCCCCCGTGTTACAGGTAATTGCATCTAAATATGCTCTCAAAGCTTCCTTCTGCGTTGGTAAATACCAATCTGTTTCTGTCACCGAATCGCCATCAGAATCTAGTTCCAATTCTGCACAGGCATTAATCGCTTCCCCACAGGAAACATTGCCTCCGTTATAATTAGATTTTATAATTTCCTGCTCTTCTTCTGATAATTCTTCGGATCCAAAATAGTCACAGCTGGTAATCGAATAATCATTGTCTAGATATCCTGCGGCCAAAGCGTTGCTCCAATACAAACCTGTTAATTCATCCTTCCAAACTTCATTATCCCCATTATCCGGTAACGTATTGGTCCAAACAGAAGACGCACCCTTGCAATAATAAAACTCTCCGGGGTCATAAAATTCTTGTAATCCATTTGGCCATTTTTGGATACCTTCGCTGCTATAGTCAACAGCCTCAGGAACAACCAATGTTCCAGTAACTTCCGTTCTGTCATCACCATAAAAAGTTTTACCCGTTACAACATCCCCAGCCGTTGCATCTCCACTTGGCACCCATTCTGAAGATGAACGAATCCTATTCCAGTAATTCCCCCAATCTCCCCATGATCCTGAGGAATCTGAACCGAATGATGAGCTAACGAGTGAATCGTAAAGTTCTTTAATGTATGATGTTGCTCCGCTATTTGGTGTATCTCCGGATTGCTCAGCTGAAATGAGTGACTAAAAGGCAGGTGAGAAGGCAAGTGTTAATAAGACACCAATCGAAAAAACTAATATGTCCCGCTTGTGGAATTTCATGAGATCTTGGCTAAATATATTGTCACATATTTAGCCTACGATAAGTACAAATCATTGTCAACGGGAGAGGTTATGGAGGATTGTTGCCACGTAATTGCCCCATTCGCTGAAGCATTGCCTGCCTTTGTTGTTCTGCCAAACGCCTTCTTCTTTCTTCCTCTTCTCTTCGTTTTCTTTCTTCCTCTCTTCGTTTTTTCTCCAGGAGAGCGATTGCCGTGAGTCGTTCTTTGGACTTTCGATCTTCATCTTCAAACTCGGATTTCTTTTTGTCGATGAGCGAAATTAGATTTGCTCTTTGTTTCAGAATTTCACTTAATAAATTTCTTGCAGAAGCAAAAGATACGCCGAAAAGTTCTTTCTCTATCCACGACAAAGAACTGCCGGTTCCTTTAACTTCGCTTTCTATTCGATTCAATGTTAACCAGTCGCAAAGGGAGATATAGTTAATACGAGATTGCGTTTGCGAAACAAAACTATCCAATCGGGATTTCAAATTTCGATAGAAGTTCATCTCTACCTGAGATGTTTTAGAATTCAATAAATTCTTCAGGCTTGATTTCGTTACATGATCGATAGTAGCCGCCCGTTCAATTTGTTTAAATACCTCCTTTTGAGCAAAATCAAGATTTGCCAAATTGTTACAAGTTGAAAGGTTATTGATTTGTTGAACAATTTGTTCCTGGGTAATCATATTTTAGTTACAGTGACAGTATCAGTTACAGTGGGTTCTGTCATCTCGCAGTGAGTTCTGTAAAAACGAATTGAGAGATCTTATTCCATTACTAAAAGTTTCTCGAATCGGTCCTTCGGACCTCCCTTGAAATGACATCACTATTTTGTATCAACTATGTCCCTACTTTGAAACCAATTTGCATCTACTGTGCCATAATTTAATCTGCCTCAACGTGGCACAACATAGCTCTACGTAGTTCAATATTTATGTTAAAATCATTATACACAAATTTTCAAACAATGTTTTGTCAACGTTTGAACAACATTTCATCAACCGTATTATGCAAGACATCAAGTCCTTACTAAAAAATTATAACAACGAAGAGAAATTCAAGTACGTAACGAAAGAGTATCAAGATTACGGACTTCGAATTGCACACACATTACACGATGAAAAGCACAAAGCTTTGTACATAAAGCTCGCAAAAACCGTTGATAGAAATATGATGGAAGAATGCTTCGCCTTCGCCAAACATTACAATAGCGCCAAAGATAAAGGAAAACTGTTTATGTGGAAACTCGGACAATTGAAAGAAGAACAAAAGGAACGACAGAAGGCACTTGATGAAAGATTGAAGGAAGAACAGAAAAAATTAATTTAAGAGTGTCATTCCCGACCTGATCGGGAATCCATAAGTAAGTAATTAATAAAAAACAAAATGAAAAAGCTAATTAAAGAAAACAAAGTAGGATTTATAATAGGAGCTGTATACGTTCTTATTGCGTTATTCTTCTCCTACTACATATACTTTCTAAGTCCAATGTCTGTGGGAAGTTTTAGTGACACCCCGAAGACTCTAATGCAAGATCTATCTATAATTGCTTATCCATTAATCTTTATTTCTCTACCTATTCGTTTTCTTGTAGAATATATCTTGAGAGACGACCTTTATGAAAGTTCACGTCACATTACATTTGCATCAATAACCATGTTCTCAATAGCATTTTGGCCTACAACAGGAGTATTAGTAGAAAAGGTAATCAAAAAGATTTTGAAAAAAAGATAAAAGCGATGAGCAAGCAACAAATTCAAGTTCTTCCCAACCATATAATCAACCAAATCGCTGCAGGCGAAGTCGTCGAGCGACCAGCGTCTGTATTAAAAGAACTTTTGGATAACTCAATAGATGCAGGAGCAACCCAAATAAAGATTTACCTTGAAGATGGAGGAATGAAGGGATTGAAGGTTGTCGACAATGGAAGTGGAATGATTCCAGAAGATGCTGTAACAGCATTCCTTCCTCACTCAACAAGCAAGATAAAAAGCGAAGATGATTTAGAAAATATTTTGACATTAGGATTTCGCGGAGAAGCACTTGCTAGCATTTCATCTGTTTCGAAGGTTGAGTTGATAACTAAAACAGAAGACTCGATTTCCGGATATCGGGTATTAATAGAAGGAAGTGAAGTAAAAGAAGAAGGAGATATTGGCGCAACGGATGGAACAAGTGTTAACATCCGGGAAATATTCTTTAATACTCCGGCAAGAAAGAAATTTTTGAAGACAGCATCAACGGAGCTTCGTCATGTGATAAAGATGTTTACCGAACTTGCTCTAGCAAATCCGCAAATTGGATTTGAACTCTATCATAACGAAAAGCAGCTTTTTGCTCTGCCAAAAACAAATGAATTAAAAGAAAGAATCCGAAACCTAATCGGCACCGACTTCGTAAATAATTCATTTGAAATTTATTACGATGGGGTAATTAAAATAACCGGGTTTGCGGGATTGCCGAAAATCGCAACAGCTCGCAAAGCGACACAAATCGTTATCGTAAACGGAAGACCGATTACCAATTCGACGATAATTGCAGCGGCAAAAGATGCATATCACAGTGCAATGCCGAAGAATTTGTATCCACAATTTGTAATGAACGTGAGTCTGGATTCGAGGAAAGTTGATGTAAATGTACACCCCAGAAAGCTGGAAGTAAGGTTTTCTGAACCGCAGGAAATTTTCAAAGCTGTAAAATATGCAATCCAAGCCGGACTTGAAAAGTCATTACAAGGAGACACAAACGAGAAGCTATCAGCAAACAACCTCCAAATCTCTAAAGAGAACGCTTCGCTAGATTCTTCGACTTCACTTCGTTCCGCTCAGAATGACACTAAACGCTATAACCTGGAAACTAGAACCCCAGGTTCTGTCAAAGATTCATTGAACTTCACCCAATCATTACTTTCCGCAAATTCAGGAAATAAGCCATTACCTTGGGAATCCGAAGTACAAGATTCCCCTCTTGAGAGGGGTGGCGAAGCCGGGGTGTGTAAAGAAAGTTTTACTGATAACTCACTGTTTCCTGCCTACCAACTTCTCAATGCATACATTGTCACGACAAATGGTTCGGCAATTCAAATTATTGACCAACATGCAGCCGCTGAAAGAGTGACATATGAACGATTAATGAAGAATTTTGGAGAAGACAAAGTTCAAACACAATCACTACTTATTCCTTATGAGCTGAATCTAAATGCACAGGAGTTATTAATTCTGTCAGAAAAGCTTGAATATTTGGGTGAATTTGGAATTCAAATTGAGGAATTCGGAGTTAACTCCTACGTCGTTCGAGAAGTCCCGATAGAGTTGAAAGCTGCAGATTTGAATTTATTTGTGAAGGAACTTTTGAATGACTTGGCAAGTAAAGAAGATAATGAGCAGAATCAATTGGAAATTTTGAAAGAAAAAATATTAACAACGGTTGCCTGTCATTCAAGCATTAGAGTGGGGGATAAAATGACACAAGAGGCAATTGATAAATTAATCAAAGATTTGAAATCTTGCGATTTGCCGTATTCGTGTCCTCACGGTAGACCAATTATCTACGAAGTCCCTGTAACCGAACTTGAGAAAAAGTTTAAGCGAAAGTAACGCAACTCCGCAGGAATGCACCACCTGTAGTGAGCATGTCGAATCTATGGCACATTCCTGCACACGACACGCCATTGTATATCCCATAGGACCTGCTATAATGACCCTCAATATTTAAAACGTACAAGAAAGAAAAATAGATGGGAAAGGTTGAACCAGATAGCGGAAACGGTAATATTACAGAGGCGTTGAGATGGTTAAGTTGTGTACAAGAGAAAATTTCAATTCAAGAAAATATCCAAAGATGGCAACAAAGGCACATCCATCTTGATAAAATACAAAGAATCAGAGCTCTATTAGAAACAGGGGATCTAAATGTCACCCTAGAACAATTACTGATTGTTGAGGAACTCACTGCCGGTGTTCCACATAGACAGGTAAACCCAGAAAGCATATTGAGAAGATTAATCCTTAGAAATGAGCTACGGGATCCCGATCCGCTTATAAAATCCATTCTATCCATAGACATGTGCCCCATCGTATTACTTTTTGCACACCACGCCAATCAAGAGGGAACCGATACGACAGTAGATGCTCGAAGCATAACTTTCACAAGAGCCAAGTCAAAAATGGTGCAAGACCCACTGGAAGTGATGATGCTTGCATTGGCGACAGAAAATGGTTGGGGTGCAGAAAAAATGAACGTAAAAAGAACTACAGCACTGACCATTACATTTGATCCAATAGTCATTCCTCGGCAAGAAGAAACACGAAGTGACGCGCTTGCTCAAGTAACGGATCCACAAATAACAATTCCTTATGTTGAGTTATATCACCCGGAAGATTTTGCCCAAGCCTGCTACAATTTGATGTTACCCCCAGTTGGAGAAAGAGATTGTTGAATGTTAAACTCGGAACCTCTATACTGAATGATATCGTAATCATAAACATTGCCCCCGATGTCCGAGGAACAACAAGAGAACCATAAGGAAATAAATAAAAAGGGAATTGTATTCCTTATTTTTGTTTTAATTTTTATCGGAAGTATTGCCACCGTTTCACTGTTTAATCGAAATATTCAGAAAGCGAATCCGCCCAAAATCAAAATTAATGATTCGGAATTTAAAATACAGATTGCTGATTCAGAAAGCGAACGCGCGCAGGGATTAATGAATGTTGAAACGCTACCTGTAGATGAAGGAATGATTTTCGTCTATCCGGAGGAAGGATATCGAACCTTCTGGATGAAAAAATACACTAATCCCGCTCGATATGATTTTTATCGATGACACACTTCACATCGTGAAAATCTTTGACAATATTCCGCCATGCGAAGAAGATCCATGCCCGACATACCGCTGTGAAAAACGAGCGAAATATGTATTGGAAATAAATGGTGGAATAAGCGAAAAAGATGGATTTGAGATGGGAGATAGCGTGGTATTTCAAAATTTTTAGATCGAAGATTAGAGTTATTTATCCTCAAACCTTACCCTCAAAAGCTTAGTACGTATTGTTAATTTCATTGTAATTATTTAATATTCTTTGTTTAATATTTCCCTAGAGTTATTTAATTAAGTTCAGAAAAATGAAAAGAAACCTGCCGAAACTGATACTTGCCATGACGATGCTACTTGCTGTACCTACAGCGGCATTTGCCGTCACAAGATACAATCCATATTCCGGAAGATATGAAAGTGTACGAGGTGACGATGTTATTACCGAAGAAGAAGATGTTTTAATCTCTCCTGCCTTAACCGAAGAAGAGGACGTATTCGTCGGAAATGACATGGTTACACAGGAAGAAGACGTGACCGGAGACTTTTTTGCAGGCGGAGGGAATATTATTCTCAATGGGGATGTAAAAGGGAATGCCTGGATTACCGGAGGGACAATTACAATAAGTGGGAATGTTGATGGTGATTTATATGTTGCCGGAGGACAAATTAATATTACCGGTGATATCGGCCAGAGATTATTTGTCGGAGGTGGTTCTGTAACAATAGATTCAAATGTTGGGAAAGATGCATACTTTGGAGCAGGCATGGTGACGCTAAAGGGTTCATTTGGGGATGATGTCCGCGCAGGAGTTGGCCAGTTAACAATTGATGCAGAAATTAATGGCGACTTGGTAGCAGAAGTTGGTGCAATTAGTAAGTCTTCGGAAACTACAATCGGTGGTGTTGAAGATGTGACAATTACCGAATCCGCAGAAAGTGTTGATATTGGAGAAACAAAAATGCCCAATTTTGAAAACTTCAGATTTCTAACTCAAAGAGCCGCAGGAGCGTGGACTGCCTGGAGCATTTTCAGAGGAGTTCTCAAGATGATCGGTTGGATAATTGTCGCAATCATTATAACTTCTTTCTACAAAGAGAAGACCGCACGGATGATGACGCATTTAGGCACCGGAGAAAATTGGTTATTCGGTTTTGGTATCGGCGCACTTATAATGATAGTTGCACCAATTGCAGGAATCCTATTACTAATGTCCGTAGTCGGAGCGCCACTTGCAATGTTCGGATTCGTAATGGGAATTTACAAGATGATTTTCAGTTCAGTATTAATGAAAGTCTGGATTGGAAATAAAACATTGAAACTACTTGGACAGGAAAATCCGGATAATATTATGTCCAGTATCGTTGGAGTGGGATTGGTAAGCATTATTTGCTTAATCCCATGTCTTGGACCAATAATTAAGATGGTACTTTCATTAATTGCCTTTGGTGCATTCATTCAAGTCTGTTGGATGAAGCATAAGGAAAAGAAGGTGGAATAAATTATCGTAGTAATGTTTCCCGCCGGCTTTGCCGGCGGTTTGTTTATTTGCAAATATTGTTTTAGAATAAGTGAAATTATAATAATAAAAACATGGAAGAGCAGGAAGTAATCATCCCTTATTCAAAGATACAGGAAAAGCCCAAACGTAATATCAAGTTGCCCAAAATTCAACTGAGAAAGATTTCAGGTGTTCTCAACATTTTCATCGCAGTGATATTATCGATTGGGATTTTTGGATTCTTCTTTATTAGAACAAGAGCTCTAAATGTAATATCAGAATTTGAAAGAGAAATAGCATTAATCGAGAAAACGACATTTGTTTTTGATATAAATATTCAGGAAGAAATCCCAGTTAAAATAAATTGGAAATTATCAGAGCTAGTAAATTTGGATACAATAATTCCAGATTCGATACACATTAGCGAAGAAATTCCTGTCAACGACACCATCGCCATTGATACAAATGTAACAACAACAATTGCAATTCCACTATACGGAAATGCAGATATTACCGTTCCAATCAAAAGTAATATCCCTGTAAACATGCAAGTTCCGGTTGATACAGATATTTCACTTGCAGATGCAGAGATTAAAGATCAGGACATAAATGTAAATACAAAAGTTCCCGTCGATATGCAGATTCAAGTTGAAAAAACGATTGCAGAACTTGGGTTAACTCAACATATTGAACAAACGAAAAGAGTATTATCTAGCCTTAGATTGTTCTTCTTATCCTCAGAGTCTGCTGATATCGAAAACGTCGAACCGCAGGTGGTCACAGTTGAAATAGGAGAGTAGGACAAAAACAAATATCTACTATAAACCCATCTCTAGCCTTTTATAATTGTAATATCGGTAAACTGTAAAGCCTATTGCAGTTGTGCTAGCTGTACTTCAATCTGTAACAATGATATAATGCTATCGGACATCAGTAGATGTCGTTTCATTATAAAAGACAGGACAATTCGAAGCGAATTGACACCTGTAGTTCTTTAAAAATTCAGTTGGAAAGTTAATTCTTTCACCGATATAATTATTCTCTACAAACAGGATGGTTTTATCGGTGAAAGAATTTGACCCTTCGGGGCAGAAAAATCATAAAGAGGCCTTTAGGAGGCATGCAATGGGAAAGAATTTCTTACTTTGGCTAGTCTGCGGACTAGTGCTGGCGTTGGCCGTCATACTCGGATATGGTGCACTCGCACCACTGTTGAGTTGGGAGGAGATTGGGGTGGAAACCCTGATGGTATTGATTGGTGGTGGAGTATTCTTCGCGGGTGCCGCAGCAATTCTACGGACGAACCCAATGTCGTTGCTCAACCCCCAGAGCTTTCTCCCCATCGCAGTAGGAGCAGCAGTCCTGTTGTTTCTTGGGCTGGCACTCCTTGCGCTCGGAGGTGGATCATGAAAAAGCTCGCCTGGGCAATACCATGGATATTGATAGCTATTTTTGCAGCTTTTGGCTGGGGGATTCAAGAAGGGTGGGACTTTGAATCAATCCTCACCTGGGCAGGCATCTTCATCGGGATTGGCATCGTTGTCACCGTTCTAATATTCCTGATGCGAGTGGTGAAATCCCTTGGACGTATGCTTATCGCAAACGTCTTCGTTGTGGGATTTCTTATACTCATCGTTATAGCTGGTGTTGCGGTCCCTGCCAGTCTCAAGCTGTCTGCGGAGAACCGCGAGCTAGCAACCCAAAACGAGGGGCTTCGGGAAACCGTAGATGACAGACTAAGGGGTGAAGACCTTGTCGCAAAGGCAGAACGAGCCTATAACATGAGACAAGGTTACTTCGTAGCGTTGGCGATTGCTGCGCTTCTCAGTTTCGTAGCAGCAATTGTGCCCAAAAAGTCCTCTACCGGCCTCATTGTTGCCGCACTGTGCTTATTCATAGCACCCGTGGTGACATTCTTCGGAATTGCAGGACTTCTCGGGGCGCAAGCCTATGAGGGCGCTGTTGTCAGTGCAGTAGCAGGACTCAGCACCGCACAAGAGGCTTTAGCTTCCACACCAAGTGTGATGGAAGTTCAGGCCATCGGGTCTCAGCTCTCGGCAACCGGATTGGCAATCGCAAACTTTGTGATTACAATCCTTGCCATGCTGAAGAGGCGCAGATGAGGAGGAGAAGGGAGCGTTTTGCGAACCTACAGAAAGTTTTGCTGTACGCTAAACGCTCCCATCCCATCTCTTCCTTTCCTCAACTTTCCAACTGAATCCTCTCATAATCAAAATGTGAATATATTCACATCTCAAATAAAGTTTTCCCAGAATCATTTTTACAGAAATTTAACAATCTTTATCTATATTTAAGTAAATACTTCAGCATAGACCTACATGAAGAAATTACTTAAGACTCTCCCAGTATTACTTCTCGTAATCCCACTCGGAGGTTGTGTTATTACCGATAAAATTGGGGAGTGGTTTGGAGAGAAAGTAACCGAAAAGGTAATCGAGGATCAAACTGGGGCAGATGTCGATTTAGACGTAGATGAAGATGGTGGTGTCGAAATAACAACGGATGAAGGGCAAACCTCTTATGGTAGCAAGGCCGAAGTCCCCGACAATTGGCCGAAAGATGTTCCAATCATTGATCACACTGAAGTCGTAAGTGCCTCAACATACAAAGATACAACAAGTGGAACAACCTCATATCAAGTAATGGTTAAGTCATCGAAAAACTACTCTGACTCAAAAAGCTATTATAAAACAGAAATGCCAAATGAAGGTTGGACGGAACTATCCTCGATAGATGCTTCAGGAACAACAATGTACAGTTATGAAAAAGGGGATGACTCCTGCGGAGTCTGGGTCGCTGAAGAGGACAGTGATGTGATGATAACAATAACTGTAACTAGAGAAGAGTAGGAGTTAGATAGAACCCGTTCTTCCACCTGCAAAAAGGAATAATTGTGCCCAGCCGGCATATTCACCAAAATAATCAACGGCGAATTCCTGCACGTCGGAATACTTCATTTTGTCGGGGAGATCATAGAGTTTTGTTAAAATCCTTCGAATCCAAACATCCACCGGAACGACCTCATCCTTTCCTAAAGAATAAATTCTCGTGCAATCCGCAATTTTTTCTCCCACACCGTAAAAATTCATCAGTAAGGATTTATCAATGGCAGATTTCTGCCAGAACCCATATAGGGACAACCCTAGGGTTGTCCCTACCAAAGAGTCAACCGCAGATTTAAAATATTTTGCCCGAAAACCAAATTTCAGATTTCTCAAATCTTCTTCAGTAACATTTCGAAGTTCTGCAAGAGTAGGAAAGGTGTAAAAATCACCGGCATCCGTTTCAATCTTCTTGCCATAAGATTTGGAGACAGCCGCAACCAATTTCTTGATTGCAGGGACATTATTATTCGCACTCAGAATGTAACTCAAGAGAGTTTCATAAGGATCCTGATGAAGAACAGTCATCCCCTGAAATTTATCCAGAAGCTTCTCCATGTGAACATCCTTGCGGATTGAGTCTAGAATTGAGAAATAATCACGAGAGAGATTGAAATATTTAATTATCTCGGCCTGTAGGGACAGGTCGTCGGTCACTGAGCTTGTCGAAGTGCGACCTGTCCTTACATTGAAACTCTCTACCAACAAAGTATTGTCCACAGTTTTAACCTTCCAAACACGTCCATCCACAACACCATACCACCAATCACCGATTATATTCCAACGAAAACATTGCCCAGAATCAAGAGTAAGATCTAAATTAAGAGGTTGTTGTAATTTGATTTCTAACATTTTGTTTTTGTGCTACCAAACAAAGGTGTCATTCTATGCGTAGAGAATCAGACACCGTACTTTTTGTCAGATTCTCCTTCTGTAGAATGACAAAAAGAAATTTCTTTACATAATCAATCTCCATCTTCCTCGGTACATGAATAAACGCAAACTCAGTTTTCAAATTCTTTTCTGCAATTAAATTCAAAATCAGATACGCGGAACGATTACACGGACCATTTGTTACAGAACTAGAAATCTGCATTTCTGTAGAGACGGGTTTCGAACCTATCTCTACAATTTTATTCAAAAACGCCTCATCCGCATTATAGCAATCTTCACCCTTCGCTAGAATCCTATTCCTACCGTATTTATTTATAAATTTGGTTTCAAATCGAATTTTCTTTGCATCTTTACGGTAATCCCCCAAACCGATAACTAAATCATAATTCTCTTCTTCAATCTTTTTTAACAAATCGGAAACACCGCGAAGACCACTTATGTAATAACGCTCCAATTGTAAGGAACGCAGATCTGCGTTCCCTACAGAATCGGTCATCTCCCACACAACTCGGGAACAAAGCCCCCAACGTTTGTAGAATGTATAAAGAAGGATTTTCATGCCACCAAATACAACTCTTCCTCCGCTCTCGTCACAGCAGTATAAAGCCAGCGTCTCCACATGTCATCATCAATTTGCTTGAAACGTTCTTCGAACAAAATTACTCTTTTTGCCTGCGAACCCTGCGCTTTGTGGACAGTGAGAGCATAACCGTAATCGAAAAGATCCATGCTCAAAATTTCCCGACGACGTTTGGTAAAATTCATCGCTTCGGAAAGATTAAATTGTTTTGCAGAAATTATCCCTTTGTAAAACAATTCTTCACCATCAAGCTCAATTTCTGCATAATAGGAATCTTCTTTATCCGGCGTAATTGACATAATTGTCCCAATCATTCCATTATAGATTTCCTGCTCATGGTTATTTCGAAGACAAATCACGCGATCTCCCGATTTCGGATTTTCAGAATATCGTTCCAACGCATTTCTGATAAAGTTATTTAGCTTCACTCGAGTGTTATTATAACCGCAAAGAACCAGCGTATCAGCGTCATAACCCTGGAGTAATTCTGTTATTCGTTCTCTTGAATCTTCATCCTTCTTGTCCAACTTCTTTACTCCATTTCCATAATCTCCAAAAGGAATAAAGCCGGTCTTCCTTGCCATGGTTGCAATCTTAATAATCGGATTTCCTTCTGCCTGCCGATGAATATGTTCAAGCTTCAACTCGGGATTTCCCATTAAGTTAAAAGAGCCCTTTATCGGCGGTAACTGACCGTGATCTCCAACTGCAATAATCGGGATCTGATAATCAAGCATATCCGACCAGATTTCATGATCAATCATTGAGGCCTCATCCACAATTATTAGGTCATATTCCACTTCCTGACGTCGTTCCCAACCAATGATTATGTCATCCTTTTCAATCGGCTTATACATCAAAGAATGGATAGTTGAACAAAAATCCTGCTTGTGCAATGCGTTTACATCAAGAAGTTTATTTCGCAAAACTCGTGCTGCCTTGCCTGTGTAACTAACAAATGCGACTTTAATTTTCGGATTCTCTTTATGAATCTGATTCCGAAGATAACCAATCAGAGTAGTCTTCCCCGTTCCTGCATAACCGCCCATTGTGACAAAGGGAGAACGACCAGCAGTTTTATGCCAGTCGAGTAGAGAGTCGAGAATAGTTTGTTGTTCTGTGGACAGTTTAAGCATAACTTATTAAGCGTCGAATTCTCCAACTAATATCTGATATGCAGGAATATGCCCAAAGACTTCCCAACCATGATCAAGTGCCCAATCAAATTGTGTTTCACCATCCTTTTGAATATGGTCTTCAGCATTTGGAATACGATCTTCCGGAACACAAACAATTACGTGAAACGGCGTATCAATCGTTATTTGTTCTGACGGATAATTCTTCTGCAAGTCTCTCAACGCAGCCATACGGAGTTCGTTTTCTGCGTCAGAACCATCTATCTGATAACCTTCTCCCGCAAGAATTCCCGGATCAATATCCCTTAACGAAACACCACCCCAATATGCTAACACGACACCAGGTTTCTCTACAACAGAATCGCCTTCTTTAATTTTCATTGTAAATCTATCACCAGGTCGTATACCTGCATATGTATCATCTTCTCCTCGATATACACGAAGTGTAGTTGCCTTCGTCTTTGTAACCAATTCGGGATCATCATAAAAAGTCATCTCGCCATTCTTTACTGTCATGTAATTACCATTAAAATATATCCAGAGCAGTTGAATCATTTAACAGATATACTGGACTACCGCACGAAACGTCATTCAAACAAAGATCGAGATCAGATTGTTCAGTGGACAGTTTAAGCATGATTACAATTCAACCTCATTAAAAACATCTTGGAAAACAGCTTCTAATTCAACATCGCCTTCAACCGCGCTCCAGGCTTCATCTCCTAATTCAAAATCAATCTCCATCTGCGACCAACATTCATCTCCAAGTCCTAATAATCTATGCGCCCTGTTGTAACCAACTTTTAATGCTAAGTCAATTAAAGGATGTTTAACAAGCACATCACTAGGTGTCATATCATATTTATTAGCTTGCAGAAGAGCTTCCGTAATAACTTGTCTTTGACTTTCACTCAACATCCAAAACCCCATTGATCTCCATACAAGGTCTTGATTTTCATGGCAGAATAACTTTTCTGGTGAATCTGTATGACCTATAACATCCATTTGATCTCTTCCTTGCAAACTATTCCACATAGCTTCTGGAAGAAAAGCAATTCCTTCTAAGGGTGTTTTCGCAGGATCGGTCGGACCATATTTTTTCGCATACCAGGAATCTAGGTCTTTACATCCATCTGAGGGTGTAAGCCAGCCATCACAAAGCATCATTATACGCCCGGCGGTTGTTGCATAAGCCTGATTTATAGTCATCTGTTTTACATCGAGCGGGACAACATCACCGCTAATATACCCATCATTATGCGTTGCCGCAACAGGCTCCCACAATGTAAGTCCTTCATAATATGGACCGACATCTGGTTTGACCCTTCGGAATGTAGATAATTTAAGGCCCGTTTCAACTAATACACCAACATTTCCTCCAAACTTTATTTCTTTTACTTCAGGAACTTCACCTTGATGTGCCATTTTGTTGTTTTAATAAAATAAAAACAGCCCGAATTAATCGGGCGGCATATTTAATATACCACACCGAAATGAACTCAAACAAGAAAATTTATCATAAAAAGTATTCATCATTATCCCAATTCAAAATTTGTGTCATGCTGAACTCGTTTCAGCATCCCGTAAGTAACAGTACTTAATGCACAAATCCTCCACTCTTTAATTCTTCATACAAATCAATTAAATCGGGATTAGGTTCCTTAATCAAATTCCACTTCCATTCTTTATGCCAATTCTTTAACTGTTTTTCTCTCTTAATTGCTTCATCAATTTCCTCAAAAACTTCGTAATAAACTAACTTATCGATATTGTATTTACTAGCAAATCCTTCAATCAGCTTTTCCCTGTGTTGGTAAACTCTCTTCAAAATATCATTTGTAACACCAATGTACAAAACCGTATTTCTTTCATTCATCAAAATATAAACTTAATAACTCTTATTCAATGTTTGTATTTTCTAAACTATTCGAGATCCTGAAATAAATTCAGGATGACACGGTGTGAAATATCTGTATCTATGATAACTATACTACGGACCATTTCATAATCTTATCCAATTGCAATCTCATTCCCATTAATTCGGAAAAATATAATATTGGACGAAATTTGCGCAAATTAACAATCTTCTTCGCAGACTCGGGTCCAAGTCCAGGGATTCTCAATAATTCCCAATAAGATGCCCTGTTTAAATTAATCGGATATTTCTCAGGATGAATTTCCGCCCACAAAGTTTTCGGATCATCTGATTCAATTAAGAAACCATTGTTATCCAAAGGAATCTCGGCTGGTTTGAATTTATAAAATCGCATCAACCAATCAGCTTGATACAAACGATGTTCCCTAGTCAAAGATTCCGCAGCACGATCTTCAAGAGGCGTATGTGAAATTGGCCGAAATGCAGAATAAAAAACCCTGTGCATACCAAAATTCTCATAAAGTTTGCCGGTCATTTTTATTAAATCCGAATCTTTTTCTTCGCCCGCACCGACTACAAATTGCGTCGTCATAGAAGGGATCTTCCTCGCACCACTCATTTTCAATTTAGTAATCTCGCTTTTCATTTGCGAAAGAGTAAAGAAAAATTCAGATTGTAAACTTTTCTCCGGTGATAGATATTTCAAGTCTTCGGGAGTAGGGGATTCAATGTTTATAGAAACACGATTTGCAAGTTTGACGGCTTCTGAAATAGTACTTGGTGTTGATCCCGGCATGATTTTTAGATGCATGTAGCCTTTGTACTTTTTCTTATCGCGAAGAATATGAGCTGTATCAAGAATGCGTGTCATTGAAGAATCTGCCGTTCCGGAAATCCCGGAGGATAAAAACAAACCGTCAACAAGATGTCGAGAATAAACGTCTTCGAAAGCGTTGGCCATTTCATCGGGTATTGCTGTCGCACGCCTGACCTCGTCTCTATCTTTGCGAAATGCACAATACTTGCAGTTATTTTTGCAAACATTCGTTTGCAAAACTTTGAATAAACGACAAACGCGATTTCCTGCAACCTTCGCGTGATAAACACCGGGAACTGCGGTCGTTTCTCCAAGATCTTTCGGACCACAAGTATCATACCTTGCATCAGGACCTAATATTGAGATTTTTTGATAAGTATCAAAATTCATCATAATTTGAAATAATTGTCATCTTCCCAGTTCAGGGGATTATTGCAAATGTATTCTGAAATACGTTCATATTCTGCATCACCACGAATGATGTGATCGTGAAATGAGCGTTGCCACTTGAAATCATAATTGCCTAATTCGTGGATCTGTTTTGATGAAAACGTCTTGAAACCTCGGATTAGTTCTGACAACGAATGGTTCTTCGTAGGGACAGGTTTCAAACCTGTCTCTACATTTGCATTATCAATAAATACAATCGCATGAACGTGGTTTGGCATTACCGCGTAACACAATATTTTGCAATTTTTGTAATGATTGTGCAAATACAACAAACATTTTTCGACAATTCCACCCAACTCATTCAATCTCATTTCACTATCAATCACATCACCAAAAACGCAATTCATTCTCTGAACACAAGTTGTCACGAAATAATATCCATTTTGTGAATAATCATGACCTCGTAATCTATTCTTTTTTCGTTCCTTTGAACGATTCATCCATAAAATCTATTCTAAGTCCTTCCTCACAATCCCATTCATTAAATTCGAATCAGAAGGAATAATGAATTTCACTTTGAAATGATCAAAGATCGCCTGTGCTAGCGCACTACAAGCTCTTGCTCCTAACATCCAATTGGGATTGTTAGGCATTAATGATTTCAGGTCATCAATTGAAAGGGTTTGAAAAGCGATATCATTCCCCAATTTAAAATTGTTGAATGTAATCATAGACGGATGGTCAGTATCTTTGAAGAATTCATTTTCAGTCAGCTCGTAACCGGCGAGTTTCATATAAGTCAATTCTCCGCCTGTGTAAAACCCAACTGTTGCAAAAGAGTTGTTTTCGGGAAGAAATTTTTGAACATATTTAGTCACCTCACTTAATGGAACACCGGAAGGACTTTCATTAATATTTTTTAATTCTCCCAATAACGTCCCAACACCAATCTCGATATTGTACGACTCCAAAACATCACCACCTTGAACTATGGAGATTTCTGTCGACCCACCACCGATGGTCAGGGTAAGAACCGGTTCTTCAAGATCACATTTATCGATAAGGCCGGCTAACATGTACGAATTTTCATCTTCAATGCTAATGACCTGCAAATCAAATCCCGTCATATCATTAAACTCAGAGAGAAAGTTCTGCCGAACGGTGTTTTCCATTTGACGAAAAACAGCTGTGCCGAATATTTTGAAATCCTCTTCCGGATTACTATTCGTTAAGTCATTTATTATTTGAAATAATGCTAATTCTTTTTCAGGTTTTAAACCCTTTGCGGGGTCAAAGCCATCCTTAAGATGCAATGATTCTGAAGTTAGATGCTCTAACTTCCCCTTAGACCATTTATAGATTTTTGTCGTCGAAGAACCTATATCCACAAGAATCATGGCAGTATTATCTAAATTATTTACAACCTCTCAACAAATGAAATTATTTCTTCCGGGATCCGATACATCTTTTCTCTTCCAAATTCTTCAAAATCTAAAGAGTCGAATAGAGAGAAGGGAGTCTCATATCCTTCCGGAATAAAGAACCAATCATAAAACCACCCGTTTCCGGTTTGAACATTCTCTGCTGCCAATCCATGTACTTGATGTAATCCTAAGACTGGCTCTTTGCCGGGAATCGAAATAGCAACAGCATAGAAACATGTCATCGATCGATCGTTTTCACTTAACTGAGATAAAACAAGTTTTGCTCGCTCTATGTCATTCAATTGAACATTTTCGTCATCATTAAAATCTCCGAGAATCCGATCATCAGAACCTGCCATAACACTTTTCGTAGCAGCTCCAGGCCAACCGTTCAAAGCACTAAATCCAAAACCCTGATCCATTGCAATAACAGGTCGTTTATAGAACTGAGAATAAATAGACGCTTTTTTCAATGCATCCCCACCTATAGTTCCGGTATCTTCTTCAACAACTAAATCATTTTTTATATGTAAATCTTCAAAGGTCACCAGCGCTGCAGAATCGTCTAAACTGTCGATTTGCCAGGCATTCTTTAAAGCATTAACTTTGAAGCTATTCGTACTTGCGATTAAGAAGTCCATCAAAATTTTCCTAAATTACTTTGTATAAGCTTCCCAAACGTTTCCATCGGGATCTCGAAAGAAGACCATACGTTGCCCCCATGTTGAATTTTTTGGCCCATCAATGATTTCAATCTCCTTTTCCTTCAGAATAGTAGTGAAGGTATCCACATCATCGACAACAAAGCCGAAAGTTCCACAGATACCTTTGTGCATAAATTTTTCAGGAACCATAAAATTGTAGCCTTTTTCTTTTTGATAGATTTCCAGAAGCATACTACCGATTCGAAAAGCAGCGAAGTTATCGTCTTCAATTTCTAATGGAAGTTCTAATTTGTTTTTATAGAAATCAAAACATGCTGAAAAATCATCAACAAATAGGCAAAGACTTTCAATAGACTTAATCATCTGATGTTTACTGAAATTAAAAGTTAGAAACTTCCCAAATGTTTCCATCGGGATCTTTGAAATAAGCCACTATTTGCCCCCAATCTGTTTTCTTTGGTCCCTCAAAAACTTCAACATCCTTCGCCTTCAAAATCTCAACAGTTTCTTCAACATCATTTACCTGGAAAGCTAAAACTAATCCCCCAGTTGATCCTTGGAATTCCTTAGGAAACATCGAGTTTGCAGCATCTTTTTGGAATATCGCAAGAGAGGTTTCCCCTAATTTGAAATCTGCAAATCCGTCATCTGTGTTATTTACCTCCAAATCAAGTGTATCCCGATAAAATGCTAAAGATTCATCAAAGTTTTCTACTAACAGACACACCGCATATAATTTGTTAAACATTTTTCTATATTTTAAAATTATAATTACTCATTAAACATTAATCATTATTTATTCCCCCCCTTTTCCCACGGTGCAGCTTCCCAAATAGGTGAGAAAACATCACTATCCATCGTCAAATAATACGCGTCCAATTCCTCCTGTGTTGGAACATGGTTTTGAAATTCAACATTCTTCAAATCCCGAATGATACAAAGCGGTGTCATCTCATTAGTTTCACCCATTTCGGAAACGCCAATAACGGCGGCATTTTCCGCAACATTGATGTTTGATATTTTAGTTTTACCAAATAAATCTTCGTCGTTCTGTGGAGACATTGCAGAAAAACCACAGTATGCGACACACCCTCCAACGAAGCTTTTATGCAAAGGTATGCTGGTTGTATCAGCCATAACAACACCTAAATCCTTAATTCTGAATTCACCCCGCAAAAACTTCCAAATATTATTTACACTTTCCTGAGGATTCTCCGGCCATAGAATGAAAGTTCCCTCTGGATTATTAGTAACATCAATTCCAGCCTTTAATCCAAGTCGCGACTTTTTTATCGTAACCATTAGTCCATATGGGGATTTTTTCGGATCAATGAAATACTCGGATTCCTGTTTCATTAAATTTACCTTCTGCTCTTTCGGATCATCACCGAAAGCAACGAGTCGATTTTCTGCTAAGCTAACAATCTTCGTCGCAAGAACGATAATATCCCCATTTCTTAAATCCTGAAGATTTTCAACCAGAAATTCGTTCAAATCATCTCCCGGTTGTAAAATGTTTGTTTTGATTCCAAATGCGTTCATTTTTATTAAACTAAACTAAATCAATAATGGAAGGTAGATCGTAAATACTTTTCAATGAATAATCTATAAATTTTGCATTGTGACCTTTTACATTAACAGTCGTCATTCCTAGTTGTTTTCCAATTTCTAAATTGGGTATAGAATCTTCGACGAAAATACAATCCGTAGGCTTCAAGTTAAATTTGTTAAAAAAACTTTCATAAACCAACCTTTCTTTTTTTGTTCTATAGCCCGTATCATCGAAACACAAAGATCCTAGAAATAAATCGTCAACACCAAGAATTTTTAAAGACTCTTCTGCATGTCTTCGAACTCCATCCGTTAAAATATATTTAGGAATTTCTATTTGGGTCAATATCATCCTTAATTTTACATCTGTGGACATATACTTGTTTCGGTCAACATCAAACATATCCGCGACAACTTCTTCCAATTTCAATTTATGATCACGTATATAATCGTAAACGGTTCTTCCAGAATGCCAATATTCATTAATTGCTTTTGAAACAAGATCTGGATCTTCGCTTAAATCGTAACTTGCTCGACGAACTACGCGACGATTAAATTCATCGTAAATCCCATAATTGGTATACAGTGTTTGATCTAAATCAAAAACTAAAGTTTTCATCTAACAGCTACTCATATAACTCATTCTTACCGGTTCGTCGGTATTCTGCTTTGTTTCGATTGTGAACCTCTTTATCACCATCAACAGGGTATTTGACAGCCAGCCTTTCCATTTTCTCAAAATACATTTCACAAAAATCTACACCATCAATTTGAGAAATTAAACCGGAAAGATAATTGAAGACATCAATTAACTCGTACATGACCTTTTTCTTTTCTTTATCAGTTTCCGGCTTCCAGTACTGATCTTTCCAAGCATAAATATCCGCGAGTTCACCAAGCTCTGCCGTAAGTGAAGATTAACAAGACCCACGACCTTACGGTCGGGGTTTATACAACCACAAACTTCG
>CAZCSM010000014.1:0-42485 GCA_964501355.1 uncultured Candidatus Saccharibacteria bacterium | reverse complement strand
AAGCAACCACTTAATCTTATACACCGTTCGGTAACATTTTTTATCAAGCAACTCGGGTGAAGAGATAGGATTGGCATATTGAAGTATTTCAGCTATAATTACCCCTAGTTTGGAGAAGGGGCTGTAGCTCAGTTGGCTAGAGTGTTTGTATGGCATACAAAAGGTCAGGGGTTCGATTCCCCTCAGCTCCACCAGTCTTCGCTAAAGCTTCGACTGGCAAGCCACATTCTTAGACATTGAAGAGATTTCTTAAGTTTAAGAGTGATTTTATATAGTGGAGGCTTTTGCGAAGACTAAGGAAGATTTTAGAGTAGTAGGAATATTTTCAGAAAGTGGGTGGTTCATGCGAACTCACAAGATTCCGAACTTGCTAGAATTTACGAATTAAATTAACTTGTTAAAGCGGCCTTTTCGGCAATCAATGTGGTACCGCGGTTTATGTAAATTATAAATCGTCCTTGGAATTTTATTCTAGGGGCGATTTTTTGTTATATTATTAAAGTCAATTAATCATAAAATAGTTTATTTTAGTTAAAATTTTGAGATGGGAAAGTTCGATTTCAAGGCAATTGAAGAAAGATGGAAAGATAAGTGGTATTCAGAGAATCTCTATCGTGCAGAAGATTTTTCTGATAAACCAAAAAAATATATTCTTGCCGAGTTTCCTTATCCTTCGGGGCGAAGCATGCATGTTGGTCATATGATGCGTTATACCGTCCCGGAGATTTATTCTCGATTCTTGAGAATGAGAGGTTATAATGTGATGTTTCCAATGGGTTGGGATGCGTTTGGTTTGCCTACTGAAAATTTTGCAATTAAAACAGGTGTTCACCCTAGCGTAAAAACTGCCGAGCTTGCAGTTCTTTATCGCAAATCAATGCAAGACATGGGTTACGGAATTGATTGGGAACGAGAAATTAATACAACAGATCCTGCATATTACAAGTGGACGCAATGGATCTTTTTGAGATTTTTTGAAGCTGGACTTGCAGAACTTCGAGAAACCCCTGTTTGGTGGAGTGAGAAAATGAAAACCGTTCTTGCGGAAGAAGAGGTTGAAAAAGATAAAGATGGAAATCTTGTTGCGGAAAGAGACGGTAGCCCTGTTGTACGAAAGATGGTGAGACAGTGGGTTTTGAAGATTCCAGAATATGCCGATAAATTAATTGATGGTCTAGAAGAGACGGATTTTCCAGAGTTTGTAAAATCTGCTCAGATAAACTGGATTGGTAGATCAGAAGGTGCACGTGTTGAATTCAAATTGGAGAATGGCGAGAAGCTTGAAGTCTTCACAACTCGACCAGATACGTTGTGGGGAGCTACATTTATGGTTCTGGCTCCAGAGCATGAAATTGCAAAGCGCATTGCAAAAGGTGAACTTGAATTATCAGATGATGTTGTCGCTTCCGTTAAGGATTATTTGGCAGAGGCTAGTACAAAATCTGATCTTGAACGTTTAGAGCAGGTTAAGGATAAAACGGGCGTCTTTTCCGGTCTTTATGCTGTAAATCCTGTAAACGGTAAGAATATTCCAATCTGGATTTCAGATTTCGTCTTAGCATCCTATGGTACCGGAGCAATAATGGCTGTTCCTGCTCATGATGAGAGGGATTATGATTTTGCAAAGAAATTTGATCTGCCAATAATTCCTGTAATTCAACCTGAGGATGGTTGGGATTTTGAGAAGGGCCCATATACAGATGTTAATAATGGACTAATCGTCAATTCTGAGCCAATAAATGGGCTTACCCCAGAAAAGGCTTTTGAAAAAATCGCAGCTTGGTTGGAAGAGAAGGGGATTGGAAAGAAAGCTGTTTCATATAAGATTCGTGACTGGATCTTTTCGAGACAGCGATACTGGGGGGAACCTATTCCTTTGATTCACAAGGAGGATGGAACTATTGAAGCTATTGTTCATACGGAAGATGTTGATGGTGTAAATGAATTTTTGCCACTTGAACTTCCGGATGTTCCAGATTTCAGCCCTTCTGGCGATGGTTCCTCTCCATTAGCAAGAAATGAGGAATGGGTGAAGACAACGGCGAAGGATGGAACTCCCGCCGAGCGAGAAACTAATACGATGCCTAATTGGGCAGGATCAAGTTGGTATTACCTGAGATATATTGATCCGAAAAATGATAAATCCTTTGCCGATTATGAAAAGATGAAGTATTGGTTGCCTGTTGACCACTATTTCGGTGGAAGCGAACATACGACATTGCATTTGCTATATTCTAGATTCTGGCATAAATTCCTTTACGATGAAGGTAAAGTTCCAACACCTGAGCCATATGCAAAGAGAACAAACGGAGGAATTTTATTGGCAGAAGATGGAACCAAGATGTCAAAGTCAAAGAACAACTTCATCGAACCACAAGAGAAGATGGCAAAATATGGTGCAGATGCTTTGAGAACATATATTGCATTTATGGGGCCGTATGAAGGAACTTTCCCATATTCGGAAAATAGTCTTGGTGCATGTTACAGATTGGTTTCAAATATTTATGACCTTCGAAATAAAGTAAAAGGAGAATTCGAGAATGATTCCTTGAAAAAGGCTTTGCACAAGATGATAAAGAATGCAACAGAGATGGCGGAGAACCTTAAGATGAATACTTTTGTTAGCGAGATTATGGTTTTCGTTAAGGTTCTAAAAGATGCTGATGCAATTCCTGTGAATATTTGGAAAGACTTTATCAAGGTTGTTGCTCCATTGGCTTCTTTTACTGCAGAGGAGCTTTGGCAGGAGGTAAATGGCTTTGAGAAATGGACAAAAGAGAATTCAATTCATGTTCAGTCTTGGCCAGAATATGATGAATCTTTAGCTATTGATGAAACTGTTAAGATAGGAATTCAAATCAACGGCAAGGTTCGTGGTGATGTTTCTGTTAACGTAAACGAAGATGAGTCGTCTGTGAAAGAGAAGGTTCTCGCAGAGGCAAATATCAAGAAGCATCTAGAAGGAAAGGATGTTGTTAAATTCATATATATTCCGGGCAAGATTGTAAATATTGTCTCAAAATAGTGCTCTTGTACTTGTGCGAATCTGGTTATTGAATTATCATTGGATAATAATTAAGTATTTTGAACTGTAATGGATAAGGAACATAAGAAAACCCTGTGGTTAATGCTCGGTATGGTCGCTGTGTTTGGCGCACTTTTCTTTATGGTTTCTGGGCAGATGGACAGCTTTTTAGGAGGTTTGATGCCTGGATATAATGATTCGGAAGGTGCTTGGAAGAAACCGACTCGGGCTAATATAGCATCTAATACGGATTACAAGGCAAAGCTTGTTACAAGTATGGGTGATATCACAATTGATCTGTATGAGCTTGATACTCCGTACACAGTCACAAACTTCGTCTACCTGGCAGAGAACAACTTCTACGATGGACTAACCTTTCATCGCGTCGTTGGTGATGTGCTAATTCAAGGTGGTGATCCTAAAGGCGATGGATCTGGTGGTCCGGGCTATACATTCGATGATGAAATTCGAAACACCTCTGTTGTAAAGGGAACCGTGGCTATGGCAAGTGGGAAAGCGGACTCAAATGGCAGTCAGTTCTTTATAGTGACAAAAGAGGCTCAGCCACATTTAGATAGGACGCAGACTGTTTTTGGTGAAGTAGTTGAAGGAATGGATGTCGTTTCTGCAATTGCTGCGGTGGAGGTGAAAGATAATGGAACGGGGGAGATTAGCAAACCGGTTAATGATGTCGTAATTGAGGATGTGGAAATAATAAAAGAAGCCTATTAATAAGGAATGGACAATCTGCTCCAAAAGTTTAGAACTCCGATAATATCATTTTGTATCGGAGTTCTTTTTTCTGTAATTGTCTTTTGGATTTACTTAGAGAAAGATTCTGACGCTAGGGATGATTCTATTATAGTGCGTTCTTCTGGGACAAATGCTACTTTGGAGGAAGGGGAAAACCGAGATTTAGGAAAAGTTTATGTTGGAGGTGCTGTTGTTGAGTCAAAACTTTGTGAAGTTAATTTTGCTCAGAGTTTGTTTGAACAGATAGAATCCTGTGTCGAATTCTCCAATGCTGATATAGAGGCCTTGAAGCTAGCTTTGTCAGCAGATATTAAATCTCCCGACTATGAATCTTTCATAATAGTAGCCACAAAAAGCGATGCTGAACCTGTAGTTGCTGGCGTTGCAACTTCCAAGGATTCCATTGTGGGTGATTGCGTGAATATTAATTCGGCTTCAACAAAAGAATTAGAATCTTTACCTGGAATTGGGGCAGCGTATGCTCAGCGAATAGTTGAAGGTCGACCTTATTCTTCAAAAACGGATATTAAGAAAGTAAAGGGTATTGGCGATAAAACCTATGCAAAATTTGAATCTTTGATATGCTTATAGAAACTTCAAAATTCATTTTCAATAAAGCAAAGAGATTCTTCTTGTACTTTCCGGTTATTGTTATCTTCTTTGGTTATGTGATCGGTATTGTCACGGGAGAATCTCTTCGACTTAGTTTTCATTATCCTATACTTTCTGTGCTTATAGGAGTTGTCTTAACACTAATATCCTTCTTTGTTTCCCGGAGGAGCCTTTCTCGTTTACTGCTTTTGGTGGCATCTGTTATCATTGGTTTTGGCAATGTCAGTTGTTCTCGAGTCGATAATGAAAATTTGCGCATTCAATCGCAGACCATTCCGATTAATGAAGAGATTCAAGTTAAAGCAGTAATTAAAGAAATTGGTTATAGCAATGGGAATACTAATTTGACAATTGGTGGTTTGGAAGAATCTTTTTCCTACTTTGGATATGCAAAGTTAAAGGTTGTGGGGAAATTAAAAGAATTTACAGAAGATGATGAAATTTCCCTTACGGCGGTGTTCGAAATTCCTGAAAATTATGATGAGTTTGATTACGTGGAATATTTGGAAAGAAAGGAAATATTTTTGATCGGTGAAGGTTCTGATGTGGAAAAAGTGGGGAATCGAGTGGGGGTGAAAAATTGGGTTGGGGTTTTACGAAATAATATAATTGAGAAAACACGAAAAATTATTTCCGAACCTGAAGCATCCTTACTTCTGGGGTTAACAATCGGATATCGCGCAGACTTTGATGAATCATTTGAGGCTGCGCTGCGCAAGACGGGAACAACTCATATTATTGCTGTCTCTGGGTACAATGTAACCCTGCTTGTTGCTATTATCGTTGGGTTATCTGCGCCACTTGGCAAGAGACCATCGTCTGTGCTAGGCTTCGTCTTTTTAATATTTTTCTGTTTTTTGACAGGATTTAATATTCCAGTAGTCCGAGCCGCACTAATGTTCTTTGTAATTTGGTTGGCAAAAAGTTTTGGTCGAGAATGTTCTGCCTTTCTGGGACTTAGTATTGCATCATTGATAATACTATTAATAAATCCTTTTATTATCTGGGATATTAGCTTCCAGCTCTCTTTTTTATCAACAATTGGTTTAATTCTTGGCGGTACTTTTGATATTTTTAATGAGTATGATGGGTTTTGGAATTTTCTCAAAGATTCTCTGCTCTCTACTTTATGGGCATTTCTAATTACACTGCCCGTGATAGTTTTCAATTTTGGATCATTTACAATACTTACTTTCTTTTCAAATTTGCTAGTTCTGCCCCTCGTTAATATTACAACAATTCTAGGTATTGTATTTATCGTTGGTGTTTTGATTCATCATTTCGTGGGATTAGGAATTTCATTATTATTGTGGCCAATCTTGCATCTAATCTACAAAATAATTGATTGGGTATCGAGCTTTCCTTTTGGTATTATAGATCTAAGCTGCAATTTAACTCAAGCTGCTATGTATTATATTTTGCTTTTATTTACAATCAGCTTTTTCAATGCGAGAAAAGACCTAAATATTAGAAAGAATGGATAAATTTAAAAGTATCTCAACAAAAGTTTTACTTGTAATCACGATCATTATTACATTCTACTTTTCTATATTTCTTAAGAAAGCTTCATTATCGGGTTATCTTCAGATAAATATTCTTGATGTTGGACAGGGAGATTCGATACTTATTGAAACGCCACAGGGAAAACACATTTTGATTGATGCTGGGGAATTTGAATCAATCGTCTCACAGGTATCTGAAATTATGCCAATTCAGAAAAAGAATTTTGATCTTGCGATTCTTACACATCCGCACTTTGATCATCTGGGTGGATTTAATTACTTGAGTGATTACTATACTTTCGACAAAGTTTTGCAAATGCCAATTGAATATACTTCGGATGCATATCTCACGTGGTTAAAATATTTAGCTGAAAATGAGGTCGACGTTTCGGCTGTATTTTCAGGAGATACCGTTGATGTAGAGAAAGATTTAGCTTTGCGAATATTGTGGCCTGATGAATATCAGAATTTAAATGATTTGTCTTTAAATGATACTTCCATTATTTTTATGCTTGAATATAAGGACTTTCGAGCTCTTTTCACAGGGGATGCAGAAGAGCTGGTGGAGATGTATTTATTAAATAGAGATACCGATCTTAGCGCAAGTGTTTTGAAAGTTGGTCATCACGGCTCAAATACTAGTTCTTCCGAGTCTTTTATCAATGAGGTTTTGCCGCAAATTGGTATCGTTTCTGTTGGATTAGATAATAAATTTGGTCATCCAAGCAATAATGTTTTATCTCGCCTTGAGCAAAATAATGTTGAAGTCTACAGGACCGATGAAAATGGTGATATAAAAATAATTAGCGATGGTGAATCTTTTTGGATTGAAGAGTAGCTTTTTTGTGATACAATATTCATCAATAATTTAGGAGTAAAATTAATCACATGTATGATTTGTCAAATCCAAGTGATCGCATGGAATATTTCGAGGAGAAAGTTGGGGAAGAAATATCGGCGATAAAAAAATATTTGGAAAGTAATAGCTTTGTAGCATATCTTCTAGCAAAGAAAATGGCGGGAAAAGGGACATATGCAACAATGTTGAGAGAAGTCTTTGGGGAAGAGAAAATAGCACATGTATCGGTTGGTGATTTGGTAAGAGATGCGGAAAATATGGCTGTGGATGAAAAAGGGGCTCGCATTCTTAACGATTGGCTCAAGAAAAATTATTCCGGAGGGTTCCGGGTTGATGATTTGATCGAAATGCTTCGTAATCATGAATTTTCAAAATACTACCCGACCGGAATGATAATCTCGCTTTTAGAACGGGCGATACATGATTGTCGTGGAAAGGCTCTTTTAATAGATGGATTTCCGAGAACGCTTGATCAGATTGAAAATTCTCTAAAATTTACAGAGCTGATCGATTATCGTCCCGATCCTGACTTTTTTGTTCATATAGAATGTCCCGAGGAAGTAATTCTAGAGAGATATAAAGGGCGCCGTGTTTGTCCAAAATGTTCTTCAACCGGGCATATAACTCTTTTGCCAAAGCCTGGAGTGAAATATGATGAGGAAAAAAAAGAATATATTCTTCTTTGTGATAATCCTGCTTGTAATAAAGAACCGTTGATAAAGAAACAGGCAGATGAGTTGGGGGCGCAATATGTTGAAAAGAGAAATTCTGATACTCAGGAGTTAATGGATGAGATTAAAAAATACACTGAGACAGGTAGTTCTATTCTTCTGAAAAATGCTGTTCCGGTTGAAGGTTTTGTCGGAGAGGATTATGAAGTGACTAAAATTACTGAATATTCTAGAAATGAGACTTCAGGAGAAATTACTCGAACAGATAAACCATGGATAATGAAGGATAATGACGGTGTCGATTGTTATTCTTACTATCCAGCTGCCGTTGTTAAGGATTTTATTCGTCAATTGGCAAATAAGTTAGAATTGATGTAGAATGCTTATTCTATTGCTTTTTGTCGGGGTGTAGTTCAGTTGGCTAGAACGCACGGTTCGGGATCGTGAGGTCGCCGGTTCAAGTCCGGCTACCCCGACCAGCATATCTTCGGCTTCGCCGGTTTCCCGCAAGCGGGGTTTGTTCAACAACAAATCGCTTTGCTCTTTGTGTTATCACAATCAAGTCTGGCGACCTCAGTCAGTTTCTTCTCAGTTACTTTGACCAACAGTTGTTAGATTCGTGGTGATTATTAAATCTACGGTCTGGTCATTTCCATTTTGGGGTATTTCTTCAGCAATTTGATTCTCAAAACAAACCCCGATTTTCAGGGCTTCCGTCCCTTTTAAAAACCTGTCATACGTGCCGCCTCCGTGACCTAATCGTTGAAGTTTTTTAGAAAATATGACCCCAGGAATTAGACAGACATCATCTTTTTCGAATCCTGCGGATGTGAGATTTAGAAAAACTCTATCAGTTGCTTTCGGTTGTAGAATCCCGTTTTTTACGCATACAAATTCCATATGTGGAACGATTTCAGAAATCATCCATCTTACTTGTGTGAAGATTGGAGTGAATACTTGGAAATTCCTCAGAAGTACTTCAACTAATGGAACAATGTTGGGTTCAGAAGATGTCGGAAGAAATATGAATATCCTGCTACAGTGTTTATTCTGATTTATCTCTCCAAGTAGGTATTCATTGAATTTGTCCAATGTTCTGGATGTTTTGCTAGGTTATATTGTATAATTCATTCGCAGGTCCACGTAGCTCAGTTGGATAGAGCGAAGCACTCCTAACGCTTAGGTCGGAGGTTCAATTCCCCCCGTGGACGCCATTTTACAACTTATCTAAGTTGTAATTTAAAAATATATTCTTCCCAGATTATATCTTGTTCAGAACCATCTACAGTATCCGTTTCCGTACTTACGGGGAGAGGGAAGTACACTTCTTTGGAATCACTGCTAAATCCGAATTCACTTTCTAGATTTCCATTATATTCGGGCGTAACGAGAAGTTCGTAATAATTCGTTCCATCATAATCCATGGAAACGAGCTTATTTTCTCCTTCTGCTGAAGTATATCTGTAGAATAACTTTAGGCTATTAGGGGGCCAGGTGAAGTTACTTGGATTTACTTCGATTTCCGACGTGAATACTATTAGTGTGTTCTCTTCAAAATCGTATACATAAGATTTCGATTCATTCAGATTCATAAGTAATGAAAACCTTTCATCTGGAGATTCACTAATAAGAACGGATGCTGATTCATAAATTGGCGTAACTTTTTCGCTTTTCGTGTTAAATAAGTCTGTTCTGTCAGTACTAGAAATTAAAAGCGTAGTGTACTCTTCATTGTAGTCAATCGCAGTAATCGTTGCTATCTCGATTGTATCATCTTCGATAATAAGTTCTTCTCGGTTGGAACCGTCTAGTTTTGCTTGGAATAATCTTTTTTCATCATTCTTCTCATCTATGTTGATGAAATAGAGAGTATCTTGTGAGGCAGTCCAGGTTACAATAGGCCAATTAGAAACTATCGATAAAGATCTGTTCGTAGTATTAAATGTTTCTAGTTTTTCACCAATTGAAATGGCAATTGTAAGGTTATCGTTGAGCCAAAAATAGCTCTCTGCATCACCTAGTAATTCAGTCAATTCAATTATTTCCGAATTTTCTTTTAGTAAATTTAACAAAAATATTTGCCTGGAGCCTTCTTCTAAATCAATCTGAAGAAGCGCCTTTGAAAAGTTGTTGTTTGCGGTAATTTGGTAGTTTGATTTTAATAAATCATACTTTTCTTGTTCGATGAGATCTGCAATTTTAATTCTGGATCTTTCTAGTTGGAAAAAGGATTCATTAAGTTGGGTTTTCCAAATTCCCTGATCTCCATTATGTGTGTTGATCACAATAGCTTCATTTCCACTTTTCGAGAAAATGATGTTTTCCAAAGGGGTGTCACTGATTTGGGTGAGCTCATTTTCTTCTTCAAATAGATTTGCCGTAATTTTAGAAACGTATTCTTCCTTTATCTCGATTTCTTTCGTCCAATTAGTATAGAGATCCTTTCTGAGTTCTAGTTGATATTTCCCAGGAGAAAGAGAATCTATAACTGTCGGGGTCTTTCCTTTCTTTTCACCGTTGATGTAAATAGTCGCGCCTCTCGGCTCGGAGGTGATATCAAGAATCCCCGTGGCAATAACAGTTTTTTCTTCAAAATCCAATCGCCAGCCTCTTGAAAATAAGATTACGAGAATTGTTGTTCCAATGATCAATATTGGAGAAAGAAGATTAAGAATCTTTGAATCCTTCATTTTTATGGTTTTCTTATTTAGTATGGCTAGTATACCAATATGCTGTATCTATTTCCATACTATTCTATATGAAAGGATTTCCAATGGTGATATAATTTACGTGTTGAATTTTTGATAATTTATTTTACTAAATGATGTTTTCTAAAAGAATTGGAATTGATTTGGGAACAGCGAACTCCATTGTTTTTGTAGAGGGGAAGGGTATCGTTTTGGAAGAACCCACTGTTGTGGCAATCGGCTTGGATGACGGAAGAGTCTTGGCTGTTGGCAAGGAGGCGAAGTTAATGCTAGGCAAAACTCCCGAGAATATTGTTGCTAAAAGGCCGTTAAAAAATGGAGTGATTGCAAGTTACAGAATTACGGAGGCAATGATAAAGTACTTCATAAATAAGTCTTTAGGTTATTCCCGTTTGTTTAAACCGGAAGTCGTCGTTTCTGTTCCTGCCGGGGTTACGTCGGTTGAAGAGCGTGCCGTTATGGAGGCAACTCTTTCAGCTGGAGCGAAAAAAGCTTTCTTGATACCTGAGCCTCTTGCCGCTGCAATAGGAGCGCAGTTACCAATTGCATCCTCCTCTGGAAACTTGATTGTTAATATGGGTGGTGGAACGGCAGAAATTGCAGTTATCTCATTGAACGGTATTGTGACATTTGATTCTGTTCGGGTCGCGGGAGATGCTCTCAACGATGCTATCGCAACCTATATTCGAAAAAAACATGGACTTTTGGTTGGTGAGCAGACTGCTGAACAGATAAAACTTCAGATAGGAACTGCTATTCCACTGAATCAGCCATTGAAGATGGAGATACGTGGAAGAGACGTAACAACAGGTATGCCACGACCGTTAGTTATTACTTCAAATGATATTGTTGAATCAATTCGACCTGTATTGAATCAGATTATCTTCGCAATAAAAGGTGTTCTTGAAAAAACACCACCAGAATTATCCTCTGATATTATAGATAGAGGAATGGTTTTAAGTGGTGGTACTGCAATGCTTAAAAATATTGATGTGCTTTTTACCAAAATAACAGGTGTTCCGGCTCATGTAGTAGAAGATCCAATTCACTGTGTTGTTCGTGGTACAGGAGAGGCTCTTAATCACATTGATGTCTTAAAAAGAAGTTTGAAAGGCTAATGGAGTATTTAGTAATTATCTGTCTAATATTTGCCTTTGCAGGAGTCTTCTATAAATACCCGCAGTCTATTTTGCCACTACTGATTTTTGCGGTGCCTTTGCAGAGATATAGCTTTTATCTTGAGTCTGTAGGTCTTTCTGTTAAGCTAATAATGATTCTTCTTCCTGCCGCATATCTCGTCTTATTCATAAAAAGAAAATTGGTTATTCCAAATAAGTCTTTTCTGATTTTTTCAGGAGTTTTAATTGTATGCGAATCATTATCAACGATTCATTCGATTAACTTGTTTCGGACAGCATCGGTAGTTGCCTTTTCCTGCTTATCTTTGTCCTTTATATATTTATTATCTGTGCTTATTAAATCCAAGAAGGATTTGCATAAGACACTATCATATCTGCTAATTGTCGGGTCATTTGTTTCTGTTCTGGGTCTATGGCAATTTTTTAGATTTAATCAGAATAAAGATGTTTCTATACCTTTTGAAAAGTTTTTCAATTCTAAAACAATTGAGGCGGAAGCCTTTGAGTTCAATGTTGGAGAGACTTCATATTTGAGGCCATCCTCGACGTTCTTTGATGCAAATCTGACGGCAGGTTTCTTGACGATTATTGTATTGTTGAATGTCGCGTTCTTAATCAGTAGTTTATCCAAGAAATCTATCGATTCAACCTTTTGGAAATACTTGGCGCTATTTATTTTGAACTCCTCAGTGTTCTTGTTGACGGTATCAAGAAGTGGTTATCTGGGGCTCGCTGTTGGAGGATTTGTTTTCCTTTTATTAAATTTTCGTTCGTTTCTTAACAAGCGAGTTCTTCTGATTATTCTTCTGATGATTATGGGTACGGGTATGCTTATGTACTTTGTTGATACACCGATAGAAGCCATGTGGGGGCGATTTCAGGACACCTTCATAAGACATGATATCACCGGATCAACCCAAGAGCATGGTTTATTTTCACAGGCGGCATACGATATTTTTGATCAAAATGTTCTCTTCGGAATTGGTGCCGGCAACTTTGAACAGTTCTACTTGACGAACATTGATACGACAGAAGATACTGCCTATACATACAATGTTTACCTTGGATTTCTTTCGGAAACCGGTGTTATTGGCTTTCTTGGACAAATTTCTTTTATTATTTATGTAATATACTCATCTCTACGGAGTTTGATAAGAGTAAGAAAAAGTGAGAATCGACTTTATGCTTCTGCTTTACTTGGTGGGTTCATTGCAATCTTAATGGCAAACTTCTTTTATGCCTATTATATTTTGTTCTTTGTATGGATGTTAATCGGGTTACTTCTGTCTATCTCTTTAAATAATATCTCGTTTGAGGATGAAGAATCATGTTGATGTCTCGGTAATTATTACTGCATGGAAAGAGCCCAAAACGGTTGGTCCTCTGATTTCTGAAATAGAGAGACAGATTGAGGAGAAGAAGGGTAAATCTTTCGAGATTCTTCTTGTTTGTCCCGATGAGGAAACAAGACGCGCCGGATTGGGTTCGGATCGTCTAGGTATAGTTCAGTGGATACAGGATGATGGCGTGGGGAAGCCTTCTGCGCTGAACAAGGTTTTTCAAATTGCACAGGGTGATTGGTGGATTATGACCGACGGTGATGTTTCCTGGGACCGTGGTGTTGTGACAGCGATGTTTGTCGGCCCGTTTGGCAGTTTGGCTGGCGCATTGACAGGCCACCCAATTCCAAAAAATCCGAGAAATGATATCTTTGGGTACTGGTCACATCTTCTTACCGAAATGGCACATCGTCAGCGTTTAGAGAGAAATCAAACAAATCGGTTTATGGTTGCAAGTGGATATCTAATGGCCATTAAGAAGGATTTAGTTAAAAAACTTCCGGAAAACGTTTTATCTGACGATGCTCTTATTTCCTATATTGTTGCCAATAAAGGCTATCAAATTAAATATGTTCCTGATGCGAAAGTAATTGTCAAATTCCCAACAAACTTCAAGGATTGGATAAAACAAAAATCACGGAGCGGGGGAGGATATGCGCAGCTTTCTGAGTTCATAGAACTTCCACGCGATCAAATGCGGTCTTTCTCTAATGAAATCAAAGGAATTTGGGATGTTTTATCCTATGCAGAAAATCCAAGAGAATTCTTCTGGACATTGTTGTTACTTTTTGCACGCCTTTACCTCTGGATAAAGATTTTTTGGGAACGCAAAGTCACAAGGAAGTCGTTTAAAAAGACCTGGACGAGGATTGAAAGTACAAAATAATTTAGAACGTTTCAACCTTTTCGGATGGTTGTGTACTTACTTCCCGGATCTATTAGAAAGCTGGAGAGTGAACTTTTTCCTATTATCATCTGATACTTAAGATCTCCTCTTTGATAAATATTCGTTGTAGTTTCCAGCTCAAAATCATCTGCCATTTTCATCTTTATTTTGACATATGGTCGAAGACTTAATCCGTGGCTGGATCGAATGAACTTCGTTGTTTCAAAAAAATCAGGATATTTCTGTAAATACTTATCTCGAAGATCGTCTGTAAGTTTATTTCTATACTCAGAATCTCCATTAGTGTCATAGGATTCTCCGTTCAGATCATCAATTACCTCTTCGTATCCTAAGTAACGAGCAACCTTTTCATCGATAGATGTAGTATCTGCTCCTGTATCAATTTTTGCCAGCACAGATCTTTCTTTTCCATTTGGACCAATCAACTTAACTCTCTCAATTAACCCGATTACCTGCTTGCCTGTGAGTCCCTCAACTTCTTCCTCGATTTCACCACCAAACATCTCTTTCGCAAGAATCATTCCTTTTTCTATGCTATTTACTTTCAGTCCAGCAACTTTCTCTATTCTCCATTTAACACCGTCTCTATTGGTTATTTGAATAGAAAGCCCCGGACGTGCAGTTATTTCAACAACCATTGGTCCGTCTTCTCTGTCGATCAAAAAGTCAATTGCCACAAATCCGAGATTTGATTTTCGTTGAATTTCAATTGCACTTCGGAGCATTCTGTCCCAATATGGAATTCTGAGACCAGAAAGTCTTAGTTTCGTCCCGGGAACAAATTCAACAGGATATCCTCTGCCTCCGCGCGCTTTCCCAAGCGTTGCAGTAGTAGTTCGTCCTGTTGCCATATCTATCCCTGCGGCGATGGCACCTTTTGCCATGTTTGCTTTCCCTTCAGACTCTTTTGTTGGGATTCTGAGGTATGACATCACAGGAACATTATTAAATACCCAGATTCTAACATCCGGAGCTCCTTTATATGTATGATATCTGAAAGCTTTATGAATTTTTACTCGCTCTTCAAAAAACACTTTATCCGTAAAACCTCCTGATGTGTATTTTCCATCTAGAATTTCGCTTACATAGGATTTTATTGTTTCGAGATCTGCTCTTGTCCCATCAGATCTAATCCAACGACCCTCATTATCCTGATTAAAAAAGATGTGAATTCCTTTTCCTTCAAGTCCTCCTGCCGGCTTTAGTACAAAGCTCTTTGGTAAAGTACTCCAGTCGAAATTTCGGTAGTCTTCAAAGTTTTCTATTATTCCTAGTAACTTTGGGGTAGGGATATTATGTCTTTCTAAAAGCTTCTTTGTCAAAATCTTGTCACCGGCAAGTTCTAGCGCAGATTTTGAGTTGTACGGTTTGATGTAATGCAGATTGCGTGCATTCATACCCAGTACTTTTCGGCTTGTTTTAAAATCCAACATGTTATTCTTCTACGTCTTCGATATCGGAAAATCTAATGAGCTCTCGTAGCCTTAATCCTGCATATTTACCTACAAGGAAGTTGGCAGGAATCGTTAGTAAAACAATCTCTGGATGATGAAGTAAGAATTCTTGTAAAGGTTTGAGTTCGATTAATAAAAATCCAATGACAGCAAGAAGAACTGTTTCAATAGTTATTCCAATTCCTGACTGAAAACCTTTCTTGAAAGATTTAGTAATAAAGCTTTCTCCCAATGTGATTATTAAAACAAGGGGGAATGGATCGATGTTATATGCAAATGATTTATCAAGTGATGCAGCAAGTAGGACCATGATAAAGAAAAATATACTAACAATGGTCATCATAATTCCGAGTTTTGGCAAGTAGTGCATTCGAAATATTTTACTTTTGTTTACATCAATAATATATTGAGAAATAAAGCTTACAAGAACAACGCCCGCGGTAATCGACAATCCATAAATCAGGCTGGTTTTAATATCATCGCTAATAGTTGCATATGCAATAGAAAGAAGAACTGGAGTGAAGATACCAAATGACTTAATACCAATGAAATGTCTTGTGATGCTTACTATCGTTGCGATAAGCGGAATAGTAAGTAATAATATTATTACCGTTTCATCGACTCCCTTATTAAGCATGAATTCTACAATCGTGCTCATGTTTCAATTCTTCGTCTAATTTATATAATTCTCCAAGGCAATTATATCCCACTTTGATAGTCACATCAACCATTAAAAGAGCCGCTGGATAGCGGCTCTTTGACATTTCTACAGAATAGAAATTATTTAAGTTCTACAGTTGCACCAGCTTCTTCAAGTTTAGCTTTCAATGCTTCTGCATCTTCTTTTGCAGCACCTTCTTTAACAGCTTTTGGAGCTGCTTCAACAAGATCCTTTGCTTCCTTTAGACCTAGCCCTGTAACGTCTTTTACAACTTTGATAACAGCAATTTTCTGTGCTCCTGCGCTAACAAGAACAACATCAAATTCACTCTTTTCTTCAGCTGCTTCTCCAGCTGCAGGTGCTGCTGCTGCTACTGCAACAGGAGCTTGTGCAGATACACCGAATTTTTCTTCAAGTGCTTTTACAAGGTCTGCTAGTTCGAGAACAGTCATTTTCTCGATTTTCTCAAGGATTTCTTGAGCTTCTTTTGACAATTTTACGTCTGCCATTTTATTAATAATAATTTTAAATACATAAATAACTTATTGTTTGTTTTCTTTTACTGCATTTAATGCGTAAACGAAATTTCTTTGAACACCAGTAAGTGTTTGAGCCAATCCTGAAAGCGGTGCATTGAACATGAATAATGTCTTTGCCAACAATACTTCTTTCGAAGGAATCTCAGAAAGTGATTTCGCTCTATCAGCGGATACAAATTGTTCACCGATTAATCCACCTTTGATTTCAGGTTTATTTTTCTGTTCCTTTGCGAAGTCTCTAAAGATCTTTGCTACTTCAGTAATGTCACCTGATGTGAAAATTGCTGTTGTAGGTCCTTCAAATAACTCTTCATCGATATCTTTGCTTGCTGCGAGTTTGAAAAGTCTATTGGTAATAACATGAAAGTGTGCTTCAACATCATAGAGCTTTTTCTTCAAATCTGTGACCGCATTAACTTCAAGTCCAGGATTATTTGAAAATAGAACACCTGTTGATTCCTCCAAACTCTTTTTGTAAAACTCTACAAGTTCTTTCTTTCTATTTCGAGTTTTTGCCATAATAATACCACCTCCTGTTTGTTATTATAAAAAATTAAAGGGCTCTGTTGTGAATACAACAAAGCCCTCAAAACATTTCATTTTGAAATCGGTCCTTTGTCTCGGTAGGATTTACTTTTGTACCTACGGTCTTCAACAACAATGCGAATAATATAAGATATTCGCCGATTTGTCAATTATTTAAAGATTTGTGAACAAGTCACTTAAATCTACCTTTACGCTTGGTCCCATTGTTGGTGCAAGTGTTACAGAAGATAATGCATTGATTGGAGATCTCTTCATTGCATCTACAACTTTCTTTGCAATTAACAAAAAGTTTGCCTTTACTTTATCAGCATCTGTATCAACTTTCCCTATATTGATATGAACAATTCCTTGTTTGTCAGACTTGAATGCAACCTTACCAGCCTTAAATTCCTTTACGGAAGCTTCTACGTCTGTTGCAATTGTACCATTCTTAGGACTTGGCATTAAACCTTTAGTTCCCAAATCTCTACCAAGAACAGCAATTTTTGGCATGACTGCTGGTGTTGCGAGCGCAATATCAAAATCAAACCAACCGCCCTGAATTTTTTTCATTAAATCCTCAAGTCCGGCATAATCAGCTCCGGCTTTAAGTGCTTTATCAACATCTGCTCCATCACAAAATACCAAAACTCTTTTTTCTTTTCCAAAAGAGTGGGGAAGTGAAACTGTTCCTTTTATTGGTTGTCTCGCTTCTGCTGCAGTTAAGTTGAGTTTAATATGAGCTTCAACAGAACCAACAAATTTACTAGTCGAAACTTCAGGCATCAATTTTATTGCCTGCTCTACACTGTAAGCTTGATTTTTGTTGTATTTCTTGAGCGCGTCTTGATACTTCTTTCCTTTTTTCATTTTTGGTGAGGTTTCCTTTTAATTTAATTAATCTGTAATCTCTAGTCCTAGACTTTTTGCTGCTCCCTCAATGATTCTTGTCGCAGAGTCTAGATTGTTTGTATTCAAATCGGCGATTTTCTTCTCAGCAATTTCTTTCAATTGCTTTCTACTAATCTTTCCGACTTTTTCTTTGCTTGGATTTGCTGAACCTTTTTTAAGTCCAACTGCCTTCTTAATCAAATCTGCTGCAGGTGGAGTTTTTAGAACAAATGTAAAACTTCTATCTGCATAAACAGTCAATTCAACAGGGATAATGTATCCCATTTGATCTTTCGTTTTTTCATTAAATTGATTTACGAAATCTCCAATGTTAACGCCGTGTTGACCAAGTGCAGGTCCAATAGGAGGAGCTGGATTTGCTTTACCGGCTGGAATTTCTAACTTGATTTTTGCTTTGACTTCTTTTTTTGCCATGATCCTAATTCTATATAAAATCTTTTAATTAAAGTTTCTTTACTTGTAGTAAGTCTAAATCGATTGGAGTTTCTCTTCCAAAAACGGAGATCAAGACTTTCACCTGTCCCTTTGCCTCGTTGATTTCCTTTACGGATCCAACGAAATCTGCAAATGCACCGTCGGTAATCTTTACTGCGTCTCCGATGCTGAATGATGCTTGATATGCGGGTTGTTCTACTTGCATAAATTTCTTGATACCTTCAACTTCTGGTTTGCTAAGTGGTGCAGGTGTTCTTCCTGTTCCTACAAAACCCGTTACTCCTTCTGTATTTCGAACAAGCGACCAATTCATGTCGTTCATTTCCATTTCGACCAAGATGTAACCTGGGAAGATTCTCTCTTCAACTGTTTTCTTCTTTCCCTCTGTTACAACTATTTTGTTTTGAATAGGTACGAGAATTTCGCCAAAAGATTTCTCGCTTCCAGTTGCTTCAATTCTTTGCTCTAATTGAGCCTGTGCCTTTTTCTCGTGGCCGGAATATGTATTTACGACGTACCACTTAAACTTGTTATTCATGATTACAAATAATTCTTGATAATGTATTGGAGGGCAATATCTATAAACTGTAACACTAGTCCTGTAATTACTGAGATTGATAAAACAACGATTGTTAGTTTGATGAGTTTCTTTTTGGAAATCCACGTAACTTTCGTTAGTTCTCCTTTTACACTTTTTAAAAATTCTACGATTTTTTTCATAATAAACTTTTTAAACAGGCACGCATCAGATGTAACTTAAAATCTCTATTTTGGTTTAACTTCCTTGTGCTCAGTATGTGACTTACATTTTGGACAATACTTTTTCATATCAACTTTATCTGTGGTATTGAGTTTGTTCTTGAAGGTTGTGTAGTTTTTAGAACCACATACTGTACATTGTAATGCGAGAATGATTCTGTTGCCTTTCTTTGCCATTTCGATAATTCCTAATATTTATTAATAATTCTTATGTTTTCATTTCTTATGGAGCTGAGACCGAGATTTGAACTCGGGACCTCTCCCTTACCATGGGAGTGCTCTACCAACTGAGCTATCTCAGCACAGACATGGAGCCGACGGTCAGATTCGAACTGACGACCTATTGTTTACAAAACAATTGCTCTAACCAGCTGAGCTATGTCGGCGAAAAGGTAATTGTAAGAAATGTTCGTCGCAAGATTATACCAAACAAAAGAATATTGTCAATCAGACAATATTACGAAAGTAGTATATATCTAATCCCTAGTTTGCAGTCTCAAATAACTTCCTTTACTCCTGGAAACCAGGTGGGTTTTCTCAGTCTTGTTCCGCAGAACAATACAATTTTAAAATCCCTTTGTAAAGATTGTAGGAGAAAATATAGTTATTTTCCTCAAACATCCTAGGGTAAATATAGTATAGCAAAGTATTTGTAGGAAAAAAAGCTAGAATAAAATTAACTTTACGAATAGGTTTAAACCCTCTTGCATATAGACTGTAAATAAGGAGTAGATTGGTGAGTAGGGAATTATTAATAATATTAGAAGGATTGGTCCATATTTATCCAGTTCTTCCCATTTGAGTCTTAAGTTAAGTGGTAAAAGAGCTGAAACTATCTTGAAACCATCAAGAGGTGCTATTGGAATAAGGTTAAAAAGTGCAAGAGCACAGTTGATAAATATAAATGGAAATAAATATGCTGCTAGTCCAGGCACGCCCTTTATTAGTAATGATGTAGATGTTGCGGCAAGAATATTTGAAGCGGGACCTGCAAGAGACACAAGAGCTGTTCCTAATGTTGGATTATCAAAATTTCGAGGATTAATTGGTACTGGTTTGCTCCACCCAAAATTGAAGAGCCATAATGAAATCGCTCCAATTGGATCAATGTGCGCGAGTGGATTGAGTGTTACACGGCCATTATTTCGTGGGGTGGTATCTCCAAGCTTATCTGCAACAATCGCATGTGCAAATTCATGGACACCTGAAGCAGCAAGTACGGATGCAATTTGAATAATACTTATTACAATGTTTGTCATTAATGTACTTGATTCTATCTTTTTTATGTAGTAATATCCTCAAGGATACAAGAAATGTAGTTTGAGAGCAATATATTAATTAGGTATAAAGATGGCTAAGCTTTGCGCAGTTTGCGGTAAATCAACACAAACGATAATTAAACATAGACATAAGACAACAAGTAATATCTCTAGACATGGTGCTTGGGGACATCGTGCTCAAGGAAAACCTGGCACACAAAAACCAAACTTGAGAAAGGCTATTGTTACTGATGGGAATAAATTGATGAAAGAATGGGTTTGCATGAAGTGCTACAAAAAGGCGCAGGCATAGGTTTATTATTGAAAATAGTAAAAAAGGAGCAGCCCGCTCCTTTTTTTTGTTTCCAATTGAGGAACTACTTGCTATAATCACCTTGTAATTTAGAGATTTTCATTTAATGTCAATGTTTGATAAGCTCCTCAGTTTTGTGACTCTCGATATCGGGATTGACTTAGGCACTGCAACTACACTCGTCACTGTCAAGGGACAGGGCGTGATAATTAACGAGCCGTCGGTCGTTGCTATGAATAGCAAAACTAGACAAATTCTTGCTGTTGGTGCTGATGCTCGTCGAATGATTGGAAGAACTCCGGCGAATGTTATTGCCGTTCGACCACTTCGCGGTGGTGTCGTTTCTGACTTCGATATGACGCAGGCAATGATTCGTCATTTTCTTGAACGTGCATATCAGGAATCGTCAAAAACTTTCAAAATCCCACGCCCTCGGGTTGTTATCGGTGTTCCCTCAACTGTTACGGAGGTTGAAAGAAAGGCTGTTATCGATGCTGCAATTTCCGCTGGTGCAAGAAAGGCATATGTTATTGAAGAACCCATGACTGCTGCAATCGGAGCCGGACTTCCTGTCACAGAAGCCTCAGGAAGTATGATCATTGATATTGGGGGAGGAACAACGGATATCGCAATTATTTCGTTGGGCGGGATTGTTGTCGATAAGACTCTTCGTCTGGCAGGAGATCAAATGGACTTGGACATTGTTAATTATGTTAAGCAAAAATATAATTTACTTATTGGGGAAAGATCCGCAGAGGATATTAAAATTGCAATTGGTTCTGCTCATGAATCAATTGAAGTTGAACCTCAAGAATTGAGTGGAAGAGATCTGGTTGCTGGTCTTCCAAGGACAATTACACTAACAGCTCCTGAGATTCGGGAAGCTTTATCTGGAACAATTATTAAAATAACGGAAGCCGCAAAAGATGCTTTAGAAGAAACTCCTCCTGAACTTCTTGTAGATCTTGTAGAAGATGGAATTGTATTGGCTGGTGGTGGTGGTCTACTTCGTGGACTTGATAAGCATTTAACAGAAAGCCTTAACGTTCCTGTGCGATTACCTGAACGACCAATCAGTTGTGTCGTTGAAGGTTGCGGGATTGCTCTGGAAGAAGTAGAATTATTGAATCAGATACAGATTACTACCGACGATATTATCTAACATTTCGTATGTCTCGTAAGAAAAAGAAACCACAGGTTTTGATACTTTTAGTTGTCGCCTTTCTAGCGGTTTTATTTTTCTCTCTGGATATTGGTGGTTTTCTTAGACCCGTAAGGTCCGGAGCAGATGTCGTCTTAAACCCTGTCAGATACTGGTTTTCAAATCAGAGCCGAACTGTTTCAACTTTCTTCCGCGATTTATCTTCAATTTCCTCTTTACGGCAAAAAAATAACGATTTACAGATTGAAGTTTATGATCTTGAATCAAGTCTTGCTGAGTTTAATTCAATTCGAAATGAGAATGATTTCTTGCGTGAGCAGCTAAACTTACCCGAGAGAGAATCATATGAAATTGTTCATGCTCATATCATCGGCGGTGATTTTAAGGTTTCTACAACGGGTAGCTTCATTATAGATAAGGGTGGTTCATCAGGTGTAAAGAAGGATGATGTTGTAGCATATGCAAACTTCTTTATTGGTGTGGTAACAGACACTACAGATAATTCGGCTGTAGTTGAGATGATTAGTGGCGGGAAATTAAATATTCCAGCAATTGCGGAAAATAATCGAACGAAGGGAATTGTTACAGGTGACGTGAACACAGGGCTGGTTATGGAAAAGGTCTTAAGGGAGGAGAAATTGCATGAAGGAGAACGGATTCTAACCTCTGGAATTGGAGGTTTTCCAAAAGATCTAATTCTTGGTGAAGTCGTCAGAATTGAAGGTGAAGATTCTGATATTGAGAAAAGAGCCTTGCTCGAGAGACTTATTGAGATTCAATCAATTGAAAATGTTATTGTAATAAATGTTAAAAAAGATTAGCTTCCTAATTTTCATTGCATTAATAATCCTTGTCCAATCCGTCTTGGTTAATTTTCAAAGTGGTGTTTATATTGCTTTCCACCTGTGCCTTCTTATCTCTGTTTTGTTTATGATTCAAGATTTCTCTTGGTGGTTCATCTTTGGATTCGGTTTGTTTGCTGATTTATTAATGTTCCGGTATCTGGGTTTCACTATACTCTTGTTTCTAGTGATTTCCTTATTATCAAGATCAACGTACGCCCTTTTCGACTTCGGTGGAGTAATCGGAAAGATGCTCTCAATGGTTGCAACACTTTTTTTGTCGCTGTGTTTGGAAAATCTACTGTTCTATATATTTGGCAGCACTTCGTTTAATATTCTGTTTATAACGAAATCTTTTCTTTGGAATATTCCCGTAATGATAGTTATGTTTGGAATAACAAGTATTTTGAAAGAGTATCTGTTAGACAATGAAAAATTATAGGGGGAAACTGAACAAGAAAATCGATTCGTCTATTAACTCTCATTCTTTTGGATGGCTTTATGAAACGGGTGGTTCTGATCGGGGGACTTCGACGGATTCTATATTCCGTTGGAATTCACTTTTTGTGTATGGAATATTTTTTGCGGTTGGTATTTTATTCCTATCACAACTAGGCTATATTCAAGTTCTTAATGGTGCTTATTATAGAAATAAGTCAGAGACAAATAAGTATTCAGAAATAAAAATTCGTGCTCCTCGAGGAGTTATATATGATAGTCGTGATGTTCAGTTAACGAATAATGCTCCTGCATTACGATTAATGGTAGACCTGTCTTCAGAAGAAATTGATATCGAAGACTTGGTCTCAAAACTGTCTGCAATTCTGGAAGTCGAACCCGAAGAGATTCAAAAAACGATTGAAGAAAAGTCTGTTTCGGGGCAAAAGAAAATCTTGCTAAAAAGAGAATTGACGAAGGATCAATTCCTCCTGATCAATGCAAATGAAGATCGGCTTGTCGGCGCATATATTGAGGAGGACGTGAAACGAGTTTATCCATATAAAGATTATTTGTCTCATATCCTTGGTTATACCGGAGAGGTGTCAGAATATGATCTTGAGAATTCGGAAAAATATTCTTCTGGCGACATTATCGGAAAGTTGGGATTGGAGTATCAATATGAGGACTTCCTGCGGGGTAAAGATGGACAGCAAAGCGTTGTTATTGATGTCGCTGGCAACATTATTAGCGAACAGAGTGTTGTGAAACCGGAAAGCGGAAAGAATCTGAAGTTGTCAATTGATGTTGAAGCACAGAAATTTTTGCATGATGCATTGCAAAAAGGAATTGAAGATTCGAAAGCGACTGGGGCGGCTGCTCTTGTTGCGGATATAAATACTGGAGAGTTGGTTGCTGCTGCCAGTTTGCCATCTTATGATAATAACTTGTTCATCGGCGGAATCGGTTATGATGAGTATAATGAGTTATCTTCGGATGATTCGAAACCAATGTTAAATCGGTATATTGGAGCCGCACAACCTCCGGGGAGTACTTTTAAAACAATCACTGCAACAGCCGGTTTAGATTCTGGGGCAATTACTGAGTCTACTATTTATAATAGTACTGGTGTTTTCTATCTTGGGAGTTACCCGTTTCAGGAATATCACAAGAAGTCATATGGTCCGTTGAATGTTGTTCAGGCTATTGCCAAATCTAGTAACATATTCTTTTACGAAACAGTTTTGAAGATGGGAATCGATACCCTTGTTGACTATTCAGATCGATTTGGATTGTCTCGAAATACTGGGATTGACATTCCTGGTGAAATTGTTGGTAATTATTCCTCTCCGGAATATAAGGCACTTCTTACTGATGAGATTTGGTATCCTGGCGATTCTCTCAATGCAGCGATTGGTCAGGGATATCACCGTGTAACTCCGGTTCAAATGCTTCGTTGGATTAGTGCAATTGGTAATGGGGGAACTTTGGTTATTCCGCATTTTATGACTGAGTATCAAGATAGTATGGGGATTTGGGTGAAAGCTGAATATGGTTCTTCTGTACTGGATGTGAAACCTGAGACTCTTGAGATTGTACGTCGTGCCATGAGAGAAAGTGTCGCAACGGGTGTTGTCTATACCTTGAGAAATACTTCGGTTCAAGTTGCTGCAAAAACGGGAACCGCAGAATTTGGTGTAAAAGATGAAAATGGTGACTATACAAAGACGCATGCTTGGGTCACGGGATTTTTCCCATATGAAAATCCAAAGTATGCATTTGCCTTTTTTCAAGAAGCTGGTGGTTTAGGTAGTGATTCTGGTAAAGTAGTAGATGAATTTATCAATTGGTTTGTATCTTATGAAGATTCCCTCTAAATACTCGGAAAAAGAAATCCTGCTAGGGTTGTTGATGATTAATGGTGTGGGGCAAGGAAGTCTGCGAAAAATTGCACACGAAGGTAGATCTTTGAACTTTCAGTTTTTGAGTAAAGAACAACAAAATGAAGTTTCAAATTTCGACTGGTCGCAACTTGATGAATTACTGGAGAATTTAGAAGAACAAGGAATCGGTTGTATATCATTTCTCGAGGAACTCTTTCCTGAGAGTTTAAAACAAATTCCGGATTTTCCACCTGTTCTTTTTTACAAAGGTGATTTTGGCATTTTATCAAGACCATGCTTCTCAATTGTAGGGACTCGCAAAATGTCATCTTATGGAAAACGTTGCGTAGAAAAGTTTGTTCCGTCGCTGGTAGAAAAGGATTGGGTAATAATAAGTGGGATGGCTTTTGGTATTGATCATCATGCACAAAAGACAACTTTAAGTAATGGAGGAAAGACCGTGGCCGTTTTGGCTTCCGGCGTTGATATTCCAAGCCCCGCTTCAAATACTAGATTGTATAATGAAATTTTGGAAACTGGCGGTCTGATAGTGTCTGAGCTACTTCCTGGAACACAACCTGTTGCCGGATTTTTCCCCCGTAGAAATAGAATAATTTCCGGACTATCGATGGGGGTTCTTGTCGTGGAAGCGGGAGAAAAGAGTGGCTCTTTGATTACTGCTTATAGTGCATTTGAACAAAACAGAGAAGTCTTTGCTATTCCAGGTGATCTTGGAAGATTGGGCTCTTTGGGCACTAATAAAATAATTAAGGAGGGTGTTGCTAAATTAGTAACCAATCCTGAGGATGTCCTGATTGAGTTTGGATATGTTGAAAATAAATCGGGGAAAAAGAAGATTAATATAATTTTTGGAAGTTCCCAGGAAGAAAATGTCTATAATTTATTAATTAAGAAAGGTTCTTTGACAGCTGACGAGCTTGCTTTGGAGCAGGGTATCTCTATTTCTGAAATTTCAAATATCTTGACAATGATGGAGCTAAAAGGTATGTTAACAGCCGTTGAATCTAAGTATATGGTAACATTATGAAGAAAAATTTGGTTATAGTAGAGTCTCCTGCAAAGGCGAAAACAATCGAGAAATACTTAGGTAAGGACTTCAAGGTCGTTGCAAGTATGGGGCATGTTCGAGATCTTCCCAAAAGTACTTTGGGAATTAATATCGAAGATTCATACAACGCTGACTATGTTACTATAAAGGGAAAAGGCGTTGTAGTTAGCAAGATGAAGAATCTGGTGCCAGACAATGGAATGGTGTATTTAGCACAGGATTTGGATAGAGAAGGTGAGGCAATTGCTTGGCATGTTGGGCAGTCACTTGGACTTTTTGATGAAAGGGGAAAAAAGAAAAAGGTTCGAGGTAAGGATGTTGATTACAAGAGAGTTGTTTTTAGCGAAATAACAAAAGATGCGATTATCAACGCGGTAAAGAATCCCCGTGGTTTAGATTTAAACTTAGTTGATGCTCAGCAAGCGAGAAGAATTTTGGATAGATTGGTCGGTTATAAATTATCCCCATTGCTATGGAAGAAGATTCGTTATGGATTGTCTGCTGGTAGGGTACAGTCTGTAGCCGTGAGATTAATTGTTGATCGTGAGAGAGAACGGGATGCTTTTGAACCGGTCGAGTATTGGGAGTTGTTAGCACATTTATATAAAAACAAATCATCCGAAGCTGTTGCTTTCGAACTTGTTAAACAGGGGGGAAAGAAAATTGAACTGAAAGATGTTTCTGCCGTTGACAAGGTGAAGAAGTCACTAAAAGGTCCCGGCGACTGGAAAATTAAGAGCATTGAAGAGAAAATTATTAAAAAGAATCCTCCTCCTCCGTTTACAACATCGACTCTGCAACAATCCGCATTTAATAAACTTGGATACTCTTCAAAAAGAACGATGGCGATCGCACAGGGGCTTTATCAAGGTGTTGATTTGAGTAATGGAGATCATCGCGCCTTGATAACATATATGAGAACAGATTCAACAAATTTATCTAATGAATCTGTTGCCGCAATTCGTTCTGTAATAGTAAATGAGTTTGGTAAAGAAAATCTAGAACCAAGCGCAAGGGTATATAAAACAAAATCAAAATCAGCTCAGGAGGCACATGAGGCAATTCGACCTACAGATGTTACCTTCACGCCAAGTGACGCTGCAAAAGTTTTACCTAAAGATGAATTGAATCTTTACAAACTTATTTGGCAAAGAACCGTTGCTTGTCAGATGGTTCCCGCACAGTATAAGCGTTTGACAATTGACGTAGAGAAGTTAGATTTTATTTTTAGAAATTCTAACCAGAGTTTAGTTTTACCGGGTTATCTCTCTGTTTATCATAGAGATTTGGATAAGGAGCCGGTTTTGGATTTTGCAATAGGTGACATATTGAAGCTAAAAAATATAGAGTCTATTCAACATTTCACACAACCTCCTGCTAGATATAATGAAGCAAGTTTGGTGAAAGCCTTAGAATCTTACGGAATAGGTAGACCGTCCACTTACTCAGCAATTATTTCTACAATTTTGCAGCGTGGGTATGTTATTCAAGAAAATAAAGCCTTGAAGCCAGAAGATATCGGATATGTTGTAACCGATTTGTTGAAAAAGCATTTTCCTGAAATTGTTGATGTAAATTTCACTTCAGGGATGGAAGAGGATCTGGATGCTGTTGCAAGAGGAGAAAAGGAATGGGTTCCTGTTATTGATGCGTTTTACAAACCTTTCGAAAAACTTCTTGAGAAAAAAGACAAAGAGATTGATAAAGAAGATGTCGTTGTTCTTGAGGAAAGTGATGAAGTTTGTGAAAAATGCGGTGCAAAAATGGTTGTAAAGCTTGGACGATATGGGAAGTTCCTTAGCTGCACAAAGTTTCCAGAATGCAAAGGAATGAAATCCTTGGCAGCAGATGAAGATTTAGAAAGAATTTTAGAAAACCATGAGGCTCCTGAGAAGTGCGAAAAATGCGGAGAAGACATGGAATTGAAGCGAGGTAAATATGGTTTGTTCTGGGCTTGCAAGAAATATCCTGATTGTAAAAGTGCGAAACCTTTACTATTAAAAGAGAAATGTCCTGAATGCGGTTCAAATTTATTAGAAAGAACAGGTAAGTGGGGGAAGTCGTTTACGGGGTGTTCTGGATATCCAGATTGTAAATATATCAAGAAGGTAAAGAAAGCAGTTGAATAATATTCATATATTTGATATTATCCATTCGAATCTTATTTTAATTACGCACATTTCTCACAAGAATCCTTGTTTTGGTTAGTGCCAAAATACGAGAAATGGAGGTAGAAAGGAAACAAAAAATGAACGAACAGAAAAAAGAAGTCACACTAAACTTCACCCTTCCGGAAACTAAAGAATTACTCGAAGCAGGAGTACATTTTGGTCACGAGACCAAGAGATGGAATCCTAAGATGAAAGAGTATATTTACACAACGAAAGGAAATATCCACGTTATTGATCTTGCAAAGACACAAACAAAATTAGAAGAAGCTCTAAAGTTTCTTAAATCTGCAGCACAAAAAGGTGATGTCGTTTTTGTTGGAACCAAAAGACAAGCTTGTGACACCATTGAGGCAGAAGCACTAAGATCTGGATCTCACTATGTTGTTAATAGATGGGCTGGTGGTCTTTTGACTAATCATGTAATCTTGCGAAAAAGTTTAAAGGCTTTTCTTACATTAGAGAAACAATTTGCTTCAGGAATTGAAAATAGAACAAAACAAGAAATCGCTTGGATGAAACGAGATTATGATAGATTCGTTCGTCTTTACGAAGGTGTTAAACATCTTTCAAGCAAACCAACAGCAGTTGTTGTAATTGATGCAAAGAGAGAAAACATCGCAGTTCGAGAAGCACGAAAAGCTGGAATTCCAGTCGTTGCTCTTGCAGATACGAATGTTGATCCAGATGAAATTGATTACTTGATTCCAGGAAACGATGATGCAATCAACTCAATTCAATTAATGATGAAGTTAATTGCAGATGCTGTTCTTGAAGGTAATGAAGGAAAAAGACTTGCTTCAATCCGAAAAAGTTATGCAGTTGAACTAGAACAGGTTAAGCGAACTGCAGATGCTGAAAGAGAAAAGAAAAGATTAGAAAAAGAGCAGGCAAAAAAAGAAATTGAGACTTTGAAAGAAGGTTCGGTTCTTAGAATTTCTGAAAAAGCTTCAAAGGAAGAGCCAAAGAAAGAGATTAAACCTGCAATTAAAAGAATTTCTCCAAAGAAAGAAGTTGTTGAATCAAAACTTTCTGATTTGAAACTTTCAGCAAGAACAGAGAAGGCCTTAGTAGATGCTGGTATTGATTATTCCAAAGTTGTTACGATGTCAGCTGAAGACCTAAAGGAAGTTAGTGGTGTTGGTCCAAAGTCTGTTGAAGAAATATTGGAAGCTGTTGCAAAACAGAGCAAATAATAGAATAATATAACTATATTAGAATCTGATAGAAATGGCCGTTACCTTAGACCAAATTAAAGAGTTAAGATCCAGAACAGGAGTTGGCATCAATGCATGTAAAACTGCACTTACAGAGGCTAACGGTGATCTGGATAAGGCTGCTGAGTTACTAAGAAAACAAGGCATTGCAAAATCATCTAAGCGAGCAGATAAAACTGCAGCTGAAGGTGTTGTTGGTGTTTATGTACACGCCAATAATAAGATTGCTGCGATGGTCGAACTGAATTGTGAAACTGACTTTTCAGCCAAATCCGAATCATTTTTAGAGGCTGCTCATGATTTGGCAATGCAGGTTGCTGCAATGAATCCTGAATATAAGGATATTAAATCTGTTCCTGCAGAAGTTGTTGAGAAAGAAAAGGAAATTTATCGAGAAGAATTGAAAAAAGAAGGCAAACCAGAAAATATTGTTGAAAAGATTCTTGAAGGCAAATTGAAGAAATTTTACAAAGAGAATTGTTTGTTAGAGCAGGATTTTATTAAAGATGACTCCAAAACTATCGGAGACTATCTTAATGAGATTATTGCGAAAATTGGTGAGAAGATTGAAGTTGGTGAAATTCAGAGAATTGCGATTGGTTAATTTGAAATCATATTTATTCTAAATAAAGATGTTCGACTCAAACGCTTTACAGCAACATTTACAGAAAGTAATTGAAGAACTTGAGAGAGAATTAGGTGGCTTTCGAATTGGTCGAGCCACACCTTCTTTAGTTGAGAATATCAATGTGAATGTATATGGGAGTAAAATTCCTATTTCACAAATCGGGAATATTAATGTTGTAGATGCGCATCTTCTTACGATTAGTACTTGGGATAAAAGTAACATACAAGATGTAATCAAGGCTATTGTTGAGTCGAATACTGGTTTGAATCCTGTTTCTGACGGTACTCTAATTCGAATTCCAATTCCTCCAATTACGGAAGAAAGAAGATTGGAATTAGTAAAGTATCTTGGTCAAATTGGCGAAGATGCAAAGATCAAAATTCGACAAGTTCGGAAAGATTCCATCAATGATCTTAGAAAATCTGTAGATTCAAAAGAAATCACAGAAGATGATGAAAAGCGAACCCAAGATCAGATTCAAAAGACGGTAGATGGATTCAATGCTATTGTCGATGAATTAATGGAGAAGAAAAAAGAAGACTTGATGACAGTCTAATCTTCTCTCTGTTTTTTATACTGCTTTATTCTACAAAACAAATGAGTACCCTCGTTTCAATTATCTCTTTCATCGTTGTTCTCGGTGGACTTGTTCTCTTTCACGAGATTGGTCATTTTCTTGCAGCGAAGCTATGTGGTGTGTACGTTGAGGAGTTTGCAATTGGAATGGGTCCCAACATATTCGCTTTCAAAAAAGGAGAAACGACATACAGTATAAAACTTTTACCAATCGGTGGTTATGTAAAAATGCTCGGAGAAGAGGAATCCTCTGATGATCCTCGTAGCTTTAATAAACAGCCAATTCGCGAAAGAATTTTCATTGTCACGGCAGGAGTTATAATGAATATTATTGTTGCCGGTGCAGCATATTTCGTGTTTTTGGCAGTCAATTCATTTTCTCTCATAATTCCGCTAATGGGGGAGTACCAATTTAAATTCGCAGAAACGCAAAATGTTGTAGTTGTTGATTTCGTTGCGGAGAACTCTCCTGCTGCGGAATCTGGTCTTAAGCCAGGTGAGGTCATAATTGCAGTTGATGGAAATCTTACAACTTCAATGGAAGATTTGGGCAGTTATATTCAGGAGAGAAAGGGCAGTGAAGTAGTTCTAACCGTTGTAGATTTCTATGGAGACGGAGAACACCTTGTAACTCTCGTTCCTCGTGTGAATCCTCCAGAAGGTGAAGGTGCGGTCGGCATTGCTATGGCTGAAGCAATGAAAATTTCCTATACAGGTATTAACAAGATCTTTTCCGGTTTTGAGCATAGTTTCAATATGACCGGTTACACATTAGTTATCTTCAAAGATTTAATCAAGAGCGCTATAAAAACGGGAGATATTACATATGTCTCAGATACTGTTTCAGGACCGGTTGGTGTATTTGTTGTGACCGATATGGTTGTTAGAACAGCCGGACTTGTAGGGCTTCTTGATATCGTTGGTTTAATGAGTTCAAGTTTAGCTTTCATGAATCTACTTCCATTTCCCGCGCTTGATGGGGGACATGTCGTTTTGCTTCTTTTGGAAAAAGCACGAGGAAAAAGATTAAATCCAAAAATCGAATCTTGGCTAACTGCAACAGGATTTTTTGTACTGATGGGATTTATGTTGTTAATAAGCATCAAAGATTTATTCCAGTATGGAGTTTTCGACTGGTTGATATTCTGGAAGTAAACTGGTACAATTCTTTGCAACTTGAAAATAGGCGTTGAGGGAGAATATTAGGTTAGAAGTTTAATGTAGAAAATTTCTTCTAGACTGAAAGAGAAATTTAAAATTCTAATTGAACCTACTCCGGAGCTATCGTGAAAACACGATCGGGTCTTCCCGTTATAGAAGAAGGCCTTTTCCGTAATCCGGAGAGGTTAATAGGCAGCTCAAGCAATTGAGATGCAAATAAGGGGGTATCGCGGGTATTATAACTCGGCCTTGTTTATGTTATCTTTAACGTAAGCATGGTCGAGTTTTTTTTTATTTATTAATTATTTTATTCAAATTATTGTAATGAAGTATTCAAAACTTTTCGGAAAAACAATCAAGGAAGCTCCAAGAGATGCAACCACAGCAAATCAGAAATATTTAATCCAAGGTGGATTTATTAGGCCTTTGGCTGCGGGACGGTATACATTTCTTCCTTTGGGAATGATTGTTAACAAAAAGGTTGAAAACATTATCCGTGAGGAAGTTGAAAAAACTGGCGCCCAGGAAGTTATTATTCCAACTCTTCATCCAATTGAACTGTGGAGCAGAACACATCGAGACGAGAAGTTCGGTTCTGCGCTAATGCGTGTCAAGGATCGTCGTGGTGCTGAATTTGCATTGGGGGCAACGGGTGAGGCTGTGATGCTTGATTTGGTCAATCAATTCAGCCCGTCATATAAGGATTTACCTATTAATATTTATCAATTTTCGCAGAAGTTTCGAGATGAAGCGAGAGCGAAGGGTGGGTTGCTTCGTGTTCGCGAATTTGTGATGAAGGATGGTTATTCGTTTCACACAGATGAAGAAGAATTTCGTTCTACATATCAAGCATACTGGGATGCATATTTACGCATTGCAAAGCGATTAGATTTGGATGTCGAGGTTGTTGAATCTGACTCTGGTGCTTTAGGTGGAGACCAATCTCATGAGTTTATGGTTGCTACGGAAGTTGGTGAGGATATCTTCATGAAGTGTACAAAGTGTGGTTATGCAGCTAATTTAGAGAAGGCTGATGTCTATAAGGAACCAAAGAATCTTGATGAAAATCTTGCTGATCTAGAAGAGATAGAATCGATTCGTGGGAACACCATGGAAGATGGCGTGGAATTGCACAACAAACCTTTATGGCAACAAATCAAAGATGTTGTCTATGTTGATGAAACAGGTCGGTACATCCTGGTAATAATTAGAGGAGATTTTTCCGTTAATGAAACAAAACTCATGCATTTAGTCGGTGCAAATGAGTTGATTCATGCGGAGGATGATGATATTCGAAATAAATTGCATTCAGAACCAGGGTTTATTTCACCTGTTGGTATTAAGGAGAATGTTGAATCTGGAACGGAATTGATGATTGTTGCCGATGATTCTTTGCGAACAATTGTAAATGCATACGGTGGCTCCAATAAGAAAAACATTGATTTACTAAATGTGAACATTGATCGCGATTACAAGGCCGATGTTGAGGGCGATATTGCAGAGACTGTTGATGGCGCAACGTGTGGCAGATGCAAAGACGGTGTTTACAAAGCTACGAATTGTGTTGAGTTTGGTAATATTTTCAATTTAGGGACAACATACTCTGATCTTTTAGATGGTGATTATGTTGATGAAGAAGGGAAAGCAAAAAAGATCTGGATGGGATCGTATGGTATTGGTCTTGGTCGAGCCCTTGGGACTATTGTAGAAACTCATCATGATGAAAAAGGTATGATTTGGCCAAAATCAATTGCACCTTATTCGGCTCATATCGTTTCTTTATCCGATGATGATTCTGTTATTGAAAAAACAGATGATCTGTATCAGCGGTTGAATAATGATGGCGTTGATGTTCTTTGGGATGATAGAGAGGCTTCAGCGGGCGTTAAATTCGCAGATGCGGACTTGATAGGTATTCCTTTACAGATCATAATTGGTAAGCGTTCTGTTGATAAAGAAACTTATGAATGTAAAGTTCGTTCCAGCGATGAACGTATGGAACTTACTTATGGTGAGATTCTGGACTGGGTTAAAGAGGTATAGTATTTTATTTTCTCTTGTGTTATACTCCTTTTATTAGCCATTAAGGAGGTGAATTTGTTTTGTGGGAATGCACAATTGCATTTTCTGTAAAATAATAAATAAAGAAGTTCCATCTGAAATAGTATTTGAAGATGAGAATTTCATTGTACTTAAAGATATAAATCCATTTGGACCAGTTGCACTATTGGTTATTCCAAAGGAGCATATTAATACGATTTCAGATTTAGAAGGACAAAATGATAGGTTGTCCGGCTTAATGAATGTCGGTTTAAGAATGGTAAGGGACTTCGGATTGAATGAAACGGGTTTCTCCTTTCATATTAACGGAGGAGGAGTTCAAGAAGTAGACCATCTACACCTGAAAATTGGTGGTGCTTGGGAAAATCGTGAAGCAAAAGGATATCCCAAATGGTAAACAATATTATAGGAGGTGAATTATTATGGCGGTAATTGTCCACAAGGACGAGCCGATAGATCAGGCGCTAAAAAGGCTTCACAGAGAAGTTGTTCGAGAAAATGTTATTTTCCAATTCAAGGAAAAGAGATATTACATAAAACCGACAACAAAAAGATCGGCAGTTAAAAAAGAGTTTCTAAAGAGAAAAAGAAAGCATAGACAAGCTGTTAGAAGAAATAAAAAATCATGAACACTTACGAACAATTAAGAGCAGATCTAAAGCAATCAATGATAGAGAAGGATTCTTCCAGAACATCAGTAGTTCGAATGTTGATTTCCTCTATTCGAAATAAGGAAATTGAAAAAGGAGATTCTTTATCAGAGGATGATGTTATTTCTGTTATTAGAACGGAAGGTAAGAAAGTAGTTGATTCAATAGAACAGTTCGAAGCTGCTGGACGTACGGATTTATCAGAGAAAGAAAAGCACGATTTGTCAGTCATTGAGGCGTATTTGCCGAAGTTATTAGACGAAGATGCTACAAGAGCTTTGGTAAAATCTGCAATCTCGGATTCCAGCGCGTGTGGAATGAAAGATATGGGAAAAGTTATGGGAATGCTAATGGCAAAGCATCAATCAGAACTTGATGGTGGTTTGGCTAGTAGATTAGTTAAAGAAGAACTTTCAAAGATTTAATGGTTCCACATGTTGCTGTAATTAGCACAAAAAAAATTAAAGTTCCGAAAGATTTATTGATTAAGTCTTCGGAACTTTTTTTTGATTTCTTAAAATCTTCGGATGTCGTTAATAATGAGGTCCCCCTTGAATTTACTATAGTTTTTGTGAATCTTCAGGAGAGCCGGGAGTACAATAGAACTTATCGTAACAAAGATGTACCAACTGATGTTTTAAGTTTTTATACAGAAGCCGACGAATCTGCTTTAACAACAAGTCTCGGCGCAGGTGGCGCGGTACGAGATCTCGGAGACTTGATTCTTTGTCGTGAGGTTATCGAAGAGAATGCTATGAGATTTGGTGTGAATTTTGAAGAAGAATTGATAAGAGTAGTGATTCATGGTATTTTACATCTGTTGGGTTTTGATCATTCGGGAGTTCTCGGAGAGAGTGCCGAAGAGATATTTCAAATCCAGGAGAATTTTATAAAAGAATTGAAGAAAACTGGTTTCATAAAATGAAAATAATATTTGGTCTCGGAAATCTCGAAAATGAATACACAGGAACTCGTCATAATGTCGGGTTTATGTTTCTGGATTATCTAAAAAGTGTTTTTAAGATTACCGAATCATGGGAAAAAGGATTTTTAGCTGAACAGGTTTCAACTTCGTTTAATGGGGAGAAATTTTTGTTGGTAAAACCATCTACATTTATGAATCTTTCCGGAGATTGTGTGGGTCGATATGTTGGATTTTATAAACTTGGCTTAGAAGATATTCTTGTAGTTCACGATGATTTAGATATACCCCTCGGGGGTTCAAAACTTGGCCTGGCAAAAGGGCCAAAGGTCCACAATGGCGTTTCGGATATTGAATTGAAATTAGGCTCCAAGGATTTCTGGAGACTTCGAATTGGAATCGAGAATAGGGGAAATAAAAATTTTGCGGGTAAAGATTACGTGCTAGGAAGATTTACAAAAGATGAACTTGAAATATTAAATTCTTCTTTCGAAGATGCTAGAGAGTCATTATCTAAAAGGTGGTTAGTTGTTGAAGGAAAAGAAAGTTGATTTAGAAAAACTGATTGTTTCACACCCCGCCTATAAAGATTTGGCGGGTGCTTTTTCGTTAGGCTATAAAGAATACACAGTATCCTCACTTCCTCTTGGCATTAAATCATACATTCTCAATCTTTGGGGGAAACTGTTCGGCGGAAACTTTCTATTGTATGAGGGTGATAAATCACCTGTTTATAAACTTGCAAATAAAAAAAGCTCCTATGCAGATGTCCTCCAATTACTTAGTGATTATGGATATGAGCGGGTTGATGATCTTGTTGAAGATTATCAATTTATTCTAAAAGGCGACATTATTTACATCAGTAATCCAATTTATTCTTCGTATATCAGAATAGATTTCTGGGGGGAAAGTATTGAGGAAATATCCTTAGTAGATGAAATTACTTTCAAAAAGATTTCGTCTCTTGAAGAAATTGTTCTGTCGTCAGATGAGATTGGCTTGATAGGTGACGGTGAATCTTTCAGTGGCGTACTAGTTCGTTTCACACTCGACGATCCTGATTATGTTTTTGATTTTACTGATGTCTATTCAATTCACTCCAATTTTAAGTTGCTCGAGAAGCAGCTGGATTCATATGCTGCTCAGAATTACAAGGTTTTCGTTTCGACAAGGTATCCCGATCGGGTGGGCAAGTTTAAAGATATTCTGCAGTTCACAGAGCTTTCTTTCGCGGAAGGTTTTCGATCTGATTCTTTAAAGATTGTTGTCTATACGGATTCTGAACTTTACGACAATTTAGTAATTGATCCCGCCCACAAAGGTAATGAATTTCTTGATTTTGCTGATGTCGAAGTCGGTGATTTTATCGTCCATAAAAATCACGGTGTTGCAATTTATGGCGGTATTAATGTTGTAGAGGTTGAAAATGAGAAACGGGAATACCTAATTCTTAACTATGCAAAGGGTGATAAGCTATATGTTCCTCGTGAGCAAGTCAGTTATGTTTCAAAGTATGTTGGAACCGGACATGCTCCGAAATTAACGAGGTTGGGTACTCAGGAATGGGACAAAATTAAGGGGCGAGTAAAGAAGTCTCTTGAGAATATCACGAAAGAGCTTTTGGAACTTTATGCAAAACGGGAGTTAAAGAAGGGCTTTTCTTTTTCAAAGGATACTGAGTTGTTAGAAAATTTCGTTGATGATTTCCAATATGAGGATACGTCAGATCAGAAACGGTCGTGGAACGAAATTCGTTTTGATATGGAGAATGAAAAGCCGATGGATCGGCTGCTTGTTGGGGATGTCGGTTTCGGGAAAACAGAACTTGCAATGCGTGCTGCATTTAAGGCTGCGCAAGACGGAAAACAGGTTGCTTTGCTTGCTCCTACGACAGTTTTGGTCGAACAGCATTATTCTGTATTTAAAGATCGTTTCCGCAATTATCCAGTTGATATCGAAATCCTTTCCCGTTTCAGAAAAGATGACGAACTTGAACGTTCATTAAAAAAAATTGAATCCGGAAAAGTTGATATTGTTGTTGGAACTCACAGATTACTTTCGAAAGATGTTGAGTTTAAAGACTTGGGATTATTAATTGTTGATGAAGAACAGCGTTTTGGTGTGAAGCAAAAAGAGCGACTTAAAATGATGCGTGAGAATATAGATGTGTTATCAATGTCGGCAACACCAATCCCTCGTTCGTTAAATATGGCACTTTCCGGAATTAAGGATATTAGCGTTTTGATGGAACCTCCAAAGGGGCGCCGACCTGTTAAAACATTTCTTTCTGAATTCGACTATACAAAAATTACAGGTGTTTTGTTGGAAGAAATAGGTCGTGGCGGACAGGCCTATCTGGTTCATAACAATGTTAAAACAATCAATTCCTTTGTGAATAAGCTGAAAGAAATTTCTCCAAAGATCAATTACGTCATCGGTCATGGTCAGATGCCAAGTGAAACCTTATCGACTGTCATGCGAGATTTTCACTCGAGAAAATATGATGTTTTAGTTTGCACCACAATTATTGAAAATGGAATTGATATGCCGAATGTTAATACGATTATCATTGATAATGCACAGAATTTCGGATTGTCACAGCTTCATCAGCTTCGAGGAAGAGTGGGGCGTTCGGGTAAGCAGGCCTACTGTTATCTTTTTCATCCAAAGGGTTTGGTCCTGGATAGCATAGCTCAGAAGCGTCTAGATATGCTGGTTCATGCCCAAGAGCTTGGTGCTGGATTCAAGATTGCATCAAAGGACTTAGAAATTCGTGGCGCAGGAAATCTCCTCGGCAGAGAGCAAAGTGGGAGCATTTGTTCAGTTGGATATTCTCTTTATATTCAGCTTCTAAAAGAACAGATGAGATTGATGCGTAGAATGGAGTAATTAGCAATTTTCTTTTCAATTACATTTTATCTCTATATAATAATTTCACTGCTAAATATTTTTTCTTTTTTGTCGTGTTATATACAAAATACAGATCCCAAACATTTGGGGAACTTGTCGGTCAGGATGTCATTACAAAAACCTTATCTAACGCGATTGCTGAAGGGAGAGTAGGACATGCATACGTTTTTTCTGGTCCACGCGGAACCGGAAAAACTAGCGCCGCACGAATATTTGCAAAGGCCGTGAATTGTGAAAATAGTAAGAAAAGTGGAGAACCATGCAACAAGTGCAACTCCTGTCTGCAAATTACCGAAGGACGTGCAGTTGATGTAATTGAAATAGATGCTGCGAGTCATACTAGTGTTGATGATATTCGTGATTTGATAGAGAAGGTGAGTTTCTCCCCCGTTAGTTTCCGGAAGAAAGTGTACATAATTGATGAGGTTCATATGCTTTCAAAGTCCGCGTTCAATGCGCTATTAAAGACTTTAGAGGAGCCTCCTGCTCATGCTTTGTTCATTCTTGCTACAACGGAAATTCACAAAATTCCTGTTACCATTTTATCTCGATGTCAGAGATTCGATTTTAAACTTGGTAGTGATGAGGAAATTGCCGATGTGCTGAAATCTATTGTAAAGAGTGAAAAAATCAAAATCGAGGAAGATGCGCTTAAATATGTAATTGATATCGCTCAGGGTAGTTATCGAGATGCGATTTCTACAATGGAACGTGTATTGAGCAAATCAGAAATTACCTCGGACAAGATTATTACAGCAGAGGAGGTAAGGATGTTCCTTGGTATCCCTGACGATGCGAAATTTGAGTTGCTTCTGGAATTTATAAATGATGGAAAGACGCAGGAGGCTTTGGATCTGATTAATGCTATTGTTGAATCAGGAAAAGACATTAAGTTTTTCTCCTCGTATTTTCTTGGATTCCTACGTAAATCACTAATTTATTCCTTGCAATTAGAGCCGAACCTTTCGGGAGGATTGTTCCGAGTGCTTAAAGAGTTTATTGAGGCAGATAAAAATCTCTCAAGTTCACCGGTGATTCAATTGCCTTTAGAAATTGCAGTCATCAAATTAACTACTGAATTGGGCCAGCAAATGAATGTTTCTTCCTCACGGATTGGTACTCCCACCCAAAAGAAAAATGAGGAAGCTCCTTCGGTAAAGTCTGTGAAAAAAACTTCTGCTAGAACGACGGATGTTATTGAAGAAAAACCTTCGGACTCGAAATTAAAAAAGTCCCAACAAGAAGATGTTGTGGAGAACATTGATGATGACTCTGCGCACACGGAAGCCTGTGGTATAGAAGAAATCACGGCGCGCTGGCAAGAATTTATTCTGGCTGCTAAGCCATTCAATGGTCATCTATATGCTTTCATTTCAAAATCAAGTGTTTCGGATTTTGATAAATCAGGCGCCTTGATGTTGACGGTACCCTACGATTTTTACAAGGAACGGATTGAAGATTCGAAGAGCCAGAAGATTTTATCCAAAGTGGGTGAAGATATTTTTGGAGTGAAGTTAAGAATAAAGTGTAAGGTTGGGAAAATTCCTGAGGCTTTGACTTCTGAAACGGGCGAGAAGGAAGATGTTGTTGATGATGCCCTGGATGTATTTGGTGAAGATGTTGTATAATCTCTTGGTCTATTAAATAATTTAGTATCAAAATAAATGAAGAATCCATTTGCACAAGCGGCTGAGTTGGCAAAATTACAGCAAGAGGCAAAAACAATGCAAAAAAAGCTTAAGGCAACTTTAGTTACCGGACAGTCAAAGGACTCTCTCGTTAAAATTACATTAGATGGTACCCAGGAACTTCAAGATATTGTTATTAGCGAATCTTTGTTAAATCCTGAATTCCAAAGAAATCTTATAAAGGGAATCAAGCAGGCTTTCAAATCTGCCCAAAAGGATCTTCAAAGAGAGATGATGAAGGATTTTGATTTCTCGAAGATTAAGGGAATGCTTGGTTAGTCTATGTCGAATATCTTACCAAAATCATTAACACGTGCGATCGGTGAGTTGGAAAAGTTGCCGGGGATTGGTCCCAAGACTGCGGCAAGACTGGCTTATCATTTGTTGCGCGCTCCAGATAATGCCTCCATGGAACTTGCTGATTCACTTTCAAATTTGAAGAAAAATGTTTTCTATTGCTTACGATGTTTTAACCTCTCTGATTCTGAAATTTGTTCTATCTGTGCTGATGAATCAAGAGATCAGTCTCTTCTTTGTGTTGTCGAAGATCCTCTGGATCTATTGGCAATCGAGAAAAGTGGTGCATACAAGGGCCTGTATCATGTCTTGGGTGGAGTCATTTCTCCTGTAAATGGAATCGGTCCAGATGAAATTCGGGTTGAGGAATTAATGAGACGTATAGAACAGGATTCGTCTTTGATAGAAGTTCTGTTAGCGACAAATCCAAACCTGGAAGGAGAGGCGACATCGATGTTTATCTCTCAAAAGATCGCCGAAATGGGCAAAGACATCAAGGTGAGCAGCCTTGGCCGCGGGTTGCCAATCGGCTCGGATTTAGAATATGCCGACGCGATGACTCTGAAACGGTCACTTGAGGGTCGGTCTGTCTTTTAGTTGCAAAGTATGCTACTATTCGATAAATTAAATATGAAGAGGAAATGGAAAGTTTTTTCCCATTAAGCAAGTTGAGTTACTGAAAGTCAACGGGGATGATTCTTTCGAAAAGTGCGCCTCGCCGTTAGTGGTTTATTTTCCTGAAATGATAGTAGGGAAAATCGGGATCTCCCGTTATAGAGATAGAATGTTATTGCATTCAAGGTTTTGTTCCAACAAATTGGGTGGAACCGCGAGTTTATTATAGCTCGTCCCAAGAAATTTATTTCTTAGGACGAGCTTTTTTGTTGAGGTCTTTATTTTACGATCATTTGATATGGAAAAAGATTTGTATCTACACAATACACTTGGGAGAAAGAAAGAAACGTTTGTCCCCATTGAAGAGGGCAAAGTCCGTTTTTACCATTGTGGACCCACAGTTTATTGGGTACAACATATTGGAAATATGCGTGGTATGACAATGGCTGATTTAGTACGCCGAACTTTTGAGTATTATGATTACAAAGTTTCAATGGTTCGTAACTATACGGACGTCGGTCATTTGACTGGTGATTCAGACGAAGGTGTGGATAAAATGGCAAAGGGCGTTGCAAGAGAAGGTCTTACTCCAGAGGAAATCGCTGCAAAATATATAAAGCGTTTTGATGATGACGTCGAAGCCTTGAATCAGATTTCACCGGAGTATCGACCTAGAGCAACTGAATTTATTTCCCAGATGATTGATGCTGTACAAATCTTGATAGATAAGGGTTATGCGTATGTTACACCTGATGCTGTATACTTTGACGTTTCTAAAGCTGCGGATTATACAAAACTGAGCGGTCAAAGTTTAGATGAACAAGAGGGTGGTGCTGGAAAAGGCGATGTAACGGATCCAAATAAAAGAAATTCGCGGGATTTTTCTGTATGGTTTTTCAAAACGGGTGTTCATGAGAAAGCTCTGCAATATTGGAAATCTCCGTTTAATTCTCCAAAAGTGTCAGATGGAGAGGGTTTTCCTGGTTGGCATTTGGAGTGTAGTGTAATGTCTAACTCTTTGTTAGGTGAGACTATTGATGTTCATATGGGGGGGATTGAGCATATTCCGGTTCATCATACAAATGAGATTGCTCAGAGTGAGGCTATTTCTGGAAAGAAGTTTGTGAATTATTGGCTGCATAATGAGCACTTATTAGTTAATAATGGCAAGATGTCAAAATCGGAAGGAACATCATATTCTTTGGCCGACATTGTTGAAAAAGGATTTGATCCTTTGGATTTGCGATACTTATTTCTCACGGCGCATTATCGTTCAAAGCAGAATTTCACCTGGGATTCACTTGAATCTGCAAAGTCTGCAAGAGAGAGATTAAATTCCATCATCAGAAACCTGCAACGAGAGAACTCCTCCGCAGAACTTAAAATTAATGAAGAATGGAAAGAAAAGTTTTTAGACGCACTTGCTGATGATATCGGTGTTCCTGCGGCGCTTGCTGTGACTTGGGATTTGTTGAAGAGTGAAATTCCGGTTGCGGAGAAATTGGGGACAATATTTGATTTCGATCGAGTTCTCGGGTTGTCTTTGAAGCAGGCTGTTGAGTCATCTTTTATGCAAGTTAACGATGAAGAAATTCAGCGAATGATAAAAGAGAGAAACGATGCAAAAGAAAAGAAAGATTACGCTCTTTCTGATAAAATACGTTCAGAATTGTTAGCTCAAGGTGTGATTCTTGAAGATACTGCGGATGGAACAGTCTGGAAAATAAAATAGTCTTGCATTGAAGAAAAGGCTCCTCAAAATGAGGGGCCTTTTTATTAATAGGATAAACCACCAGCGAAGCTGGTGAGTGCGTTTATAGCGTAG
>CAZCSM010000013.1:0-55527 GCA_964501355.1 uncultured Candidatus Saccharibacteria bacterium | reverse complement strand
GGTCTCTCCATCCCTCGACCTTACGGTCGGGGATTTAAGATCAGATTCTTTAAAGCTGATCCCTTCTGTTTCGCCAAGGTTTCGTTAAGGTAATGGTTAATTCGGTTAAAGCCGAATGCGATTGATGCCGTAAAAAGTGTAAAACCCAGTGCTTTTGACAACCAAGACAATATAGAACTCTGATACTCAGTAGCATCCACGGCGACTACAATCTTTCCGAATACAAATAAACCGCCAACGAACACGAGCACGATTAAGCTAGCTCCGACAGAATACATTCCGCGACGGATACCAAGTAAAATAGTCGTAACTAAACAAAATGTCATTAAAATCATAAATCCGCTTCCTAGAAAGCCATAGCTAATTAATCCTGTGATACCTAATGTGAACAATTGCAGAAGGAGAATTACAATACGCCAGTTCAAGGATAATCTTTTCCTCAGTAACACGGTGATTACTGAAATTGAATATATGAAAACCTGTATTATGAAGATTTGTTTCCAACCACTGACGGTAGTCCTTGAAATAGAGGCAAGGAGCGTAGGCAATCCGAAAGCAGTATTTAAAAATAAGAAGCCATCAACCAATTGACCTTGCAAGAGATGAAAAGAGTCCTCTTTAATGTCGTCAGCTTTCACCGAATCCTGATTTAATTAAATATTAAAGTCAGTTTACAAATAACCGATTAAAACTTCGTAAATTAATGGGGAATGACACTTTGTAAAAAATTACTTTTCTTTTAACAATTTCCGAATCCTTCGGAATTCAATCAGCATCCGGGGAATTCCCAACACACCATCCAAAAGAGCATTCTCTATTCCCGACCGAACATCCAAATACAAACCTCGAAGAAAGCTATATTTCACATACTTTCTCGGATCGTATACTTCGTCAGCTCTGGTTCAATGATATTTTTCTTATTTGACAGAAAATATCGATTCATAGTCTGCTCTAATTCAAATGGTCGCTTTCCTGGGAATATTATTTTTTCAAAGTCAGACTTACTACAAATTCGAGTTCCCGATAGCGCGGGCACAGACTGGAAAATATGTCGAAAAACAAATGGCTGGCTTCCCTTGTCCATGATTACCATATCATAATTGCCGGTTCTATATGTATCGAGGAAATCCTGGATATACTCGGCTTTCATGTTTTGCAAATCCGCATCGAAGAGCATTATGTGCGGAGATTTGGCGATGCCGACTGCTCGGATTACCGATTTCGTTTTCCCTAAATTCTTTTTCCATGTATGAACCTGCACACCGGGAACACTTTTGGAAATCTCCGCAGTGTTATCGGTCGATGCATTATCAGCAACTATAATTTCTGTAAAGTCAGGAAACTTACGAAGAATTTCCAGGTTCTTCTTAATATACTTTCCCTCATTGTATGCAGGAACGATTAATGATATTTGCATCGAACGAAATATGTCTACAAGAATTTATCTTAGAATTTCAGAATACTTTCTTCCCATTACTTTTACATCCGCACCAAGTTCTTCTTCAATCCTCATCAACCTATTATATTTACAAACTCGCTCTCCTCTTGATGGTCCTACTTTGATAAATCCTGCATTAACAGCTACGGCCAAATCAACCATTGAAGTATCATTTGTCTCTCCACCACCGCGATGAGATACTACAGTCATAAAGCCGTTCTGCCTTGCTAACATACAACAGTCTACAGTTTCAGTTAATGTTCCGATTTGATTGAGTTTAATTAAAATTGCAGATGCTGCTTTTTCATCAATTGCCTTTTGTAATCTTTTTGCATTTGTGACGGTTAAATCATCAGCAATATTTGGAACGGGACATTTGGCTTGGAAAGCAGTCCAGTTTGCCCAGTCGTCTTCATGAAGCATATCTTCAACAGTAACCATTGGATATTTCTCAAACCACGGCATATAATATTCAATTAGCTCCGATGCGGTTAGTTCCTTTCCCTCAATTGATAATTTGTATTTTCCGTCCTCGTAAAATTCTGAAGCGGCAGCATCGAGCGAAACTCCAGCATCAACTCCCGGAACATATCCTGCTCGTTTTATTCCCTCGACAATTAACTCCAAAGGTTTTTCATTATTTCCAAGTCCAGATGGTGCAAAAGCACCCTCATTACCAACATTTGTATTGAGACCGAGATCCTTCATGTGATTTTTCAATGCATGATAAATCTCAATTCCCATTCGAACATTTTCTTTTGCACTCTTTTCACCGGTTACAGAAATCATGAATTCCTGAAGATCAGTTGAATCATGCGCATGCTTCCCACCTTCGATAACGACCATCATCGGGTTTGGAAGATAATAATCTGAAATTGGTAAACTGAAAGTCTGCCGAATGTGTTTGTATAAAGAAACACCATTTGCATTTGATGCCGCATTTGCAACAGCCAAGGACACTCCTAATATTGCGTTCGCGCCAAGATTTGTCTTATTCTCAGTTCCATCAAGCTCAATCATTTTTTCATCAATTGCGCGCTGATCATCAGCATCCATTCCGATTAAAACAGGAGCAATTTTTTCATTTACATTTGCAACAGCATTTAACATACCTTTTCCGTTATATCTGTTCGAATCTCCATCAAGAAGCACATGCGCCTCATGAATTCCTGCGGATGCACCATAAGGAACCGAAGCTTCACCACGAACACCATTTGCCAGAATCACCTCAACTTCAACGGTTGGATCGCTTCCTGAAGCCAAAATCTCTCTTGCAATAATTTGTTTAATTTCCATTTGAAAAATTTTATTAAGTAATAATTCTATTATCTATAGTACCAATATTATTTGATGATACATTGTTTGATACTGGTATTTGGTTGTTAGCCGTCGGGGTCTGGGACAATCCCATTCCGGTAGTTATTTGTAATAAGATTGCTATTTGTCGGAACTGGGTTGTCCCAGAAATTTTGGTTACTTTTGTTTCCAAAAGTAACAAGAAAGATTAAACAGATTCCCTTTAATTCTTGAAATCAGTATAATAGTTTTATGTGATATTTAAAAGCAAATATTATGGAAAAACAAAAAATAAGCCGAAAAGTCTGGTTTACCGTCGCAGCAATCTTTGCCATGCCTGTGGCAATAGCATTAATAATAGTTGCTGCAGTTAAAGTTCTAAGGCCATATGCAGAAGAATGCGAATATCAAGGACAAACACTTGCTCATCTTGAGAAGGTTCTAAATGATTGCAACACATGCACCTGCAATAATGGAACGATGAGTTGTACAGAAATGGATTGTGCAGCACCCGTAAAAAGCGCAGCAGAAGCATTGGTGCTATTAAAAGATACCTTCAAAAATATTGAACCGAGTTTTCAGGAATACCCAAACATTTTCGGGAGAGTTGGATTTGGGAAATCAACGCTCGTTGAAGATGCCTCAGATGAATGGAAAGGCGGATGGTATATCGCTTTCATTGAAGAAGATGCTTATGGAACAATTCTCTCCGGGTCTTGTTTTACTATTGACGCATATGCAGACATTGGTTCTCTTGGCGAAGCAGTTCCTGAAACAAAAGAGATTGACATAAAAACCTGTAAGGAACCAGTATCAGAATTTACTGAAGAGGAAGCACTCGAACTTGTAAAAAACCAACTGGAGGTTCAAGAATGGTTACAATCTTTTGTTAACAATCCGGAGGGCCGAGTGTTTGGAACACCATCTTTTGGTGTTGAGGAAAAAGAAGATGGTTTTGTAATTCATGCATACGAAAGCTTTGCAGATCACAACGCAACATTTAATTGGTACAAAGTAACATTTGACGGAGATGTGACAAGAGAGTTTTAAAAGATATAAATCTTTATTAAACTTTTCTCTTTGGGGTCTGGGGAGATGTGTATTTCCTCGGGCAAAAACAATTAGGTTTACGCCTTGCTTAAAACGGGAAATGTTACATCTCCCCAGCACTTTTGGTTACTTTTTGTGTAAAAAGTAACATAATGATAGAAATCATAAGTTTATTATTTTTTACTCTGTCATAAAAATTTTTGTGTCTGATTCTCCATTCGAAGAATGACACAAAAAGGTTATCTCCTTAAACCACGACTCTCGGCATATTCCAATTAACTCTCGTCACAACCTCGTAATTAATCGAGCCAATTTTTGATGCCATTTCTTCTGCAGACATTCCTCCGTTTCCTAAAAGAATAACTTCATCCTCCGGTTTTACATCCTCAACTTCGGTAACATCCACGACAATTGTATTCATCATAATTCGACCCAAAACTGGACATCGTTTATTTTTAATAACCACATAAGAATTATTTGAAAGTTTACGATCGTAGCCATCTGAATAACCGACAGGAAGAATTGCAATCATTGTTTTTCGAGTTGTGAAAAATGTTAAACCATATCCGACAGGAGTATTTGCAGGAATCCACTTAACCTGTGCAACTCGGGTTTTCCAAGTCATTACGGGTTGAAGATTCAAGTTGAGGCGATCGGAATTTGCTGCGGAAATCTTCGTTTCGTTTGACGACCAAAGACCATATGTTCCAATCCCAACTCGAACAGCGTTGAAATACGTTTGTGGAAATAGAATCGCCGCAGCCGTACATGCAGTATGTTTAATCGGAATTTCAATGTTATTCTTTTCTAAAGTTTGCAAAACAGATTCAAAAGTTTTCAGTTGCTTCTCCGCATATGAATGATCCGTCGTATCTTCAATATTTGCAAAATGTGTATAAATTCCTTCAATTTCAATATTTTTAAACTTTTGAATATATTTTATAAAATCTAAAACATCTTCAGGGAAAACTCCTTGTCTAGAAAGTCCCGTATCAACTTTAATATGAACCTTTCCAAGACGGTCTCTTTGAGTCTGTCGAAGAATGACACCTAATTCATCAATCGTTTCCCGATTATAAACGCAAAGCGTAATATCATTCTCGACAGCCTCTTTCAATCTATCAAGAAGAGTATAACCCAAAGTCAAAATAGGGTTCTTAATTCCAGCGTTCCGTAAAACTATCGCTTCATCAATATGATTAACGGCAAATCCATAAACTTCTTCTTTAATAACAGTTGCAACTTCAGTTAAACCGTGCCCATACGCATTCGCCTTAACTACGGAGTAAATCCTTGGTGTTCCCCCCTGATAAGGGGGGCGAGGGGGGTTATCTAAACCATTTTGATCTCTATTTATCAAAGGAGTAGAAACAATCCTTCTAAACTCCTTCACATTATGAAGTAAAGATTTTTTATTAATTTCTATCCATTTGAGATGCCTAATCACAAAAGTATCGCAAAAATATACAGGAATAAGAACGAAATGAAAGGGAATGGGACACAAAAAATGTTGTTAAAAATTAATGAAAGATTATTGAAAAAGCTTTGCAACAAAGCATTATTGGTGATATAATGCACACGTAATAATATACTAGGAGACCAAATATGAGAATTGGAACAAAAGTAGGTTTTGCTCTTACAGGATTAACAGTCGCACTAACCGGTTGCAAAACTCCAATAGGACCAGCAATTAGAGAGGCACTAGCAGAAAATCGCTTGTCTGAAGGTGCTTGTGTACTGCCAAAGGAACCAGAAGTCCCATTATTTGGAGCAAGTCAGGAAGGTGAGGGTGGTGATTTAACACGTACATACTGAGGACTCCCTGATGAACAGGGAGAAATGGCTACGGAATATCCGGCCGTTGTAGAAAGATCTGGTGGAAGTAATGGGCGGGAAAGTGTTGTTGCTATTAATGCAAGATACACAGTTAACAAGGATGGTTTTCTCGTAGAACAGCCAAATGGCGGTCACGTTTTTCAGGTATTTGAGAAAGATCTTAAAGAAGTTGATTGCGTGGCAGAAGTTGCAGCCCATTACAGAGGCCTCGGCGCAAAAGTAAACGAGACAATCGCGCCAGGATTAAATCAAGATCTAAATCCATAAACTTCTATTAATCCCACCTCAAATCCACCAACCCACCAGTCCAGTCATAATATTCATTTTTAATCTCCAGTGTTTTCTTCTGCATTTGAGATTTTATTATTTCAATGTCTGAAATATCTCCATTCCAACCTTTCATAACTTCGCTCAGTGCCACAGGTTCACCATAACGAACAAATAGATCATCTTTCTTGAAAAGGTGCAAAAAGGCTTTAAACATAAGATGTCTCCAATCCGGATTAAGTTTTCTGGAAGCAATTGGAACCAAAAAAACATTTCCGGCTTTATCAGAATAATTCTTCATAAACCCGTCCAGTATCCTCACAAGACCGGATTTCCATTCTTTCCCATAACCTTGAGGAAAGATCATAAAAGAATTCCCGGAAGAAGAAATATGTTTTGCGGATTCTCGAATTACAAGATCTGATAGCACCCCTCTGTTCTTTCGACGATTTTTAAGAAAGTCTTTACTGTAACTAGATAACTGAACAGTTGAATCGCGAAGGACAACGGGATAAACGTAGTTTAGAAAATCATCTGAATACAGAAGAAACGAATCCGTCGCCATTAATTTTAGACTTGAACCATTAATCGGATTAATATGATAAGCATGTTCAAGAATAGATTTAGGTAGGGTAAGAAAAACTAGAATTGGTTCAATAAAAGATCTATGATCTCCATAGAAAATGAAAGAGTTCTTCTTGTCAGATGATAGCTTCAGGAAGGCAGAATCATAAGAAAATCCGGGATTAATATTAAGTCGTCTTAAGTAAACTTCTAAAGATTCAATGAGAGACTTTTTATTTCTCTTCTTCAAAACAAGTTTAGTAAGAAGAGTTTTAATAAAAATAAAAGGAATGAGTCCTTTCAACTTAAAATTTTTCCTGTCACGGTAACTTATATCTAAAAGGGATTCAATTTCCTCGATCTTCATATGCGGTTTGATTTACTGGAAGCTCAACCATACCCCAAAGAAGGCAAAGATTGCAGCAAATAGCCAAAATCTCATCACAACCCTTTCCTCACTCCATCCATGAATTTGAAAGTGAAGATGAATCGGTGCCATCTTGAATAAGCGGCGTCCGAAAAGTCTTCGGAAAACACCTTGAAGAAGTGATGATCCAATTTCTGCGACAAACATAAATCCTATTATCGGAAGAAGAAAAATCCGGTCTTGTGCAAACGCAATCGTAGCCAATACCGCACCCAAAGCAAGAGACCCAACATCACCCATTTGAAAACGAGCTGGCTTAATGTTGAAGTAGAGATAAGCCAGAAGGGAACCGATAATAGTAGCGTTCAAAACGGCCATTTGATCATTATTCTGAACTAGAGAAATGAACAAATATGCTGTGAACGCAGGAATCAACATTCCGGCTGAAAGTCCATCCATACCATCTGCAATATTCACCGCATTTGCCATAGATACGATTGTGAAGATTATGAAAATCGGCATTAACCATCCGAGAGAAAAAGAGCCAACCCATGGCAGCCAGATCGTATCCCAACCGAGTTTGAAATATAACCACCAGGCAACCATTCCTCCGGCAGCAATCTGAACAAGGATTTTTTCGCCGGCTTGAATTCCGGTTCCTGGATAAGAGCCAAGTGCATACCAAACATTTCGGTAAGCAGTAATTGGAAGTGTTAACCAATACCAAATTCTCATATACCAGGATTTATGAATTTTCGCCAATTTAATTTGTTTCTGAACTGTACGGACAGTATTCTTTTTTCCATAAATATTGAGAACATCGTCGAAACCGCCAAGTATCGCAGAAAGAAGCAAAACACCAATTGGAACATAAGTCGATCCCCTGCCCCAGTTGAAGAAAACCGTTAATGCAGCAACGGTAATAACCACAAGCAATCCTCCCATAATAGGAGTCCCTGCCTTTAAATATCTCTCACCAACAACCGTTGAGAAATCTTTTTCTACATGCCGAACAATTTTGAACTGATAAAGCATGCGGATTAATAGCGGTGCCCAAAGCATCGCAAGTGCGAAGGATAATGCTACAAAGGAAAATGCTCGCTCCATAAAAATTTAAATTAAAATATCAAATCTATTTTGTTATCTGTATTCGGTTGTTAGTCGTTGAAGTCTGAAACAAGTGATGCCGGTTGCAATATGTTCAAAGTTCGTGCTTGGATGGCACTTACTTGTTTCAGAAATTTTGGTTACTTTTGTTTGCAAAAGTAACATATCGAAATATTATTCTTTACTTACAGTCTTAATCTGCAAATATCCAAAGACTCCTAAAAACAATGCCGTACCGGCAATTAGATCGACAGGAATAATTCTAACTGTTGTTGGTAAATTCTTCCCATCACAAAGACAAGCACCCAATAGTGGTTCGTTCTTCGCATCAATCAACCACTGAGTTAAAGTATACGCTCCATAGCCCTCAACATCCATCGCACAACAATCAAATTTTTCAAAACCGGAAAGAATTACATAGACAGCAGAAACAAGAAACCATAAGCCCAATATTAATGAACCCGTGCGAAAAATTTTATAATACTTCATTATTTTTGTTATTGTTCGAGCGAAGCCATTTATGGCGAAGTCGAGAACCTAGATATTAATTAAACAGATTACCTTCTATTAGTAATTTCTTTTTCTTTCTTGACCAATCCTTTATCTGTCTTTCTCTCTTACGTGCATCATCTATATTAAAATATTCCTCAGAATAAACTAATCTTTTTACTCCATGTTTCTTAGTAAAATTCGCACCATTACCTGTTTTGTGTTGATCAAACCTTTTCTCTAAATCCCATGTAACCCCTGTATAATATAAACCGTCATTACACTCAATTATATAAACAAACCAATGCCATCGAGTCATTCTTCTCAATAATTAAATACTTCTCGACTCATTTCATTCCGCTCAAAAAATAAAAACACTTTTGCGGAAATCTCTATTGTTGTTCGATCTTAATTGATAACATAAATACTTCTCGACTTCCCCGATTTACATCGGGGTTCGCTCGAAGAATAACAGACGTCTCAATCCATTATCCTCATACTCTCTTTCCAATTGTTTCAAGGTCCAGCACACATCATTCTTATCAACACCTAACCATTTCTGATCTTTTAATTCTTTACGCTCATCAATAATTTGAACCTCAGAAATTCGAACACCATTTTCATCACCGTAATTTTCTGAAGACTCAGCATATTTGAAAGATTGTAAAACACCTTTTTCCGACCTTTCAACTTCAGTAACAATCGCAACATGATGACCTCTTTGCAAACCTTTCAGTCGAAGTAAATCCCCAACACGAACATTTTTAAGTTCAACTTTTTCAGTATTCAACTCAGAGGTTAACAAATCTGCACTGATATTTTCAACAGGACGGAACATCCGAATTATCGATCGATAAAACGTGGTCTTCGGAAATTTGATATTATTCCATATACGCCCTTTACCAAGAGACTGAACCCAGACATCAAGAACCTGAGATACGAATCCGGAACAATCAATTCCAATTCCTTGCATTTGCATAAACTCACGAATTTCCTTCTGCGAAGATTTTTGCAGATCAAAACCGCGAAGCTTCCCGTAGATTCTAATTTCCTCCTCGATTTCTTCCGGAGTACCTTTTCCAACTAGAGAACGAAGTTCAGCACGAACTCGCTTAACGTTGCGAAAGTATGGACAAACAACAGTTTTACCTTCGACCTGTATATTTCTGTAATGTTCAATTATTTGATTTACCTCCGCTGGAGCTTTTTCTATTTTAGAGTTTTCCATTTGTATAACAACCAATAATTAAACCAAGAAAGATCTCCTTTACTATACCATATTGACCGAATAGCATCGCAAATTAAATGAATTATCCACCCGAAGAAAAAAGATTTTATTATTTCATTTCCTGATAACAGGCCTAAGAAAAGTAAAATTATACAAAACTCTAATGTATGTGCCGGATATTTGCGAAAAATATGATTTTTATATTGATTGGAATGCAGTTTTGCGAAATCCACTAAATTATAATTCCTTTCCAAAACCATCGTAGAGAAATGATCAAGATCCAGAACATTCGCAAATAATACCGGTCCAAGAAATAACGTCTCACCTCCAGTTATGAAATTAACTGCGTATACGACAGAGGCATTAATTAATAAGTGTGTCGGTGTAGTCATAATACTATCAAGATATCAGAATATTCTTTATTAATAATAATGATTTTATAACCCACTCTTCCAAATTCCCGTTTTCATCCACAGCACAAGTCTTACATTGTATCCTTGCCAGTTCGCTTCCCGAACTTACATCCAATCCTGTGTTTTGTGCAAGAACTAAAAATTCATCATCCGATGAAACATCAGAAACAGAGTAACCATCTCGGATTCGATTAAGTTTTTCGTCAAACGAATAGACACCGGGTTTAGCCAAACCACTTACCGTTAATGTATCAGAACCGGTATTCCGCAAAAATATTTGAGAGGCATTGATTGATTGAATTGCAGCAGCATTTTGAGATTTGCGGAACTTTACGCCATTCATTTCATTTCTTAAGGTGAAATCAACATTAGCATCAATATTATCTTCTTTTGTTATTTTCTTATTAATGCTATTAATAAAGCCATAGAAACGCTCATCATCTTCAAATGAAAATTCCGCAATATGAAAAACCTGAAGCGGAATGAGATTCTGCTCTAACATAAGTTTCGTATGCATACTGGTTGAAGCCGGTTGTCTTGCATTCACTTCAATTAGAAATACTTCACCATTTTCATCAACTATTAAATCAAGTCCGAATAGTCCTTTGAATCCGGCTCTTCTCATTGCTTTTCCAACACGGACGGTTATTTTTTTAATTTGATCTATACTAAATTCAGAAAGCTTGCTACTTCGACTCCAATCATTTCCTACAGTTCCGCCTTCTCGACTAGTTAATTCTGGTATTCCGGTGATTTGGTATGATAATCCTCCGTATAAAACACCGATACGAGTAACACAAGCATTTATTGTCCACGCATCACCAACTATTTTCCGTGCAATTCTAGCAACTCGCTTCGGATATGTTTTCTGTTCTGCCAGAAATGATTCTTCACCAGTAATAAAGACAGTACTGGAACCTGTATGTCCTCTTGCATATTGAATGATAAAATTCTCTCCAAGTTCCTCAACCAAATCTGAATATTGAAATTCCCCCAATGGACCGACAAGCGTTTTCGGGAAGTTAACGGCGGCATCTTTGAGAAGTTCGTATTGAGAAATTTTGGTTTCAAACTTTTTATTAAGGTCTGAGGATGTGTTCAATACCCAATAATTTAAGTTCTCACAAGTCTTTTCTATATTTGCAGCTATTTTGAAAAAGATGACTTTTGGAACTTCATCTTCAGGAGTGTGTTGTTTAATGTAATCTTGAACGCAAGGCTGATTAATCAGTTTATTAGAATTACGGAATATTGTGTTTGATTTCCCCAACTCTCGTTCGAGACAAAATACATTTCCACCTTTTTCAATTATGTAATCAATTATCGGATTATCATCGATACAGATGATGTGGAAGTTCGGAAGAAAAAGTTCAAGTCCCAGGGCACGCTCTGGATCATTACAAATGAAGAAAATTGTCGTATCTAAATAGCCCATATTAATAATTGTTTAAGCACTTGAATAAACGATGAAGCTGCAAACTAGTCACGCCATTCATTATACAAAGATTCTAAAGATTCTCCCAATATTCCTTCTGCTTCTTCGTAAAAATCCGAATAATTTAGTTCTCCCAATCTTAACACGGTATCTTCATCATACCTTTCAGCCAAGAAAGTATAGAAAAGATACGAAACCAAATATGCACTTCCCGGATCGTCTGAATAAAGATGTGCATTATCAATCTCTTGCAGTGTATCGAACTCTGTATCTTTAACTAAAGATTCTACCGAAGGAATGCAGAATTCATAATATGTCGCCATCCCTTCCAAATACCAACGGGGCATTCGATATGCTTCAAACGCACTACCATAAAGGTCTTTATACTTTGCCATTTGTAAGAGATGAACCAGCTCATGTGAGAAAGCGCGATATAAACGGATGTTGTCATCAGGATTGTCGGGTTTCTCGACTAAAGCAACAATCTCATTGAATCCTGTTGCATACGCCATTGCACCGGTTTCCGTTTCATCACCTAAAGATTTTCTTAAGGCAAAATCTTTTGCATTGAAATAGACATCGATAAACAGAAATAAATCTTCAAATTCTTCAGTAACGATAGGAACTCTTGTTTTTTGATATTCAGTTATCCTGATAATCTTTTCTGTAAGTTCAGGATAATCTTCTTCCGAATTCCTATATGCAACGACATAATCTTTATGATTTTTCTCATATGCATCCTCAATTGAAGAAGTTTCCAACCACTGATCAATATCTGCCATGCAAGTATCATCGGAAATTGTAGTCGGAACAAACGATACATATTTGAGGATGAAATATACAGCGGAAACAAAAATCGCTAAAGTCAGCGGTATCGATATGACAAAAACTATGACTACTATGCGCGGAATCTTGATTCTGGTACTCATTATTTTCCGGTTATTACAACCACAGGATTATCAATTTGCCAGCCTTTTTCTAAAGCTTTTAACAAAGCACCCATTGCCGCACCTCCCTCAGCAGAACAATTCACTCCCAAACTCTGTAAAACGCCAGTTCCCTTCTTAATCCATTCATCACTTACTACCCAGCCAAAACCGTCCGTATCAATAATATGTTTAATAATTTCACTTTTTCTGTGTCCGACACGATCAACAATTGCCTGGGCAAGACTAGTTTTCGTTTCAGTAAAATCTTTATCAAATTCTCTTGCAATCGTATTTACTTTTGCGGTTTGAACAATGTGCAACTGAGGGATTTGCCAAGAATCTTCCTCAGGAAGTTCTTCCCTAATTATTTGAAATCCATCGTAAATTCCTTCGGCAGTTGTTCCGCTTGAGCAAGGAATGAAAATCGAATCAATTTCAGGAACTTTCTCATATATTTCAAAAGCAATCGTTTTGAATCCTTCTGATGCAATTTCATCTGTTGAGCCACGAATAAATGGAATATTGTTTTTCTTTGCAAAACGAAAAGCTTCGACCTTTGGCCTGGCAACAATATGAATTGCAATATTGTTATACAAAAGGTCGCTGCCAATATAGAACAAATGCTGGGAAAGCAGTTCCTTCTCAAATGTTTTATTTAATCTTTCGATCTTGGAAATAGGAAGATTGTGTGACAAATAAACATGTAACTTTGCGCCTGCTTTTTGCACACATTTTATTGCGCTAATTGCAGCATTTCCGGAAGATGAAATTACGAATTCGTCCTGACCCTTCTGGAGGTGAGCAGAAATCTGGTATGCAAGCCCGCGGTCCTTATGTGAACCGGTTGGGTTTTTATCCTCTCTCTTCAAGTAAAGGCTATTCAAGCCGATACTCCTTGCAAATTCAGGAAATGAATCCAATGGGGTTTCACCTTCATCTATAGAAAGCTGATAATCACTCTTTATTTGAGGTCTGAACTTATCAGAATATTTCCAAATCATAATTTACAGGTTCTAGGTGCTAGGTTTTAGGTTCTAGTAAATAAGCCATTACGTTGAGTTAGAAAGCTCACCAACAACGGTATGTCGACGTTTTATCTATTCTTTCACAACATTGTCACCATATTGTTACAACATTGATACTATTTTGTAACTACATTATTCCACGCTACTTCCAACTTTCAAGAGATTTCCTTCCAGATAAATCCTATCCGGAGTTTTTACGTATCCATCTCCATCAAAATCAGCGCGATCGTCTGCTGTCAATAGAACACCGAGTAGATATGCAAGATCATTCGACTTAACGACATCATCTCCCCAAACATCCTCGCCACCAACGATGTCACCGGCGAGAAAATCTTCTGTAAATTCAACAACAGCATTATCACTAGTTAAGGTAACGGTTTTCAACTGTGATAAATATCCCTGAGGTTTCACCCTTAAAGAATAACTCCCGAGGTCAATCGCTGATACATCCCAGGATTTTGTAATACCATCTGCTCCGGAAGAAACTTCTTCCGAATCAACAATTGTCTCACCTTGCATTAATTGTAAAAGTATTGCAGATTTTGTTTGGTCAGATCTGTTTTGTAATGTGATTTTAACCTGTAGATTAGTACCGCCGGTCGCTGAAAAAGACTCGCCATTTGCTTTTGAAGTCGAACCTGAGCAGGTATCATCTGTACCACAAGTGCTGCCACCACTACAAATTCCACATACGCCACCACAACCATCGTCTCCACAACTTTTTCCGGAACAATTATCTACACGGGGATCATCCGCTTTGCAAAGTCCCCAGGTCGCCCCTGCCGAACAAGTTTTTGTGCCGGTTGCTGAACAAGTTCCGAATGTCTTTGTACATTCTGCAGTTTCTTCGGGGACACAGGTCAAATCTTCTCCCGCAGAACTTCTTATATCAGAAGTACTAGACTGAGCGTTCATATAGAGCCCGGCGCCAATTCCACCGGCAGCAATAGTCAACATTAACGCAGAAGTAACTATCGCTCGTTGGGTTCGCTTGCTTGAGAAGAGTTTCATTATAAATAATGCTTAATTATGTAAACTTTATCGTTTGAATGAAATCTAGAGCAGAGAAATTCATTGTGACAACATTGCTTCAACATTGTTACTATATTGAGACAACATTGTAACTTTATTAATTTTTGCCTTTTTTCTTTTTACTTATTATAATATACATAATTTTAGTACATAAAGTAAACACCATGAACAAAATAGTATGTTTAGAATGTCAAAATGACATCGGACTTGAAGATCGAGAATATGTTGTAGGAGAAATAATCGAATGCCCATTCTGTGGAACGGAACTTGAAGTTGTAGAAGTTCTTGAAGATGGTACGGTTATGGTTGAAGTGATTGAGGAAGAGAAATAAGAGAATTCATTAAGTTATAAACAAAGAATCCTTAACAGGATTCTTTGTTTATTTTTTACGTGGTAGCGAACGCTTTGTTGAAACGTTGCATCATTTGCCGGATCATGGAATCACCGAGCTTTGTGCTTGGATTGTATTGCGCCTGTTGAACTTTGGCAAGAAAAGTTCTCAATTCCAATGGATTTTGTATATCTGCTAATCCATTTACCTCACCAAGTTCAGACAAATGAGTATAACCGTCAGGGCCTAATACCTCCCGCATGTATTGGGGCAAAGCATCATATCCAGCAGAAGCCTTTTCTACTACACCATCATCTGCAACAACAGGAACAACGGCAGTGTCTTCAACAGGAGATTCAGGATCAACAGAAGAAGCGGAAGTATCAAGGTCCGGTTGCATAGATCCATCTAGAGTAGATGCGGAAGGTACCGCTTCATCAATAGGTGTTTCAACTACAACAGGCGATGACACAATGGTAGATTCAATAACCGGCTCAGACTCTGTCTGGACAGAGACAGGTTTTCCACCAGTTGCCCCTACAACGACATTGTCATCAGAATCTTCTAAAGTAGACTCGACGGCAACGATTTTCTCTTGTGCAGTTGCCAACAAGTTCTCATATGTCACAAGATCATTCCTGGTTCGATCATGATTTGATTTTGCCAATCCCCAACTATTTCCCGGTTCTCCATCATTATAAACACTCTGCCACCAATTCCCAACGACAGCATCACGAAGATGATTATTTGCAACTTCATCACATAAAGTATCTAATTGAGCTCTCAAGCGATCACCGTCTTGAATAGTATATGAGCTTGATAATTGTAATTCTTGTTTAATTTGTGTTTTTAGAACTTCAACGTCAGCTAAAGATAAAGGTTTTCTTACTTCAGCATGATCTTCCCAAGGATTCTGTGGAATGTCACTGTTTTCCTGTAGACCTTGAGCCTGTTCTGAAAAGTTATCCATCACATCAGACAATGTGTAACCCCAAATTTGATCGTACCCATCAGGAGTCTCGACATTACCATGTCCCCTAGCAAGAAGAAATCCCCTTTGTGTATCAACAAAACTCTGTGCACCCTCAACCCAGACTGCATGATTTACGTCAAAGCTACGACGTGTTTCACTAAGTTCCGTTATAATAGCCATCAGGTCTTTTTGCTCAGGTGAAATATCACCTTCCAAATTAGTATCAAGATTTGGAGAAGCCTCTCCGATAACAAACTCTTCTTCAGCCATTGGTATCATATTAATAAATTATTTTATTCAGGTTAACACAAATTGTTGTTTTAACCAATTCAGGAAAGAGTGTACTTATCTCATCACTTTTTCCTCAGAATATCTTCAATGTAATAATTAATCCCTCCCAAAACCTTCCCATACACAACCTTCGCACTTTCCACATTCGCCCTCGTTGGCTCACCATTTACACCATATGTATCAGGATAAAAAACTTTACGCGAAGGGAAATAGTGCCAAGGGTTCTCCGGCTTACAATCAATCGCTTTGGACATATCAACAAGATCGGGATTAATAACCATCATCAATTCCGTTTCCAGTTTCTCCGCATGACGACTTCGCAGTTTAGCTAACTGCCACCAAGTTTTGAAAGCAATCCTCGGATACTTTTTCGCGTCATCCCTGCATTGTGTCATTTCGAGTGAGCCCTGATTCTCTGGGCGAGTCGAGAAATCTTTCCGACTTAAATCATAATTGAAGATCTCTCCACTCTTTGCCTTCGGCGATTCGGTCGAGATGACAGGATTATTTCTATATTCTAGAACTGAATGATGAAGAATATTTTGAATTGCTAATTTCACTGGAATTTCATTTGCACCATGAGAAGAGAAGATCAGGAAGTTCTCAAACCCATGATGAAAAAACGAAAATACTATATTTTCTAAGTAATGTGCAAAGTTTTCAGGAGTAATGGAAAGAGTTCCCGGATAATCGCAATTTATCGAATTGAAAGTATATTTTATAGCTGGTGTCAGAACGACCTTATCTGGAAACTTCTCTTCAACCTTATTTGCAAAATGTTCAACGATCATAGAATCTGTACCAATGGGCAAATGCGGACCGTGTGCTTCAATTGAACCAATCGGTATCAAGACTAAAAGCTTGGATTTGTCCAAGCTTTCTATTTCAGGAGATTTGAATGTTATATAATTCACTATTCCAAATGGGTCCAGTTATTGCTCATAAAGATGTAATCCAATGTCTTAACATAACCATCACCATCCAAGTCAGCTATAGATACTTTTGCAGTACTATTCAATAATTCGTCCATCGTAGATAATTCACTTACATACACTACATAATCTGCAGTCAAAATCATATCATCATCATTTAAATCTCCAGCAAGGAACGGAGCATCAAATGTAACGTCGATATTGTCAGTCCCAACAGTAACGTTTCTTGACTGGGATAGGTAGTATCTAGGTTTTACTTTCATCAAGTAAATATTTGCAGGCAAACTAGAAATATCAACGTTTGAGATAGTGCCACTTTCATCAGATTCTACAATAAATTCATACAGAGGATTTTCATCCCCAGGAGCATAGAAGTCTATTACGACAGAAGCGCTATCATTTGTTTTTAACTGCAAGTCTATTTGAATGTTAAGCAATCTAGTATCAGATGTCAGCAACGCACAGCTTCCTGACGAAGCACAATATGAACCAGAATCGCAACTGTCCTGATGTGAACAGCCCCCATCGACACACGAATCGACAGTACAAGGTAAATTATCATTGCAATCAGACTCTTGTGTAGAGACAGTGCATTCGGCATTAGCTTCACACGCGCCAGACGCGTTACACGACTCCCCCGTTGGACAACCTGGAATATTCAAGCATGCTCCTTCAAAACAGGAATCTTCAGTACAGGATTTCCCATCATTACAATCTACTGTTTGTGTCTCAACAGCGCATTCAAATATTGATTCACAATCTCCGGATGCGTTACACGACTCCCCCGTTGGACACTGTTGCAAATTCAAGCATGATCCTTCAAAACAGGAATCCTCAGTACATGATTTCCCATCATCACAATCAATCGCTTGATTTGTAACTGTACAATCATAATCTGGTGGTGGTGGTGCATCTACCCAAGAATATTCACCGCCGGTAAGTCCGATATCAGCACCATTCTCCCCACTTCCTTTACATGGCGAATTGTCAGGAATCAAAAAGTCAAAGCTTGCAGGATTATTAAGCATCGGATCAACAAGAATATTGGAATGACCAGATGATGCACCAATAACATCAAAGCTCTGTGAAAAATCTAAAATTTTATTTTCATAATATGCATTATATGCAGTAGAAATATTACTCGTGTCTGAACGATTATAAACGCCAATACCGGGAGCTGAATTACGATAAAATATATTATTTTTCAACTGAATACTAGATGAGCCACCGCTGATTGTAATAGCACCGCCCGGGAATTTACAGTTTCCTGTCATACAAATCTCCCCATCTACGACACAAAAGTCTGTTCCTATCGGAGGAGGAGGACATGTTGAATTAGAGGAAATGTTTGCGAGAAAGCTCACGCAAGAATCATTACCCGCAAAAACATTATTTTTAAAGTTCCAAGTATTAGTAACTTCATTCAAAAATACTCCACAATTATTGCCATAAAATAAGTTATTAAAAATATCCGCACGTGAACCGCTCTCCCCATACAGGGCATTGCTCATTACATTAAGAATTGAATTCTTAACTAGTTTTGCATATGATTCTGAACCTAGTCTAACGGCCGCATCAACGTGATCTATTATTGAATTCTCTAATTCTAGACTCGACGAATTAAAAAGATTAAATACATTAAAAAGACCATCTGTAAAACTTGAATCATGAACAGTCACATTGCACGTATCATCACATTGGAGAAATTCTGCAAAATTATTAAAATCAGAGCCGTTTATTGATAACCTTCCTCCGCTAAAACGAACCCCTATATTAAAATCTTCTGCAGTTACGTTTGTCAATTGAATTGATGTTGCTAAGGGAGAGACCACTAATGTAGAAGGACTACTAGAATTGCCGGGATATTGTGAAAAGTCAGTAATTCCGACATTTTCAAAAGAAAGAACAAATTCATGAGCGATGTTTACGTTTGATATTTCAAAGAAATTAATTCCTTCATCTGCCGGAATTCTGTCAGACAAATCTACATGCACATCCTCTATTGATAAACTTGGAGTATCACTGATTCCATTAGCAAAAGAAAGTAAATACTTATTATCTGATGCCGATTGAAGGTTCCAACGAGTACTTTCACGGCCTCTACCTTTTATAACAATATTCTTAACACTGCTTCTCAGTTTGACATCATAATCAACACCATCATAGCCAGCAGTAGCAACGCGTAAACCCTTTGAATTCTCGGTATATAAATCTGTATCAAGAAAAATTACTACATCAGTATCATTTGCCGCAAGAAGTGCGTTTTTTATCGTTGTAACATCGCACCCGCTCGCACAAACAGAAATAGTTGTTTCTCCTGCTTGACTGCGACTTTCAAAAACGCCACCTTGTAGTAGGAAATACACCCCAATCCCACCAGATACCATAATTACTGCAAGAAATGCAAAAAGTATCCAGCGTGGTTTACGTTTACCACCACTAGAAAAAACGTCATTTGCCATTATGGAAGAATCAATAAATTAATCTTATAACCAGAATACTACACAACAGAATCTAAAACAATAAGATAATTTGTCCCAGAAGATATAATTTCGTGTATATCATTTTATCGTTCCTTTTTCCCAATAATCGTCATCTTTCATCTGAGTCCTAATCTGACCTCCGGATTGTGCAACACCCAAGTTTCCAGGTTCCGTGCTGCCGGTTACAGTATCAAAGGTAGAATCCTTTCTTGGAATGGAAATCTTTTCTTCGTGTTCGACTTGTTTTTGCAACTCACCAATATCTTTTGCGGTAATCTTTATTGCACCCTTTGAATCTTCTGCAGCCTTCAGAGCCTTTTCATTTTGTTCTAAAGCCTTTTCATTCACTCGAATTGCCTTCTCCGATTCCTTTATTGCATATCGTACATCAATAATGAACTTTTCATTTTTCCGTCCATTATCTTTAATTTCAGCAAGACCCTTGTCTATTTCCTTTAAAATCTTTTGTAACTCTGATTTTTGTTTCGCATCGACGTTCGGATGATTAATAACTTGCAAGTACTCTTTTTTCTGTTTTTCTAATTGTCGTGTACTATCAGCCAGGGATCTCTTCGCTTTATCATATTCGATAACATGCATTTGATATTTTTTAATCGAATCCTCGATCTTTTTATTTTGTTCCTTCTGTAAAGATATTGCTTTCTTCAGATCTTCAACACTAAAGTCGGCGTCTTCCCCCTCAATTCTTTCCGATGTTTCAACCTTCGTCGAAGCAGCAACCGGCGTAACCTTGCCCAAAGCGTCATTTTCAACGATGTCGTCCTTTGATTTCTTCTTGCCAAAAACCATATTTTGAATTGAATCAAAAAGCGTCATAAAAATAATTATTAATTAGTAAATTTTAATGCTAAATTATCAAATACTCTAAATCAAAGCTTCTTAACCTTAAATAAATCTGAAGTAACTAGTTTTATTTATTTTTCATTTTGGTTTGTCATTTTGATTTTTGAGATTTGATTTTTGAATTATTTTCTATTGGAAGCTCAAACCAAAATGTCGAACCGACATTCTCTTTGCTTTCGAAACCAATTTTTCCACTGTGTTTTTTAACAAAAAACTTCGTCAGATATAAACCAATTCCTGATGCATCTTCAAAAACGGTTTCCGCATTTGTTCCCCGATAGAACTTTGTGAAAATCATTGCCTTATCAGCCTCAACAATTCCTATTCCCGTATCCTGGACTTCGAAACGAACGAAATCTTCTTTTACAGAAATTGAAACATTCACTCGTCCCTCCTTTGTATAATTGGCGGCATTGTTTGCAATCTGCCACATTGCATTTTCTATTCTTCTTTTATCAACCTCAACCGTTGGAATCTTTTTGTCGGCGCTAAACGAGAACTGAAGATTCTTCCTCTGACAAATTTCTTCAACCCGTGGTTGCACAAGTTTCCACAGCTCAATAATATCGACGACTTCCTTGCGTACGAATGCAGCTCCTTCTTCAATATCCAAAGTGGTAAGCAAATCGTTAATTCTTCCTATGACAACCTCTGCGGATTTTGCACTTGTTGAAGCAAAGTTTTTCTGATCTTCATTTAATTTTCCGAAATGTTCATTTTCCAATGAATCTAAATTCCAGCGAATAACCGTCAAAGGTGTACGAAGTTGATGAGAGACAACGTGTATAAATCTTTGACGTATCTCATCTAAAGATTTCGCCTTTGATTCAGCCTTCTTTTGTTCCGTTATATCTATACCTTCTCCAATTATATATTCGTTCCCGGAAATCTTTGTTTTAAGTCCTGTGAAAAGATGAGGAATTTTCTTTTTGGTTTTCGTAACTACATCCGCTTCAAAAGTCTCCAAACTTTTCTTTGTAAATCTTGTGAGAAATGTTTGTCTTTCCAAATCATCTTCCTTAACGAATAAATCATCGGGATTCAATTCTACTAATTCTTTTGGATTGTAACCGGTTGTATCTTCAACATTTTCATTCCACTGCGACAATCGACCTTTCTTATCAAAGACATAGAATATTCCGGGGAGACTTCGAAGGGTAGAATGAAAGAAGTCCTGTAAATATCTTGCTCGATCCAAAGAAAACTGAAATTGGCCTGAATAGAACCCCATAATCCCTACAATTATTGAAAAATACCCTCCGTTAGAAATTGTCCACCATATTAAGTTATCAAAATCACCAGGATTCGTAGTCCATGAAGCAGTTCCTACTAAAATCACACATAAAAACACAGATAAAAACTGCATATACTTGTTTAAAAATATCGTCGTAACGAAGACAAATATCGACAATTCCATCAGATTCATCAGATCGTAGCCATATTCTTTTATTCCGGAGATTGAAAGAACGGCGAAAGCCAATGAAGGTAAATATAATGAAATCTTCCACCCCCCCTTATAATTTAAAAAAACGATAAATATTACAAAAGCAGAAGCAATGAAACTTGAAAGATAGAAATCATTACTAACCCTTCCACCGTAAACGAAAAAGAATGCACTACTGGTTATTACTACCGCTATACAAAGAACCAGCATAAAGACTTTAATCATATATTCTTTTCTGGCTTCGTCCTCATTTGTCGAATGTGGCTCGGTAACCTTAACCCACCAAGTTTTTAAAAATTCCCGAAGTCTCCTAAGCATATTCCCGAGTATTAATTATTCGTAATCAGAATACTAAAAGTTTGTTAAGAAGAAGTAAGTTAAAGATACTCAGTTACTCTTTTTTGTGAACGGGTTGTTCTCAAACTCACCAAGAAAGAATATTTCAGGTCTAAGTTCAAATTTTGTTCTATCGAAATACTCCTTTTTAATTCGCACCATCATATCAATATAATCTTGTGCTTTTCCACCATTCTCATTGCAAATGAAGGCCGCATGTCCATTTCCTCTCCCCATACTCACTCCTCCAATATACTCTTTTCCTGCCCAACCTAAAACCTGCTCGACAAAATACCCAATACTCGGGCTTTCATAACCGGCGCTTTTTGAAATATCTTCCGGTGGATTTGCAAAGGTGCAGCCCAGCGAATTTTGCGGTTGAATTGATTTTCGTTTTGCCCATTCTGTGCGAACAAACTTTGCATGCTCGACATCCCCACGTTTTAACTTCATTGTTATGTCAACCAGAACGTCTTTGTTTGCATGCATCTGGCTTTCATCATACGCAAAACCGAAATACTCAGGATCGACTTCTCGTAATTCTCCCGTTTCGCCGTCAATAATTGTTGCAGAAACCACATACGGGCCAATTAATTTTTTCCCGCCGTGAATATTGTTGTAAATTGCACCCGCCATAGTTCCCGGAATTCCGGCAAACCATTGCATTCCAGTAATTCCTTGATTAATGGTTTGAATAATAAAAGCAGGAAGATCGTAACCGGAAGAAACACGGACAAGAACTTCCGGCACTCCCGTCTCAACATAATCAAGATCACGGAAATCGTAAAGACCGGTTTTCTCTAAATTCCATTCGACCTGCCTTGCATCCTCTTTCTGAACAACAACTTCACCTTCCGGTACTCCTAACTCCTCAAGAATCTCAAGATCTTTGTATTTATTTTTTATAACAAGCCCGCGAATTCCTTTGTCGGAAATTAAGGTATTGCTCCCCCAACCTAAAATTGTGAATGGAACTTTATTTCGAATTGCAGACTGAACAGAGTTTATTAAATCTTCCCGCGTCTCAGCAATGAAGAACAAATCAGCCGGACCGCCAATCTTGATGTGAGAATAATTTGAGAGAGGTTCGTCAAGAAGAACTTTATCTGTTCCCAAATCGTTAATAATGTTTTTGTATTTATCACTCATTATTTTATTATCTGAAGTATTCAAATATCTAAACGAAAGAGTAATTGCAAGGTTACAACTTACAAAAATTTATAATTAGTAATGTTTAATGTTTATTATTTTTATACCTTGAAGAACCTGTCCTCGTTATACTTGTAAATATTTTTGCCAGCTCTACGGACTCTTTTTTAGATAATTCTAATAAATTTGTATCTACAGTATTTGCACATTCTTCAATGACTTCTAACCAATATATTGTTTCTAAAGCAGACTTTCTAGCAATATTCATATAGTTCAACCAATCTTTTTTTGTAACTCCGCCATTACCTTCAATTAGATTAGCACCAATAGACGATGAAGAACGTATTATTTGTCCTTCTAATGCAAATCGTAAACCAGTATCCTTTATTGAGCTAGTTAATTTAACAATTAATCCGACGAATTTAATGCAACGTTTTTTCAAATCAATAAGTTCAGTTTTCATTCTCTTTAATTAAAAATTAACCATTAACAATTAATAATTATGTATTTCCAATACTCTCTACCTCGAACTCCCCATTTACGTAATTAACCAAAGAAACGGAACCAAGCGGAATATCCTGATCATCGTATTCAAAAGGAGACTTAACACTTGATGCCAATTCTGATGGTGACAGCGACCAAATAAAGTCGATACTCATGCTCATCGCATGAACAAGAAAAGTGCGAATTACTATATCATGTGCAACCAGAACTAAATCGGTTGTTTCATCCAGCCTGTCATAGATAAAACTTAAAACCCGCTGCTGAACTTGTGGAATACTTTCTCCACCGGGGATCTCACATTCGCTTGGTTTCTCAGAAAACTTTCGAATAATTTCCGCATACTCGGAACCAACTTCAACTTCAGTTTTTCCTTCCATTTCCCCCAAATCAATTTCTTTCAACCGATCTTCAACCAAATAATCAACTGATAATATTTTAGAGATAACACCTGCAGTTTCTAACGCCCGTATGGTCGGAGAGGTGAACAATCGGAAATTATTTCCAAGTTCATAATTTTTCAAAACCCGTGCTGCGTTTTTCGCCTGTTCCTGACCTATTTCAGTTAATGCATATTTGCCATTTGCACCGATAAAACGCTTTTCAGAATTCCCCTCTGACTCACCATGCCGGACTAAAAAGATTCTCATACCAATATTAAAAAAGTAGGGAACAATAATTATTGTTCCCTACTAGTATAGATGAAGAAGGAAGAGAATGGAAAGGTTAAGGTTCGTTTTCATAATAAGAATCCCGAATCTGAACATCTACTGCTTGAACCCACTCCATTGTCGCAAAACCATCCGGATTTGGTTTGTAAATAGCATCTATTCTGCCTCCAGGAAAAACTAGACCCAAAGGTATTTGTCCTCTTTCTAATGATTCATCCTCGAACCAACAATCTCCATCATGGCATTCTCCAAAAAGAATCTTCTCTCTAGTAAACAAACCTCTTAATCCGCTAGGTTTTAATCCATATGCAAAATGATGGTCTGAGAACAATGTCATTCGTTTCTTTATGTGACCTTCTGTAACTCTCCGTGTGAACATAATAACAAGCAAAATTTTTAATTAGCAATCTTGATCTGATGAGAGATTTTCTAAAATATATTGATAGCTCAACCCCAGTATATCCAATGCATGCTCAATTGTATCGCTTACACCGTCGGTTATTTCATCGATTTTACCTGGAGGGATACCGCGAAAACTTTGTCCTGGGACTGTGGTAAAAAGAATCTCCGGAAGTTCTGTGTTCACATAACCCATATTTAAACCACCACTTTCTACATTACGCAACACCACTGACCAAGAACCATCACCTTGAACAAAATTAATACGCAAATGTCTTGGAACACTCAATTCTGGAACACCAGGTATAATAGCTAGTCCTAATACACGAACATCGTCATCTGCAACCTCTGAAATACAGCAGGCTTCAACACCAGCAACCGTTTGACAAGTCCAAACTCCATATGGTCGATCAACCTCAGGCTTCATACTTGAAAATTGCTAATTTAAACTAAAGACTATCATTTCTGATAGTCTTTGTAATATCTATATCAAATTATAGCATGTATTATTAATTTTTGTTAAGGAAGATTAATAAGTGGTGTTCCATCTCCTTGGTAGGTTGGAAGCTGACCATTCCACTTCTCAATCCACATCTTCTGTAATAATGCATCTGTTAATGTTTCTTGTTGAAGCTTTTGTGATTCTGCTTCACCTTCCGCTTTTGTAATAGCAGCCTGTTTCTTATATTTCTCTTGTTCTGCAATATTTTGTTCAGTTACAATCTTTTCCGCCTCGATCTGTTTTGATTCAATTGCATCAATATATTCATTTGAGAAGATAACATTTCTGATACCGAATTCGTCTAAGATAATTCCATTCGCTTCAAATAAAGGTCGTAGAGTTTCTGCAATTTGTGCCGAAACATCCTGAATATTTCCAGTATACAAATCTATCGCTCTGTATTGTCTAGGAATATTTCTTGTATTAACTCTTGTATCCGTTTTAACAACCTTTTCTACAATCTGTGCTTCAGTACCCAAATTATTCGCAAGCCAAGTTACTTTATCAGGATCAACTGAGAAACGAACTGAATAAGTCACTTGAATTTGCTGTCCATCTTCTGTTGTTGTTTCAATTGGATAATCTGTGTAATCAGCAGCAGAATCACGAGGAGTCTGACTTGTCTCGTAAATAATTTTCTGAGTGTTATAAATCAGAACATGATCGGCAAATGGGATTTTGAAATTTAGACCAGGTTTCATAACCTTATCTTGAACTTGGCCAAATCTAGTTACGACACCGACGGTACCATTATCGATTACTGTGAATGCTGAAGTCACAACCATTAATCCGAAAATTAGGATTACGGCAATGAGAATCATCTTTCCTACTTTGTTCATTGTTTTTTGATTAAATAAATTATTTAGATTAGGTAATTTAACGTCGGTTTTGACGCTTGGTTTGGAAGCAGGAGGAAACTCAGGAAGATTAATTTGAATATTTTGTTGCTCGAAAAAGTGTTTGATCTCTTTCTGATAACTGAAATACCAAAGAGCGATGGAGATGATTACGCCAAAGATATTAAAAATCATTACGAGAAAAACTGTCGCAATGATTAAGGTTTTGAGTTTATCCTTTGGTTTTATTGCTTTCGCCAAAAAAGAATTGGTATCAGAAATTATCCAATACCAATATACGAGTTGAAACCAATATTTGCAAGAGAATCTATGCCTCTAAATACGGTGAACCAAACACTACAGTACAATCAGAAAAGACCACACCAGATTGATTATCTCTTTCTCCTCTAGCAAGAGAGAGCATATCTCCCAAGAAAGCCTCTTCAAAAGCATACGATAGATATCCTAATCCATTAACTTCTTCATTATATGGAGTAAAACCAATAACATTCCCGTCCCAGTATACTAGATTTGAAGCTGGAACACTTTTAGTACGATAAATCCCACTTTCGTCTCTCTCGTAGACAACCATCCAATTTTCTCTTCCATCTTCAGGATCATTAGCATTGGCATAATATCTATCAACAAACACTTTTCCTATTCCTGCAAAAACTGCATAGTGAGTTATATGTTCCGCCTCCTGAATATACATATGCTGAATCGGTCCGTCTTTTCCTTCTAGATTACGAACAAATACCCGTCGACCGTCTCTAAATTCTTCCCCAAATTCCCGATGAAAGCATAAAGAAAATCTAGAGTAACCAGACGAATCTTCCCATATTTCTCCGCTTGCCATGTTTCTCAAGAATAAATTATTATGGGGAGTTTTCTGGATTATACTACGACTGATATATTTCTGTAAACTTGAAAAGCTCTCTACTCCACTCCAAAGACCGCGGTGTCCTCAAGAATTCTTTTTCCTTTTGAATTTTTCCTTTTGCCTTAACTTACTCCCACCTCTGAAGTTCCCAGATGTTTCCTTCCGGATCTTTGAAATACGCTGTTATTTGTCCCCATGGCTGTCTCGTCGGAGGTTGAATAAATTCAATCCCCTCCTGAACCATACTATCGTAATCAGATTCTATATTATCTGATTGATTAAAGGAAAAAATAGTCTTTGCACGAGTGTAATCATCGGTAAGCAATTCCGCGGGAAGAACGGAAGACAAATTATCTTTTTGGTAAATCGCAAAATTTTGATTTCCAATTTGCATTTGCACAAAACCGTCTTCTGGGACTTCGCGAACAACTTGAAACCCAAGTTTATCAGCATAGAACTCTTTTAAAAGTTTCCAGTCATTCGCAATAATAATTATCCATTGTATTTTTCGTGATTGCATAGCTTAATTATGTTAACAAATGTATAATTTGAATAGGAAGGTATCAACTATTTTACTTAATATAACATGGAAGAACAAATAATAAAATTTTTAGGTAAGGCAGAAAAGCTCAAGATGACATTCCGGCATAATTACACAACAGGAAACCGTCCGGAAAGTGCCGCAGAACACACTTGGAGGGTAACGTTATTTTGGATGGCTTTTCAGGATATTTTTAACAAGGATGTTGATACCAATAAAGTCTTGAAAATGTTAATAATACATGATCTTCCAGAAATTATTTCTGGAGATGTACCTCATTACAAACAAACCGATGAGGATAAAAAGAGAGAACTACAAAACGCCAAGGAGGCTTTCCAGGAACTGCCTTCTGAATTGGCGAACAAATATTTTGAATCATATAAAGAATTTGAAGAAGGGGAAACAAGAGAAGCTAGATTTGCTCAGGCGATTGATAAATTAGAAAGCCAGTTGCAGGTAGTAGATAGCAAATTTTCTAATTGGGAGAATCCTGATCTTAGAGAAGAGCTTTTAACCTACCCAGACAAGGCGGTAAACAAACTCAACGATTCTCAAATTACAAAAATCTGGAAATCCATTAGAGAAAAAATTAAATGCGATTTCGAAAATAAAAAATGATTAGGAAAACTCAATTAATTGAAAATATTGCTACGGAAATTCTTAAACTCGGTCATGAGCCGAGTACAAAAGAACTGTCATTAATTTTGCGTAAATATCCAAAACCTGAAGGCGGATTCTTTAGCAAAGCGGAAATGATTAAGATGCTGGAATCAGGGGCTTTCGAGGAAATGCCTGAAGAAAGGCGCGTAAAAGTTCGTCAACTTTTAAGGATGAAGCCGACTCGCACAATTTCCGGAGTTGCACCAATAACAATTTTCACAAAGCCATATGCCTGTCCCGGAAACTGCATCTTTTGTCCAAGTCAGGTCGATATGCCGAAAAGCTATCTTCGAGAAGAACCCGGTGCAATGCGTGCAGAGAAGTTGAAATTTGATCCATATGAACAGACATTGCAAAGGATACAAGCTCTCGAAAACATCGGTCATAACACAGATAAAGTCGACATTATAATTTCTGGTGGAACATGGACCTATTATCCAAAGGAATATAGAGAATGGTACATCGCAGAAGTTTTTCACGCACTCTGTCATCCTGAATTAGATTCCCCTTTGGAAAAGGGGAAATGTCTCGAAGAGACAAAGGGGATTTGTTCAGGATCCCCTAAGATTGAAAACCAAAGTTTAAAAGATTTACAAAAACAAAACGAATCTGCTCGTCACCGTTGTGTTGGTTTAACAGTTGAAACCAGACCTGACTATATTGATGAAGATGAAATAATTCATATGCGGAAACTCGGTGTAACGAAGGTGCAGCTCGGAGTACAAAGTCTGAACGACCATGTTCTTGAAGCAAATCAGCGAGGGCATACATCTGACGATTCACGAAAAGCAATTAATCTGCTCCGTCTTGCCGGATTCAAGATTCATATACACTGGATGGCGAACTTGTATGGCTCATCATTGGAAAAAGACTACGTGGATTTTCAACAACTATTCAACGATCCTTCGGTAATGCCCGATGAATTGAAAGTTTATCCATGTTCCGTTGTGGACAACACAAAGCTAAAGAAGTTGATGGAAGAAAAGACGTTTGAACCGTATGAAGAAAAAGATTTAATCGATTTATTAGCAAAGTGCAAAACGAAAGTTCCTAGATACTGTAGAATAACGAGACTTTTCCGAGATATTCCTTCTCAACTAATCAAGGGCGGAACGACAAAGACAAACCTTCGACAATTAGTTCAAAAGGAAATGAAAAAGAGACATTGGGAATGTTATTGTATCAGATGCCAGGAAATTCGAGGAGAAAAATTTGATACAGAGAACCTCAGATTCAATGTTTTTGAATATCAAACAACTGTATCTAAAGAGCTATTTATTAATTACACGTCCGAAAATAAATTACTCGCATTTCTTCGACTTTCGCTTCCAAAGAAGGAATTATCAAAAGGACACTTTATTGAAGAATTACGGAATGCTGCAATGATCCGCGAAATTCACGTGTATGGAAGGTCTATTGAAATTGGAGAGGAAGGAGAAACTCAACACCTAGGACTTGGGAAGAAGTTAATTGAAAAAGCGAAAGAAATTGCAATCGAAAATGATTACAAAAAGTTAAATGTCATTTCCGCGGTTGGAACTAGAGAATATTACCGAAAGAGAGGGTTTGAAGATGGAGAATTGTATCAGTACATAACGTTGCATTAATGCAGTTCCATGGACCGTAGGGAGGAATACAGCCCGCAACAAAGAATATTATTAAGCGTATTCAATGATTACCCTTTGTAATTCACATCGTATTGATGTTTTTGGGGTCTGGGGGGATATGTGTTTTCGCGGGTGCAAATTAATCGTTTTCATCAAACTGCCAACGGAAAAATCCATATCCCTCCAGAGCTTTTGTTACTTTTTGCTCAAAAAGTAAAAGAAAACATTTGCAACGATTCATTTATTTTTAGTTGATGAAAACGCTTCGCTAGATGCTTCAACTCCACTACGTTCCGCTCAGCATGACACCCATTCCAGGGTAAAAGTAAAGACCCGCCATAGGCGGGTCTTCTTTAACGAACGTAAATTGTACCTCAGAGAAAATTAATAAAACAAATCCTCAAACTCATCCATAAAATCAATATCATCAATTCTCCTACCGGATTGTTTTTTTAACATTTTCTTTCTCTTTAGCTTTGATCTCATTGAGTCACCATCTAAAGTAAATTCTATAAATTAAAACCACTGATTCCTGAAACCGTCACTCGAAAATTTCATTAAATCATGAAGTTTTAACAATTAATATAATCCTCCTCAATTATGGATGATTCATGGATCTTTCGTACTCCATAATCGAAGTGCACCGGCAAGAATATTTGCGGCTCGTTGGTGAGCAGCCATCTCTGCCTCTGTTTTCCAAGTTGCCCCATCAAGCTTCAACGCATCTGCAACTTCCTGGTGGGTTTGCTGATGATGGTCTACACAAAGAAGTTGGCCACCGGATGAGTCATCACCTCTTTCATTATGATGCGCATGAACCATACTCCCATCAGCATTCGCCTTATCACAATCACCGAACTCACACTCCCAACCTGCAGCGCGTCCAACCTGTAACCGAAAAGGGTTCTTTGCCATGTTCTTGTCCAGCTAAAATAAATTTAGCCGGATTTCCAAATCACCTGCCCATAATAAAAGAAGACCTCTATCAAGAAGTCTTCATTTATATTTATTAAATTTTCTGGTAAAATATATAGGCCATAGAAATGGGCAAGTAAAATTATGAAATCCAACCAATTTCAGTTTACTTGCCCATTTTTCTGATGTCAACAAAAACGTACCACGCGTGGTGGCTATTTACACACAAGAACGCAACGGGTTGTGTGAGATTCCAATTATTTCACATCATCTCTGTCGAGATTCTGTATCTCGCCACTTACCTTTTGATGACAGAATTTTACCCTCCGATGTTTCCTCATTTTCTTCCTTGTACCGTTTCCCTGTTTCTTTCCTATCAATCTTTTTCTGGCGAAGTTTTGGACGCATAATAAAAACAATGATTAAACTAAACAGTTTAATCATTGCAGATTTGAGTGAAAAATTTGTGAAGAGAAACGCTCTCTATATCTCAGAAGTACTCTTTTCAACTTCCGTGATATACAATCTAGGGATGGACTTTTCACTAGCCCAGTACTCAGTCTCTATGTATTTAGGATGACCAGCACGTTTCGGCAGAGACCATGGTCTACGCCTCGTCATTTTAGAAACACCAATCGGACGTCGACGGACTCGTCCTTCCACTGTCAATGCGAGAACATCACCGGTTCGGATGTGTTGCAAATCAACCTCATCTGGAAAGACCCGTAATTTCATAACATGTTTGTTTCCATCTTCAACGTGAAGGTAAGTATAAGGAGTATCGTCGTTTTTTCGTCCTTTCGATATTGCAACCACACGAACATTGTCTATTCTCATTCTCAGATTCTCAAGATCTGAACCGTATGGATCCAGAATTTTATACGAGACTTCCGCAAGATTTTGAACCAGTTCAAATGAGTTAATATATTCTCTGTACGCTTGTACATCCATAAAGCCCTGTTCCTGCAACCGGTTCAGTGCTCTATCAATAATTCTATCTACTGATACAATTCCACGATCTCTATTCGTTGGAATATAATTTTGCAAAAGAGGAATAAGAACCTTTTCCAGTTCACTTTGAATTGATGAGTCGGAATCTTCCGGATTCAATACCACAGATACCTTTGCACCGGCAGCACAAGGATGTCCACCACATGCTAATACCCGAACCCTATCTGGATTTGGAGAATTATACTCAATCTGACGAAACGCCATATCAAGTTCAAGATTCCCATCTGATGGTAAACGTCCAGATAAGCCAACTATCGAAGGAGTCTCGGAGCTTGCACTCCCCTGCTTCTGAATATCATATACGATTATGACTTTATCTTTATATCTAGCAGCAAGCTCTCCAGCAATAAGTCCTCGTAAACCACCCGTTGGATCATTTATATCCCCCGAAACACCAACGACAAGCACTCTTTGCGAACGCCAATTTGGCCGGCTTTCTACCTCTTTTACAACATTAGCCCAAAGTTTTTCCCTCGCAGCAATTGCAGATTTGTGAACATCCGGAAGCTCTGCTCGGAGTAATCGTTGTGAATGAGTTTGTTGTAATTTTCCAGTGGAATACAATTTCACATACTCACGAAGAAGTTTTCTAGCTTCCGGTTCCCGTCCCTTGACAGCAAAAGCTCGATTAAAACCGTTCATCATTGCAGATCCCCATGTATGGGTATGTCCTCGAGTCAATAGTAAATTCACACCGGAAAGGCGCTCGCCTTCAAGACTCGCTCTCATAATGTCAATAATTGGAGGCTCGACATTATCAAACAAACTTTTTCTGTCAGATTTCCATTTTGCTAAAGCTTCATCATAATCCTTACCGTGAAATTTTGACCGCAAATACTTCTGAACCGATGCCGGAACGGGGTTGAGTCGTACCATATCTACCCAGGCCTGTGCAGTTTCAAATCCGTTTCGTGTTATATACCTAGTTTCAGGTTGAACAACACTTCCACCATCTCCAACCTGAGCAATTGCTTCAATTATCCGTATCTGGTCTAATCCCCATAGGCCAAATTGTTCATAATTCTCTAAAACCTCTTGTTCATATATAGAGAAACGAACATTATCAAAAGCTTCGTTGTAGAGTCGATTCACTTCATTTTTAACACATGTTGGAAGCTTGGCGACCCGTCCCGTCGGATTCGTTGCACCATGTTGCTCAAATGCAGCCTCTACCAAAAGCGTTAGTTGTTGCCTGATTTCATCTATTGTCAAAACTTCCTGCAACGCTTGCTTCTCCTCCATAAAGGCTGATAAATCTATTGAAACGTCTGTCCCATCTTCTACATCGATCGTTAAAAATTGTAGTTCCCGAATGATTCGACGCCCTTGAGAACTTACGTATTCAGCCTTTTCTTCCCAGCCCATTGAATGATATGATTCCGGAAGAATTTGATTATGTGCTAAATAAAATCTTTTCTCTGCATCGTTTAGGAAAGTTCCTTCTAAAACAGTTTCCTGATAGAGCCTCTCTAAATTTCTTACGGCTGCGTGCGCGTGATGCTGTGGGAAACCATGTTCTAGCCCATTTTGCATAAACTGTGCACGCAAGATCTCACGATTATTAACTCTAACATCCCACCGGATTTCGAAGTTATCTATAACCCGATCAAACAATGTTGTCTCTTCAAAACCAACCTTTGCCGAGAGCACGTGTTGTAAAACAGCAGCGCTCTCCATTTCATGTTCCTCACCGAACCGTTCCACTGCATCAGCTAAATTTCTAATCAGAGCGTCATGAGCTCCCGTTATCCTATTGATAGCACTTCCCAAACCACCTCTCTGTGGTAAAACGTTTCTTAAATTAATAGAAAGTTCAACGCCAGCCGGACCTGCAATCGCATACTCATAATCTGATTCACTACCTGTATAAATCAACATGCCCCGACTTCTGGAACAGACTTGTGCACTAACTTTTGCCGATAATTCCTGAAGCTTTGCATTCTTTTCTTCTGAGGGCAGTTGGAACAAATGATCTGCGTTTACATGTAGCAGTGGATGTTCTCCTTGCAATTCCATTACTCTACGCAAAACTTTCGCTACCACTACCGTACCAACGAGATCTCCATCATAACACTCATATCTACGTTGAACGTCTTTGACCCGAATCGGGTCATTTGCGGCAAGGGCTTCTCGCATTTCTTGAAGAAAGACATCTCTCTTATCATTTCGAATCCACTGAGGATTCACCATCACGCCATATTTAATGCCGGAAAAATACTCCACTCCTTGCAAAGAAGCGGTATGATGATCCATAACTACAAACTCTATGGATTTATCTCCCTCAGCATACTTTGCAAATCCGGGAACATCTTTCATATGAACAGATGAACCTGCCATAACAGGAGAATCCAAAAGCTCCGTCACCTTAGCCTTAAGAAACTCAATTGTGAGATCAGATTCTGTAAAATCTTGAATTAGTTCTTTTTTGAAATCATTTGTAAACCTCGTAATTTTTGACCTTATATTCCCAATCTTGACTCCTTTTATGCTACCAATTCCATCTACTTCATCTATAAATTTACCAAATTCATAAAAACCCAAAAGAGCCGCCTCAACAGATGATTCATATTGTTCTCTCGCCTTTTGTAAGAAAGCAGATGAATCAGCCATCGTTTTTGACTGCTCTACAGCAGACTGATAAATTGCTTTTGCTACATTGAAATCATTAATCACACCCTCATTTGCAATTCCATCGTGCAAAATCCGGAAAACACGAACATCTTCGACACTAGATCCGGTATCGTTAATAAGGAAAGCTTCAGCACCTTGTAAACGTAAATTAAGTAGATCTACACTTCGTAAACTATGTCCCTGCAACCGAGCATGCACAAATTGAAGCAGTTCTTTTGCGCCAAGTTTTTCCAACATGTTTTCAATAACGGATGCAAAGGCTCCATCCTGATCACAATCTCCAACTGAAGCGATTTGTTTTCCCTCTTCTATCCATTCATCAATTTTACCAGCGGCAATATCTACATTCTGCAAGGCACTTGGCGGTTCTTCATCAAAGCGACTAGGATTCAATAATCTCAAAACTTCTTCTCTATCCGTAATTCCATGAGTTTCCAAATATGCAGCGATAGCTTCATTTTCCACTTCTGCAAGAATTCGTCTTTCCACGGTCAGATCCGGACGAACCTCCATATCTAACCCGGGGACAACATCTAGTTCAGCCTTCGTTAATTCATGACCTCTAGGAGGTCCCCCATGTGGCAAAATTGAATCATAATGAGCCGTTGACAGAACATCATGTAAACGACGAAGCATTCTTCCATCGTAGGGATCGAACTTTAACGGAATCTTCTCCCCCGGTCGAATTACCGTTGCGAGCTGCACATCCCATGATACACGGATACCATTTCTTTTTGGCGAAGGAACAATGTCTATTAAAATATCTTCATTTAATGCATTTTGCAGCGCAAGTAATGCATCTTTTTCAGCAGGATTCTCATCCAAATATTCTTTCGACCATTGTTGTATAGGATCCTGTCGCAACCTATTTACTAATCCAGAAATAGCTATCCCATGTTCTCCGTATTGGAAATCTTCGCTAACACTGCCCAGACAATTTTGCAATCTAGCTGCAGCGAAGGACTTTTCCTCCCGAAAAGCAAGAATTCCTAAGTTTTCAATTGCAGTTCGCTCATCTTCTGTAATTATTCTCTCCGGAGACAAAGCGCCATGTGCAGAAGCGACTTCTCGAGAGAACCTCTGAATAGTTCCCCACTGAGAGGGCTTCAAGATAGAAGCTTTGTCATTCACTTGCGATGCAACCTGTTCATATTCAAGTTTGCCAGCAGAAGCGGCAATCTTTGATCGAGTTCTCGCCAATTGCTTCTTTCCGAGACTATCCCTCAAAGGTGCAGAGTTAGGCATAAGCTCTCTTGATGCAGAGGCATCAATGATGAAAGATGCAGAGGTCAGCTCGATTAATGAGTCGAAGTCGACATTTCCATATCGTGCTAAAAACTGATGATCCTCAGCATTTTGAGGACCCGTAGTAGTTAAAACACCAACTTTATATTTAAGGTCATAAAGCTTCACTAACAACTTACCCGCAATCTGAGTTCTCTCATTATGTTTCGCCCAATGTTCAGCGACATGTATCGGCATCTGCATTTTACCCAAAAGTGAATGAGGCCTCATATGCTCATCCTGCTTTAACATGTAGCCTGAAACACTTCCATTTACAGGTGGTTGAATTTCGCTAAGCGGTGTTTTGAAAACAGCAGCAGCATAATTCGTAGCTTTTTCCTCTAATGTAGTACCTGGAATTGTGGGGAGACCATGGTCTCTATTCCATTCATCTGTCGCAGCAACGAAAACACGTAGCTCAGAAGGTCCTGCCAATAGGACTCTTGCCGCAATGAGCATAGACTCTTGCCATTCCACACTTGGCCTAGTAAGACCATCCTCTCTGGAATGACGTCTAGATACGGGAACTGGAGCGACTAATGTAATCACGGACCTCGCATACGATGGTTGTTCTAGATTTCGACGACGCCACGCAATAGATCCCTCCACATCCGGCTGACCTCCCATAAAGTATGAACTAACCTGCTCCTGTGATAATTCGGGAAGGGTGCCCCAATCAAGTGGGGTTTTAATCTGCTCGCGATGAAGATCGGGGTCGCCTTCTAGAAGAAGATCTAAATCAGCACCAATTTTTTCGTAGTCATATGGTTGAAGACGTTCAACTTCAAGGAGAATTTTATCCGGAGTTGGAACCTCAGGAGTATCTGTCATGATTTACTAAAAACTAATCTCTGTGAACGAGACAAAAGTAGTTAGGAACAAAAGGGGCGTTTTTTGTTTATGAAAATTTAATCTAATACCAAGATACATGACTGGAGAAAAAACTGTCAAGGAGAATTTTACTCAGACAAGGCTGTATGTATAGTGACTTTATACAGAAAGCACAACAGATGGTGGTTCAACAAGATAAATGAAATTTCAAGATTATTTGAGGATTTCTAGAGGATTAACATTCACCTCCGACAATAAAAGCATTTACAGATTGCTCCCAAAGGTCACCATCTCTTGCAACCAAACGGGTTGTTGTATGAACAAGCCTCCCCGAATCAAAATCAAACCTAACGCCCTTATCAGCCAATTCATCGGAATAACTAATAATTACTCTTCCGAGAGAATCTCTCAGAATAATTGGCACAGATAATTCTTCAAAACCCTCCAGATGATGTACGTTTTTTCTCATATTTAATAAACACCTTTACTAAAACTTGTTATTTTTATAATTTTTATTTATAACTTTGAATTTTGATATTTATATTTTTGCTTTTATGCTTGCATCACTTGTTCTACAAGCTTTCCCCATCCCCCACTCGACATAAAAACGACAAGCGTATTTTCATCCGCAAGTTCCTTAATTTTACTAATAATATTTTCCTCAACCGGAATATACTCAACATTCGGCTGAGTTTTTGCAATTGCCTCTACAATGTCTTTACCATAAACACGTTTCTCTTTCGGTGTAGATTTCTTTACAGATACTTTTGGAATAATCACGTAATCTGCCTTGTCGAAAACTCCAGGATACCATTTCAAGGTCTCTCTATCTGCAAGTGATGTGGCATGAGCGTTGAAGATTGCAATAACTTTTCCCTTGTATCTTGTTCGGAGCGCTTCAAGTGTTGCCTTTGCTTTAATCCAAGAATGCGCGAAATCGTCCATAACAGTTGCGCCATTTTTCATTTTTCCAACAATTTCCTGTCTTCGCCCGATGCCTTTGAACATTCGAATTCCTTCATCAATTGGTTTAACAGGAATTCCCAAAATTCTTGCCATAGCAATGGCTGCCACACAATTTTCAACATTGTGATCTCCAATCATTGTGGTTTCAAATTCCCAAAGAAGGTCAACTCCCTCGTAAACTCGAAAAACAGTTTTGTCAGGAAAATACTCAATAATTTCACCAACATAATCAACACTTCCGGAAATCCGTTTTTCTGATTCCTTTTCTTTCATCATGTAAGTGTAAACCTTACCGTTAAAAGATTTTTTCACCTTTTCTAAATTATCTCCGGTTGCACAAAGCAACATTATTCCATCATTTTCTTCTGTCTTCTTCGCAAGCTTTTTAAAGGCTTCAATATAAGATTCTTCAGTTGGATAAATATTTACATGATCCCACTTTGCAGAAGTAACTAAAGTGTATGTCGGATTGTAGTACATAAACTTTGGCTCCATATCGAAACCCCAAACTGAAACATACTCATCACCTTCGGTTACAGAATATTCAGAATCCGTATTTCTTACACCAGAATCAAAATTGAGTTGCTGTCCGCCGCTCATGTAGGACGGATTCAATTCCGCAACTTCCAAAATCCAGGCTAACATTGAAGAAATTGTAGTTTTACCATAAGTTCCGGTAACAACAATGGAATTCTTTTTTATAACATAATCCTGCAAAAGTTGAGGAAAACCGACAATCTTTTTTCCTAATTTCTTAGCCTCTAAATATTCAGGATCATTTTCACTTTTCATTAAAACAGAACCTCCAAGGACAACGAGATCTGCCTCTCTTATTATGTCTAAATCTGGTTCAATCTCATCATACTGAATATCATTATTTGCGAGAAAACTTTTCATCGGCTCCCAAACTTGGTTATGCTCATAACCGGTAACTTTCCAGCCGAGATCTTTCATCATTTTCGCAACAGGAGCAATTGCAGAACCTGCAATGCCGATAAAGTGAACATGTTTAGCATTTTTCATATTTCGACAAGCTCAATATAAATTTTTCAAATTTCATTTTACAAATATTTTGTAGGGAACAACCATGGTTGTTCCTTATCTTCAAAAACATTATACCAAATCGGGATAATATTTATCCTTTTCCCAATTTAACGGATTTTTATAAATATAATCACGAATTCTTTCCAACCGTTTATCCGAATGTATCACGTGATCATAATATGATTTCTGCCATGAAAATTCATAATTACCAAATTGTTTTCGAATTTCACGAGTAACGGAGGATTTGTATTGTGAAACGACCTTTGGTAATAATTCCATATTCCGATGTAAGGAACAACGATCGTTGTTCCCTACGATATGCGCATTCTCTACATTTTTATTTCCACAAACCGTCCCATCATCAATAATTATTATTACATGAATATGATTTGGCATAATAACATAATCATCGATTTCAACATTGGTAAAATGTTCGGGGATTTCCAATAAACACTCTTCTGCAATCTTACCAAATTTATTCAAAACAACTTTATCCTTTGTAATTTTCCCAAAGAACGTTTTATGCTTTTGTGTACAGATAGTGATGAAATAATAACCATTTTGTGAATAATCATAACCTGCCAATCGATTTAATTTACGATTTTTCATAACATTATCTTTTCCGTAGGGAACAACCATGGTTGTTCCCTACAAAATCTACAATTCCTTATGTTCTCTGTAGTATTCTTCTCTCCGTTTCAAATACACCTCAAACATCTTCTTCCCATAATCCGTAATAAATTGAGGATCAGCCCAACAATAACTAAACATTTTTCTTAATTAAATGTTAGAAAAGAACACCAACTTATACCCATCAGGATCAATTACAACTAACTCTCTTTTTCCCCATGGTTGATTTTGAGGTTCAGAGTTAAGTACAATATTTTTACATCTAAGTGTATTAAAGTAATTGTCTATATTATCAACCTCAAAAAATATTGAGATACCTATACCTTTAGGCTCAATACTTTTTCTACTATCATCTTTTTCTTTTATAAATGCGAACCTGTAATCTCCAAAAATTATTCTTATAGCATCATCCGATCTCTGGATTTCGAAACCTAGATTTTTGTAAAATTCAGCAGTTTTATCCAAATCTTTTATTTGAAACAGTGTTGAATGTATTCTTTTGATCATTTTTTAGATAGTTTTAATTAAAATTGGATTGAAGATATTGTTCTAAATTTTGAATGCTCATTAAAACTTCAGAATCTTCTCAACTTCATTTTCAAATCTCACAACATCCGTCGTCGGTAAACCGGTTTCTACTTCGGTTCTTTTAATTTCTTCTCTTGCTTCTTCATCAGACATTCCGAAGGTATTTAGCGCAATACCAACAACCTTGCAGTTTCTATATTGTGGTAAAACTAAAGATTCATACATTTTAATCGCTTCCGGAAGTGAAGGAAGTTTAATTAATTTCGAGCCAATCGAATGTTTTCGTTGTGGTCTGTGAACCATTATCATATGTGTTGGCACAGAGCCGTGAATCATCGCAATTGTCGTATTGGAATAACCTGGATGATAAATTGAGCCCTGCCCCTTAACCACGAAATGTGTCCATTCCGGTTCCTCAGCTTTTTCTAGGAGAATTTTCTCCAAAGCGCCAGCCTGAAAATCTCCGGAACATGCATCAATTGCAATTCCGAATCCACCAATCATAATGCTAGTTTGACCGGTAGGAATAAAACAAGGATTATCTCCCCGTTTTTGTAGGCCACGAACAATTGCCATCGTCGCTGTTAATTTACCTACTGCAGGATCTGTCGAAACGGTAAGAATAACCGGTCGTTTAATTTCGTTTCCGGGATTAATGTAGTATGCTTTTGCCGAACCAACCGGAAGATCTTTAGGGGGAACTCGTACATCCCAGATTTCTCGGTTTAATTCTTTTGCGGTCTTTGCAAATTCTTCGTCGTCACCAAGAACGAAGTGCATCCCTGAGACTATATCCATTCCATTCTTCATTGCCCAAAGCACATCTTCTCTCCATGAATCCGGAAATCTGCCACCCTCCGGTGCTACACCAAGAAGAAGAACATTTGCAGGATTTGCAGAAAAAGCGTCTTGAAGAGATTTGAAGATTGGAACATCTTCACGCATTTGCAAAACTTCTCCAACGTTTGATTCATTTGATGTAGAATCAACAACGCCCGTAATTTCATAATCAGCCCATCGAAGTACACCATCCGCCGTCTTAGCACGAACTGCATATTTCTTCCGAGCATCTAAACCAAAAGCACCTTCTGCGTAAATTAAAACTTTTTTGTTTTTTAGATTGATCACAGGAATTTATTGTTTATAATTTATTATTTATAATTATTGTACCGCAGTTTTGTGCTCAATTCTATTCTCTTTATTACCGGTATTCGGCCGTTTAGTCGCCGAAGTCTGAAATCGTATGATTTTTTAATTTTGATTTATCATTTTGACTTTTGCGATTTGATTTTTGAATTCTTATTATTCCCTCCAAATCTTCTATTTCTCTTTGAATAACTGATTAGCGCCTTTTCAAATTCTTCTCTGTCAAAATCAGGACCATGTTTTTCTGAAAAATATAATTCAGAATAAGTTCCCTCCCACGCCATGAATCCACTCAGTCTGAGTTCTCCAGAAGTACGAATTATCAAATCAGGTTCAGGAATATCTTTCGAATCTAAATACTGTATAAAAGTATCTTCGGTGACATCTTCAGGCTTTAAACCAGCCTCGATAATTCTCCTTGTTGCACGAACAATTTCGTCTCGACCTCCATAATCCAGAGCCAGACAAAGATGATAATCATCAAAGTCTTTTGTGTCTCTTTCTAATCTTTCGATAAAATCAATCACATCTTCAGGCAATCGATCTCGCCTGCCAACATGGTGAAATCGAATTTGTTCGTTAATAAATCTTTGCGAAAATTCTTTAAAATACTTTCGAAAAAGATCCCAGATGAAACCAACCTCCATTTCATCTCTTTTCCAATTCTCTGTAGAGAAAAGCCATAAAGTTAAATATTTAACGCCAAACTCTCGTCCGTATTTTAAAATATTATCTACGACATTTTGTGCGCCCGCCTTATGTCCTTCTTTTTCAGGAAGTCCATGCTGCTCAGCCCAACGTCGATTGCCATCGTAAATTATCGCAACATGTGTTGGAATATTATTAATTTTCATAATCCTAAACGTCATTCCGATAAAAATCGGCATCTAAATAAAACATCGTTATTGATAACGAAACGCTACATATATTAGCATAGATTGGAGAAATAATTGTTATACCTCCGGTTCAGCCCGGAAAATAATTAGAGGCGAAATTGTTTCAAAAGGATTGTCTTCTCGCCAATCTGGATCAAACGTATCATAGGCAGTCGTAAGTTCTTCCTGCTCAAATGCTCGAGATGTGACAACACACATATTTAATCCATCACCATCATCATCCCAATCAAACCGCGGAGACAAGCCCGCCCGCATAGCCAATTAATTTGCAGCAAAAACCCTTCTCTCTTCTGGAGAAAATTCTGGTTTTACACCACAAGCAGAAGGACAGGCTGTTGTGGGATTTAACTTCAACATTCGGCTGGGACAAGAGAAGAAGACAAAATTACTGCAATTTCCTCCCAAATAGCTGCTTTGGGGGAATCTGCAGATAGCGACGCTCCAATATTGTCCCAAACATCAAAGAATTCGACCATTACATCTCCCCATGTCAAACCACTATTCAAATGCGCCGTTCTTGTTATGGGATTAATAACAAGATCTTGTCCTGCCAATCGTTCTGCAATCGTTTCTGCTGTTACATATGACGGTCGGATCAAATCTTCTTCTAGCTGTTTTTCTAGTGCTACATACTGTGTTCCAAGGCCTTTCTTTAAAGATGCCCGTCTTGCCATCGCCGTTAAAACCTGAATTGACGTTATTTCCATTTCAGTTAAAGACTCTTCTTCACCGCACATTTTATTTGATTCTCCAAAACTATTTCGGGCAGATTTATAAATTTTAATTTGTCATTTTGCATTTTGATTTTTGAGATTTGAATTCCCCAACACACCCCGACCTCAATTCATTCGGTCACCCCTCTCAAGAGGGGAAATCTCTATATTCTAGAACCTAAAATCTTCTTTACCACCTCCTGATCACTCCAAGGAATCTCATTCACACCATCTATGTTCAAACTCTTTTCATGCCCTTTCCCTGTTATTACCACAAGATCGCCGGGACGTGCAAGTTCTATCGCCTTGTAAATTGCCCTTGCTCGATCGGGAATACTAAATAATTCTTTATTAATTCTCTTCCCACTATCAACCATTCCTGATGCGATTTGATTATTAATTGAAACGACATCCTCACCACGAGGATCTTCGGCTGTTAAAATTACTTTGTCAGCAAGTCGTCCTGCAGCTTCACCCATCATCGGTCTTTTATCCACATCTCTTTTTCCAGCACAGCCAAAAACAACAATTACTTCATGATCTGAATCAACCTGAGTTCTTGCAACTTCAAGCGCTTTTTCCAAAGCATTCGGAGTATGAGCAAAGTCAACAATGACCTGAAAAGGCTTGTTTTGCATGACTTCCCATCTACCTTCGAGTGATTGAAAAGATTCCAAAGCGTGAACAATCGTCTTGGTTGGGATATCGGATTCAAGGGCAACCGAAATTGCAGCAAGCGCATTGTACGCATTATATCCACCAAGAAGCTTCATTCTCACATCAAATTCTTTGTCCTCATATTTAACTAAGAAGTGATTGATATTTTTATCTTTATTAAAATCCTCAGCTTGAACATCCGTATCTTTTTTGAAACCATAACGAATAACTTTAACCGGATAGTCGTGTGCAATTTCGTAAAGCTGATCAAACGATTGGTCGTCTCGATTCAAAATAGCAAATCCGCCTTTTCGAACCTGTTTCATCAATCGTGCTTTTGTTCGGAGGTAATTATCATAGGTCTTATGATAATCAAGATGTTCATGCGTAACATTTGTATAAACAGCAAAATCATATTCAATTCCTCCAACACGATACTGATCAAGCGCATGCGAAGTTGTTTCAAGAACAACATATTCGAGACCACGCTCAACCATAAGTTTTAGGAAATATTGAAGTTCTTTTGGACTTGGAGTTGTAACGTGGAAACCCGTGGGAACAACCTCTTTCCCGATTTTTGCATCAATTGTTGTAACCAAACCAACTTTATAGCCGGCTTCTCGAAGGATCGTGTAGATAAGGTTTGAAGTTGTAGTCTTTCCATCAGTTCCTGTAACACCGATAACTTTCAGTTTGCGGGACGGATGATCATATCGCCAACTGTAATACTTGGAAACAAATAAATGTTTTAAGTTTTTAATATTTTGCGGAACAATTTCTCTAATACTTTTCATTTTCACAAACCTGATAGTCCCTTCTCCTTGAGGAGAGGGAACAGATAATTAAACTTTCTCTTCTTCATTCTCATCCCCAATCTCTCGTTCCAACTTCTCCTTCATCTTATTCCTTATTCGATAAAGCTTAGTGCCGACATTCGTTTCCGATAAACCTGTAATTCTCGAAATTTCTACATTTGACAGATCTTCAAAGAATTTGTAATAAAGCAGATACTGCTCATCCTTATCAAGTTCCGCCATCAGCTCATAAAGTGCAAGCTCATCATCATCTCGCAAAACAACCTCCTCCGGCTTCAACCCTTTATCTTTGATAATTGGAGCAATAGCTTCCCAAGAAACATCTTTTGGTCTTCGTCCTTTTGCACGAAAATAATCATTGAGAACATTTCGCGCAATTCGAAAAAGCCAAGCTCGAAAGGAAACACCTTGCCATTGAAAGTTCGATATCGCCTTGAAAGCCTTTTCAAAAGCTTTGGAGGTAAGGTCTTCTGCAAGTTCCCGATTTTCTATTCTCTTACGAATATAACCAAAAATCACAGGATAGTGAAGTTCGTACAACTTGCCGAAATTATTTTTATCTTTTTGCGCAGATTTTATTAGAGCTCGCTCCTCAGCAATCTCCTCTTTTGATCTGATGTTTCTAGTCTTTGTTTCCATCGATTAGGACTTTTGCTTTTTGTAATTTAATCTCCGGAATCTCAAAGTTGGATAATTTCTCAACAACCTCTTCATGCGGAATACCAAACTCTTCTGCAACGGGAATTGAAAGAACTAAAGAATCCCAAATCACAGGTGGAAAGAAGCCTTTCAAATCATACTTCTTATTCCTAATCTCCTCATGAGTTAAAACCGTGTAGTCTCCATCTAAAATGTTTTGTAATTCAAATTTTACTTTTTGTTCCGTACTGCAGATTAACATTCCATCATCAATCAAACCTTGAACCAAAAGACTTTCGGAATCTTCCATTCCAGGTCGGGTGTTCCCAAGAATTAATACTTCAGGTGTAATAATTCCTAACCAATATTTCAAAATGTCTTCTTGATTTGCGTCGAGCTCTAAGATTAAAACATGAGGATTCGTCTTTTCGAAAAGTAGAACCCAGATTGTAGATGTAATAATTTGCATCCAGCCACGGAAAGAATAATTAACATCTTTATAACCAAGAATTGTTAGCGGGATCGAGAAATCCCAGTGAACATCGCTCGTATTTCGCCGAACTTTATAATCATCCCGAAGTGCAAGATATAAAGATTCCTTCAGAACCCACGTTCCATACCAACCGGAAACCGCAATGATTCGGATATTATGTTTGCGAATAGCAGCTTTGGACAGTACTTTTAGAGTTCGTCTGAGACCCCGTCGAAGTATGGTTCGGAACATTTGATAAAATATAATTATTTAAAATATTTTAACACTAAAATAGAAACTGTTGAACAAAAATTTTGTCACAAGTTATAATAAAACACAATGTTCTGTATGAAAACCTCTTGAATTGATATTTATGATATCTCGTGATATAATCAAGACATACTTATTACAATAATTGTGTGGGAATTGGCATTAGCAAAATGAGACATAGCCCGAGTCCCGAAGCATTGGTATACCTACAAGATTCTTATCAGACAACAACAACCCAGCTCGGAGTACTTTTAGGGGGAGACCACCCCATTGATGGAGCAGTACAAGTATTACTAACAGATGACCAATCTCTGTTTAGAGACATGTACCATGATCCTGAAAACTTTGATCGCCTTCCACCTTACGTATGGGCATATATAAATGCCCAAAGAGGAGTCTATGTCATAAAAGACGAAACCCGAGATGGCAGCAAGATCATGAGAAATTCTACTGGTTCATTGGCACATGAACAATCTCACCTTCTATTACCGCCAATAGTAAGAGCACCGCGATCATGGGTAAAGGAAAATGTACCTTACTGGATGAACGAAGCAATTTCAGTTTCTTTATTTCAAAGAGCTGACATTGATTGGTTAAGACAAGAACTTACCAAAAATCCAATTAGAATAGAAGATATTGAAGAGAGAGGATTTTTTGATATTGACAGGAGACATCCTTCCGAAAACATCGCATACCAATATGCTGCTATCTATGCAGAAACACTAGGTATGTTAATCATGAATAATGAACTAAATATAGAATTGAGCAGAAAAGGACTAACTACACCTTTTTCGAATATTATACAATTTATTAAAGATATGTGGCTCGGCAAACACACATTAACAGAAATTAACAACAGAGAAATTCAACAAGTTGTCAATTTTACGACATATTTACGATTAGGATTCACAGATAAAGAATACGAATCTATATTTGCTGAAACAACCATCAAATAGCAACGATCTTATACACCTCTGCTGCCAACTTATCACTATCATGACGAATCATGCTTCGCCTTAATCGATCACCATTTTTCTTTTTAATAATTTCGCCAGCCAACATTGGGGCCAAGATAATACGTGGATCATCAATCATATTGTTCTCAACCTCATAGCCTTCCTCTTTAAAATACCGCTTTAAAATATCCTTTGGTAATGGCTCAGAATTTACAAGAATGTAATCCAACTTACGATTCAGATACTTCTCTAGATCCCGAACGTGTTCAGAGAGATTATACCTATATGATTGACCATACTTCGAAATGAGATTGGCAACATATAAGATCTTTTTATTTTTTAAAACCGCTGATAACCCATCAACCACAAGATTGGCAATTATACTTGTATATAGATCTCCTGGACCAAGAATAACAAGATCTGCTTGTGAAATTGCTGATCGAACTTTTTTTGTAACTTTTACAGGTGGTTCTATCCAGCAATTTTTGATTGAAACCTTACCATTATGTTTTGGCTCATCCAAAGACGATTCCCCACGAACTACAAACCCATCTTCTAGTTCTACACATAAAGTTGCATCATCCGTAGTTACAGGAAGAACTGTACCTTGTATTCGAAGTAATTTTGAAGCATATTCAATTGCTTCTTCTTCAGACCCAACAACATTAGTTAAAGCCGTAAGAAAAAGATTTCCAAAGTTATGACCGGAAAGACCAGTACCTTTATCAAATCTATAAAGAAAAAGTTCACGAAGAATATCTGTATCGCCATTATCTGCAAGTGCAGCTAAACATTGCCTAACATCACCTGGAGGTAATACACCAAACTCATCACGCAAACGACCAGAACTTCCTCCGCTATCCGCCATTGTGACAACAGCCGTAAGATCAAGCGGTAACTTTTTCAATCCGCGAAGAATAGTAAACGTTCCTGTTCCGCCACCAATGACAACAATTTTCGATTTATTCATAATATCTACAATTATCAAGTGTCATCCTCGCGAAAGCGGGGATCCATTTCTTTTTACACTAGATTCCAGATCAGGTCGGGAATGACACAGTCTTATTTTAAACGCGAACCATAATCGCTGGTCCCAAGCTGTACTCGGGATCCTATCTGCGCTTCCAAAATGTTGCGAAATTAAGATCGCAACAATAGTTCCGGAAGTCACCGGAGAGGTGATATCCCGATTCTCGCGACTTGCTCGGAATGACACCAGTAGCAATATTTTTCTAATCCCTATAACCTATTTATAATCCTTTTGTTCTAATCCATTCAATATCTGCACCCAAGCTTTGATATTTTTCAACAAGATCTGGATACCTGCGAAGAAGCGAATCTGCACCATAGATTATTGTTTCTCCTTCAGCAGAAAGGGCGGCAAGAACCATGGCCATTGTCGCTTGAATTATATATGGAGCAAAGACCTTTGCACCCTTCCACTTTGTCGGTCCATAGACAAGAAGTCTTTGAGTTCCTCCGACAAATGTTTTCATTCCCATAGGAACGAGGTCATTTGTGAACATGAGTTGAAGTTCTTCCATTTTGTTAAAAATGAAAGTCTCACCCTTGCATGATGCAGCAAGAACTGTCGCAACAGGTAGAAGATCCGTCGGGAAATTTGGCCAAGGATTTGATTCAATATATTGATGATTTCCCTGAACATCAGAGCCAACCTCCATCTTCTGCTTTGCTGGAACAATAATGTCATTTCCTTCAATTTTCACCTTTACTCCGAGTCGATCGTACATCATTAATATCATTCCCATATGTTCAGGAATCGCATTCTTTATTCTAATTTCTCCACCGGTCATCGCAGCCGCAGCAATATATGCTCCAACATCTAAGTGCTCAGCAACTGGAGTCCATTCCACACCAGTTAATTTTTCTACACCTTCAATTTGCAGATTATTGCTTCCAATTCCTTCTATCTTCGCCCCCATTGCAACGAGCATGTTGCATAAATCCTGCGTATGAGGCTCACAAGCGGCATTGTAGATTGAACCGGTTCCTTTATTTAGCACCATTGCTAAAATAAGGTTTTCCGTAGCAGTAACTGATGGATACGTCATCCAAATTTTTTTATTCTTCATTCCGTTTTTATCGAAATGAATTCCCTTATCATCAATCGAAGCCTTCACTCCTAAATCTGTCAGCGACTCAAAGAACTGATCGAGTCGGCGGTAACCGAGCTTGCAACCTCCTGGAAATGGGATTGTAACAGTTCCAAATCGATGAAGCATCGGCCCGATAAAAAGCATCGAAGCCTTAATTTTTGAAAATAGATCGAATGGAATTTCGTTTGATTTAACGCTTGAACAGTTAATCTTTACGTCACCCTGAACTTTTCCATACGAAACTTTCGCGCCGAGTTTCTTCCAGATTTGGAATAGAACCCGAACATCTGTCGTTTTTGGTACATTGTGGAGGTAAACCGTTTCGTCGGTAAGTCCTGCAGCGACGATCAATTTGATTACCGAATTTTTATTCGGAATCGGCTCAACGGTACCGGATAGTGCCTTTCCTCCGACGATTCGTAATGTTTTCATTATCATTTATATATTAAAAAATATGTACACACTCTAACGACTATTAGGATAGCATATTACAAAGGAATAATGGAACAATCTCGTCGTGTCATCCTCCGCATGGAGGATCTGACACGATATTAATTAAATTTTTCAGCCTCAGTTCATTATCTAGAAAACACAAAAGTTAAAATTTGACTTCATGCACCACAAAGGCGTAAAATCCATATATAAAAAACTCCCCACAGAACTTTTAAATTGGTCGTAATAGAAGAGCAGAATCTACGTTGCTAAATACAATTCTTTATTATCAAACGAGAGAGAGAATCTAAGTTGAATAACTTGAGATTCCGAACGAGTGTAGATAAGAAAGGACTTCCTGTCCTTTATAAAGTTTTAATAGATATAAGGTATATAGCTGAGTAAATTGCCCACAAACTATTTTTAGTATAAAAGTTTATGAGCGAAGCAATATTAAGACCCTTAGTGCCAGTTTCTCCATTTGGCGATTTCAGTTGGACAGACATTGGTTTTTCAAGTCCAGGCCAAACACGGGCGAGACTAGAAGGTCGACATTCCGTAACAGGGCATCCATGGACAATAGTACGTAATGGAAACAGCCTGCTGATTATGGAACACCATCCTAATGGGGAGCGACTACAAGTAGTACATTATGGGCGTGATGTCCGATATACAGGTGATGGGACCAGAGTTGAATGGTCACTTTTTTCTGCGCCCCAAGTTGATGCTGGACCGCTAGCCAACCTACCTGCATCTTTTCCCGCAGGAGATCTTGACTCTTTTGGAGTATTTAATACAAATACCGGTGCAGTTGCTGAAATAGCTGCGAGATTAGTTAATTGGAGATATGAACCATTCAGTGGATACGATAATCCAACCTCAGTTATTCCGGATTGTTAATTTGATAGATTTATTTGACACGAAGTAAAATCCGAGATATCGATCTTTTCCAATTTTGATCAATCAAATCAACTTATTTCATAATATAAATAGCTAATGGTAAACCCAACTACAAGCCCTTCCTCAGAGCAATATGATGATTTTCGAGATTATACTGTTGAACAAATCACGAAAGCCACACTTGAAATACCCATAGAGCACAGAGTGGTTGGATTTGTTATAGATACTACACATCATCGATATGGTGGGATAACTGAAACCAGGATATACCCTGCAATAGAAGTTCGACTCCAATCTGGAACTGATAACAGAGAGGAAACACATTATGAAGATACCTGTATATGCGCTTTAGGACCAAGGACCGGAAAAGGCAGAGCCGTTGATCCTCATCCTCTGCCAATGAATCGGACTCATTTCGCTTGGACAGATTGGGAACTAGAAGATAGAGATTATTTTAAAAATGAAGATCGATTCCGCATACCAGAAGATGTAAGAGCTTTGAGAGAACTTAAAACACGTAGAACACCCGCAAATCAACAACACTTTGCTATAACCGATGGAATGAAAGATTATCTCTTAGACGATTATTTAGTGGAAATTTTAGATGAAGATGAAGAAATAGCAACAGCAACAATTCATACACATGGGTGCGATCCTTTAAATGCAGATCCAATACACAAAATCACGACAGTCATGATTCTTCCGGAAGATGTAGGCGAACAAGCTATACTGGATTTGATATTAGATCTTGAGGATGCAAGAGTCCTAAACACACCATTGGACCATTTAGAAAATTTACCAAGACTAGAACCATAATTTGACAGATTTAATTAAAAGGAAGTAAAGATATGACAATAGAAAATTCAATAACAGAAATTGGAATACCCCAACGTATAGCAATTGCAAGTAACTGGAGAGAGTTGATTGGAATTTCCTCTACCAATGTCAAAATTGCGGTGAATAAAAGGGATCGAAAATGCACAGTTGAAATTAAAGCAAAACCATATTCGGGTGCCCTCGATAGAGAAACTCCTGAAGATTATAAAAGTTTAACAACATTTGAACAGGATTCTGAAAGCCCGGAAGCTGTATTACGTGAATTATTAAGAGATTACAAAATTGGTACCGGAACTTATGCGAGAACTGTTTCCGTACAATCAACAAACTCGGAGGGAGAACTTTACTTGCTTGAAGACGTATGTAACCACGTCGAAACAAAGCTTGTAATGGAAAGTGCAAATGTTTTGGATATTCTAGCAAATTTATCGAAATTAGATCCAAAAATGGTTGATGTAAGCAAACAACCGGATCTATAAAAAAAGAGAGCCCGCATAAGCCAGCTTTTTTATTTACACTTAACACTTGTCATTTCGAGGGAAATGCGAAGCACTGACTCGAGAAATCTTTTTCAAGATCTCTCCATGCGTCCCGATTCTCGGGACTTAGTCGAGATGACACCTTACCTTCCAACCACCCTTCTCAACTTATTCGCAACATTAAACAATTGATACTTCCACCCAGCCGGTGCGTAGTCAAACGTCCCTGCCATTTTATCAATATGATCTCTGTATCCTAATTTATATCTTTTAATTCCCTCTCCCGGATCGTTCCTCATTGTCACCCCCCAAAGATCAAACCATTTGCATCCGGCATCTCGGGCATCAGTCATTGAAACCCATTCTCTGAGATGATTCGGCATATCCCGATGATATTCATAATCCGCAGCACCGAACATATATATTGCCTCTTCGCCGAAAATGAAAACAATTGAAGAAGATACCGGTTTACCATCCTTTTCCACAATATAAACTTTCACCATTCCGGATTTTGCAAGTTCGCGAACAATTGACTGATAATACTCTTCCGGATGAGGATTCATTGCGCCTTCTTTTCTGGAATCAGTCTTTTTTGTAAGTTGAAAAAATATTGAAACATCATTTGGATCAGTTGATGAACGAACCGTTAATCCTCTTCTTTGAGCTAGACGAATATTATAACGATGCTTTTTATGAAACGAGGCCATCAAATCTTCGTCATTTTTATCAATCTCAACCTTCACCGTATCTTGGGCCTGAACGAAGTCGTCAGTTCTCAAGAAGTTCAATTCTTTAACCAGCTCGTAAGGAAAATCCTGCTCGAAAACATCCGGTTCAAAACGGGTAAATATTACACCAGCGGCATCGGCTCCTCTTCTTATTAATTCTAGAACTTCTTTAACATTTTCCGAATTTGACCAATCGACAAAAGGGCCGCGGGGAACATATTGCATCTTCTGCCCAAACGGCAGATTTCGTTCCAGAATCAAAACAGAGGTTTCAACACTTGACCAATCATCTACATTTTCAATAAGTTGAAAAGCTTCTTGATCAATATTTTTAACCCACAACTTTCCACACCATGCCGGTTGTGCAGAACATTTTGCCCCTAACCAAGCTGGTGTTTGTAAAATATGGGGATAAGATGATTTCATCGTGACAAAAGACTAATGACAAAGGACAAAAGATTATGCCTTCTTAAGATAATTAATAAAAGCCGATAACTTTCGTGAAAGTATATCACATTGATTATAAAAGTTTTGAAATTGTTCTTTATCAATATAACTTAAATCAATTGCATTATACAACAAGCTGCGGACTTCACCACATGAGCCTTTAGATATTATTAGAAACCTAACAAATTCTTTATCCCCGTTGCGTTCAAAACCTTCTGCAATATTATTAGAGATTGAAATTGCTGCTCGCATTATTTGATCCTGAAAAGAAAAATTTCTGAAAGACTTATCATAAAATAAAATAGATAAATCCTTAACCAAAATGCGGGATAACTTCCAAACATCCAGATTTTCAAACTTCTTTTCTTTAGTCATTTGTCCTTTGTCTTTAAACCATTTGTATTCTATAACACCTTCCGGTTCTTCGCTTCGCTCATCACCACCTTCCTCAAGGAAGGACTTTCCTCCGTCCTTTGTAATTTGTCCTTCGTCTTTTGTCACTCCGTAGGAGTAATCCCCAAGTATACACTCAAATCCTTAAAAATCTCCACCCAAACCGGGACGGCTGTATCAGAAGCGAAATCACCAACAGCCGGTTCCTGAAGACGAACAAGCATAATAAATTTCCGTTCCGGACGTGCATCAAACGCGACAAAGGTTGTATTTACTTTCGTCGAATCATAACCCGGACGATCCTCATATGGAACCTGACCCGAACCGGTTTTACCGGCAAGCAGGTAGTTCTCAACATCTTTTACATACCACTGAAAGCCTCCGCCTTTAATAACACCAACCAACATTTCCGTCACAATATCCGCCGTTTCTTTTGATACCGGTTCAGCAATAACCTTCGGCTCGAAATCAATTACCCGCTCGTCATCTTCAATCTTTGAAACAATGTAAGGTTGCATTCTTTTTCCTCCATTTGCAACAGCCGAAACACCGGAAATAATTTGAAGCGGTGTTGCAGAAATCGCCTGTCCAAAAGATGCCGTAGCCAGATCAAGTTCGTTCCATTTCTGATAATCTTTCAGATAACTCGTACCATCTTCTTGAAGTGTGATATTCGACATTTTGCCGATTCCGAACTCACTAAGATAATTATAGAGTTTTTGATTTCCGAGTTTCTGTGCAAAATAAAAAGTTCCAATGTTACATGATCTTTGTAATACTTCCTGAAGTGTTTCATTTCCATGAGTTTGTCGATTCCAGTTACAAACGGTTTTATCAAGAATCTGAATACATCCGGAATGCGCCGGTACCGTTGTGTTGAAATCGGCTTCGCCTTCTTGAATCACGCCCGAAGCAGTAAATATTTTACCCACGGAACCAAATTCGTAAAGATGGGAAACTGCGAGGTTGCTTAAAATAGAAGATTCTTCGATATCCCAATATTTATTGGGATCGTAATTAGGGAAATTTGCCATTGCAAGAACGGCTCCGGTTTTCGGATCCATGACAATTGCAGTTCCACTCTTTGCCTCAAAATTCTCTACACCTTTTTTAATTCCATCTTCAACAATCCTCTGAAGTCCTCTATCGATCGTTAACGTAATATCACGACCTTTTCTTGCATAAATTGATTCCATTTCCCCTGTTACAATTGGTCTGCCATATGTATCCTTTTCCGCAGTAACAAAACCGGTTTTACCGGAAAGATCCCCATCGAAATATCCTTCTATCCCATATTTACCCGTTTCCCTTCCTTTATCATCTTTCCCAACGAATCCAATTACATGAGACGCCAAGGTTCCTTCTGGATAGACCCTTTTCTCTTCTTCTTCAAATCGAAGTGATTCAATCTCCAGTTCTTCAAGCGCAGCTATCGTCTCTTCGGGAACTTTGTGTTTGAGCGGAACGTAGTTAAGTTCCATATCAATTCGTTGATCTAGTTCATCATCCGTCATTTCCAAAAGAGGAGATATCAATCGAATGATTTCATATTTGCTTCTGGTATCTTTTCCATCTCGTAAATCTTTTACATTCATATAAACACCCCAAGCTGGTTGATTATATGCAAGTGTTGCACCATCGGAAGAAAAGATTGAACCACGGGGAGAGGAAACTTCTACATCAATTGTTCGCTGTTGCTCGGCAAGAACTTGATACTTATCGTGATTAAGAATCTGCCACTGGAAAAGACGTGCAATGAGAATCACAAAGAGTGAAATAAATACAGAAGAAAAAACCAGTTTTAACCGCCAATCTTTAAACATAACAAGTTACAGTGTCAGTTATAGGATCTCCCCTTGTTACTTGTATTAGGTCGCAAGTCGTTGGGGTCTGGGACAATCCCATTCCAATAGTTATTTGTAATTAGGTTGCTATTTGTCGGATTTGGGTTGTCCCAGAAATTTTGGTTACTTTTGTTTCCAAAAGTAACGCATCTAAATTCCTAAAACCAGTGTATCTTATTAAAGCAAATCTGCCAATCGGAAAATCTTCCAATTGGCAGAAAAACTTTTTAACTTCAATTTATTTATCGTTCGTTGAAAGATCGTTTTTAGCAAGTAGTGAACCGGCGGTAGTATGATCAATACGCGCTAGAGCAAGAGCATCCGCAATATTTTGGGAGGACGTCGCTCTTAATAATGCATCCGCAGCCTCGACTGTACCAGGTTCAGCCACGATAGATGCTTCAAATGAGCGAACAAGTCCATCCCGATGCCCGAATACAGAATCTTCCCCCATTCAACTTCTAGCTAAAATTATAATTCTGTCTTTAGATTGTCTTGGAATATTTACGGCTCATCACGCTCCGGGATGGGTTCTCCCCGAATAATGGCAGCCACAGTTAACATTGCATCTGCATTAACCCTTCCCTGTTCAATAAGTCCTGCCTTCAATCATCCAGTGCTCTTTGTACATTTCGTATGGCAGCTTCCATTTCAGACACATCTTGTTTTGGCATATTTGTAGGCAGTTTAATTACAATTCCAAGTACAGAGCAGCTATGAAAAATCTTACAGGGGTTCGCAGTTAGTTGAAACGGAGATCATCAGTTTTTGATGCGAGTGCATCCAAACACGTTTCAACAAGATCTTTTGGCCAATTTCTTTCTTTAGCCAACTTCAAAATCTCATCAATCATCCCATCATGGTCAATGTCTTGCTTAATCTTCTTTGCATTTGAATCATTAGAAACGTCCATCGTAATTATTTACCGAATTATTTATTTATAATATTGCGCAATACGCAACTGTTATATAAAACCACAATAACAGTCTACATGTCAAATCATTAACTTTTTCTAAGGAGACCCATTATACTAAGTCAAGCGAAATATTCAATTTTGGATAGATTAGAT
>CAZCSM010000012.1:0-58932 GCA_964501355.1 uncultured Candidatus Saccharibacteria bacterium | reverse complement strand
CATACTTAGCTTTTCCACTTTTTTACGTCTTTGTCAAATTCGCTCCGTCAATACACAAGTATTGATTAGTTGCCAAGAATATTCTATTCTGGTGTTACATTTTAGTAAAAGAGGACTCCTGGCAACGACGTTTTTCGTCACCACATTAGCCGTTCTTGGGCTAACTATCTTCTCCGTGAATAGAGACGCAAATTTTGAAACACGAAGTGCTGCGCAAGCAATAGCATCTAATCTGACACCTTCTCTCGTAAATGGGGAAAGGATGTACTTTAAAATAGTGAGTACTTCAGTTACAAAAAATTCATATTACGTAAAATTATTTAATCGCAGAGGGGGAACGGTAGAAGAAGGTCCAATTCGCTGGAATAACGGCATTTACGAATTTCTATCAACCAATTTACAACCTGGAAACACTTATTTCGCATGGGTATACGCATGTGAGGATGAAAATTGTGATATTGTTTCGGTATCTCCTGCGTTCGAAACAAGTGATCTCTCAATCAATGAGCCGGAAGGACACCTTGAGGTCATAGATTCATACTGTCAAACGGGTACCGTCCAAATTTCAGAATTCAATACGAATAGAGAAAAGCTGAGATATCAAATAACATCTTCAGATGGTGAAAATACTGTAACATTAACACCGCAATCCGCATTAAAAACTATCACGCTTGAACCACGGGAATCGGTCGATTATACAATTACCTTTAGCTGTTGTGTTGACTTCACGCTTAAGGATATGGGTGGAATCTATACATCATGTACAAATCCTTCCCAATTTATTGGTGGTTCAAGAACTTATAAAGCACCTTCTTGTGAAACACCAAAGGTAGATGTTGAAGTGACGGAAGTTGCAGTTCCTTCCCCTGTACTAAATACAAATGAAATTAAAGGATCTACTACAATTAAAGATTCAGCTACTGCAACTGAATCAGCAGATGTGATGTTGAAAGTAGAATTGTTAAATTCGCAATCAAGTGTTGTTTCTTCTCAAAGCTTCGACATTCCTGCTGAAATGCTGATAGAAAATGATTCCTACAAACAAGCATTTACATTTGCAAAACAAAGTGCAGGTAACTACTCCGTTAAAGTTACTGCAGTTGCTTTAAATGATGTTGACACGGCTAACAATACGAAAATAGTCGCTGTAGTTGTATATTCACCAGAACCAACAGGTTGTCCTAACCAATGTAGTACAGGTCTTTACCAAAAGGAGGATTGCTCATGTGTTGAATGTCTTGGCGATACTAATTGTGCAAGTGGTGAATACTGTAATGCACAAAATACCTGTGCTTGTGACACTTCCGTCTGTTCAGATAACAAAGTCATGAATAGTGAGTGTACAGCATGCGTCTGTACCAACATCTGTGGAGCGAACCAGTGGCAAGATGACAGTTGTGGATGTCATGATCAGACCTGTACACTAACATGTTCTGATAAGCAAGTCCTCACTCCAGAATGCACATGCAGAGATGTAGATTGTACAAATGATGATCATTGTTCCGGTCTACAAACCTGTACATCAAGCAACACATGTTCATGTGACATCACTTGCAGTGCAGGAAAGGTTATTAATAGCACTTGCACAGCATGCGTTTGCGCTTCAACTTGCGCAGCAGGAGAATCACAAAGAGCTGATTGTAGCTGTGTCGTTGGAGAAGTTCTGATGGCAACAACAGAAGAGGTTGTACTTGAAATCGAAACATCAAGAAATACAACAAGCGTGCTAGTTGGAGACAAAGAACTATTCTCAGTCAAGATTGTTGGTGATTATGATATCAATCCAGAATTAATCAGCTGGCAGATTGATGGAGAGGAAGTTGGAACCGGAGTTGAATTAATCTACACGTACAAAGAAGTTGGAGATGTTACAATTGACCTTTACTATGATGGAGAAAAGAAAAATAGTGTTGAAAGATTGGTAATCGAGAAGAAGGTCGAACCAAAGGCCGAAGAAGAGCCTGTTGTAGTTACAGAAGAACCTACAAAAGACAACACTATTCTTTACTTCGCTCTTGTTGTACTTGCTTTCGCAATCGCAGGAACCGGCTTTATCCTCTTCTGGAAAAGAAAAAAGAAGGATGAAGAGAAGAAGGAAAAGATTGACTCAAGCTTCACAATAGATAAATAGAAGCTTGTATGAAAGAGTTGAAAATCGCCGGCGAAAGTCGGCGATTTGTTTTTCTTGGAAGAAGCACGACGAACCACTATCTTTGCAGAAATTAGTAGTCATATGATTGATCTAAATGATTCGTAACAACGGTAATAGTCATCGCTCATCGGGCATAATGAAAACGTTAAAAATATCGTGGTGGAATGATCTGCAATTATTTGCTACTGAAGACCGCTATCTCTCATAAACAACAGCATTCTCTGTAAATTCCAAAGATTCATCAAAGTTTGCATTGGGGAATATCTCAACTTTTAGCTTTCTATCCTCAAGAAGCTGAAGAAGAACTGAACCAAATAATTCTTGTCCTTCAACCAAGATTAAGTCCTTTTCGGGACTCATTCTATCCCAATATCCTCCAGTTTGAGTTTTATATGTATAATTAACAAGATTGTATCGAACTATTCCTGATGAAACACTAACATCTGCGGGATTTGGAGTATTCCCTTGAACGGTAAATTGTCCGGCTTCGCCATTATAATTTCCAGTTGAAAATATAATTGCATTTGGATCCAGATGATTCGGAACAATTGACAAGTGTGTTTTCCAGTAATCAGGAGGATTCCCTGCATAACCATTAGTCCCTTCAACAAACCAGTTTCCGACTAGTTTACCGTCAATGTCATAATCAATCTTTCCTTCGATCGGTTCATCAACACGCAAATATTTTGGCATAAACATTTGTGTTAAGTTAGTGGAGTAGTAGTTGAATGGATTTGCAGTGTAGATTTTCCATTTCTCCGATTTGTAATGTTCCGGAACGACAAATCCGGTTAATGGCTTTTCTAAATCCCAAACAGCAAAATCCAATGTTTGTGCGCCAATCCACCCAATCAAATCACCTGCTTTTACACTAAAGTTTGTTCTCGCGTAATTATTATTCTGATTTTTATCAAACTCTGCTTTAAGTTCCGGAGTTAATGAGGTAACCAGATCAAAGTATGTGTAGAATGTGCATGAATGCATGAAGACTAATCGAAACTCATTTGTTGATTCCCCCACTCTATTTTGTATATCGATAATTTTTCCATCCGCCATAGCATAAACTTCGTAACTATCACGCGGTGAATTATAGTCTGCCGGAGAGAAATATTGATGATCAATCGGCGTTACATGAGCCCCAATCATTAATCCATATGGTTCTATATGAGAGAAGTCCGCTAAATCCATTGGTTCATGTGTAAGCGTAATAGAGCCAACTCCGGAGCAATTATCATTACTGAAAGATTTTCCCGCCCGTAACACATCAGAACTTCCATAATCGACTTCCTCGATTTGATTGGTAAAATTATCAGAAACGAAAGGATTGTCTTCAGAAATATCTTTTGAGGTTGAACAGCAGAAATAATAAATCAAAACACCTATGGGGAAAAGAGCAAAAAGAATAACCAAAACAAGGAGCGTTTTCTTGCTACGATTGAAAATCATTTTTCATAGGCAGTCATTTATACATTCCACTATATCAACTAGTTATTCAGAAATCACGAAATTTTAACAAGTTTCAATTTCTCTTCCCTACTCAACTTTTTAATCTCAATTTCACGCTTAAGAGCAGAAGATTTATTAGGAAGCTCTTCGGTATAAACTATTTTAAATGGCAATCGTGAACGTACATATTTTGAGCCTTTTCCCGATTTATGTTTTTCCAAGCGAGAAACCAAATTGTTAGTAATCCCCGTGTAGAGAGAAGCGTCGGAACATTGGAGAATGTAGAGAAAATATAACATCAACTTTTAATCAACCTATTTTCTAATTATTTTACGCCTAAATTTGTTTAAATCAAAAGTTTATTCTGATTGCATACATACTATGAGTAGCTTTAGATCTGACAATAGAATATGGTTGGTTGGTAGTAATGTTAGGTTCGGTCTAATTCGGGGTTTGGGGTGAATGATGCCGGTTGCTATTTGTATTGAGTACGTGCTTGGATGGCACTTATTCACCCCAAGACTTTTGCATACTTTTGGTCTCAAAAGTATGGGAAAATGATTTTACAATGAAATAAAACTAAACAATCGTACAGATTATAAACGAAAGTGTTTTCAAAACTTACAACATGTATCACAACTTATACAAAATCAGTTATAATTATTCTATCTTTATCAAATATTTAAACGTTGAAGAATAACAAAAGCCGAATCTTCCAATATGATTTCATCCGCGCATTTGCAATAATAACAGTTGTTGCAAGTCATGTTCTGACGAATTTCGAAAATACCCATGCCGAATTTAAAATAAAAGAATATCTAAACACAATAATCAGATTTAGTGTCCCAATATTTCTCTTCTTATCCGGCGTTCTATTTCGAACAACTGCCGACTTTGAATATTTAAAGAAGAAATTTCTGCGAGTTCTTATCCCCTACTCCATCGTTTCAATTCCTGCACTAGCTTTTCTCGTTTGGAAAAATAATTGGAATTTTTCCAATTTACCGGAAATAATATTATCCTACATCTTCGGCTACGGATTTGGATACTACTTCGTTTTTCTAATTTTGTTCATGTACATCCTCGGATACCTGGTTGTTAAGGGAAAACTTATTGAGAAAATTAATCTGATCCTTTTCACCTCTTTTGCTCTACAATTCGTTTGGTTAGCATTTGATGAGTTTATCTATGCCAAGTTTGGATTTAGAGACATTATTATTCACCAGTTTAATCTGAATGATTTAGTGTTTTATCTTAATCCACTAACATGGTCATTCTTCTTCATTCTTGGTTTTTGGTATCAGAAGAAAGAAAATAAAGATTTTATCGCAAAACAAAAAGCTTACATTACTACAATATTGATTCTAGTATTCGCCCTTTATAACTTACGAATATTTTTCAAATTCGGGGATTATACGCCTTATGGATCAATTATCTGGAGCGTATTTTCAACAGCAATAATATTATTTCTAACAAATATGAATGTTGAAAAATGGAAAAGTTCGAAAGCAATAAATTATTTAAGTATAAATAGTTTCGGAATCTTTCTAATTCATTACTTCTTTATTTACTTTCTAGTTGAGATTGAAAAATCTACAGGAATAAATTTCCCCTATGTAGCAACTTTAATATTTTTCCCCGCAATAATTCTCGCATCCATTGCGGTAATTTCTGCGGTAAAAAAGATAGGTGGAAAGAAATCCATGTGGATTATTGGGAGTTAAATATCACAAAGCTTGCTTATAAAGAGATATCTTTGTTATAATCCGCAAAATTCATAAAAAGCAAGATGCTCACAGAAGAAGGTTTCATTGAACAAAGCAATCCTTTGAGTACATTTACTCCAGAGACTCAAGATATTATCTTAAATACAACTACTCCAGATACTGATTTCCTATTTCTTACTGATCACCGGAGATTTCCATTCGCAGGCGCAAGAACCAATATAGGTAATGCTAAAATGTTATTTTCCAACTTAGAAAATTGGGGAGTTAATCATCAGAATTCACATCCAATATTTATCACCGTGAGAGATTCCTTCGGATCAAATTGCGGAACCCTAAATGTTACCCCATTGTCTGACGGTTCATGGCGTCTTGGAGAAATTTTTATCGGATACCCTGAACGAGATTATGACTATTTAGATGAAAACTCCCCTCTTAATGATTTAGAACTCCGAGGTAAAGGCTATGGTACAGAATTAATAAATACAATGATTTCTCTTGCAGAGCTTTATGGAGCAGAATCAATACATACGGAAATGTCTTTAAGCTCCACCGTACAATTCTGGGAAGAAATTAATTTAGAAGGTTGGTTGGGACATAAGATAAAACCCCGAAATACAACTTCTCTTGGTACACAAGGCTTTTTATTTCAGAATGTAGATGGAGAAAGCCAATGCACACTGATAGAACACATTTTTAATTATGCAAAAGCACAGCCAGAATTTAGACAGTTTTTTGATGACGATTTAAAGAGATTGAATTTCTACAAAAAACACGGGTTTCAAATAGTTGGTGTAGAATTATATCCTCTATCTAACGGAGGATTTGTAATAGGAAGACCAATTATCGAACTTAATCTAGAATATGCGGAAATTTGGAGAAATTCTATCTAGTCACTTCTCAACCTCAAACTATTCCCTACTACACTCACACTGCTAAAAGCCATCGCAATGCTTGCTAGAATTGGTGATAACAAAACGCCGAAGATTGGATATAAAACACCAGCGGCAACAGGAATCATTAGGATATTATAGCCGAATGCCCAGAAAAGATTTTGCTTAATTATCCGCATTGTTTTTTGAGAAAGTTCGATTGATTCCACAACTTTATCAAGAGAACCTTTCACAAGAACAATATCGCCGGATTCAATTGCAACATCAGTTCCGGTTCCCATTGCAATGCCAATATCTGCTTGAGCAAGAGCCGGAGCATCGTTAATGCCATCTCCAACCATCGCCACAACATTTGTGCTGTCATTGCGAGCGGAGCGAATCAATCTCTTTTCCTGTTGAAGTTTCTTGAGTAACACAGATTTATCTTCCGGTGAAACTTCGGCATAATATTTCTCAATTCCGACTTCTTTCGCAACAGCCGCTGCAACAAGTTTATTATCACCAGTCATCATTACGGGCGTAATTCCTAATGATTTCAATTTTGAAATTGCAGCTTTAGAAGATGCTTTAATTTCATCAGCAATTGCAATTAACCCTTGAGCTTTTCCATCAATTGCAATAAAGATTACTGTTTTGCCTTGATTGGAAAGTTTGTCGAATTCAGGAAGAAACTTGGATGAATCAATGTCTTTTTCTTCGAACAACTTTTGATTCCCGAGCAAAACAGAATAACCGTCAACAACAGCTTCAACCCCCATTCCGGTTAAAGAGTTGAATGCATCAACTTCACCAAAAATGATTTTCTCCGCAATTGCCTTTTGCGTAATCGCTTGTGCCAAAGGATGTTCTGAACTCTTTTCGACAGTAGCTGCAAATCTTAAGATTTTATCCTCACCAAAATCGGGTGCGTAAAGATCCGTAACAACAGGCTTTCCGAACGTGATTGTTCCCGTCTTGTCGAAAACAACTGTATTAATTTTATGAGCAAGTTCTAGACTTTCTGCATTTTTTATAAAAATCCCTTTCGATGCCGCTTTTCCAGTACCAACCATAATTGCAGTCGGAGTAGCAAGCCCTAACGCACACGGACAAGCGATTACCAGAACCGAAGTTAATACATAAATCGAAAATTGAAAAATATTCACATCTTCCAGAATAAGATTGAATTGTGTGCCGAAAATGAACCAAAATAAAAAAGTCAAAACCGCAATAACAATAACCGAAGGTACAAAGATTGAAGAGACTTTGTCTGCAAGTTTTTGAACGGGTGCTTTGGATCCTTGTGCCTCTTCTACAAGTTGAATAATTTGTGCAAGAACTGTATCTTTCCCAATCTTTGTGGCTTTGAATTTGAACGCTCCGGTTTTATTAATCGTTGCGCCAATTACCAAATCACCAACAGTTTTCTCAACGGGAATAGATTCACCGGTGATCATTGATTCGTCAATTGTAGAACTACCTTCAATTATTTCTCCATCTACAGGAACCTTTGATCCGGGTTTAACTGTAATCACGTCACCAAGAATTACTTGATCTATCGAAATGGAAACTTCTTTTCCATCACGAATAACAAGAGCTTCTTTTGCGCCGAGTTCAAGAAGCTTAGAAATTGCCTCACTCGCCCGCCCTTTTGCACGAGCCTCGAGAAGTCGTCCTAGGAGTATGAAAAAGATTATGAAAACTGAGGCTTCAAAATATACAGCATGAGACTCGCCAAGTGATGAGAATAAAAACGGAGCAAATGTTGAAACTGTTGAAAAAGTCCAAGCCGTAAGGGTTCCAAGCGCAATTAGAGTATCCATATTGGTCGTTTTCATTTTCAACGCTGTAATTGCAGATGAAAATATTCTCTTTCCACCGAAGAATAGAACCGGTGTTGCGAGAAGGAATTGGACTACATTCCAAATACTGATCTCAAAATTAGTTTCATCAAGTGAAACAGAAACCATCGGAAGAAGCTTTTCCATCATCGGAAAACTCGGAAAAAGAATTCGGGCGAGCATCCAAACCATCATTATTGCAAAGGGAAAGACACCAATTCCAACCCAAGTTACGTTCTTTTTCAACTTTTCATACTCCATTGCCTTTTTGTTTTTTACTTCTGTTGGAGATGCAAGTTTAATATCTTCTTTGTCGAATATAAGTTCGTAAGTTCCTAATGATTTGATTACGTTAGCAATCTCAGAAATTGAGACTTGAGACTCGTCAAATTCAATAGACATTTTCTCCGTCGCAAAGTTGACATTGATGTTTTTGACACCATTCATTTTGGAGACCTCACGCTCGATCAATGCCTTGCAACTCGCACAGTGCAAACCAATAATCGGCAATATCTTTTTTGTCATAAAAATCAATTAACTAATATCTAAATTTTTATTCTCTTATTCGGGGTCTGGGGGAACGTGTGTTTTCTCGGGCAATGACAATTAGTTTAGATATTCCTAGCAACGGAAAAATCCACGTTCCCCCAGCACTTTTGGTTACTTTTTGTGTAAAAAGTAACAACAGTTTATTGAATACTTTTGGCTACAAAAGTATGAAGGACTTTTTCTATTTCACAACTGAAACTTTATTCCTCAACAAACTCATCAAACTCAAACCAAAAATAACTAAATACATAAAGAACCCATAAACACATGCAGGCAAAGAAGCAATCTCAACTTTATTCACGCCACAAGAAATGACAGCTTCAGAACAACCCGCAGGAACGAAAAGTTCGTAGTAAGATAAGTAACCAGAGAAAAGTAGACCAGCGATACTGATAATGAAAATCGTAACCATTGTCTTTCGAAGATCCATAACTTTTGAACTAAAATAAAATTAATATCATTCAATTATTAATTTTTGATTTTTGTAATTCCCCCGTAACCTGTATGTGGTTGTTAGTCTTTGGGGTCTGGGGCAATCCCATTCCGGTTGATATCTGTATTAGGTTGCTAATTGTCGGAACTGGGTTGTCCCAGAACTTTTGCATACTTTTGGTTACAAAAGTATGAAACGTTATGAGAGAGTCTCATTAATGACTGCACGTCGGACTCCCGCACGTCACACCACAACTTCCATCACATCCTCCACCACAACCACCCGCGTTCGCAGGCAAAGCCTCCTGCACAACCGCCGATTCAACCTCTCCATTTGAATCAACCACAAAAATTGTTCCCGTAACCATGCCCATCCAACAACTGAACTTATACGTTCCAGATTTCTCCGGAGTGAATTCAAACACCGCTCCATCTTCTCCAATATCAATCTGACCTTCAAACAAACCTCGTGCAACAATTGCATTCGTACAACCGCTCACACCAACATTCTCAATTTCCCATCGAACAGGAACCCCAGCCTTGATAGTGAACTCGTTAGGACTGTACTCTGTTGAGCTCGCAGTCATTTCCAAGACCTGAACACCATCATCAAGTGGAGCAGTTTCAATTGCATCCGTTTTTGTTGAAAAAATATCCTTCAAATTTGCATAACCGAGCACATTCATTTGTGCATTTACATTATAAACAGCAAACATTAACAAAAGGATTCCAACAAGTTTACCGAAGATTGAGGAAAATCTATGATTGCTTGCAAGCGAAGAACTGGAAAAACCAATTGCTAAAAGCATCGGTGCAGTTCCAAGAGCAAATGAGAGAAGCATCAAAGCACCCTGAATTGCACTTCCTGAATTAACGGCAAGTGTTTGAACAGTGACTGTAAATCCGCAAGGTAGTAGAAATGTTAGGGCGCCGATAATTAATGGCATGTATTTCCCGGTGAAGTTTCCCTCGTCAGCAGCAAATCTAGTCACAGATTTCGGGAGACCAATACGAATGGATTGAAGTGATTTCACTCCTAACATTTGCAGGGCAATGACAGCCATTAATAACGATGTTGCGATAACAAGAAGTGAACCGGCAACTAAAGATAGTTGAAGAAAGTTTCCGATAACACCAAGAAGTGCGCCTAAAACCGCAAAGGAAATTAATCTTCCGACATTAAACAAAATATGTGAAGTAAACTTATCTTCTTTCCCGTACAATTCCCCCCATTGTTTCGACATTGATAAAACTAAACCGCCGACCAAGGCCGCACAACTTGAAGTTCCTGCAATTAGGCCGAACAGGAAAAATGTTGGTAAAGATGAAGTACTGGAAACATTGATAAGTGAGCTGAAACCAAACTTACCCAAAATGTAAAATAGAGATACAATGCTTGCCGCAAGTGAAATAGCCACAATCCAATCTTCAACTTTCGTGTCTTTTTTCTCAGGAACTTTACATGAAACATCCGCCGTAACTGAGTCAGCTACAAATTCTGTGTGGAAAGAATAACCATTATCTTTAAAAATCTTGTCTAAGTATTGTGTCGTCGGTTTTGCACCAATGTAGTTAATCGTAACCGAAGAATCAGAAAGAGAAACCTCAACGGATTCAATCCCCTTCTCTTCCAAGAGTCTTTTTTCAACAATCAATTCGCAGCTCGGGCAATGCATCCCCGAAACAAAATACGAAACAGATTTAATATTACTTTTCATAGAATTTTGATTAAATTAGACACATAATATTTCCCATTGTTATCTGTATTCGGTTGTTAGTCGCCGAAGTCTGAAACAAGTAATTCCGGCTGCTATCTGTTTAATGGTCGTGCTTGGAGGGAGTTTACTTGTTTCAGCACTTTTGGTTACTTTTGGTGTCAAAAGTAACGAAAGAAAAACTTAAAGTCATTTCGCCATACTCATCACCTGCAAAACCTCCGCAATCAATTCTTCTTTCTTCCTCTCATTCTTCATCTCCATACCCTTTGCAAAACATGTGTGCAAATGTTCATCAAGTTTCTTTGATTTTGCGGAATGAAGATACCCCTCTACCGCATTCATTTGTTGAATAACATCAATACAATATTCACCATCTTCAACCATTTTAATAATTTTTCCCAGATGAGATTGCGCTTTTTTCAATGCAATAATAATTTTTTCCTGAGAGCAACTTTCGCAATGATCCATGATTTTATGTTAATAATTTTATACTACCTGCACCACTGGTATAGGTATAACAAAATGGAAATAAAAAAGCAAGGAGAAGTTCTCCTTGCAATTTAATATTAATGACGATATTTTAATCTACGAAAACCGACGTATTATCAATATTCATTCCACTGAAAATGATTGATTCATGTCCACCCTCTATAGTAAAGAACGAAAAATGTTGAAGCTCGTATCCATCTCCAGACTGCGCATCAATTGTTCTAAAACCATAGTACATATTTTCTGTAACAAACTTGTCGGACTTTTCATAATAATCTTCGCCAATTATACGAGATTCATTTGAATCAAGATCTTGCCACACATTCAGAATTTCAAGGTATGAATTGACAGCTCTGTTGTATGAGAAAGTTTCGTACAACATAGCGTTATTCTTTGGCTCATATCGAATATCAAGAATATATTCATCTGTTACATTAATTAGTTTAACAGACTGTTGAGTGCTCACATCGAGTTTATAAACGGAGAAAGGATCATCTTTTTGTAAATATGCTAATGTCCCATCAACCATCCAAACCGGATCAAAAGCGCCATCGATTTCTTGAACAAATTTTACAGAATTATCACGGACGTCATAAATAATAACCTTTGGAGATAATTCATCCAAATTAGTTGCATAAGATAAACTCAAGTATGAACGATCTTCCGACAAAGCACCACTAGAGTACTGTGAGTTACTTTCCGTATAGTGACGCTGTTCATCTGCATATTCATAGGAATCATACTCTTCAGAACCCAAATTTTCCGTTGCCCAATCATATGCACCGACAGTATCAATCAGTTCCCATTCACCATCCTTCAGAAGATAGAGAGGAATGGATATTTGTGTAGAATTTTCAGGATAAGTAACACCCCCTACATAAATAATTTCATCCAAAGAAACAAAATGTAGATTAGTAATTGGGAAATACCCATCGACATGCGGAATTGATGGCAATATTATATCATCCAAAAATTCCTTTTTGCTAATATCAAAAACCTGGAAATTCGGCGTACTGATACTAGATGAAAATATAATATAATTATCATCGATAATATCGATAACCTTTGTTTTTGAAGTTCCAGATTCCATAGAGGTTGCAACGAAGGTTTTCTGTTTTGAATCCAAAATATAAAAACCATCTAAACTCCAAGAGTTTCGATTATCACAAGTATCTGTATTTGCAAGATCGTAATCTCCAATCCAAACAACACGGGAATCTCCAATATCTCTGTATGATTGAGTCTCAATGACTTTTATTCCTCCACTCTCAAACAATCTACTAAGCTCAGTCATTTGTGTTCCGGTACATTCTTCACACCAATTTTCATCAATGTCAGCAGGAGTACCGTTTTTTTCAACACCATTACCCCAATAACTTGTATCTAGTTTATAAACGTTAATTGAAAATGTAATAAAAGCACAGGCGGCAAGAATAACCGCAGCTGTGAAAATTGGGTGAACTTTTTGATTCAACTTCTGTTTTAGATTCATCGTTTTTAGAACGTAAGTATTAATTAAACTACTATACGTTAAATGGCAAAAAAAGCAACATTGCAATATATGACAGAGGATAGAGAGGGAAAATTGTACAGTTTATTTTGATAGAAATAGAAAAGGTGGTGGACACTAATCGTTGAAATACAAATCACACACTATCTACTCCAGCAGTTATATATGTTACAATATTGAAAATTTTAAATTTCGATAAATTATGTTCAATTGTCTTAGATGCAACGCTGAATATAAAGAGAATCCAACCTATTGTTGGAATTGTGGAAAAATTAATCTAGTTCTAAAAACAAAACACCCACAAGATGTGGTTGAAAGTTGTAACAAACACAGAAGCACAAAGGCTATTGGCCAATGTTGTTTATGTGGTAAAATTTTATGTGAAGATTGTAAATCTTTTCAAGGATTCTCTTTTACAATGACAAAGGATTATTTTTACTGTAAAGACTGCGAAAGAGAAAGGAAAGAAGTCGAAGATCGATATTTCAAAAAACTTCGAGAAAAGGGTTGTTGTTCAAAACATTCTGAAGAGGTTGCAGTCGCATATTGTGCCAAATGTGGTCTTCCATTATGCAAAGATTGTATAAAATACAAGAAGGGTTTCTTAGGAATTAAGAAAGGTAAACCTTTATGCCAAAGTTGCTTTAATGCAGAAAGAACTAACGTGACTTCTTTATAAGACTATTTTATTTATCAAACGCTTTCTTAAGAAAGCCCTCCCAGAAGCTGTCTTCAAGTATTTCTCAAAATCTTCTGCCAACTCTTTTGTTTCGAAACCAGCGTAAAACAATAACTTCCAAGGTTTATATTTTGAGGTATGATAACTTTGTCCTTTGTTATGAGATTCTAAACGAGAAAAAACATCCTCACTTGAACCATAATAATATTGGTTGAGGGAATTAATGCTTTGGAGAATATATGCGTAGTACATTAAGGCAGTTATTATTATTTAAGCCCGACTTCGCTCTTCGAGCTACGTCGGACACTCAGTCTTCGTTCTATTTTTCGATTCATTATATAAAGAATCTTCTGAAAATCTTACAAGACTGGCTTGCCGGTCGTAGCTATTTTGAGCTTTGCGAAAAATAGCGAAGACTGGTGGAGATGGCGGGAATCACATGGCTCACCTTCGTGATCCAGTATCAATTCAACTATGATTCGTTCTTCGTTACACTCGAACTCATCAAGTTATCGTTGTCGAACCTGTTCCGGGTTCATTAATCTACAATTTCACCAGAGCGCTGAATTTGATAAATCAAATTCATCACTCTGGTGGAGATGGCGGGAATCGAACCCGCGTCCAAGAATAGCGCTCCAGACTCAGTATTCACAAGTTTGTTCGACTTAAGATACTAGCAAATCAATCAAATCGACAAACACTAATTTGCAGGAATTACTTTAATCTTTTGTAATCGAAGAAAGTATCTCTAAAACTTGATTACAGCATTCCGATTTATTTTGCCGAACTCTTCTCTCTCGGAAAAAAGAGAAGGTCGACACCGCGTACTTACCTTTGGCTTTCCAGCGGGAAGTTAGAGTACCTAATTATGCAAGATAATTAAGTTCCATTGCGGGACTAAAAAGACCTGCAACGAAGTTGCTAACTCTTGATGCAATAGATTTTGCATTTGTGTTTTACAAATCATTTTATAACGAAGCTGATTTGCAAGCTCCGACTTGCTGTTCTGGTACACATATTCCTGTCGAATCCAAACATCCCCCAAATATCAACGTGTCATCCTGAACTAGTTTCAGGATCTCATCAACTTACGGGATTCCGAAATAAATTCGGAATGACACCTTGGCTCTTGGGGAACGTCGACAATATTGTTAAAGAACGTGAATATTATACCATTTTTCAACAATGAAAACAAACCTTTATACTTAAAATAAGTGATAAAACTCAATACTCATTTATTTTAAAATTCTAATATCTAATTCCAATATCCAAAACTGAAATTCCAAAAACTGAAAACCCCTTATTATTTATTACTTATTCCCTATTCGTTAATGACAAAAGCTACTTACTATTAACTATTCACTATTTACTGATTTCTCTTTGACTTTTTCCACAGCACAACATATTATGAATATTGAATATTATAATTGCCTATATGCCAAAGATTAAATCACAACCTCTAAAATCTGGTATTAACCTGCTACGGGAGTCAACTTCCCCAAAAACATTTTGGGAAAAATTTTACGTTTGGGCCTTAACAATTGGTCGTTTTATTATCGTGGGAACAGAAGCCATTGTTCTTGCTGTTTTTATTGCCCGATTCAAACTGGACAGAGATGTTAACGATATTGCTGATAGTCTGAAGATTAAAGCTGCAATATTAAGTTCCTATAATCAAACAGAGGTGGAGGCAAAAGAACTTCAGAAGCTGATGATTCTTGAAAGAACATTGGATGAAAATCAGAGTCCCAAAGCTGCCATTTACAATGAGCTTTTGCAGATGACGACGGATAATACAGAAATTAAAAATTTTACTATTACCGGAGATAGTTTATCAATTGATGCAGTTGCCGATGACATAACAGCATTTAACAGTTTTGAAGAGTCATATAAAAGAAAAACTGATCTTTTGTACGACGTAACCATTTCTCGAACAGAAAAGGGTGGAACTGATTCAAAAGGACAGTATGAATTTAATTTACGAGCAAGGATTAAGACTCCTGCAACTCAAGAAGAATAATGCCGACACAAACAGCGTCTTGGAATTACTCACAACAAATCGTCAAATTTCTTGAATCAACAAGGAATAAAACTTACACGATTGTAGGATTAACTTTTATCTCATTGATTCTTTTTGGTGCTTTTGCAATCAGGCCAACTATAGCCACGATCTTTAAACTGCAATCTAAGATTGAATCCGGCAGAATAATCGAAGAAACAATGCAAACGAAGATTGATACACTTTCAAGTCTCCAACAGCAAATGTATCAAAACGAGAGAAAGATAAGTCTTCTCAAAGAGACGTTATCTAGCGAACCAAAAATCGATACGATTATTGCCAGCGTTCAACTAATTGCCGAAGAATACAGTTTAGAAGTTAATTCGATTACACCATCAAAGGCAGATACTAAGAAAACAGCTGAAGAGGAAGCTCTTTATGAAGGACTTCAATCAGAGAGCATGGATGTTGAATTATTAGGAGATCCTGCTGATTTACAAAGATTTGTAGAGCATTTTGAAAAGCTCCCAAGAACAATTAGGATAGAAAGCATTGGTTACACTAAACCGATGAATCAACAAGATTATGTCTTGAATGCAGTCATTTACTTTTTTTACACCATATAATGTCGAAGACGACAATTGGAGTATTGGTTTTCACTTTAATAACCGTCGTAGGATGGGTTGGTTTTGAAATCTACCATGCGCAAAAAATAGTTGATTATCCTACGGAATATACCAGCATTGAGCCAATGGATTCATACTTTGATGAGGAAATACTGGAAAAAGTAGATTCTAAGCGAGATAATAACCTTTATAACCCTTTTGCACAGAACGAATAGGACTCAATTTTGTCCAAAAACGCAAATTCAGGGTTTGCATTGCAAAATAAATTATGCAATACTTGCACAAACGTTTGACACTAGACAAAAATACTGTTAGAATCACGTCTGATTTTCATAGCTTACCAGCTTGATCAAGTTGATTTTTTGCAACCAAAGAGATACAAATAGTTAAGACGCATTAGAACACACAAAACAAGGTGTGTCTTTTTTGCACTTTTTTGCTTATTCAGATAAAGGTCATTTATTTCTAGATCCAGATTTAGGAAAGATGTTAATAAAAAAACATTCCAAGAAGGAAAGAGTCAGCCTCGGTCTCAATCAAAAGTTTGATCAGCTTCCAAATTTAATTGAAGCACAGATGAAATCGTTTGATTGGCTAGTTACCGATGGTATCAAGACACTGCTACAAGAAATTTCCCCAATTCAAGATGCAACAGGAACTCTTTGGCAGTTAGAGTTTATTGAACATCGTTTTGAAGAAGCAAACAGATCTGTTAACGAAGCAAAGAAAAAAGGACTTTCATATGATGCACCACTTTTTTTCACAGCACGTCTTATTAATAGAAAAACTGGCGAAATAAAAGAGCAAGAGCTTTTCGCAGGTGACTTTCCAATTATGACAAACAAGGGAACTTTTGTTATTAATGGAAATGAAAGAGTTATTATCCACCAAATTGTTAGATCTGAAGGTATCATCTTCCTAGAAAACACAAAGGTTAAGGGAGCTGAGCCTTTTTATATGGGCAAGTTAATGCCTGAGAGAGGTCCTTGGGTAAACTTCGAAATCAACAAATATAACGTGATGAACGTTAAATTGATTGATAGAAGACCAAAGGTTTTACTAACTACCCTACTTCGATCTTTAGGTTATTCAACAGATCAAGAGATTCTAGAATTATTCTCAGATGTAGATACTGATCCAAACAGAAAATATATTGAAAATACACTTGCAAAAGATCCAACTACAAATACAGAAGAAGCAATCATTTCTGTCTACCAAAAACTTCGACCGGATGATGTTACAACACTAAAAGCTGCAAAAGCTTATGTTGAGAACTTCCTCTTCAATCCAAGAAACTTTATGCTTGGCAAAACTGGTAGATATCAAATTAGCAGAAAGTTAGGAACTGAATTAGCAGAAGGAGATGATCCTGATGTTTTGAAGAAAGATGATATTATTCGACTTGTTCGAAGATTAATCCAGGTAAATAATAGAGCAATTGAACCTGATGATGTTGATCATCTTTCAAACAGACGTGTCAGATGTAATGGAGAGTTAATTGCAAACAAACTTCGAATTGGTTTGCGAAGAATGGAAAAGAATATCCGTGACCGTATGAGTATCCATGGTGCAGATGAATTAATCACTCCATCGGTTCTTGTTAGCACTCGACCTTTTTCCGCTTCAATTCAAGAATTCTTTGGGAGTAGTGCAGTTTCTCGATACATGGATCAGGAAAATCTTCTTTCTGAACTCGAGAATAAAAGAAAGATTACAGCTGGAGGTCCAGGTGGTTTAACAAAAGAGAGAGCAACATTCTCTGTTCGTGATGCTCATATTTCTCAATATTCAAAACTTTGTCCTGTAACAACTCCTGAAGGACCACAAATCGGTCTTGTAAACCACTTAGCAATGTTTGCAAGAATTAATGACTATGGTTTTCTTGAAGCACCATACTTTAAAGTAAGTAAAGTTGCTTCATCAGCAAAAGATTTAGAAGGAAGAATCCTAAATGAATCAATTGATGGTTTTGAGAAAGGGAAAGTAATCTCAAAGACAGATGCAGAAAAACTTGGAAAATTAAAGAAGGAAATTAAAGTTGTTCCTTTCGTAACCGAAGATCTAGAATATTTGAACTCATGGGATGAGTCAGAGAAACTCATTACTAATACTAATATTGAAATTGATGCGAATGGCAATATCGTTCAAGATAACGTTGCTGTTCGATACCAAGATCACTTCGTAACAAGAGCAAGAGAAGATGTTCAATATATTGATATTGATCCTGCACAGGTTGCTGCGCTTGGTTTCTCACTTATTCCTTTTGCCGCAAACGATGACTCTACAAGAGCTCTGATGGGTGCAAACATGCAAAGACAGGCTGTTCCATTAGTTAAAGCTCAGGCTCCAATTTCTGGAACAGGTATGGAAGAAGCCGTAGCAAGACAATCCGGACATGCAACATATGCAGAAGCAGACGGAGTTGTTGAATACGCTGACGGAGAGAAGATAGTCGTCAAATACAACAATGGTGATAAGAAAGAATACAGACTGGAAAAGTTTAATGGAACAAACCAGAATACATGTTTTAACCAAAGATTAATTGTACAGTCTGGAGATAAAGTTACAAAAGGAGATCTTCTTGCAGATGGACCATCTATGGATAATGGTGAATTAGCACTAGGTACGAACGTCGTTGTTGCTTACAAGTTCCACGATGGATTCAACTTCGAAGATGCTATTGTTATCTCCGAAAGACTTGTAAAAGATGATGTATTAACATCTGTTCATGTAAAGCAATATTCACAGGAAATTAGAGAAACAAAGCTTGGACCCGAAGAAGTAACAAAGGATATTCCTAATGTCGGTGAAAAAGCATTGAGAAACCTTGATGACCAAGGAATTGTTAGAGTTGGTGCAAGAGTCGAATCAAACGATATTCTTTGTGGAATTATCGCACCAAAAGGTGAAACCGAGTTAACAGCTGAAGAGAGATTGCTTCGAGCAATTTTCGGAGAATATGCAAGAGACGTTAGAGACAACTCTCTAAAGATGCCTCATGGAGAATCTGGAATTGTTATCGATGTTCAAATTCTCGATAAAAGCAATGGGGATAAATTAAACCCAGGTGTTTTGAGACAAATCAATGTTTGGGTTGCAAAATTACACAAGATTGGAACTGGTGACAAACTTGCAGGTCGACATGGTGATAAGGGTGTTATCTCGAAGGTTTTACCTATCGAAGATATGCCATATCTTGAAGATGGAACGCCTGTTGATATGGTTTTGACTCCACTATTCATCAAACGTATGAATGTTGGAGCTTTGCAAGAAACTCATACTGCAATTAAAGCTGCTGCACTTGGAAAGACCGCTGCAATTCCAGTGTTTAGCAAGATTAGCGAAGATGTTTTGGACAAAGAACTTGAGAAGGCAAAGATTGATCCTTCAACATATGCGCAGAAACAAAAACTATATGATGGAAGAAATGGAGAACCATTTGATGCATATGTAACAGTTGGTCCAAAATACATGATCAAACTAAACCATTTGGCAGATAGTAAGCTTCATGCTAGATCAACCGGATCATACACAATGGTCACACAACAGCCACTTGGTGGTAAATCACAAATGGGTGGACAGAGATTTGGTGAAATGGAAGTCTGGGCTTTGGAAGCACATGCAGTACCTCATGTACTACAAGAAATGCTTACAATTAAATCTGATGATGTAATTGGAAGAGCTCATGCATATAAATCAATAATTAATGGTGAAGAAATTGAAGCACCTACAATTCCAGAATCCTTCAAGGTTCTTATTTCTGAACTGAAGTCTTTGGGTCTAAACTTAGAAGCAATAAACGTAAACGATCCAAGACACGAAGAAGCAAAAGATGATTCTGCTGATGAATTAGCTGCTGACGATCAGTCATCAGATGATACAAGTAATGATGATAATGACGATTCTACTGACGATACTTCGACAACCGAAGAAACAGAAGAGTCTGATGATGATCAATCAAAATAATATTATTAGATAAGCTGCAAGAATGAACAATCAAAAGGATTTCAATGCACTAAAGATCTCAGTAGCTTCACCTCAACAAATATTGAGTTGGTCTAGTGGAGAAGTAAAGAAAGCAGAAACAATTAACTACAGAACGCAAAGATCTGAAGTTGACGGTTTGTTCTGTGAAAAAATCTTCGGTCCAACGAAGAATTACGAATGTTACTGCGGAAAATACAAAAAGATTCGATATAAGGGAATCATTTGTGATAAATGCGGAGTTGAAGTAACCCATAAAAGAGTTCGAAGAGAACGAATGGGTCATATCAAACTTGCATCTCCTGCAGTTCATATTTGGTTCTCACATGGAGTTCCAAACCAATTAGCTTTGGTTTTGGGTATGCCAGCAAAGAAATTGTCAAGTGTTATCTATTTTTCTAGATATGCCGTAGTTTCGAGTGATAATGAAAAGAAGCTTGAAACACTAGCAAAACTTGAGAACAATCTTGAGGATCATCGAAAAGAACTTTATGCAGAGAGAGATGAGCAAATAAAGGCTCTTGATGAGGAAATGGCTGAAACTGCAAAGGCTCTTAAAAAAGGAAAAGAAGCTGATAAATCAGAATTCAAGATTGAGCAGCATCAAATCAAAAGCAAGAGAAACATTGCAAAGGTTCGAGAAGAGTATGCAAGAAGAGAACAACAGCTCGATGAAGAATATAGATCACTTAAAGATCTTATCGAATCAATTGAAGTTCGAGCAACCATTTCTGAAGAAGAATATGTTCGCTTAATTGACGAAGATGCAACAGATTTCTTCGTTGTAAAAATGGGTGCGGATGCAATTAAACACCTCCTTTTAGATTTAGATCTTCAGGAATTATCTGTAGAACTACGAAAGGATCTAAACGGGAAATCTCAGGCACGAAAGAAAAAAGCCGTACAAAGATTAAGAATTATTGAAGGTTTAATAAAAACAGGTACAAAACCAGAATGGTTTGTAATGGAAGTATTACCTGTTATTCCTCCTGAATTAAGACCAATCATTCAACTTGCTGGTGGTAGATATGCAACATCAGATTTGAATGACTTATACAGAAGAGTTATCAATAGAAACAACCGTTTGAACAGACTTATGGATCTGGGAGCACCTGATATCATTCTTAGAAATGAGAAAAGAATGCTTCAGGAATCTGTCGATGCATTAATTGACAACCAGCACAGACCAGGAACTCCTGTTCTAAATGGAAGAAGAATGCCTTATAAATCTCTTGCCGATATGCTTAGAGGAAAGAAAGGTCGATTCCGACAAAACCTTCTTGGTAAACGTGTTGACTATTCAGGTCGTGGTGTAATTATCGCCGGTCCTGAGCTTAAATTAACACAGTGTGGACTTCCAAAAGATGCTGCACTTGAGTTATTTAGACCTTTCGTATTGAGAGAAATTATTAAGAGAGACTTAGCTCCAAATATTAGAAGTGCGAAATCTTTCTTTGAAGAACAAGGTGACGAGGTTTGGGATATTCTAGAAGATGTTATTAAAGATAGACCGGTTCTTCTAAACCGTGCTCCTACACTTCATAAACAGGGAATTCAAGCTTTCTACCCTACTCTAATTGAAGGTAAAGCTATCAAGATTCACCCTATGATTTGTACAGGTTTCAACGCTGACTTTGATGGTGACCAGATGGCCGTTCATGTTCCATTATCAAAACAAGCTGTTGAAGAGGCAAAGAAACATATGTTTACTGATAGCAATATTATTTATCAGTCAGATGCTTCAACCGTAATTGAACCTGCACAGGATATTATTCTCGGTTGTTATTACCTAACAGCAATTGATTCAACATCAAAGAAAACTGATTTCGTATTTGCAAATGCATCAGAGGCAATTACTGCATACGAGCAAAAGAATATTGGATTGAAAGATGAAATTACAGTAAGAATTAATGGTAAATATATTGAAACCACGGTTGGAAGAGTAATTTTCAATGAGATTCTTCCTGAGGGTTATGCATTTGAGAATATTAGACAAGATAAGAAGAGTCTAAGACGTCTAGTTGCTCAGGTAATGGAACAGTACAGAGAAAAGAGAGCAATCGAATTTCTTGATACCGTCAAAGCATTAGGTTTCAAATATGCAACAGAATCAGGTTTCTCAATTGCAATGGATGATTGCGGAATTCTGCCTGAAAGAGAAAGAATTATTAGTGACGCAGAAAAAGAAGAAGCCGGACTAACAGAAAACTACATGATGGGTCTTATAACATACGCAGAAAAGAGAAGACTTACAGAAAAAGTTTGGTTAGAAGCAACAAATAAAATTGCAGATGATACTTGGTCTGCACTTGGTGGAGAAAACTCCGTTGTACAAATGGTTGAATCTGGAGCTAGAGGTTCAAAAGACCAGATTAAACAGATCTCCGGAATGAGAGGTTTACTTCTTGATCCTACAGGTCACTTTGTCGAGGTTCCTATCAAGTCAAACTTCAAGATGGGTCTTAGCTCCTTTGAATACTTCATCGGTGCAAGAGGTACCAGAAAAGGTCTTGCAGATACAGCCCTTAAGACTTCCGAATCTGGATATCTAACTAGAAGACTTGTTGATGTATCTTCTGATGTCATCATCGCAACCGAAGATTGTGGTTCAGAAGAAGAAGGATTTGAATTAAGACGAGATGATACAAGAAGAATTGATTTTGGCGATAGATTAGTTGGTAGATGGACAGGTAAAGATGTAATTGATAACAAAGGAAAAGTTGTTCTAGAGAAGAATACTGAAATAACAAAGGAAGTTGCAAACAAGCTAGCTGCAAATGAAAATGTAGAAGTTGTTGTTGTTAGATCTCCATTAACATGTCGAGCTGATAGTGGAATTTGTGCAAAATGTTATGGATACAGCATGTCTTCACTTAAACCAGCACAACATGGAATCGCTGTTGGTGTTGTTGCTGCACAGGCAATGGGAGAAGCTGCAACGCAGCTTACACTTGATACCTTCCACTATGCTGGTGCTGTTTCAACAGATATCACACAAGGTTTGCCTAGAGTTGAAGAGTTGTTTGAAGCTAGAACACCGAAATCAGTTGCTATTATTTCTGAAATTGACGGTAAGGTCACACTTATTGAAAATGATGGAGGAGAAGTAGAAACCGTTCGTGTTACAAAAGAGATGAAAGAGGAAATCACCTTTGATCTTGAAGATGGTGATGAACCAATGTTCAAGAAAACAAAGACTCTAAAGTCTGGCGAAACTATCTACAAACGAGCAAATGGTGAAGAAGTACGTGCTGAAGGACAAGGAAAAGCAATGGTTCAAGAAGGAAAGATTGTCTTCAACCTTGATCATATAAGAGAGAAAGAATATAGAATTGAGCTCGATACTGAACTTCTTGTTGCAAATGGAGACGAAGTAATCGCAGGACAAGCTTTGACAAAGGGTGCTATTGATCCAAAAGATCTTTTGACAACCGCTGGACTTGAGAAAACACAAAAATATATTATCGATAATATTCAGGAAACTTATTCTAACCAGGGTATTGCTTTGAATGATAAGCATACAGAAGTTATCGTTAGACAGATGAGTAGATTTGTAAGAATTCTTAACCCAGGGGATAGTGAATATGCGGTCGGCGATTATGCACCTAGATTACGTGTTATTAATACTAACGAAGAATTGAGAGAAAAGAATCTGCAACCAATCGTTTATAAAGATAAATTGCTTGGCATTACAATGTCTTCTCTAAAGACAGAAAGCTGGCTATCAGCAACGTCATTTGAGAGACAAGTACAGGTGCTTACAGATGCCGCAATTCAAGGAAAGATTGATTACTTGCGAGGACTTAAGGAAAATGTTATGATTGGGCGGTTAATTCCAGTTAGAGAGTATGCAGTGGGCGAACGTTTCGACAATGCTGACGAAACAGAAGCTGATACTGTAGAGTAAATTAAACTAATAATAAAGTAATTAAAAATGGCAAGAATATCACAACTTGTACGAAAAGGCAGAAAAGAAAAAAAGAAAAGTGTTAAATATAATGCATTGAGAAAGAACTATAACTCAATCAAGAATAAATACACCGAAGCACCAAATCCTTTTAAGAGAGGGGTTTGTACATTAGTCAAAACAATGACTCCTAAGAAACCTAACTCAGCTCTTCGAAAAGTAGCTAGAGTCAGACTTTCCAACCGACAGGAAGTTACCGCTTATATTCCTGGAGAAGGTCACAATTTGCAGGAGCACTCTATTGTTATGGTCAAGGCAGGAAAAAAACCTGACTTACCAGGTGTTAGATACCAAATTGTACGTGGTGTCTATGATGCTGCACCAGTTGAGGCTAGAAGACAAGGTCGTTCTAGATACGGTGCAAAGAAACCTAAATAAAATTATTATCATAGATTACACTAATGAGAGGAAAGCAAGCAAAAAATAGAGCAACTGAACCAGACTTGATTTACAAGAATGTTTCTGTAACAAGACTTATTAATAAAGTCATGCTCCATGGAAAGAAAAATACAGCAAGAAAGATTGTATATACTGCACTTGAAAATCTAGCAAAAGAGACCGGAAAGTCTCCTGTTGAAGCTTTTGAAAAAGCGATGTCCAATGTTAGACCTGAAGTTGAAGTTCGATCTCGAAGAATCGGTGGTGCAAACTATCAGATTCCTATGCCTGTAGCTGAAGCTAGACAAGCATCTGTGGCAATTAGATGGATTGTAGAGGCCGCTAGAGCACAGAAGGGAACAGATATGACTACTTCATTATCCAAAGGTCTTCAAGACGCGTATCACAATACAGGAAGTGCAATGAAGAAGAAGGAAGAAACATTAAGAATGGCAGAAGCAAACAAAGCATTCAGTCACTTCGCAATGCAGTAGTTCAAGTTTCAGTAACGAATATCAATAAACTAAAAGAACTCCGAAAGGAGTTCTTTTTTTATTATTAATAAATATTGTTGACACCATGTTCCATATATGGCACAATCAATTCAGCTGCCCCAACCGACTAGATAATAAATAACTTGTATGAAAAAATTGGTCAGTCTGCACCCGGCAGCGGAAAAAGAGTTGAACAATATTGAAAAAGAAGAAAAACTTATCCTGATAGCTGGAATGAAAAAACTGGAAAGAGATGGGTTTTTAAGACGTCCGGATGGAGATAAACTGGATTCAATTCTAAGTGAAATTAGAGTTCCTGGTGGACAAGCAAGAGCTATATTCGCATATGTTGGAGAAAGAAATTGTGTAATATTAAAAGTTTTTATAAAAAAGAGAAACGATATTCCAACAAGACATAAGAAGACGGCATTAAAAAGATTGAAAACACTTTAATTCAAAAGAAATGAAACAACAGCAAGGGACGAAAACTATTAGATTAGAAGATCTAATAAGCCAACTACCAAAAGAAGAACGAACATACATTGATTCCAATATTGAGTTTTCTGATTTTCTCTACGAATTAATCAAAGAAAGGAAAAATCAAAAACTTACACAAGAAGATATTTCAAAGAAAACAGGAATTCCTAGAACTACGATTACAAAGATAGAATCTGGAAACAGGAATACAACTATTAGAAAAATTCTTCTTTATGCATCAGCTCTACAAAAAGTCCTTAAACTTGAATTAATCAATATGAGTTTTGTTGAAACTGCAAGTGTAGATGCAAGGTTTGATGATTGTTGCATTAGTTATACAAACGTTAACGATATCGGAATAATCGTAAACACAAACAACAAATTTGTACCTTCTAAGTATGAAAATGAAGGTTCGATACCGGCAATATTATTTGACAGCAAAATAAAATGGAACATATCTGGAGTATAATTTGTAGCAATTCTGTTATTGATCAAGAAACTAACAATTTAAGCCTATTTAACGTGATAGAACAAATCACGATACAATTGAACAACAACGTGGAAATGAATGGTGCAGTAATGATACCTGTTCCGTTTGAGGTGATTAGTTTTTTCTATTTGCATAAAACTTGCAAAGAAAGCTGTCTTATTACAGCAAAAGTTTTTGATCCTCAAGATAAAATTATTGGAGAATTTGAGAATCATATACAAATTTCAGAGGGTATAGACAAAGCCCGTTCTAGAATTAGATTTAACGGAATACCTTTCATTTCAGAAGGTATTTATCGTTTTAGAATCTATACAAATGTGAAGAAAGAGAAACTAGTTGCAGAAATTCCTTTAATGGTAAAGGTGGGGACAAACTCCTAGTTAATTCCTGCGCTGCCCCCTACCCCAATCTTCATTTCTCTTCCAATTCTCCAATATGAATCGAAGATCTGTTTCTGCATTTCTGCTAAATCTTCATTATAAATCTCAATACCCCAAACATCATTGTCCTTATATCCATACATTGCGTAGACATCGTTATAAATAAGGATTTCTGAGCTTATGTGCATGATTTCCGGACTTAAATAACGACACGTCCAGAACTCTCGATATAGTCTTTGGACATTCGTCCAAGGTCCCATTTTCGCAGCATTTGTCATTTCATGGATCCTGACTCCCCTATTCACAAATTCCTGACGAACTTTCTCTGCGAAACCATAATCCATGAAAATGTTCATATCTGCAATTTCATAGATACGCAATGTATCTGCCGCTCGCAAACTGTTCCAGGTTAATTGTTTTAAACCTTCTACTCCTTTGTAATGTAAAACTTCAGATTTCGCAGCAACGGAATTTATTGGTTTCTGTAAACCAGTAACAATTTTATTTACCCTATCCTTTTCTCGATTTAGGGATTCTTCCTTTTCTTTTAAAAGAAGCATAAAGTTTTCCGGACTTGCAGATCGGAAATTCTTTGTTTTTCCATCAAGAATTTCTTCAACAATTCCCCTACCCTGCAAATTCTCTAAATATCTGTATACACTCGTTCGTGGTATATCCAAAGAGCGGCTTATATCCAATGCAGATCGTTCTCCCATAGAATCTAGATACAGATAAATATCTGTCTCTTCAATTGAGAACCCGAGATCACGAATTAGGTCTTTTATGTTGTTGGAATTGTCAGACATAAAAATGGTTGGCAGTTTTAATTTACACTATCATCTCGCATTCGGACGAACTTTTCAAGTGTATAAACACTATGGTGGACAGATCGCGCAAAATTTGAACACAGAGTTTATATTTTTGAAAATCCTAATGAAATCTCAAACTCAAAACACATAGAATTTCCTAATTAGATTATTTAAATTTTCAAAGAGTTTTTACAAAAAACGAAACTGTAAATTTAATAAAAAACGACAAAAACCTGTATAAATAAATTTCATAACGACATCTTGTTACTAATACTGATGAAAATGATACTCAGAATTTCATAAAAATCGATAATTTTCGATCCTTCTTTTACAATTGAACCCGAAAATGAAAAATTTCTTTTTGAAATTTTGTTTTAATAATTACCTAGGTCTCTGAACATTTCTCCTCTCAACTTTTCATAAATTAATTGTCTCCCATACTGGACGACAATTTTGAGAGCTTGTAAAAAACGAATAAAATCTCCTCAATAATTTTATTCTTAAAAATAATGGGTGTTCTCTATGCAATTCTTGCCGCATTGGGACAAGGGCTCGGTTATACTCTCTTGAAAAAAAGTAACGAAGATACACCAAATTCAATATCATTTGCCTTCGATACGTTGTTCAGCGTTATGTTATGGATTCCCTATACCCTTTTCTCCGGTATAAACTTCCAAAACTTAATACATGTTCTACCATATGCATTCCTTTCAGCAATAATCGCCGAAGCTTTTGTTTTTTATGCATTTTCAAAATGTCAGTTAAGTTTAGGAGGAACGATTTTTGCCACCTACCCTATCTTCACATTAATCTTCTCTAAATTGATTCTAAAAGAGGATTTATCGATAATTCAAATTACACTTATCACGATAATACTTTTGGGGATTTTTATGATTACATTGCCGCAAAGAAAAATAAAGAATACTTTAGTAAAATCAGCAACCCTACTCTATCCTCTACTAGGATCAATATTAGTTGGATTATCAGACACTGTTTCTAAAAATAGTATAGATCATACCGATGCACAAACCTTCCTCTTGGCTTTAGGAGTATCGCAGATACCTGTTGCAATTGGTTACTTGAGGATAGAAAAACAAAGTTTGAAAAAAGTCGTGAACACTATGCTTAATATAAAGCGTAATAGATACTCACTTCTTTCCGGATTAACAATCTCCTTATCCATGATCTTTTTCTGGAAAGCTTACGAAACAACTCTTACGTCAATAGCTTCACCAATAACTGCAAGTTATGTAGCATTTATATTAATACTGTCGCTTGGATTCTTGAAAGAAAAGATTAGTAAGAAAGATCTCATCTGGTCAATATTAACAATACTTAGTGTTATCGGTCTATCATTTAATTAAATCTTGCACGTGAAAATTTTATAAAGACATCCTAAAAAACATGTGCAATATTACGTCTACGTTGTATACAAAGCCTTAATTAACAAAATGTTTTTCTCTATTTCATAAAATAAGGACTCCGTTGCCGGAGTCCTTAAAATTTGATTGTTCTCTACCCTATTCTTTCGCAGCTTCAGTTGATTCTTCAGCACCTTCTTCACCTTCAACAGCAGCACCTTGTTCTGTAACTTCAACTTCTTCAATAGCAGATGAACCTTCTGCAAGTTTAGCAGCTTCTTCTTCTTCAGAAACAGGAGCAGTTGCAGTAAGGATTGGATGAGATAATTCATCTTCTTCCATTGTTAATTCTACTCCTTCTGGAAGAATTAATTGAGCAAAAGTAAATGTATCTCCAATCGCCAAAAGCTTTGACTGATCAACATCCAAATGATCCGGAAGGTCCTTTGGTAAACATTTTATCTCTACCTCATCAAAGTTAGTTAAAATAACGGCACCGTCTTTTTCTGCTTGAGATTCTCCAACAAATTCAATAGGAACAACCGTTGTAATAGCAACATTCATGTTAACTTTATAAAAACTAACATGGAGAACCTGTCTCTTAACATAGTTAATATCAACATCTTTAACAAGAACCTTCATTGGTTCTTTTTGCCCCTCAACAACGAGATCAATAATTGTAGACTCTCCAGCATCTTTATAAAGCTGAATGAAATCTTTTGTATTTACAGTAATTGCCGTAGAATCGATTCCTGAACCATATACAACGGCTGGAGTAAGACCTTCTTTACGAAGTTGGCTCACCTTTCGTTTTAAAATAGTTCTAGGCTGTGCGGAAATGGTTGGATTTGTTTCTGTCATTTTGGTTACCTCAATTAGATAAAATAATTTGTCTCACCATTTAAGACTGTTGGATTATAGAGGATTTGATAACAGAATACAACATAAATCAGGGTGTTCCGTCTGAATGCAAAAGCAACACAAACTGTCATTGCGAGGAGTTTAACGACGAAGCAATCTCTTAATGATTGAGATTGCCACGCTTCGCTCGCAATGACAAATCGCACTCATTGAACAGCCTTGCAACATAAATGACAGAAGTTTATATCTAACTTAATTTAGAATGTATTAATAGTAATAAATTCTAATTGATCTAATTAGCCTAATTTCTAATGAGTATTTCGAACATTTTAAATTTTTAATTGTCATGGTTCGACGTTGCTCACCACAAGTTTTGATTTTTAAGATTTGATTTTTGAATTCTTAATATCTTGGACAATAAAAAAACTAAAAATTCCCAACAAAACTACACCTTGCTTCAAGGTAACAATATAGTGATCGAGATTAAATGAAAAGAGTAAGAAGATTAGAGTAGGGATTAAAATGATCGAATAGGGGAGTGCAAATTTCCAGAAGCGCGATTTGATTATCAATAGTGATGAAAATACCAGCATACATATCAGTCCGAAAACACCAAAATTGCTAAGAAAAAGAAGAAATACGTTATGAACCGGTTCTATGATAAAAGAGTAGTATGTTTTGACAGGCTTGTGTTCGGAGAGATATTTCAAGAAACCATCAGGACCGTTTCCAAATAACATGGCGGTTGAGTCATTCCGGACAGATTCCAGTGAAATGTCTGCAAGCTCGATACGATTTGAGACTGAGGATTGATCATATGAAAGGAGGGAAAGTATTCTATCTCGGAATATCCAACCACCCAAAAGAGATGTGATAAGAATTATTGGGAGAAAGATAGAAATCGCTCTTTTTTTATTAAAAACACTCAAAAGACTCATTAAAATCAATATCAGAATCGCCAGTATTAGAGCCAGAATCGCAGTACGAGATTGAGTTAGATACAATGTAAGCAGCGAAAGAGATAAAATTACTGACTTAAGAGCAAATCTCAAATTTAATACAAACGGTGATTTTTTGAATATTTCCTTAAATAAATCAAATCCAAAAAGACAGATACTAAGGAATATGAACCCTCCCAAAATGTTGGGATGGGGAAACGTTCCATATGCACGAACCCTAAGAACATTACCAAACATTGTTTTTGCAATATAGAAAAGTGAGCTATTAAATTTCGATTCTCCAATAAAGTACAAACCAACAGAGTGATTCAGTACTATTTGAAATATAGAAATAATAGATTGTATGAAAGCTGAAATGTAAAAAATTCGGATTATTGATTTGACCGTAATTTTATTTAAATGAACAGATATCAGAATAAAGATGAAAATTAATTGTAAGAAAGGAATAAGTAAAAATACTGACGTTTTATTTAGATAAATACTGACGAATATTGTGCCTGCAAATAAAATGGAAGTGAGCAAGAAAAAGCTTTTTAAACGCTGTTTCAGAAGGTATTTAAATTTTTCACGTGCAAGTGTTAAAACTTTATAAGGGTTTCCTAAAGTTGTATTTATCCTAAAGTTTTTAACAGTATCCTTTACATAGTCAGCTTTTGAAAATATAGTCCAAAAGAGTAGCGTATAGAGAGGGATTTCGAACAAGTGCAACGTTATTAACAAATAGTCCGAAACTCTTCCCAAAAGGTACGCTTGATCAGATCTAAGGATTAAGAATCGATTGAATGGAAATAGGAGAAGAGTTAAATAGAGTAGGGTGTTACTTAATCTTTTTGAGAACAAAATGATTAGCCAGTAGATTACAGATCCGAAGAGAACGAAGTACAGATCATCTAATGGTTTGTACAATCGCGTTGTAGCAAACCAAACTAAGAGTAATTCTATAAAAACACCTATCAAAACAAAGCCCCCACGCAAAAGAGTAGGGGCCTGAATAAAGTTTTTTAGTTTTTGTATCTTAATTTCCACAAGATTAATCCACCGCACAATCTTTTTTCATAAACAGGTCTTTGTAATCGGTATTAGGTTGTTAGTCGTCGGGGTTTGGGACAATCCCATTCCGGTAGTTATCTGTATTTGGTTGCTATCTGCTGGAACTGGGTTGTCCCAAAAATTTTGGTTACTTTTGTTTGCAAAAGTAACAGAATATAAAATTCAACTATAACTTTGCCGGTCTAACAACAATATGTCTATCAAAACCCTCTCCAGCACTTTCGGTTTCAACTTTCTCTTCCTCTGAAAGAACCATGTGAACAATTCTTCTATCAGCAGGTGACATTGGTTCTAAATCAACTTCGACGCCGAAATCAATAACTTGATGAGCGGCCTTAAGTGCCATATCTTCAAGATTTCTTTGTTTTCTTGATTTATAACCACTGATGTCCAAATCAATTGAAACTTTTTCTTCTAATTTTCTCGAAACAATCAATGAAATAATTTTTTCGATAGAGTAGAGATTTGTACCTTTTTGACCGATAAGAACACCTAAATCGTCACCTTCCAAGGTAACCTTGACCATGTGTGGTCGATCTTCTTCCTTAACATACTCGAAAGAGAAATCACCTTCAACATCAAGAAAATCTGTGAAAAGCTCTTTTGTTGTTTGTTCGGTTAATTCTAGAATTTGTTTCTCGTCCATAGGAATATATGACTAAAAATTATTTACGTTTATGAGGAATTAGTTTCAAAACATTTTTCTTCAAGTTATCTCTTGTTTGTGGACTCACAATTAATCTTTGCACAATTACGAAAAGATTCTGAGCAATCCAGAAAATACTCATTGCTGCAGTAAAATATGAAGAGCCGGAATATCCAAGCGCCATTATAATTGTCATGATAGGGAAGAAGTACATCATTTGCTTGCTCATCTGAGCAGACATGTTTTCAAAGGAAGGAGCATCCCCCTCTTTGGTTACTGAGCCTGTCGAAGTATTCTTCTCATCTTTTTTCGTATCGACAGTTGGCATCTCAGGAGTTAAGAACTTTGTTGAGAACAACTGTGTTAAACCAACAATTACAGCTAATATTACGTATGGGATAATTGTTGCTTCGGACCAAGAGAAGTTGGCGGCAACTTTGTCTAATTGGATACCAAAGAAATTTAAGTTAACAGTTGCATCATCTGCAAATTTCAAGAAATTAAAGTACGCAATGCCATTGAAAGAGGAAATACCCTCTCCAACTAAAGCAACAACGACACTTCTGACCTGAACAAGAAAGATTAGCTGAACAATCAAGGGTAGGCAACCGCCAAGTGGGTTTACACCCATTTCCTTATATAATTTCAAGGTTGCTTCATTCAACTTCTCTTTATCATCCTTGAATTTTGTTTTGATCTTATCCAACTTTGGCTTCAATGCCTGAATTTTTTCGTTAGATTTCATCTGATTGAGAAGGAAAGGTAGTGTAATCAGACGAGAAAGAATAGCAATTGCAATTACAGCAAAGCCCAGGTTATTGCCAAATAATTTATAAAGAAGAATAGTGAGATTAAAAATAGGATCAAACAATAAGACTTTAAACATTTTTATTTTTAGTTAAAACAAAAGGGTAGGGCCGTAAAAAATCATTCCAAAATCAAATTTCTTTATAGGGGTCAACGGGATACTTTTAACTAACGAATTGTAACATTAATATGAAGAGGATACCAGAATGTTATTGAACCGGATCATAACCACCTTTTGACCATGGACCACAACGTAAAATTCTTTTAATTCCCATCCATCCTCCTTTGAAAATTCCATATTTCTCAATTGCTAGATAGGTGTATTGGCTACATGTCGGAGTAAAAATACAGACTTGGTGCCCTGGAATTAGTTTACCAAGTAAACCTTGATCTAGAGAAAGGAAACGTTGGTAGAATCGGATTAAGAATAAAGAAAATTTCTTGAACATAAACATTTTTCTCCCTTTGTTATATGTATCTGGTCGGATACTCGTTGAAGTCTGAAACAAGCCATTCCGGTAGCTATCTACATTCGTTCGTTATTTATTGGAACTGGTTTGTTTCAGCGCTTTTGGTTACTTTTTGCGTAAAAAGTAACAAATTGAAATCTTTCGGTAGACTTCAGATAACACAAAAAGAACTATTTCAACACTCCCGCTTTCATGAAAACTTCTTCAAAAACCGGAACCAAATCTTTTGACTTTTTTCCAACAAAATCTCTGTTTGCGACTATAATGCAATCAAATCCAGAGTTAATGGACTTCAAATTCTTTCTTACCAATTCACGCATTTGGCGACGTACACGATTACGCATCACAGCCGTTTTTTCGGTTTTCTTGCTAATAACAAATGAGAATCTGGAGGATAGAGAGGAATCTTTCTTTCTGAGACAAATCAATAAAAAGAAAGGGCCCTTATACCTAAGCCCTTTTTTATATACAATATCGTGATCTTTTTTTAGTCGAAGTCTATTTTCTTCTGGTAACATTTATCTAACTTTATGGTTAGGTTTTTTTAGCTTCTTTCTAAATTCGTCAGACTTGGTTAAAATCCATCTGCCTTTTGCCATACGTCTTTTTAAGACTCTCTTCCCACCAACAGAGGAGTTTCTAGCCATAAAGCCGAATTTTCGTAAACCTTTTAATTTTTTTGGTTGATAAGTTCTTTTCGTTGCCACGTTTCTTGCTAGTCAAATATCTTTAATTGCTTGCCGATATTAGCATAATAATATTGGCTTTGCAACCGTTAAATTAACAAATTGTTATAAAAATGGGATTGTAACTAGTTACAATCCCATTCCATATACTCAATCTTTCTTATTATAATCCTGTATCTAGATCTGTTTCATCTAAATTCTCGTCTACAACTTCTTCCTCAGGAGTTTGAGTTTCATTTGTTGTATCAGTCGTTTCTTGATTTGGTTCGATAAAAACAGGTGCAACATTAATTACTTTGTTTTCTTCTTCTCTGAAAAGAATAGCCTGTTGAGTATAAATGATTAATTTATCTCCATTTTGTGCATTTTTATAAAAAGATTCATTTTCTTTTCTTAATGCATCAGCATCGATAAGTGTTGCAACAGTTGGATTCTCTTCGGGTAAAAGCATAATTAAACCTAGTCTTTGTAAAGTTGTCTCCACTTGTTGCTCCTGCAATGTTGAGAGGTAACCTGGATCTTTCAATTTTGATAATTCATCTTGAGATAGTGAGTACTGGTAATACAAATAACCTGCAGCCCCACCAAATGCTAATACTAATAGGGCTAGTAACAATACACCAAAATTTGATTTCTTTCCTGTAACTTCTGCCATAATGTTGATGCAAAAATTTAATTTATATACATATTACACAAAAATTAACTATTATGAAAGGGTATTAATTTTCAATATTGTAAGAGTAATATTCAAGTTCAGGAGTTTGTGGAGGTAAGGCATTTTGCATTGCAGGATCTTCGAAACTATCAAAAAACGTCCTGTCTAAAGGAACCCATGTGTCTAAGAAAGTTCCGCTTTCTCTAAATTCAGCACCAACCACGGCAACCCTGCCTTGTATAAGAGTTGCTGTAACATCTTCCGGTTCAGTGAAATAGTCAAAATTTTCGCCCTGATCAAGAGGATAAGGAATGAGGGTTCTTAAAGCTATCAAAGGTGAACGTTCCCCATAAATCAAACGAAGATCTTTTATTCGATCATTACCAGAAAGAAACAATTTCCACAAAGTGAAAACGTCAACATTCTGAGGAAGGAGTCTTTGAAGAAATTCAACTTTGACTTTAACATGAAAGAAGTCGGTTTCAGAAGGAACCTTTTTGTTAATAATTGAAATACATCAATCATATTCTTCAACAAAATGATTAAGTTTTAATAAGAAAAATTTTATGGATTTTCGGCTGAAGCAACAGAAATAATAGGCGAATACACAACAGGTCCATATTCCTTGCTATGAGCGACGAAAGGAGTTCCCATAGAAGCAAGTCTTGCTGATGCTACAATGTTTCTTCCCGTGGGATCATCAATTCCACAAGCCCAAGGATTGAAATCTGCAGGTAGTGTGAAAGCACTGAGTGGATGAATTAAACAAAGTGTAATATCGTCAAAAATAAAATAGCCAACAGGTTTCAATGCTTCATCGACACCTAGGTCGGACAGACAAAATACCTCTGCGGCTTTTACTTGCAATTCTCGATTCCAAGGATGACCACACATAATATTATTTAATAAAATATCTGGCAGTATTCATAACGACAGTTATTGAATCATGTCATATAAAATTTTGATATGTGTGGATTATAAGCCTGCTTTTATTAAATTTCTATAAAATCACAAATCCTCTTGCAAAGTTATCCACAATCATGTTAGATTTGTACTAGCGAACAAAACTTCAGTTTTTTTCACCAACGCTGCCCCAAGAAACATTCGAACTTTATCAGAGTAAAACTCATGAATAGGAAGGAGATTTGGAAATCTGCTCTAGATCTAATTCAAATTAAACTGGATTCACCGGCCGACTTTAAAGCATGGTTTACCAATTTAAAACTCTCCTCAATGACGGATGGAGATGTTGAAATTGAGTGTAAAACGAAATTTAATGCAGACTGGCTGGAACAGCATTATTCCGAATTAATCAAATCAGCTTTGGAACAAGCATCTGAAACAATCGTAAAGCAATTAAGATTTACTGTTTCCGAAGGACTAAAGAATGTCGATACTACAGAAGAGTCTCTTCCCGGACCACTTTTTGATCACATTAATCAAATTCATGATGAGGAAAAGAGAGTTGACCAGAAATTAATTAATGCCGGTTTAAATCTTAAATATACTTTTGATAACTTCGTAGTCGGAAGCTCAAATCGACTTGCAAATGCAGCTGCACTTGCCGTTGCTGATAATCCCGGATCTACTTATAATCCCCTTTATATTTATGGTGGAGTAGGGCTGGGAAAAACACATTTGATGCAAGCAGTCGGAATTTCAATTTTGAAAAAGAATCCAAAGGCTACCATTCACTACTGCTCATGCGAAACTTTTCTAAACGAGCTTGTTAATGCAATTCGATCCGGTAATACAAAAGATTTCAGATCAAAATACAGAGAACTTGATGTTCTAATAATTGATGATATTCAGTTTATTTCCAATAAAATAGAAACTCAAACTGAACTTTTCCACACATTTAACGAACTTTATCAATCAAATAAACAAATAATTTTTGCATCGGATAGACCTCCTACAGAAATTCAAAATCTGGAAGACCGCTTGAGATCAAGATTCCAAGGCGGAATGGTAGCAGATGTGAATGAGCCGGATTACGAAATGCGTATCGCAATTTTGCAAAAGAAGTGCGAAGAAAAACATTTCAACTTACCTGAATCAACAATAGATAGCGTTGCCAAACTAGTCGAAAGTAATATCAGAGAATTGGAAGGAGCTTTGCTAAAAATCGTAGCCTTTGCGGGAATTAGTGAAGGAATTCTGACGGAAAAAGAAATAGCGAAAATCCTTGGTAGAGACGTACAAACAAAGAGAAATAAAGTAAAACCGAATGACATTATTTCCGTAGTTTGCGAGAATTTTGAGATTAATACGCGGGATATACGCGGGAAAAAAAGAACTAAAAATATTGCGCTTGCCAGACAATTTGCAATGTATTTGTTAAGAACAGAACTTGATCTTCCTCTTCAGAAAGTCGCACAATCCTTAAACAGAACCGATCACACCACAGCGATTAATGCAATTGAGCGAGTAGAGCAGATAATAGAGGAAGAAGAGGAGATGTTTTCTAAAGTTCAAGCGATTAAGAAAGATTTGGGAATATAGTTTCTAGGTTTTAGGTTCTAGAAAATAATGTTGTCATTGCGAGGAAGATTTCCCTCCGGTGGAGGGGAAATGTCACGAAGTGACAATGGGGAGAATAACGACGCCGTGCCTGCCGGCAGGCAGGAAGCAATCTCTTGATTGAAAAATGTTCTTTAAAAGTAGAAATAGGTGTAGGGACAAACTCTTGTGTTTGTCCAGGTATCATAAGAATGCAAATTTGTGTCATCCTCGGAATCGAGGATCAGACACAAGATTCTTTTGTAAAGTCTGTGTCCGATTCTCCCTTCGGAGAATGACACAGACAAAGTTTGCGAAATCTTCTTTTTTCTTTATTAATACAACCAAAATTTCGTGTGGATAAACTTGGTGGATAAGTATATCAACTTTGTGGATAAGCTGTGGTTAAGCTGTTGAAAATTTTCACAAACTTGTGTAAAAGTATACTCCTTAGTCGTTTGTCGTTTGGCGTTCGACATAAAACAATGTTTAGAAAAACACCGTATTTATACAATGTTCGGAAAAGGGATGTAAAAATTCAAAAACTGGTATAATCCCCATAACATTGTTTTATATATGTTTCCTTTAGTTATCCACAAACATAACCACAAATTGCAGAGTTTTGTACACAGCAACTAACATTGATACATCAATATGTCAGCTTAGAATTCGTTAATAATTGAATGTGAGTTATCAAAAAGAATATTGTCGACAAGGAAAATATATCAGTTTATACTTAACGGTAAAGGAAAAATTTGACGCTAATACACATATACACAGACCCTATTACTACTAATACTATTTATATATAACAATACTTAAGATCTTACTGAAAATTTTTAAAATCGTAAATTTAAGAAATAGAGAATTGTTCTTTTTTTCTAAAAATTCCAAAAACCAAATTACAATTTCCAAACGAATACAATTAATGTTGTAGAAGAATAAAACTTTTGGATGTAAAAAATGTTTGTAATTTAGGATTTTGGTAATTGAGATTTATTTGGAATTTGTGATTTAGAATTTGATATTTTTGTTTATTTAAACATTTATCAAAAAATTGTAATTACTATTTATTATTTAAGAAACATAAAAAAATGAAGTTTTCAGTCCTACAAGAAAATCTTTCAAAATCTTTGAACATTGTTTCAAAGGTTGTTAGTGCAAAACCGACATTACCTATCTTGGCTAATATTCTTTTGGAAGCTAGTAAAGGAAAAGTGAAATTATCGGCAACGGATTTAGAAATTGGAATTAATACTTGGTTAACGGCTGATTCTGAAGTTGATGGGAAAATTACTGTTTCTGCAAAGACTTTTGCGGAATATGTAAATTCTCTTCCAGAAGGCCGGCTTGATATTGAGCTAAAAGGAACTCAGCTTAATGTTAAGTCAAAATCAAGTAGTGCTTCTTTTACAACTATTCCTGCGGATGATTTTCCTCCAATTACGGAAGTTGACGGAAAAGCTGTAATGAGTTTGATGCCTTTTGATTTTAAAGAAGCGATTGAACAGGTTGTATTTGCAGCGGCTATTGATGATGCTCGTCCTGCACTTACCGGTGTTCAGTTTGAGATAAAAGGAAAAGAATTGACGATGGTTTGTGTGGATGGTTTTCGTTTATCGAAGAAGGTTTTACATCTTGAAAAAGTTGTTGAAGATTTTAATCCTTTGGTTCCTGCAAAAGCTCTTATTGAGTTTTCAAAGGTTTTAACGGATACGGAAGATGAAGCAGTTGAAGTTTTTATGATTAAAGAAAAGAATCAAGTTGTTTTTCGATTTGCGGAATTTGATTTGGTGACTCGTCTGGTTGATGCTAAGTTTCCAGATTACAATCAGATTATTCCTAGTGATAATAAAACGCGTGCAGTTATTGAGGTTGCACCTCTTCAGGATGTGGTGAAAATTGTGAATATTTTCGCTAGGAATGTTATCGGTAACAAGTCGATTTTTGATATTAATCCTGAAGAGAACAAGATTTCTCTACAAGCAGCGATGGCTGAAGTAGGGGAAAACCAAAGTGAAATTCAGGCTCTTGCTGAGGGTGATCCTCTTGTCATTGCATTTTCTGCAAAGTATATGAATGACATGTTGAATAATATTAATTCGGATTATTTAGTTTTCGAAAGCAACGGCCCAACCATGCCTGGAGTTTTTAAACCAGCTGATGTGAAAGGTGAGGCAAGTGAAGATTATTTGCATATAATAATGCCGATGAGATTGGAATAAAATATGGACTTACCTATAATTGATGTTGAAAAAGATTCTTTCAATATTCAGTCTGTTTGGCAGATAATAACGGATATTGGATCTATCTCTGGTTTTATAGTATTAATTTACACTGTTTTTCAGAGTTTACAGAAAAAGCCTAAGTTTAAGTTTGATTTTGTAGGTCAATCGGGATTACCATCACATAAGGATAATGTGGATTATTTTACCTTCAATTTTCAAGGTCAATTGAAAAACCAGAGCTTAGATCCGAATTCGATAAGTAAAATATTTTTAGTTGTTTGGAAAAACAGAAAGAAGAACGAAACGCTCCGATTTGGTTATGGTGGTGTAACTATTAAGAAACAATCTAGTGATAAAATGTTATCTTTACCGATTACTTTTGCACCAAGGGAATCCTTAGCTCTTGAAATTAAATGCGAATTTCCCATGACTGGGACTTCAGACTCAAAATTATTAAGTGAATTTATTCCTGTACAACTAGGGTCTCAATACCTTCTTCCTAAATATAAATATGAGCTAGCATTCGAAGATATAAATGAAAACTTATATGATCATGAAGGTCGACTTTGTAATAGAGAGGAAATAGATCTTCGATGGACACTACAAAACTCGATTAAGAAAATAGGGGAAGGTGAATATTGGCCATTTGTAAAGCACAAAGGAAAAATCTTTTTATCAAGGATAAAATTCCAGTGGAAGATTTTTCTTCAATCATTTGGATTATGGAAATAGATTTCTTTCATGCCGGTCACCTGCCTATGTGTGACGTTGTGTGAGTTTTTGAATAAGTCATCTGATGGTGGAAAAACATTTGCTTTAATGAATTAAAAATGGTAACCAAATATCTTTTGATTGGATTTAGGGTCAGAGAAATAATTTTGAATATAGAAATATGAAAGAACCATTTTATAGAAAAGAGGGATTTACATTGTATCAAGCTGATTGTTTGGAGATAATAAATTCGCTGTCGGAAAATTCGGTAGATATGGTTTTTGCAGATCCTCCATATTTTCTATCAAGTGGTAGTTTTACTTGCCAAAATGGAAAGATGGTTAGTGTGAAAAAGGGAGATTGGGATCTGTCCAACGGTATGAAAAAAAATTTCGAATTCCACTATGAATGGATAAAAGCGTGTAGACGGATTTTAAAACCAAATGGCACAATTTGGATTAGTGGAACCTATCACTCAATTTATCAATGTGGGTTTGCTTTAGAATTAAACAAATTTCATTTTTTAAATGATATTGCATGGTTTAAGCCTAACGCCTCTCCAAATTTATCATGTAGGTTTTTTACAGCTAGTCATGAAACTTTGCTTTGGGCAAGAAAAGACAAGAAGGCTAAACATACGTTTAATTATAAAACAATGGTAGATTGGGACAATAATTATCAAAAAGAGATTGAATGTAAACATTGCGGGAAGAAAGATCGTTATGAAATGTTGCATGAAAAAGGAAAACAAATGAGAAGTGTTTGGGCAATTAACACTCCTCAAAGAGTTGAAAAAACATTTGGGAAGCATCCAACTCAGAAGTCGATAGAATTACTAAAAAGAATTGTTTTGGCAAGTACAAATAAAGGAGATCTAGTTCTAGATCCATTCACAGGGAGTTCAACAACTGGAATTGCTGCTCATTTTTTTGGTAGAAAATTTATAGGCATAGATACTGAAAAACAATACCTTGATTTATCAATAAAAAGATTTGAAGAATTAAATAGAAATTTAAAAAATAAATTTTCAAAAAAATAGTATGAAAATAGTAACAAGAACTAATGCAATAAATAATTTAAAAAAGTACGTAGGAAAAGATCTGCGTAAACTTGCCGTACAATACGGAATAACAACTTATGAGACAGGAAAACAAAATAAAGGTTGGAAAGGTTTGGTATTAGAAAGGTTAGCTGGACTAGAAAACAACGTATCTAAAGCACCAAATGGTCTTTCTTATGAATTAAAATCAGTGAGCTTTAATAAATCAAAGAATGAACTTGTACCGAAAGAAACAATGGCGATTACAATGATTAATCCTGAAGAACTGAAGAAACACACCTTTTTTGAAAGCCATTGTTGGTCAAAGTTAAAATCGATAGTATTTTGTGCTGTTATGTGGCATGGTCAAAATTCGGAAAATGCAGAATTATTGAAAGTTGCAAGTTTAGATTTTGCTGAAGATGATGAACTTATCAGTGAAATAAAAGCAGATTACGATTTTATTCGTGCAAAACTAATAAAGGAAGGTTTTGATTCATTAACAGGTAAGGATGGAAAGTGGATCCAAGCTAGAACGAAGGGAACTGGTGGAATAAATCCTAGAACAGGAGAGCGACGTCCGATTACTCGTGCGTTTTATGCAAGAAAAAATTTGGTAAGAGAAATTTTTGAGATGGCAACTTAATGTTGTAGGAATTCAAGCTTAACAGTTCTCTAACATGCACAAAACTCAGAATAATGATACTCGTTATTTTATTGATCTAGATCTGAAATCTAAAAAAATTAACGCAGGAGCAGGTATATACCTGTTTCTGTTCTTTTTGCACTGAGATCGCGGAATAAATCCGTGATGACACTTGAAAATCTCCCAAAACAAGATCTAGAAATTAAAAATTCCCTTTGTGCTATAATAAGAATGTTTTCTTAACAAATTTTGATGATAAATAGTGCCATGCCACAATGGAAACGGAATGTTCTTGTTTATAAAATAGATTCGATTATTAACTGGTTTTTTATCCCAATCGGTACTTATATCCTCATTTGGTCGTCAGACTTAAACTTGTCTTTCAGCAAAATTGCTTTTGCTATTTCCACAGGATTATTTTTAAGCGTCATATTAGAACTTCCCTCAGGTGCTTTGGCAGATTTATTCGGAAGAAGAACAGTTATTATAATAGGAAGAGCTACACTTGTACTAGCTTATGTTATATTCTTTCTTCAGAGAAATTACATTGGAGTCTTAATTCACCAACTATTGTATTACGTAGATGCATCATCTAATTCTGGAGCACAATCTGCATTGCTTTATGATAGTTTAAAAGAAAATGGTTTAGAAAAGAAACTATATCAGAAAGTTGAGGCAGATACTTTTTTGCTCTGTACAATTGGAATGGCAATTGCGAGTATTCTTGGCGGTTATTTGTATAAAATAAATCCGTATTTACCATTTTCAATAATGATACCCATGACATTAATTGGTCTTATCACTGCAACGTTTTATATTGAACCAAAACTTGATACTCAAAAATACTCACTAAAAGATTATGTAAATCAAAATATAGAAGGAGCAAAACATATTTTCAGGAATGGTTTAGTTAAGTGGGTATCAATTTTTTCAATAATCAGCACAGTTATAACTTATGTTTCCCTTTGGTATTTATACGAAGCTCGAATTACAAACTCATTTTCAGACTCAGGAACAATTGCATGGATTGTTGCAGGAACGTACATTGTAAGAGCTATCGGGACAAGATTTGTTGGCAAATTTGAAAAATTGTTCAAAGCTAAGGGATCGCCAATTGCTTTGATACTTTTTCAATCTTTAGGATCTTTTCTTTCTTTTTTCAAAAATAGTTTTGGTGCAATTTCATCGGTATATTTTAGAAAATTTTCAGATGGATTCAGGACACCTATTGTTCTAAATATGCAAAATGAACAAATTGAATCCAAGTATCGTGCTACAGCTTTGTCAGCAGTTAGTCTTATCGGAAATTTGGCAATGATACCTTTGGGCTATTTAGCAGGTGTAGGAATTGAAAAATTTGGAGTAGAAAATACTTTGGGATTTGTAGGAATTCTTAGCTTGTTGATAGGAATGCCTGTTGCGATTAAGTTATCAAGATTGAAAAATTGACGCTCGAAGAGCAGGAGCAGGTTTTTTCATTTCATATTTCACCACCTCAACCAATGAAAACTCAAAATGATGACACTCGTTATTTTATTGATCTAAATTTAAAAACTCAAAAAATCGTAAAAATTGATTACGACAATAGATTTCATCTAGAGCAGGATTTGGAATTTCCTTTGCACAGAATCTTCATTACGAAAGGGCAGTATAATAAATTGGAGAAGAAGAGTTTGCAGGTGAAGTGAGAATTACTTTTGATGGCTCCATTTGCTGGTTCTAAGTTGTTTTTTTATCGTGAGCCAGCTTGCCCTGAGCTTATCGAATGGGGCGAACGATTGAAAAAAACACTTGGAACCTTGTTTGCACTTTTTTAATTTTAATATAGAAGCTGGTTTAAACCTGCTCATGAAAATATAGTGAGTCGGTGATAAAATGTCACCAACTGAAGTTTTCATATCAGTCAACTGCCTACGTATGACTTTTACTTTAGTTGTACGAGAAAATCGTATAACTGAATTTTTTGTGTCAGCCAACTACCGTGGATGGCTTTCGCTTTAAGTGTACGAGTAAATCGTACACTTGAAATTTAAAAGTATTAGCAGATATCTACATGCACATGTTAAAAGAAGGCGGAAATGAAACCGTGACAAAATGTCACGCTTTGAAAATGATTGCACCAGATGGAAGAATGCGAAAACTTTGTTTAGTAAGAAGGTTAAAGAGATTGGATAGTTAAATATATCTATATTATAACCCGAAATATACTTCCAAGTTTACAATGTGCTAAAATCTGGTTATTAAACTAATTTATTAAAGTAAGTAATGAAAATTCAACAATTTTCTGAAGAATACATAGATGAAATGGCTCAATTGTTTATGGATGTTTATTCTGAGCCTGGGTATGAATGGGACTTGGAGACATCTAAAAAATACTTAGAGCGTGATTATAAATACTTCCCCGAAATATGTTTGGTGGCATTAGATGATGACGGGATTGTAATGGGTGCAGTCTTTTGTTCCATTGATCCATATTATAAATCCAAAATGCTTTTCGTAGATTCTTTGCAAGTTAAAGATGAATATCGTAAAAATGGTGTTGCTAGAAGTTTGCTTTCTTCTGTCTTTCAAAAAGCAAGAGAAGAAGGTTTTCATGGAGTTCATTTTTTGGCCGATGAAAGATTCGATTTTCCAAGAGGTTGGTATGAGAGATTAGGTTTTGAAAAAACAAACTGGGTTGAGTATGAGGCAGAAATGAAGGATATAAAGTTTGAATTACTAAAATAGATCATTTTAATAATTACCATTATGAAACTTCTTTTAACATCCGCAGGTATTACGAACAAAACTATTGCAAACGCACTATTTAAATTAGTTGGGAAAAAGCCTGAAGATACTTCTATTGTAGTAATACCTACAGCTTCAAATGTAGAAATTGGAGATAAATGCTGGTACATAGAAGATTTGATTAATCTGAAGAATTTGAACTTTAAATCAATTGAAATTGCGGATATTTCTGCAGATGAAGAAAAGATTTGGGTGGAAAAATTCGAAAGTGCTGACGTTTTATTTTTCGAAGGGGGAAATACTTTTCACCTAATGGAGTGGGTGAACAAAGTCGGACTTGATAAAGAGATGCGAGAATTACTGAAAACAAAAGTTTATGTCGGAGCAAGTGCGGGAAGTGCGATTGTTAGTAAAGATTTACGTCTAGGATTAACTCAGAAGATTTATGAAGAGAACTTAGATAGAACAACTGATTTAGAAGGACTTGGACTTGTAGACTTTTACATCATTTCTCACTTCAACTCTAATTATTTCCTAAATGTACGGGAGGATTTCATCCGAAAAGCGACAGAAGATGTTAAAGAAAAGATTTATGTGATAGATGATAATTCTGCAATTGTTGTAACAGACACAGTTGTTGATATTGTGAGTGAGGGGAAATGGTTCAGGATAAATTAAAGACATACAGATTACACGCCTTCGGAGGACTTTCACGGGATGACACGATATTATTTTCGTAGGGACAGGTCGCACTTCGAGAACCTCAGTGACCACGACCTGTCCCTACAAGCTTCAAGTTCCTTACAAAAACCTGCGATATCCAACATCTTTGAAATACGCCACTTTTCCCTCTACCGCGAAAATTACACGAATCTTTCTTTTACGTATTTGGTATAGTCCGTCGTGTTCTTTGATAGGTTTAATTCTATCAGAGAGAGTTGGAAAAGAAGTTCTTTTAACTAGAGCAACGGTATAAAACAGATCGTTAATCTCTGCTTCAGAAAAATTCCTAATAACCTTTTGTATGTTCTTATCGAATAATATTTTCATCATTGAGCCTTTTCATTAGTTCTTCTTCCGTAATCCATTTCGAAGCCTTATATTTATACTTTTCAAATTCTTCTTTTATTTTGAAACCCTCTACATAATCCATTAAGTCCTCGTATTCTTCGATGCTCATGAGAATCATTGCAGGAGTACCATGATCAGAAATGACAACGGGAGCTTTTTTAGATTTTTGAGTATAGCGACTTAGATTGCGTCGGAGATCCGAAATGGAGATAATTGAATCAGGGTCAGTTTGTATTCGGTATTTCATACTCTACCTAAAACTTTTTTATAAACCTCTTTGCGGTAACCGACTCCGATGAAATGTGCTGTCGATTGTTGGATTCTATAAACAATGCGAAGTTTCCCTTTTCTTATTCTGTAGGTATCTGGACAATTTTGGATTGCTTTTATATTATTTGATTGCAACGGAAGATTGTTTTCTTTCAGAAATTCAATTGCAGAAATTACTTTCTTCCGATCCGGCTTAGAAAGACTTTCAATGTCTTTGTAGAAATCTTCGCTAAAGGAGGTTTTCATCTTTCATTCTTTTCATAAATTCTTCTTCACTCATCCATGCAGCAGGATTATCTTTATCTCGTTCCCATCGCTGCGCAATAATCATATCTTCCAAATCTTCCATCCTTTCTTCAAACTTTTTTAGAAGATTAATGTTAATAATCGCATAATCTATCTTGCTGTTATTCATAACAAGGACTGGAGCTTTTTGAGCTTTTTCTCCATACTTACTCAGATTTCTCCGTAATTCTGAAACAGACACTATCGAATCGGGATCTATTTTTAATTTGTATTTGCCTTCTTTTTTCTTAACCATGATATTCTTATTAATAAAGCTATGTACATCCTACTGTACACATGTATGTACGTCAAGTATATTTACCTCACACTTCATTGCAGTACCTCGAGACTTTTAGTTTTTAAATACTGAGATCCCGCAACAAGTGGTTCGAGAACCTACCAACCGTGCGGGAAGACACCTTGTGATTTGTAGGGAACAGGCATGCCTGTTCCCTACGGTTGTGTTAAAATAAAATTGTTTAACTAATACTTTTGAGATGAAAAACTTCAAGTGGAAAATTTACAGTTACAGATTTTTTGACGATTTAATATTGATCTACCCTTTATATACAGTTATGTTTGCTGATTATGGCATTTCACCTGTGCAAATTGGAATCTTGCTATCAATTTGGTCTGCAACATCTTTTCTTTTTGAAGTTCCCTCCGGTGTTATTGCCGACAAATTTTCTAGAAAATATGTTTTATTGGCTGGTCAGTTGTTAAGATTTGTTGGTTATTTATGCTGGGTGATTTTTCCAAACTTTCTGGGTTTTGCAGTCGGATTTTTCTTTTGGGGTGTGAAGAGTGCTTTGACATCAGGAACTTTTCAAGCATTAATATTTGATAATTTAAAGTTTGAGAAAAGGGAATCTGATTTTACGAAAATTTATGGCAGTACGAAAACGATCGCTTTTCTTGCCATATTAGTTGCATCTGCACTCTCTTCGTTATTTGCAGGGTTTGGTTATCCAATAATAATGATTTTGAGTTGTGTTTCTTTACTTCTATCTTCGGTATCAATTATTTTGGTTAACGAGGCTCCTATTGCAGAATCAACAAACGAAACGGGTTATTTTGATTTATTGAAAAGTGGTTTAAGAACTATTGTGAAGAAGCCAAATGTTTTATATCTAACAATTTTTCTTTCTTTATCTTTCGCTCTTGGTGGAGCGCTTGATGAATATTGGACATTATTCGCAGAGGGAGCAGGTGTTCCTCATTATGGTCTTGGTATTTTCTTAGGTTTAATGAGTGCTGTTCAAGCAAGTGGAAGTTTTTTTGCTCATTTATTAGAAAAGGAAAAAACTAAATTTTTCTATTTAGCATTCTTATTGAATGGGCTTTTTCTTCTTATGGCGGCTTATTTATATAATATTTTTGCTCTAATATTTCTAGTAATCTTTAGTTTGTCTTTTACTGTTATTCAAACAATTTTTGAAGGAAGATTACAGAAGTCTTTATCTTCCGAAAGTAGGGCGACGGCTTCTTCTGTAAATGGTTTCTTAACAGAAATAGGTGTAATCGTTGTATATTTTACATTTGGGCTATTTTCGCAAATTGGAAATTATAGATTGGGATTTGAGATCTACGGTTTGTTGATAGCAATAATTGGACTGTATTATTTTATTGATAATAAGGAAAAGGATTCTTTTATTAATGCAAATTAAAACAATTTCTCTTCAAAACTTTAGAAACTTGAAAAAATCCGAATTCAAATTTGAATCCGGACTTAATGTTATTGTCGCACCAAACGGTTCAGGAAAGACAAACATTGTTGAAGCTATTTCATATTTTTCTGTTCCAAAATCTTTTCGTCGAGTTTTAGATAAAAACCTAATTCACAAAGATGTAATAGCTGAAGAAATTTCGATTGATGAATTAGACATGAATGCTCTTCGGACGATTAATAATTTTGCAAGAGGAGTAGGACAGGTTATTGAAGATGATGGCGAAATTATGAATTTAGAGTTCTTTATTCAAAATGGCGGAAAGACCTCAAAAACATTAAAGGTTAACGGAAAAAATCAAAAGACCTCGAAATTTGTCGGTAATTTCTATTCCGTAGTTTTCTCTCCGGAGGTCATAGATTTAATAAATTCATCTCCGAGTAAGAGACGAAATTTTATTGATCGACTCATTTCTACTTTCAATCCTGAATATCTAGATACCCTCAGTCGGTATAAAGAAGTGCTTCGCAATCGAAATAGATTGCTTTCCGATTCCAGACTTTTTCGAGATGATGTTCTACAAGTTTGGGACAAACCATTGATTGAAACCGGAGCAAAAATTATTAAGGAACGAATTTTGTTCTTTTCCGAAATTTCTAAAAAAATCGATAACGTGGATGATGAAATTTTGAAAGAGGATTTGAAACTTTCGATTGAATATTTGTCATCAGTCGGTGAACTTGATTCCGGATTATCACTAGACGAGCTGGAAGGCCTTCTTAAGGAAAATCTAATTAAGAAACTCACCTTAGACTTCAGACGAGGTTCGACTCAAGCCGGGCCGCATAGAGATGATTTTCAAATGAGACTCAATGGTTATGATTTAGACAAGTACGGTTCACGTGGTCAACAGAGAATGGGTATTCTTTCTTTATTATTTTCATATATAATATTTTTAGAGGAAATAGAAAAGAAACCGGTGATTCTTTTGGACGATGTTTTCTCAGAGCTTGATAAAGAGCACCGGGGGTTACTTTTGGACTTCATTACTTCTAATCATTTTCAGGTTATAATAACGGCGACGGAGGTTGATGAAATTCTGGAGAAGTATAACGGGTCGGTTAATTACATTGAGTTGAAATAATGATTTTGAGTGTAGTTTCAAGTTGGCAGGTTGCAGGTTTCAAGTTGCAAGATAATACAAAAAATACATGGAAAGCCGAAAATCTAAAATTCAGACTTTTGAAGATTTAGAGATATGGAAAGAATCTCGTTTGATTGTAAAGGATATAGCTATTATTTTTAATGCTAAGGATTTTAGGGATTTCTCTTTTCGTGATCAGATAATGAGAGCTGTGATTTCTATTAATAATAACATTGCAGAAGGTTTTGAACGACAAACTAAACAAGAATTCATCCAGTTTCTTTTTATTTCAAGAGGTTCGTGCGGAGAAGTTCGGAGCATGTTATATTTAGCAAAAGATTTGAATTATATTTCGCAAGAACAATTTGAGCTACTTCTTGAAAATTGTAAGATTTTATCACGCAAGATATTTCGATTAATTGATTATTTAAAGAAAAAGGGTTTGTAGGCTTCTTGCAACCTGCAACTTTTCAACCTGTAACTTTGTATGTTAAGCATAGAAACGAAAACTCCAAAGAAACTAAATAAACTTTTGCTTTTAGCAATGTTCTCTTTCGGTCTTGGAATCATTTCATTCGGCATAATCTTTTTCTGGTTTGACGATAATTTTCCTTCTTATGGTTCTTTGTCTTATTTCGACAGATATATTTCAAGAAAAGTTAATAATGAAAAATTCGGAATTTACATCGAGCCGGGGTTGGTTTTACCGGATGATTTCACTATTGCGAATTTTTTGGAAACATATCCGAATTTCGAGATTAAAGAAAAACAATTTGCAGATATTGTTCTTACTACGGAAGAATTGAAAACTGTTCAGACATTGCAAATCCTTGATCCGAATACTGAATTAATTTTGCGAAAGGTTTTTGTTCCAATTACGAAGTTCGGAACTTTAGAACGAAGCATTACTGAGGAAGATTTAGAGAATATTATAATATTTGAGGATAATGTTTTGGATTATTCTTCTGCACTCGCAAAACCAGATTCTTTCTCATGCGAAGATGTTAAAAAGAAAGTTAATGAAGAAGACTCAATTGCTTTAGTTTTTCTTGACTGTGTTGATTCTTCTGTTTCTGTTTTAGCCGTTGATGATGTTTCTATTTTCGGAAAAGTTTTAGAAGGAAATAGAACTCAGGATTTTAGCGAAGAATTTTCGTCGGATAATTATAAAGCGAAGTACGATATTTGGTTAAATTACGGGAGTGATGACAAAACAAAAGAAGCCGTAGCCTACATTCGAAACTTTTTTATAAACGAAGTTGATTCTATTGCAGATACAAATGCACTTGTTATGACCGGCGTTACAGCAATGGGTCGTGGTGTTAGCTGGAAGATTGCAAAATATGGACCAATTTATCCGATTGAAAAAGTTGCAGAAGTTTTACAAGATGCGGATATTGCACATACGTCAAATGAAGTATCTTTTGTTCCCGGTTGTGAACAGGAATCACACACAATGTCCTTTTGTGCTTTGCCACAGTCTATTGATACTTTGACTTATGCCGGAATTGATGTTGTTGAATTAACAGGAAATCATAATAATGATAAGGGCTGGCAGTACAATTTAGATTCGATGAATTTGTATGAAGAAAAAGGAATAACTTACGTCGGTGGAGGAAAAAATCTTGATGATGCATACACGGTGAGATATTCAGACTTGGGAGAATATAAAGTTGCATGGATTGGATTTAACGAAGCAGGACCGGCTTATGCTTGGGCGGCGGAAGGAAGACCTGGTGCTGCTGAATATTGGGAAGATAAATTGGTTGAACTTTCGAAAGAGGCTGCAGAAAATTCTGATATTGCAATAATGGTTTTTCAGTGGGCAAATGAGAATTATTCCTATCCGACGGAATTTCAGAAAAAGACTGCTCGTCTAGCAATTGATAATGGCATAGATTTAGTTGTCGGGTCTCAAGGTCACGGAACTTTGAAGATGGAGTTTTACAATGGCTCTCCTATTTATTACGGTTTAGGGAATTTTCTATTTGATCAAATGTTTAGCGATAAAGTTCGAGAAGGTATGATTCTTCGTGTTAATACGATTGATGGAGAAATCAAAAATCTTGAGATGCTTCCTTATGTTCTTGAAGATTATTCCCAGCCGAATTTTGTTTATGGCGATAGGGCAGAGAAGATAGTGAGTGAGGTGGTGGTGTGGTAATATTCCAAAGATTTCGAGTGATGTTCCTTTTGACACCAAAAGGAACCAAAAGTGCTGGGACAACCCAGTTCCGATAAATAGCAATCAAAAACATATAACTACCGAAATGGGGAAATCCCCATTGTCATACTTCGACGGGCTTAGTATGACATTTCCCCTTAACAAGGGAAATCTTCCCAGACCCCATCGACTTCCAACCCAATACAGATAATATTGAGTGGAAAGAATGTGAAGTGGGTTCAGTAACTTGAGATCAATCTTACTAGATGATATTTATAACCCTCTTCTAAGATCCTCTTCATCTTTTGCAAAGAAGTATTTACCGGTTGTTAATTTCTTAACGGGTTTCTTTTCTACTCCTAAATCTTTTTTAACAAGATTCGTAACATATTCTTCTACTGTTAATCCTTTTGATTCTGCTCTCTTTGTGATTAATTCGTATAACCCTTGCGGAAAAGCTACAGTTTTTAATTTGCTATTATTGTTCATAAGAACTTCTTCATGATAAGATTTAGACAGTCCGATTATAATAGACTTTATTATGGAAATAAAACAAATACTTGAAACAAAAGAATATTTCATCTTTGATATGGATGGAACCCTGGTCGATTTGGAGAATTTGAACTACGAAGGTTACAAAGGTACTGTGAAGAGATTTTATGATTTAGAACTATCCAACGAGGATTATCAAAAATTCTTTTCCGGAACACGAACAGCCTTGGCTTTTACGAGTTATTTGGAAGGTAAAGAGATTAGTGATTTTGATGTTGACGAATTAATAAAAGATTTTCGAGCTGGGAAGAGATACAATTTGCAAAATAACATTGCCGAAGTTGTTTTATTAAAAGATGGCGTGATTGAATATTTCGATTTTCTGAAAAGTGAAGGAAAGAAAATCGCTTTAGCAACTTCAACTGTAAAAGAATTTGTAGACCTCGTTATTGTCCATTTCGGTTTTGGTAAATACTTTGATCTTGTATTAACAGCTGAAGATGTGTCTAAAGGAAAACCGGATCCTGAGATATATAATATTGCAGTTGCACGCTTCAATGCAGATAAGGAAAAGTGTGTTGTGTTTGAGGATTCGAAAAATGGTATTCAATCTGCTCAAAATGCAAGCGTCTTCTGTATTGGGATTCACACAAAAGGTTTAAATGACGATTTCGTACAAAATGCAGATTTTGTGATCGAGGACTACAGAGAGTTGATTAGTTGAAAATCTGTTTCAAACAATCATCCACATCTTCACTAACAGATGATTTCTTGCACCACTCATAAACATCAAGAAGATCGTCTGCAGTTACAGATTCCTTTCCTGCAAACTTGTTAATTTCATTTGGCTGCAAATCCGTCTTTAAAGGCATTCTACTTGTAATGCCAAGCGGTTTTACTATTGTAGCAAGATGAGTCTTTCCGCAGTTCTTACATGAAAGGTGAACCATAACTCCATTATTATCTTTTTGGATAATTTTCAAATCATCGTCTTGATAAGAAGATCCGCATTCATCACAAAATTTGGCAAGAACATTTCTTACCATTTGATGAAGGCTATTTGATTGTTGTGGTAATTTTATACTTTCCATATTTTGAAACTTTACAATAATGTGCTGTTAATGTCAATAAGTTCGCTTCCGATAAGATTTATTAAGAGGTGATAAATGAAGTCATGCGTCCCGTTTTACGGGACTAGATTCCTCGAATCGTTTCTTCGAAACTTCCTCGGAATGACACCGTATGGAAAGCGTGAATTAATACGCGAACTTTTTTTCTGGAGATTCTTCTTCCTTCACCTCTAGCACGGCCTTCTTTTTTGGCAATTTGATCTTTAATTTCTTCGACGTTAGTTGAATAAAGATAAATCCTAAAATCATTGCGATAAATAGCGCCAAAGTTTTCATTAATCCTGTTAGCGAAAATGCAATTATTCCGAGAATTGCGACAATAGAATATTCGATATAATCAACCTGTCGAACGGTTAATCCCATCTCTAAAAGTCTGTGGTGCAGGTGAACTTTATCGCTTTCTGCAATTGCTTTGAATACTTCTTTCAGTGAATCCGGCTTATATTTCTTAATTCGATAAAAAATAACCCAGATTGCATCAAGAATTGGTATTCCAAGAAGCATAATTGCTGTTGCAAACTTTGCTCCTGAATAAATGGATAGAACTGCGAGTAGAAAACCATAGTTAAATTCTCCGATTGTTCCGGAAAATATTTTCGCAGGATTGAAGTTATATGGAAGGAAACCGATAACGCCTCCTGCAAGAATCGCACCCATGATTGCTGTCGGGTGTGTTGCAAATCGCACGCTAAGTAATGTAATTATTATTGCGGAAATCCCTGTCATTCCTTCAACGAGTCCATCAATTCCGGCAACCCAATTAATTGAATTAATTACAAGGAAAATCCAAACGATTGTTATTAAATCAGAAGGTAGTGAAATGTTATAAACAAGACCTTGAATATTTACGGGAATTTCCCAAAGTTCCAGATTCAGTTCTCCAAGCAGGGGAACGTTCAATGAGCTTATTCCGGTACCTGTTAATACAACGATAAGTGCCGCTAAAATTTGAAAAAGAAATTGAGGTCCGCTCGAGAGATCTTTTTTATCATCAAGATATCCGCCAATTGTTAAAATTAGAACTCCGATTAAAACTCCAATTAAGTGCTTTTCAATAGGAAGAAATATTATTGCAAGAATTATAAAGGGAACGATAACGGCAAGCCCTCCTAATTTTGGTACGGGACTTTTATGCATTCTTGTAGTAATTCCACGCTCATCTGCTTTTCGCATAGATGCAGGCAAATCAATTGCTCCAACTTTCCTTGCTATATATCCAGCAATTGGGGTAAGCAGGAAACTGGATACAAGAGCAATTATGAATGCAGGAAGATATTCAAAGTATTTGTCTAATTCTCCCATGTTATAAATAAATATTAATAATTTTGTAAACGGCAACCAGTTGTATCAATGACATGAAAAAGATTATGAAAGAGAAAAACTTTATTGTTTGGGGAAATCGTGTAAACAGCTTTTCTGCTAAGAAGGTTAAGATCGTTCCGAGAGAAATCGTCAACAATGGAAGAAAATAGAGTAGATACTTATCCTTTACAATATCTTCTTCTAGTTTTTCCGCAAACATCATAGCAATTCTTGAAGGAAGTCTGTCGAAGTTAACGTAGATTAAGAGAAAAGAATTGAAGCCCAGAACTAGGCTTGAAAGCAAGCTTAGCCACGAATAACCACTTCGCCAATATGGATTAAGTTCAAGACTATCTTTAAAACTGGAAAATGAACTGTACAACCTTTCGGAAATATTTTTACGCCCGTATTTAATCCCGAGCTTAAGTTGAGAATCTTTATCCTTCTTTTTTCTGTCCATTCTTATTGCGTTAATCTTTGATATTCTTGATTTGCTTTTTGGGACAGTTGCTCATCATAAGATAAATCTATTGCTCTTGCATAATATTCAACTGCTTTTTCAAAATTGTTCGCTCGTTCCATGACCTTTGCCAGGTGATAATATGCAAATCCTGAGAAACCATCTTCTTCAATTGCTTTTACAAGAAATTCCTGTGCTTCTTTATCTTTTCCACTTTGCAGATATAAACTCCACCCATGTGTATCATAAATTTCTGCTCTAGTTTCATTAGAGGCTGTATCAAATTCTCCCCACTCATTGATTAGATAAGAAGTAATCGAATTTGCCTTAGATGGATTGTTCTGAACATCGTTCAAAAATTGTGCAAATTCTAATTGATACTGAGGCTTTCTGCTAGTCTCAAGTTTAATTAAATCCTCAAAATTTGTTTCCGCTTTTGAATTTATTTTAAATTTAATTAGAGCCTGAATGTAGTCATAACGACTTTTCTCATTGTTCGGGTCAATCATTATAGACTTTTCGAAATTCTCAAGGGATTTCACCTGGTCATTTAACTTTGAATAAGTTAGTCCTAAAAGATGAAGGGTGATTGAATCTGTTGAGTTGGCAACTATTGAAGTCATTAATTCCGACTTTGCTTTCTCATAATCCCCAAGATGATAATAGATAGAGCCAAGGAAGAAGTTTGCTTGATATGAAGGCTTGCCTTCTTCTACATAATGATCTGCAACTGGTTGAATTACGGTTTTCGCAATTTCAAATTGCTCAACTTTAATTAATGCATACCCATGTAATAGTTTTAAATAATTTGGATTGGTAGTGTCGTCATCTGACTTAGTAATAATTTCTTCAAGCAGGGGCTTATAAACTGAGGCATAGGTATCAACATCAACATTCTTTGAATCTTTTACCTTGCTCAGATACTCAAGTGATTTTGCATAGTCCGCAGTTTCTAGTATTGCAAGATAATAATTTGCATCTGAGAAATAATCTGAATCACTCTGAATTTTTGAAAACTCTTTCTGTGCATCTTCGAACTTTTCCAGTTTAATATAACTGATACCTTTTCCAATTACTGCATCATCTGAAGAGTATCCGGCCTTTATTGCTTCTGCAAAACTTTCAGCAGCTTTCGTGTAATCTTCCGTCTCAAATAGAATTTCTGCCTTCTTAAAATATAAATCTTTATCATCAGACGAATTCTCCAATCCGATATCTAAAGTTTCAATTGCCTTTTCTGACAAACCTTTAACTTCATAAATTTTTGCAACTTCAAGATAAGTTTGTGCAGAATCAGGAACTTCTCCCAGAGCCTTTTCAAAACTTGAAAGTGCATCAGTATACTTTCGCTCTTCAACATATTTCAGTCCCTGTTGGTAATTATCAGTGACTACTGGTTCCTTTTTACAGCCTGCTAAAGGTATTGTTAATAGGATTAATGAAAGGGCGAGTAGAATTTTCTTTTTCATTATTTCGTTTGAGATAAATGAGTATTGTGCTTATTTTAACATGTAAGTCTAGGGAATAAAATAAAAAGAAAAGAGGGGAATCAAAATGATGAAAATATGTCATCGCGGGCGAAGACCCGCGATCTCGGTGTTAATAGATATACAACAGTTTAGATGAATCATTAAAATTTGATATAGAATCCTAGATCCCGTGTCGTAGCACGGGATGACACATCGTTCTGGATTTTCACCGCTGGAGTTTATCCAGATTTCTATTGAAGGGCGGGAATGACACCCTAATAGTTTAAGGAACAGGCATGCCTGTTCCCTACAAATACAACTTTGTTCCAATTTTGTTCCTACTTTGTCCCAACTTTCCTTTTCAATACAATTCCAGATTGCAATACCAACATCCCGCCAATCAAAAGCTGTGCAAGAATGTTTTCTCCAGTTTGTGGTAATGGTTCAACAACTTCCGCTTCAGTAATCCCAAGTGTAAACTCACTCGAGGCTATGTTACCTGCCGGATCTGTTGTTGTGATTTGTACAAGGTATGTTCCTATACCAAGTACCGACCCTAGGTCTATCTCCCATTCTCCATCTTCTCCTACTGTTAGTTCTGTCTCATAAATTACTATTCCTTCTTCCGTTAATGCCGTGATTGTTACTACTGTACTCTGCTCTGCTGTTCCTCTCACTATCACTGGTTCTCCTTCTGCTCTTGTGTATCTCTCCTGTGTTTGTTGGTATGTAAGTTGTGTTAGATCTAGTGTTAGAAGTGCTGATGTTTTTAGAATAATAGTATCGCTAACAACTAACGATTCATTCCCTGCGTTATCTTTAAATTTTGCATATACAGTCTTCGCTCCATCTCCTGTTGGTAGTGTCCATTGTTTTGAAGAAGCATAAGATTCCCAACTTGCTCCTGTAAATGATGAACTGTTTGAAATCATCATCTGGGATACTCCTGATAGGTTGTCTGTTCCATTTAGTGTTAGGGTTACTTCTCGGTTGTTTGTATATGTATTGTTGTTGTTAATAGAGATTGGTCCTGATGGTTTCGTCATGTCTACTGTTATACTTGCTGATAGTACTTCTCCTTCGTAATTAGCATAGTCTCTCATCTTTGCATACACTGTTCTTACTCCATCTCCTGATGGTAGTGTTAGTGTCTTTGTTGTGTTAAATGATTCCTATGTCAGTTCTGTGAATAATGGATCTAATGATACCATCATATCTTTTGCATCATCTGATGCTAGGTTGAAGATATTTCCTATTAGGGTGTTGGTGTAACTAACCAATGGTGTAAGGTTAGTGTTTTGAGGGCCTAATGGATAGGCAAGAACTCTACCATTATTTCGATCTGAAATGTAAAGAATCTTGTTTTCCTCATCAATAGAAAGTCCTCGTGGTTCACCGATTCTTGTTGCGCCGGAATCAGAAAGATCGGTTGTAAATGATGGTTGTCCAATAACGATGTCAGCAGACTGATTATTTTCAGTAGGAAAGGTATTCCAAACCAACACTCGATTATTATACCTATCTGCTACAAAAAGCCTTTCTTCCGAATCTACTACAATTGCAGAAGGGCCATATAAGCTGCTTGAACTAATACCACCATTATTGGCTGTATTGCTTATCATATCGGGTTGCCCAAGGACAATATCTGCAGCTTCCCCGTTCGTTGTAGGCATTTCATTCCAAATTAAAACTCGATTGTTTGAAATATCTGCTGCAACTACCTTTTCTCCATCTGACCAAACTCCATATGGACCATTCAGTGTTGATGCACTAATACCACCAGTATTAGCAGTCCCTGTGGTCATATTGGGTTGACCAATCACTAAATCGGCAGACTCTTTATTTACGGTCGGGAATTCATTCCAAATTAAAATTCTGTTATTTGATCGTTCTACAACGTAGATTTTCGTTCCATCACTCCATACATTGGTAGGACTAAATAAGCTGCTTGCACTTCTTCCACCATTATTAGAGGTATTGGTTGTCATTAAGGTCTGACCAAGAACTAGATCTGCCGCCTCTCCATTATCAGTAGGGAATTCATTCCAAATCAATACGCGATTATTACCATAATCAGAGGCGAGAAGTCTTTCCCCGTCAGTCCAGCTTGAGGAAACTATATTGAAGCTACTTGCACTGATTCCTCCATTATTTGCCGTATTACTTATCATATCGGGTTGTCCCAAGACCATATCCGCCGGTTCCCCATTTGTCGTAGGTATATCATTCCAAATTAACAATCGATTATTAAGCTCATCTGCAACAAGAATTTTATTAGAAGTACTTTGAACATGCCAAGTGTTTGCCAAGCTAGCATTTGAAGCTGTAATTCCATACGCAAGATTATTTGTCATATTGGGTTGACCCAAAACAACATCGGCCGAATCTCCATTGACTGTAGGAAAATTATTCCAAACCAAGATTCTATTATTGTAAAGATCTGATATATATAGACGAGTTGAATCATAAAAGACACCACTAGGGTAGTATAAAGAAGAACTGCTAACACCACCATTATTTAATGTATTGCTAGTCATATTGGGTTGTCCCAAAACGATATCAGCCGGATCTCCACTTATAGTAGGCATATCGTTCCAGATAAGGACTCTGTGATTTCGTGTATCTGTTACAAATACCTTTACACCATCTGAATAAACATCTCCATAAACAAAAGCATACATACTGCTAGCACCAATTCCTCCATTATTACTCGTGTTACTGGTTGTTGTTGGTTGTCCTAAGACGAAATCAGCAGGCTCTCCATCTGTAGTGGGCATATCATTCCAGACAAGAACTCTATTATTTGAGTAATCTAGTACAAAAAGACGTGTCCCATCAAAGGTCAAGCTGATTGGACTACGCATACTACCAGCAGTAATACCATTGTAATTAGCTGTATTGCTTGTCATATTCGGTTGTCCAAGAACTATATCTGCAGGTTCATTATTTTCTGTTGGAAATTTTGTCCATATAAGGACTCTATTATTTGACCTATCAGCAACGAAAAGACGGACTCCATCTGTAAAAATATTCATTGGGTAATTAAATGTATTTGCTCCAATCCCTAATATACTGAACCAGTTGACCAAAGGTAGTAGAATATCTTTGGAAGCGAGG
>CAZCSM010000011.1:0-61506 GCA_964501355.1 uncultured Candidatus Saccharibacteria bacterium | reverse complement strand
CGACAAATTGCCGTCCAGTTGTAAATCAAGCAAGCGATCAAGTTTTGTTTCTATCAAAAAACACCGCCAGTTAAAATATGAAAAAACAAAAAAGGATCTTTTTTGTTATGACATCATATTGTAAAGCATCACCCCCGTTGCTATAATGACAGTACTTCATTAGAGTATCAAACTTACACATTATGGCAAAAAGCAAACGCGGACGACCCAAGAAAAAGAAAATACAGTTTAATACTGAGGAAACCGGTATTGTTTTTGCCATCATTTTCATGATGGCAGCCGGCATTTCGCTGGTCAGTCTTTTTGTCGATGCACCATATTTCGATTACATTCACAAATATCTCGGTTGGGGGATTCCTGTTGCCGTGGTCTTTTTTGGAGCATTCAGCCTTCGACTTTTCGGATATAAATTTAAATTGACATCCAATCAAGTACTGATTGGTCAACTTTTTCTCTTTCTTTCAATTGATGCATTACTTCATATTTTCCTCTCATACGATAAGACTGAGGGGAACGAAGCTTTAGAATTTGCAATGGAAGGTAGTTATGGAGGAATGCTGGGTTATTGGATAGGAAATTTCTTCGACAGAACAATCAGCAGAATGGGTGGGGTAGTTGTAATCCTTCCTGTACTTGTTGTTTCTGCTTCCCTTGCAACAGGACTTTCTCTGTTGCAAATGAGAGATTTGGTTAAATCGTTCTTTGGGTTCTTTGTAAATATTGCAAGCAGTATCCGCAACCTTTTCAATGGAATCTCGTCATCAGTAAAGGACGAAAGAGTCGTTGCTTCAAAAGATGAAAAAGGTGTTGATGTTGGAGACGAGAAAAGACGAATGGTCGGTGAATTGTCCGGTCAAACGAAAGTAAGTGTGTCTATTAAACCAAAATCTCCAAGTTCCTCAGTGACAAAGTCATCAGTAGACTTGAATGAGCTAGTTTCTAGCGTAAAGGTGACTGGAAGCGATTACGCAAACTGGAGATTGCCTCCGATTGATCTTCTAAACGCACCATTGCCACAAGAAGATGTTAAAGAAGATTTAAGTAAGAATGCAAATATTATCGAACAGACATTAGACAGTTTCGGCGTGCAGGCAAAGGTTTCTGATATCGCTTCGGGACCGACTGTTACACAATACGCTTTAGACATTGCGATGGGAACAAAAGTTTCCAGAATCAAGAATCTCGCAGGGGACTTAGCACTTGCACTTGCCGCACCATCCGGGGCAGTTCGTATCGAAGCACCGATTCCTGGAACTTCGTTAGTTGGAGTTGAGGTGCCGAATGCAAAGCCAAAGCTTGTGACTATCCGTGAGATAATTGAATCAGAAGAAATGCAAAATCCTAAATTGCGACTTGGAGCCGCATTAGGCAAGAATGTTTCTGGAAAGAATGAAGTTTTGGATATCCAGAAAATGCCACACATGCTTATTGCGGGTGCTACTGGTTCCGGTAAGTCAATTCTCATGAATGCCTTTCTCGTTAGTTTATTAATGAAGCTTTCTCCTGCAGATTTACGTATGATTCTGGTTGATCCAAAGATGGTAGAACTATCTTTGTATAATGGAATACCTCATTTGTTAACACCTGTTATTACCGAGATGGACAAGGTTGTCAATTCTTTGAAATGGGCTCTAGTAGAGATGCAGAGAAGGTATTCATTATTCAAGCAAAATCGCGTTAGAAACATGCAGGAGTTCAATGAACTTCGATTGGATGAACATTTGCCATATATCATCATCTTCATCGATGAGATGGCAGATCTTATGATGACCGCTGGTGCTGAGGTAGAGACAAATATTTGTCGTATCGCACAGATGGCCCGAGCAACTGGAATTCATCTTGTTCTTGCTACGCAAAGACCTTCCGTCAATGTACTTACTGGTTTGATTAAGGCAAATGTGCCGGCTAGAATTGGTATGTCAGTTGCAACCTCCGTTGACTCAAGAGTTATTCTTGATCAAATTGGTGCTGAAACATTGCTTGGAAATGGAGATATGTTGTATAAATCTCCTCAACTTGGGAAACCATATCGTGTACAAGGCGCTTTAGTTGAGAATGCTGAGATTGAACGTGTTATTGAGTTTATAAAGAAACAGGCCGGTGATGCAGTCGAATATGAGGAGACTGTTGTCGAATCGCAGGAATCTGATATTGACGGTGGGAACTTATCGAATGAGGATGATTTGTTTGCAGATGTTTTGAGATTTGTCTGTGCAAAAGGAAAGGCCTCTGCTTCTCAATTGCAGAGAAGATTCAGAGTCGGCTATAATCGTGCTGCAAGACTTATGGATATTATGGAAGAGAACGGAATCATTGGCGCCCCAAATGGTTCTAAACCCAGAGATGTTTTAATCGCTGATGCTGAAAGTTATTTGTCTGGAGGTGCCGAAGATGCTGTCGAGGAATAGAATGCTTACAATTGGGGACCGATTGAAACAGATGCGCCTTGAGAAGGGGTTAACCCTTGAACAGGTTTCAGATGTTATCAAAATCCGAAAGAGATATCTTCAAGCAATTGAAACAAGTGATTACGATGTTTTTGCTTCCACTGTTTATACAAAAGGTTTCCTGAAAAATTATGCTGTTTTTCTTGGTATTGACGCGGATCGGGCCGTTGCATTATACCGCAGAGAATGTGAGGAGAAACAGGAGAAAGGACTCGATGCTGCACAAAAACCGATTAATGAGCCAAAGTTTGTATTAACCCCGGGGAAGATAATCTTCGTCGTATTTATTGTGACAATTTTGGGGCTATTCGGTTATTTTTATAATCAATATCAGAAATTTGCTGCTCCTCCATTTCTAAATATTCAGTCACCGAAAAATGGAATGGAAACATCTCTCGATTCCGTTACAATTGAAGGCTCGACAGAAATCGGGAGCATTGTAACAATTAACGATCAGGCAATCTCGATGGATGACCTTGGAAATTTTCGAGTAACGGTTTCTCTGCGAGAAGGAACGAACCGAATAAAGGTAGGCTCGGAGAATGGAATCGGAAAGAAATCTGAAGAATTTCTAGATGTATTTCTGACAACCACAACTGTTGCGGCAGCTGATTCTGAAGAGCCTGTAGAAGGAGAGGTTCCGCCAAGTGAAGAAGATGTAACCATTTATGATGGTCTTGAAATGGAAGTTTCAATAGGACCGAATTCGGCCTGGTTGCTTATTGAAACAGATGATGAAATAGCATTTAGCGGTGTGTTGGTTGCAGATTCTGTAAAAACATTTAAGGCTAACGAAAAGGTTTATATTAAAACAGGAAATGCGGGAAGTACGGGAGTGAAAATCAATGGTGTTCAACAGGAGAAGTTGGGAGATGAAGGCGTCGTTGAGAGTCGTGAATATACAATTAACTCAATTTCCGGTATGTCCGGAGATGGTAATTCCGAATCAGATACTGCCGTTACTGAACAGCCTGTTGAATAAATATTTAAGCAGAGAAGCTATTTGTGGCGGATAGAACAGCAATTGAGCAAATAAAAGAGAAATTAGATATTTCGAGCGTTATTCGCGAGTATGTTAGTCTTCGCCGTTCCGGCACAAACGAATTTGGACTCTGTCCTTTTCATCACGAAAAATCACCATCATTTTCAGTAAACTCAGATTTAGGAATTTTCAAATGTTTCGGATGTGGAGAATCCGGAGATGTAATAGGTTTTCTCCAAAAAATTGAAGGTTTAGATTTTCCTGAAGCACTTAAATTAGCCGCGGAGAAGGCTGGGGTCACTCTTCAAAACGATTATTTCCCCAAAGATGCTGCACTTGAAGCAAGAAAAAAAGAGGTTTTAGAAATCAACTCTCTTGCAGCGAAGTTTTTCAATTTTATTCTACAAAAGCATAATGCAGGAAAGGTTGCTCAGGAATATCTCAAGAATAGAAAATTAGGAGAAAAGGCGATAGAGTCATTCTTCCTAGGATTTGCACCGGATCAATGGACTGCGTTGAAGGATTTTTTTGAAAAAAGAGGATACAAATCAAAAACACTTGTTGATGCGGGGCTTCTAGTTGAGCGGAATGGAAAATTTTATGATAAGTTTCGAGATCGAATAATCTTTCCATTATTTAATGAAAAGGGTCATGTAGTCGGCTTTGCCGGCAGGATAATCAAGAAGGATACAAAGGCACCGAAATATTTAAATTCTCCGGAGACATTAGTTTTCAACAAAAGTCGATTCCTCTATGGCCTTTATCAAGGCAAGAAGGAAATCAGAGCAAAAGATTTTTGCATTCTCGTTGAAGGTCCAACGGATGTAATCAACTCGAACCAAGGTGGAATTACAAATATCTGCGCTCCACAGGGGACAAGTTTAACCCCAATGCAGCTTAAACTCTTGCATCGTTACTGCTCCTCAATCTATCTTTGTTTTGATCAGGATGATGCCGGGCAACTGGCGTTGAAACGAGCATTAAATTTAGCTTGGGAAGAAGGCTTTAAGGTAAAGGTAATTAATCTGGAAGGAGTGAAGGATGCAGATGAGCTAATGCAAAAAGACTTCAAGGCGTGGGAGAAGGCCGTCAAAGACGCTCTAAACGTGGTCGATTACTTCATGTTGAAGGCCTTAAATAAATACAATGCGAAAACAGTTGAGGGGAAGGTAAATATTGTTAACGATCTTGCTCCATTAATTTCCCTGATTCAGAATGAAGTGGAGAGGGAATCATATTTGAAAGAATTATCATTAAATTTAGATTTAGATTTGCGAGTTCTCAAGACACAAATCAGGACATCTACAGTAAGGCCCGAATTCGCGAAACAGAATCTTCGGGAAGCTATTAAAGCAGAGGTGGAGAAAAGTTCAATGGTGGATAGGGAAGAGTATTTGTTGTCGCTGATTCTACAGGCCGATTCCCTGCAATATAAAGATGTAAAAACGATTGATGAGGAAATTTTCTCATATGATGTTTTGAGAGAAATTTTCGAAATAGTGAAGACGGCGAAGAAATCAAAAAAGCATGTTGAGGAATTTGTAGACAGAATTAAAGATGATGATGTTAAAGAAAAGTTGCTAGACTTAATTATGTATAGAATTGATGAGAAAATCGAAGATGAGGAATGGGCGAGAAATGAATTCAACCTCCTCTTGAATTTATTAAATCGGGCGATGATAAGCAGAGAATCAAATAGAATTCAGATTGAAATCACTGCGGCAGAGAAATCCGGAAACGATAAGCTATTGGAAAAGCTTATGAAAGAGGCAAATAAAATTAGCGAGAAGAAAGCAAAATTATCCTAAAATCGAACTCTCCAGCAATTTACATAAGATTTATAATGAAATTTATGCAATAAAGTAAATTGTTAATCGTTTTTATGCTATAATTCATTTCGCATTCTAAATCACTAAAAATATTTTACATTTAGTAAGTTTCAAGTGACAGAAATAAAGCAACAGAAAATAATAAAGAAATTGGTTCAGAAGGGCTTGGAGCAGGGATTCCTAATCCAGGAAGATATTCTCGAACTTGTTCCTGAAATCGAAGAAGATCTTGATTTACTTGATGAGATTTTCGAAGCACTTCAACAGGCTGATGTAGAAGTTGTCGAACAGGAGGAAATTATTCTTCCGGATGAACCTCTTGATCTCGAGAAGAAGATTCAAATTCTAAGAAAAATTCAGGCTAATGTAGGAACAGATCCAATCCGAGCGTATCTGCAAGAGATTGGGAAAATTCCTCTATTAACCGGAGCAGAAGAGGTTATTCTTGCGAAAAGAATAGAAGACGGAAAGACTGAAGCAAAACAACACCTGACTACAGCAAACCTGAGGTTGGTAGTAAGTATTGCCAAAAGATATGCAAAACGCGGATTAGATTTTCTAGATTTGATTCAAGAAGGAAATATCGGATTGATGCGAGCAGTTGAAAAGTTTGATTATCATAAGGGCTTCAAATTCTCAACATATGCAACTTGGTGGATTCGACAAGCTATCACAAGAGCAATTGCTGATCAGGCGAGAACAATTCGTATCCCTGTTCATATGATTGAAACGATTAATAAGTTAAGCAAGATTAATGCTGAGCTAACTTCGAAATTAGGGAGAAAACCAACACCAAAGGAAATCTCAAAAGAGATGGGAATTCCTATTGATAAAGTTCAGGAAATTGTAAAGATTTCACAGAGACCAACTTCACTTCAATCTCCAATTGGAAAAGGGAAGAGTGAAGGAGGAGACACGAGTTCTCTAGCAGAAATCATTCCTGACGAAGATGGTGAAAAGCCGACAAAGGCTGCGGAAAGAGATTTCTTGAAAAATCAGATTTCGAACCTTCTCGACGAATTAACAGATCGTGAAAGAAGAGTATTGGAACTACGTTTTGGACTTAAGGATTCTGTTTCAAGAACACTTGAAGAGGTTGGGCATGAATTTGGTGTAACGAGAGAAAGAATTCGACAGATTGAAGCGAAAGCTCTAAGTAAGCTTAAGTCTCCTACATTAGGAGCAAACCTTCGGGATTATTTAGATTAAGTTTTTAGTTGAAAAAATGCAGGCTGTAGTTTATAATACAGCCTGTACCATAATCCTCGGTAGCTCAATGGTAGAGCATTCGACTGTTAATCGACAGGTTGTAGGTTCGAGCCCTACCCGGGGAGCCATTTTGAATTTTGAGAACTCACGAAAGTGGGTTCTTTTTGTTTTTGCATGCATTAATATGCTGAGAACCTTTAATTAGTTGATTCGAATTTAACCGAACAATTATAATTAGTTAATATACCGAGGTATATAATTTTACTGCAATTTAATTAATGAAATTTTGCCTATGAAGAAAGTCGTTCCACTAATTATCTCAGTTCTTATCATCTCTGTATTTCTCTTTTTCAAGGTAGGAAGTCCCGCGGAGGCTGTATCAAGCGTTTGTCCTGCAGGAGACGTGAAGGCAGAATGGGTTGTTGGAACTCTTTTGCCAGGCGCATATGTTTATGAATATACCAACGGTTCAGTTACTGTGTCCGGTGATAATCGGTGCGTTAGTTGGCAGGCTAATCCTGGTTATAATATTAATGGAATTTGTATTAAATATGATGGATTAACAATAAGCCCTCCGACTACAAATAGTGGTACATGGTGTACTACGAGTTATGATATATCGCACATTGTTTTTGCTTCAGCACCAACTCTCGTCGAAATTACAAATCTAAGCGTTTCTAAAAATTCATTAGGTAGGGCTGTAATCAATTGGGAGACAGGTTCAGAGTTAGATGTTGTTGGGTTTAATGTTTATCGAAGTATTTATCCTAACGGACCTTATTATAAGAGAAATACGACATTAATCCCTCCACAGTATCCTGGTTCTGTAATGGGTGCAACGTATTCATGGACGGATCCAATTTTTCTAAAGCCGGGAACTTATTATTATAAATTGCAACAATTGGATGTTCAGGGTCAAAGTTCTTTTCACGGTCCAGTCGTATTAAATAACTACTTAAAATTGATCCTTCCTCCTCCTTCATATTGTGATCTTAAGTTAGGTTGTGCCGTAATTCCAATAGAACCAATACAATTATATTAATTATTCAAAAGAGAACTTTAACGTTAAAGAAAAGAGCAGACAAATGTCTGCTCTTTTAGTATTAATCTAATATCAATTATTCTACTTTATAACTATTGATTTCACTTCACTTTGTCCATTTATATCAATGGAATTAACAAAGTATGCAGCTGATCCTGTTGTAGAGAAGGTTCCTTTTGTTTTTGCAATAAGCGGTATTCTGAAGGTATAGGTTTCGCCTTCTTTTACTTCATACAGATGAAAGCTCACGGTATCCCATTGCTCTCTCGTTCCCCAAGAATTAGTTCCTGTACTATTCTTATAGAATTCTCGGATTAGATCATTGCTGTATGAGGATAGGTAATAATTCAAAATATCCATTCCTGCCGGTACCATAGAATTAATATCCGCATATTGCCCATCATGTGAAGATTTAATTGTTGTTTGCATAATAACCGGATCTCCTGCGTTGAATTCATCCTGTGGAGATTCTGTATACATATTCAGAAACGATGTTTGTACTTCTATTCCATTGTTTGCCTCAGAAACAGTAGGAACGTATTCCTCTTTCGAGACTTTTACATATAGTTTCTCAAAGTTTTCACTCTCAGTATTTGATTCTAGACGAATTGTATTCTCACCGGAAATAAGCTTTTCCACAGGAATTTCAATCCAGGCATGACCATAACCATCCAATTTAGCTGTTAATGCCTCTGGGTCGTCATTAATATAAACTGTAAGATCAATATCTTTTGCTCCGATTTCTGTGCCATGATGTTTAATAATTGTTTCCAGTCTCAGCGCTTTTTCAAGTGGAGTAGTCGCATAACTATATGGATTCTCCAACACATAATTTCCTGCTTTCACAGCTAAATCTTTCTTGTATTTTTGAAGTACATCATAGCAGAGTAGGGTAATAACGGGCTTGCTTTTCACTATGTTAAACATAGATTCCGGTTCCTCCCAGTATGCCCATCTCTCTGTTTCACCTGATGGAATCTTCTCAATCATAGATGCAAGCATTATTCCATCACCGGTACTTCCATATTCAAATAATGTTAGAGATAAATATGCCAATGTACTTGGAGATTCTGCGAATTCCTCCTTTTTCGATGAAAGATATGAACCGATAATAAAAGCATCTTCATCTTTTGTTTTCGATAAAGCGTACAATCCTAGAGCTTTGTTTTGATAAGAGGTTTCAGAAGAATTTATTTTACTCTTTAGATATGAAGACAACTGTTCAAGGTTTGTGTCCGGAACTTCGAATCCTGCTGTTTTAGCTGTGGCAAGTGCATACATTACAACCGATGAGGTTTCGATATTATCAGTATCATAGCTAAACCATCCGAAACCTCCATTACTCACTTGATTGAACAGCAATGCATCAATTGCTGCTTTTGTTTCAAGAATAATAACGTCTTTTTCTTTCGAAACATTTAGACCTTCATAATTATTTAGCAACGTTACGTTTCGAATAATGATGGCCGCAATATCATGAGAAGATCCTGAATTAGGAAAGTAGGAATCAATCAAATCCCGACTTAATATTGATGATCGGATATCCAGTTGATAATTTCCCCGTTCAAGTTCAGAATTTTCATCAATATTAAACACCAGTGTATTGTCGTATTGTGTTAATATCTTCGAAACATCACTAGTATTAATTTGTGATAACTTATAAATGGTTGTCTCTTTCGTAGTTGCATCGATGAGATCCTCCCCAATTTTCAGCGCGATTCTTGTTTTCAAACTATCAGCATCAGTAACTTTCAACTTGAAATTGTAGAATAAGGTCTTATTATTCTCTATATTTACTTCATAATTAACTTGATCAAGAACTTCTGCACCTTCAGCTTCAATACTTAACGTCCCCGAAAGTGTGTTTCCGGAGTAATTTGAGACCTTCACGGGTAAGATAATCTCGTCATTTACTCGAACGAATGTAGGCAGAGAATAATCAACATGTGCATCTTTTATCGTTCGGAACTCTTCCTTTGCCTGACCTACAGAAGTATCTTTAGAAACACCTTTTGCATCCAACACCCAAGCAGTTAGATTATCCGGTAATTCGGTTTTCACCTTTGCATAACCATATTGATCCGTGGTCACCTGTGCCATCCAAAACGCAGTGTCTTCAAACGTATCTCTGTCATTTTCTCCTCCTCCGGCATCTCCACGCCCTCCTTCGTATGATTCTTTTCTGTTTGTAGTATATGTTGAGACGAAGTCAGAAATATTTAAATAAAAGCTTTCAAATATGTCTCTTTCATAAAAATATCTCTGTGCTTCTAACAACGCCTTATCTACTGCAGATAGTGAAAGCTCTGTTTCTACACCATTTCCATTCTGATCCTTCACAAATATTTCAATTTCGATTTCTTCTCCCGGTAGGTAATTTTGTTTATTCAATTTTGTTTCAATATTCAACTGCTTCGAATTATCAATAATTTTTACATTATCTTCATTTTTCGTGACAGACATTTGAATAGGCGAGGTTTCTTCGTTATATGTATAAACCTCATATTCATCAGGAAATATTACTGCGTAATAAACTCGCGGTGCGTTCGTCTTCGAAATTTCCGTCTCAATAGTTACGCTTTCCCCCGGTCTTACTTCTATCTTTTGAGAATCATAAACATTACCTCTGAAACTAATCAAAATAGCATCCCTGGCCTTGAAATCCTCAGCGTTTGGAGAGATTGTCAATTTAACATTATCACCGACATAGGCTTCCGCTTTATCTGCCTCGATGCTGATTGATGGTTCTGAATTCCATGGATCATCTTCAATTTCCTGTTTGCTGGAAAATACGTAGCTTACATCTTTTCTGCTATTGCTGCCATCTAAACTAATTAAGTTCACGTAATAGTATCCGTCTTTTTCAGTCGTAAAGTTTAAGGTGTATTCACCGTACTCATTGGTTATCCCTTCAAATGTTTTGACAATTTCTTCGTGTTGGATTGTTTCGTATACAGGTACAGATTTCTTCGTCTTGTAATCATAATCAGTTCTAATTAATCGTTGCTCGGACCAATGTCTTTCTATCTCTGCATCAAACGGTACACCATCGACAAGATTGTTTGTACCGGACAAAAATGATCCTACCGTCATTTCAACTGTATCACCGGTTAAAACACTGTTCGTCTCTGTTTTAACGAATAAGTCATAATCCCCCTCGTAAATGAGTACTGACCTTTGGCTATTTGTTGGAGATTCACCCTCACCTGGAATCTCAACATAAAATTGAAGCCCGTTTACATTTGAAGAGTCACTGTGATATTCAATGTATTTATCAACTTTCAGATATCCGTTGGAATCTGTCTCCATAGTCTGCAACGCATCGTCGCAGGAAATGTAGGGTCCGGATTCTTTGTAATATTCAAGATAATCTGCATTTGGCCAATCATTTGTATAGACAGAATCAAAACAGGTTTTCACCTTAATCTGACCTTGATATGGTTCGCCCGTATATCTTTTTACGTTTACAGTAGCATGTGCCGTTTCACCATTTTTGTATGAATCTTTATCTAATTCCAAATCGATCTCAAACTGAGGTTTGGAATATGGCGTTACGGTTACATAATAGTATGAAGAAATAGACTCATCATCTGTGACTATTTTTACCTCAAGAGAATTAAAATAATTGTTAGGGATTTGAATACTGCCGGTTATTGTCCCGAATTCATTTACGGTTAGTTCTTCCTCAAATAGATTCAGGCTGGAATTTGCTTTTGGAACGACAACTTTTACCTTTTGACCTTCGGGAATTCGGTAGTTGAAATCTCCTCCTTTTCTGATAATCGCTTTAAAATGCACGGTATCTCCCGGTTGATAGAGTGGACGATCAGTATAGAAAAATACTCTATATTCTTCATTCTCTATTGACGCAGTTGACCAATGATCGAAGTTCCAGTAATCTTCGTTTTCACCCGATTGTGCTTTTGTTAATACTGATAATTGATCGTTAACCGTACCAATTATCAAATCATATGGCTTTTCGAATGTTATTTTCTCCTCATTAAAATCAGAAACTGTTGCAACCTTTGTATAAGAGTCTTCATTCTCTTTATAGAAGTTGAACGAACCAGAAGTTAATACTTTATACTCTTTCAAATCAAATACCCAAAGTTGTGCAGAATCCGTTCCTTCCGCATTAAACAAGCCGTAGTCAGAATAATTAATAACTTGCTTTGCTTTCGATTCAGTCTCTGAGCTTGATACTTCAATGTAATAAAGACCTTTTTCTAAGTTACTTAGATCAACAGTTTCCTGATCATCGTTCTCGTTCGGAGTGAAGTTATACTGTGCGCTTAGTTCTTCGGATGGATTCTTTTTCGTATTTAGATATTCAACAAATTGCTGCTCTGTTAGTCTATATGCGTCTACGACAACTTCCGTTTGAATATAATCTGTAGAAATTTTAATGTATGGATTTATTGCCTGGTTTGCAATTTCCACAGACGGAGAATAAATATTCAGCAATGGCAGTTGAAGAGAAACTCCGTTTGCATTGCTATTTGCGACCTTAAATGTAGAAGTATAAACCTGTGTGGTTTCTTCCCCATATTGATTCTTAACACCGGGTTTTAAACTAACGGTATATTCTTCGTATGGCGTTAGCTTATCATCAGGCAAGAAAACAACTTTATTCTCAAAAACTTCTGCATGACCAGCAACGACCGGTTCAATGACGAAGTTTTCGTTAAAACTATTGAGATCAATTTCTTTGTAATTAAACTCAAATTCGATTGCCGTGTCGTAAGGCGCACTTTCCGAATCATCTCGAGGTGTAATTCCTGTTAGCGTGAACGATGGTCTTGTTTTGAATTTCCAAACAAGTTCGTCAAGAATAGGTTCTTCCTCTCCGAACTGGGTTCCGGTTCCGAGAATGACGCTGTATTCTGTATTAATGTCTAACTCTTCATTGGGAAGAATTTCAACTTCTGTATCGCTTTTCCAATTTACAGTGTAATCAAATTCCGGAGATACCTTAATGTTATCCTCAAGTGATTGCTTGTTAATCGGTTTTTCTGCAGCGAAGGAAAAAATGCTGTCTGTGTCGACACCGAGTTCGCTTTCGTCACTTTTCGTCAGTGCAACTTGTGGAATAATCTTCGTTTTAAACTCCGGCTCTTGTCCGGGTATTGGCTGTGCAGTATAGTTTTGAAAATAGTAGGTAAGGCCGACGATACTTGCAATTGCAAATAGGAACAACATTGATAATGTGTTGTACATTAATTTGCTGGAAGAATAATAACTTTTAATATTCTCCCAAAAGGTTGGTTTGTAATTATCAATCTTTTCGTTTAATTTCAAACCGACATTCTGAAGACTTTTTGTACTAGCTTCCCGAGTGGAGTAGTAGTCTTGAACTTTTGATATCAAGTCTTCAAAGTCTTTATTTATTTTTTCTTCAGACACTTCGTCTTTTTTCGACATATTTCAATAATTTATAATTATTAATGCTTAGTAGTTTCATTTAACAGCGTTTTTAATTCCTCGAGTGCACGATAAAGCTTCATCTTGCAGGCTCCTTCTTTTAAGTCCAGAATCTCTGCAATCTCTTTTATTTTCAAATCCTGCCCAAATCGCAGTTCCAGCAATTCCTGTTTGTCTGCAGGCAATTTGCTGATAGCCGTATGTATTTCCATCTTGCTTTCTTCTTTTATTAATTCAGACATCGTACTTTCGTAGTCGCTCTCCGGTTCGTATTCCAACGCCGTTTCTTTTTTCTTTCGGTAACTATCTATTATCAAATTCCTACATACCGTGTAAGTCCAAGCCCTTTTTTCGCCATTCTCCTTCAATTCAAGTGATGACCAGCTTCTATAAACTTTGAAAAAAGTTTCCGATGAAAAGTCTTCTGCCTGCTCTTTTGAATTTGTCTTCTTCAATGCATACAGAAAAATCTTTTCTCTATTCTCTTTATAAAATTGATCAAAGTTCATTTATATATACGTAAATTTCTGTAAAAGGTAACATAACAGTAGGAACACGCCATGGCGTGTTCCTACACATATTTTTATGAGCCTCGGTTTTGAAAGGGCAGATTATTCATTTTACAACTTTCTCACTTGTGCATGATCTACCATTGAAACAGCTGAGCTGGCTATATCTTTACCCACTTCGCTTTCATATGGATAAATAATAATCATTGAAGATTCCTCTTTTGACATCTCTGAAAGGTTTTGAAGTTCTCTTAATCGAATTCCGCCGGGTTGTTCGTTAAGAATTCTTGTAGCTTCTGCAACCTTCTTCGCAACTTCAATTTCCGCTTCCGCTTCAATTTGTTTCGCTTGAGCGCTTCTTCTTGCACGTGCGATCACGGCAAGTTCTTCAACTAACTCTTGGGGAGTGTCAATATCGGTGATTCTAACAGCTCTAACATTGATTCCATAATTTGCAGCCTCATGATCAATTTGTCTTTCCAGTTCAGCTGCAATCTCATCTCGGTTACTTAATAACTCCTTGAGATCCATGCTTCCAATTGTATTTTTCAAGGCTTCTGTTGCAAGCCATACGACTGATTGTAAATAGTTTTTTACGGACATTACTGCTTTCTGCGCATCCTCTATTTCGTATTCAAGTGCAGCTGTAACTTTCGTTGGAACATTATCCTTCGTAAGTGTTGCAGTTGCCTCAACCTGCTGTGTGACAATTCTCGTGTCAATTATACTTGCAACAGAGTAAAGAAATGGGGGAATTAAAAAGAATCCAGGACCTTTTGTTCCTGCAAATTTTCCAAGTCGCAATAATACCAGTCTTTCCCATTCAGGAAGTACATAGAACATTTTTGAGATGGTGCCTGCGATCCACAAATCTACGATACCGACAATTATTAATAAAAATGTTCCAAATTCGGATGACATGATTGTCATGATTGGGAGGAGTGTGAATAGGGTAAGGATTCCCATTATTATGAAAAAGGTGATTGTTCTGAGAAATGACTGAACTGTGTTGAGGCTTGTCGGCATTATTTTGCTGTTTAATTATATTGTTCTAATTCTATGTTTTGGGGGCGTTGATGTCAATTAATACGTGGACGAAAGGTTGACGAACTTTGACTAATATAGACAAATAAAAAGAGGAAGGATTATTCTTCGAGCGACCCCGATGAAAATCGGGGGGTTGAGAAGATTTCGATGTTTCAGATTGCAAGCTGCAAATCTGATTAATTCAATATGAATCTTAATATAAAAAGTTTTTACTAATTCTTAATCTATGGTTTTACACTGGTTTTTAAGGAGTGTATATTATCTGTATAGTAATTTAGTAACTATTCAAAATGAAAGATCGGAAGATTTTCTTGTGGATTATTATTGCTGTAATCCTTCTTTATGCAGGAGGTTTTTCGTATATTTTCTTTCGGTCAAGAAATAATAACACCCAAAATGTAGATAGCCCTTCGAAGATAGAGAAGGTGGAAAAACCACTCGGACTTATGATGTTAATTGAATATAAAGACACTGTTGGTCTACTAAACTTTGTTAATGAGATGGATAAGAGAAATATTCATGGAATGTTGATGGTCACTCCGGAATTTGTACAAGTAAATTGTGCCGATATTAAAGAGATAATGAAGCACAATGTAGAAATTATTGCCGCAAATGTTGAAGCACCATTTTGGGATATGTCGTATGAGAATCAAAGAGATAGAATCGTTGAAATGCGTGAAGGAATTGCAGATTGTACTGGGATAAAGCCGAGAATTATTTCTTCTCGATATTTTGCAACGGATAATACCACATTACAAATTGCAGAGGAACTGGGGATACCTTATATTACGGCTCGTGGTACGACAGATTCCAAAGCAACAGTTTATCAGCCAGAAGGTTATGAAACGAAAATCTTATCCATTTCAAATATTCCGATTGTTACTTATAAATACGGAAGTTTATGTGATTATTCATTTTTCGAACGCGGGGGAACTCCTGATGATATGCTTGCAGAACTTATCCGGTCAACACTGCCTTTGACTGATACCGAGATTGCAAGATGGGGGGAATATAATCGAGTAACTCCTGTTTCTCATACAAATATTGGCGGTTATTTGAAACCTTGGATGGATATGTGGATTGGGTTCTGGGATAGTGAGAAGGTGGAATGGGTGGACTTGGATACCTTTGTTGCGGATGTAGATTGGGAAATTCCGGATTGGCAGATTCCGATTAATAAAAATGCACCATATACACCGGAAAAGATTCGTCCGTTGGTTTCATATGATGAAGAAGAGAAAGTTAATAATCCTTGTGCGGTTGAAGAATTGGCTGGTGAAGAAGTTTCGACGACTGCGTCAGAATATGTTGGAGATCGGATTGTTATGTATCACAACGGTACGGGGTCAATGTGTCTTGATGCAATTGAATTTTTGGAAACACTTGATTATGAATCCGAGCAAAGATTGAATACAGAAGGTGATTTTTATAATGATTTAAATGCCTTGAAATCTATTTATGGTGACAGTGATGGCGTTTCAACTTCATATGGATATTTCCCTATTATTTTTGTTAAAGATCGAGCATTTTCCGGGTTTAATGAAGAAATTAAGGCGGAGATTTTAGAATTAACTGAGTAATATTGAAAATATTTACCTCAATTTAATCCCTCTGTGCTATAAATACAATGCTAGTTTAGCGTCACATTAATAATGGAAAAATATACATTCGTCTCATGTCTTTCTTGTGGTCGCGCTATTAAAGGTGTAGAAGCTCATGACGAAGAGGTTCCTGAAACTTTGTACTGTCTCAAGTGTCGCGATGATGATAATAATGTAAAATCTTTTCCTGCGATTTTGGAAATTGTTACTTGCGATATTCTTAAGGATTGTAATTGTGAGTACAAAGAGGCTAGAGCAAGAGCAGTTGATCGTTTAAAGAGGATGTCTTTTTGGAAAAACCATGGCGCAGACTGGAATTTGCCTAGCGTGCCGGAGTAGGCTTTCGAACTTAATATTATCGGGTGTATAATGATGGATGTCGAAAGACATCCATTTTTGCTGGGTTTCTTATAAAATAGAAATTCTTTTCTCTGTTACTTTTGCAAACAAAAGTAACCAAAATTTCTGAACCAATATAGTGCCACAAATAGCAATCATAAAACAAATAACTACCGGCATATATTCTTTCAGACTTCGGCGACTAACTGACCGAATGCAGGTAACAAATGGAGAAATATTTTAATTATATGATTATGACAGTTGTTTTTGACGTTGAGACAAAGAATGCTTTTGCGGATGTTGACTCTTATGATCCTGCGAAATTAGGCATTTCTTTTGTTGGTGTTTATCGTAGTGATACGAACGAGTATTTGAGTTTCTGGGAGAATAATCTTCACGAAATGTGGCCGATTTTCGAGGCTGCTGACGAGGTGATAGGTTACAATTCAAAGGATTTTGATTATCCGGCACTTGCTCCTCATTATCCCGGTGATTTATTTAAACTTCCAACTTTAGATTTGCTGGAAGTTGTTAATGACTCTTTGGGCCGCAGAATAAAACTTGATTCGATTGCTGTTGCAACCTTAGGTAAAGGAAAAATCGGGAATGGTCTTGATGCTGTTCGTTATTGGAGGAATCAGGAGCTCGATAAATTAGAGAGATATTGTATTGAGGATGTTCGTGTTACCTGGGATGTCTATACTTTTGCAAAGAAATACAACAAGCTCTTTTATCTTGATCCTGTTGGGGAGAAAAAAGAATTTGAGGTTAAGTGGCCGGGTGTAGCAAGAGTTGATGGTTTTCAGGCAACGTTGGGAATTTAAAAACGGTAAGTAGTTAGTAGTGAATAGTGAGTAGTTTTTTCTTTCTGGTGTCATTCCGAGTGAGCCTGGCAGGGCGAATCGAGGAATCTAGTCCCGAGAATCGGGGCGCATTTTTAAGACGCTCACATTCGTTCGCGAGATCCTTCGACTGCACTTCGTTCCGCTCAGGATGACACCCCTGTGTGATTTCCTGTTTAAAGGTGTTATTATAATTATAGTTATTTTAGATTCTAAATTTTATGAGAATTGTTAAAAATCCGGATCAGCGTGTGGCTGTATTCGTAGATGTGCAGAATATGTATTATTCCGCACGAAGTTTATATGAGGCGAAGGTTAATTTCGGAACATTGATGGAGGAGGCTCTTGCCGGTCGAAAACTTGTTCGTGCTGTTGCCTATGTTATTACAACGGGTGAAGAGGATGAAAAAGAGTCTGCATTCTTTGATGCTTTGTATAAGGCGGGTTTTGACATTAAGAAGAAAGAAGTACAGCGATTCAAAGGTGGTGCGATGAAAGGTGATTGGGATGTGGCGATTTGTATTGATGCAATTGCGATGTCGGAAAAGATGGATTCCATGATTCTTTTCTCCGGTGATGGTGATTACATTCCTCTTCTTGAATATTTGAAACTTGCGAAGGGCGTTACAACTGAAGTTGTCGCTTTTAGCCAGACTTGCTCACATAAATTGAAGGAGATGGCGGATGATTTTATTGATATTGAGGGTGATAAGGCGAGATTTTTGATTGGAGGGAAGGGGAAGTCAAAGAAACCCGCACGACCGTCGAAATTCGATTCAGTAAAGGTTCAGGCAGAGGTGGAGAAGAAATAGAAATAGGATAAGGAAAGATAATTTGGTGTAGGGACAGGTTTGAAACCTGTCCCTACGTTGTGGTGTCATTCCGCACAGCGAGTCCTGCTTGCGGGACGAAGCGTGATGCGGAATCTAGGAGAAATAAAAAGGAGCAGGTGTGAGCCTGCTCTTACGTTAGATAACTAGGATCATTATCTACCTTTGCCAGTGGAGAATTCTTCTCTCATGTGGGTTATATAATGTACTGTCAACATTATTTGATCCTCCAATCTCTCGGTAATCAAAGATTTGAGTTGGACTTATGCCTAATTGAATTAATTGTGCAAATACGTCATTTTGAATTTTTAGTGCGAAAGTAGATCTTTCTGCTAAATCATGAGGGGATGGATCTTCAATTCTTGACCTTATAAGGGGGAAGTTCTAGCCAAATAAGTGAATTTCTAATTGGTCTTTTGAGTCAGATAATATCTCTGCTGTTCTTTTTAGGAGGGACTGGTATTCTTCGTAACAACGATCGTATATGGTTTTTTGATCAGGTATATCTCTTTCTGAGTATATTTTTACTGTTTTCGCTTCTGGGTCATTGAATTGGAATTGTTTCGTCTTTACTCGGTCTCTTAGTATATCCTTTTGTCTCTCTTCGCTTGTTTCAGGGAAGTGCCCTGATAGTACCCTGTTATTTTCTCTATCAAATATGTAGATAATTAAACACGGCCCCGCTCCGACATTAACAATCGGTATATCCATTGTGGTTTCTATCCAAGTGCTAGTTGGTACATTTCGGTAGTTATCACCATCTTCTAACAGAGAATCTTCTTCCGCAAAGAAACGTTCCTGATTTACGAGAATGATGTTAACACTTGCAGTATTTAATCCTTCAGGAGTATTATCCCCCATATTAGTAAAATAGGTTTAATTAGAAATTGATTCTTGAAGAGCCTCTCCAACCTCCGCCTCATCTCCCAACACGTAAATCTTCTCGTCATTTTCATTAATTCCAAGCTCTTTTCCGGAACAGAGCATTCCTTGTGATTCGACTCCGGCGAACTTTGTATTTTTTATCTTTATTTCATTATCCGTACCTTTTGTCGCAGGAACAATTGCACCTTCAAGTGCAACGGGAACTTTTTGTCCTACTTCGAGATTTGTTGCACCGCAGACGATTTGTAATTCGGAACAGGCATGCCTGTTCCCTACGGATACAGTTGCTACTGTTAGATGTTCTTTTGTCGGATGTTTTTCAAGACCTACAATTTCACCAACTACAATGTTATCGTATTGGGAACAAAAATTTTTGTTCCCTACGGAATCTGTATCTTTTCCCAATAACGCTATCTCTTCATCTAATTTTTCTTCTGGAATCTTTTGGAACAAAATTTCCGGTTCATTGAATTTGTGTCCTGATGGAATAGGGGAGAATTCCCATGTTCCGGCCTCAACCGTTCCCTCCAGATTTAGACTCTTGTGCAGCTTTTCCGCTGCATGTGGCATACAAGGGTAGAATAGAACTTTCAATGCATTGATTATTTGGAAACAGTTGAATAGAATATTTCCCGCGCCATCTTTGTCAGTCTTAATCAAAGTCCACGGTGCATTTTCATTCAAGTATTGATTTCCAAATCTGGAAAGTTCCAAGATTGATGACATTGCGGGAGCAAACTTTGTAGCTTCTAAATTCTCTCCAACTTCATGAAAAGCCTGGTCAATACGCCCTTGAACATTTTGATCAATTTCACCTGAGGGAACTTGTCCTTCAAAATTCTTGTGTGTGAATGTCAAAACTCGATAAATAAAGTTACCCAGATTCGCGACTAATTCATTATTAATACGATCGAAGAACTGTGCCCATTTGAAGTCAATATCTTTCCCTTCGGGGTAACTTGCAGCAAAGAAATATCTTACTGCATCAACTCCGTAATTTTGTACAATATGATCTACAGTAATGTACCAATTTCTGCTTTTTGAGAACTGTTTCCCCTCAAGTGTTAAGAACTGACTTGCCGGAATATCATAGGGAAGATTTAATCCGTCTTCTCTTGCGATTAATAATGCAGGCCAGATGATTGAATGGAAAGGAATATTATCCTTACCAATGAAATAGTAATGTTTGCATTCAGGATCTTTCCAGAAATCTTCCCACTTATTATATTCACCTGATTTTTTTACAATTACTTTTTGTCCATCCGTTCCCTCCTGCTTTTCAACAAGTTCAGGATTTACATTGATTTTTTCCCATTCAATCGCTGCAGAAAGGTATCCTGTTACAGCTTCGAACCAAACATAAATCACCTTATCTTTATATTTTTCTTTATTAAATCCATCTGGCATTTTCTCCCAAGGAACCGGAATACCATCTTTCAAATCCCTCGTAAAAGAGCGTGCTTGTAATCCATCTTTAATCCAGTTTTCTGTAAAGACTTGAACCTGTTTTCTCCAGTGAGTTTGTTTACCAATCCATTCTTTCAATTTTGGTTCAACCTTCTTTAAATTGAAAAATAGGTGAGTGGTTTTACGTATTTCAGGAGCTTCGCCACAGGTTTTGCATCTGGGATTAACCAAATCTTCAGGATTCAAAAGTTTGCAACATTCGTCGCATTGATCTCCTCTTGCATTTTCATAATGACAGAGTGGACACTCTCCCTCTACGTATCGATCCGGAAGGAACTTTTCACACTTCGCACAATAGAACTGTTCAACTTCTTTCTCAAAAAGATAACCGTTGTTCAATAATTTCAAAAATTCATCCTGCACGACTTCTCTGTGATTCTTTGTCCTTGTATGCGTATACAAGTCAAAAGTTACTCCAAGCTGATTAAAAAGATCAACATCAATCGGATGGACGCGATTAACTAATTCTTCCGGCGTAATTCCTTCCTCCTGTGCTTTAACGGTAATTGGGGTTCCGTGGGAGTCACTTCCGGAAACCATTAGAACATCTGCTCCTGTTAATCTTTTAAACCTTGCGAAATAATCGCAGGCTAAATATGTTCCGGAGATATGGCCTAGGTGGAGAGGTGCATTTGCATAAGGCCAGGCTACTCCAATAAATATTTTTTCTTTGTTCATAATAATGTCGTTACAAAATGGTTAAATATGGTTTCAAATTGTTAAAAATAGTTTTGCCTGGATGGGCATAGTGAATTTCTTTTTCATTTATTTAAGTATTAAGTATAGTATCGCACAGGAAAAAAGAATTCCGGGAAGTATGAAACATATTGCTGCGAATATGCAATATAAAATCGCAATTCTTTTAGCTTTTTCTCCTGTTGCTGTTAATATGGGCGAGTGTCTGGTTCTTCTATACTGTACAAATTCCGCTTTATAAGCCGAATAATTTTGATTAATACCGAATATTCCAGATATTAGCATCATTGGTCCTATTGTTGCAGCGTATAATTGCGGAGCAAAATTAATTCCTACTACTCTTTCGAATATAAATATTATGAATAAAATAATTATAAGAAAAAGAAGAATTGTCGGTAGTTTTTCATTCTGTTTCAAATATTTCTTTTTATAATCTTCCTTTGTCATCAATCATTATCTAAAATATTGATTCGTCATTCCGGGCTTGACCCGGAATCCACCTTGCTTACGGGATCCTGAAATAAATTCAGGATGACACAATCAAAAAAATAAAACCTCCTGCTTGAGGAGGTTTATAACTTTATTTACTAATCTTTTTCCCCAAGCAATTATTAAGTCATTCGCATGACCATCATCATTCCTAACATCATTGTTTCAGATTTTGCTTGGTTTGTCATTGTTTCGTATAAATCCTATAAACGCACAAATTATAACAGAAAGCGTTCAAAAGACAAAGTAAGAATAAAAGAAAAAGTTTCTCTTCTTTTGTCGGCAAAAGAAACAAAACCGTTGGGGAGAAATAACGCTAAAACACAGTTCCTCATTAACTCCTTTTGTGTTAACCTATTATGTTGAATTCTAATATTAAGTTTGTACAAACAAGCTGTATAAATCCCCATTGTCATGCTTCGACAAGCTCAGTATGACATTTCCCCTTTTCCAAGGGGAAATCTTCGCCAAACCCCAAGAAGAATAATCTAATCAGTTGTATTAATTTGTTTCGGTTGAATAAATAACATTTCTATGAATATTATTATCCCAGCAGCAAGAAAAAGATTGACGATTGACCAGAGCCGGAAAATTCTTAAAAATGCGAGGAAATCTGCAAGTAGGGTTATTAATATTGCTCGTCTGATTGCTGTTGATTCTTTATAATTATCTCCTCGAAATAGTTTATCAATACTGATATGAAGGAATGTAAATATTGAAAGTATTGAAACATCTATAAATATTCCCATTATTAATAAACTTGTGGTGTTCAACATTCCTGACTGATCATAGGGAAGGAGAACCTTGTCACCAAGGTAAAAGGTCAGTGCTCCAAATATTATTCCGATTAGTAGAAAATATGAATGTTTTTTCATGATGCTTTGAGTTTACATTGAAATCGGATTTTTGTGTAGACATAAAAAAGGACTTCCTTTCGGAAGTCCTTTTAAATCTTTTGTTTAACCTTAGTTACATTGTGCTTCTGTTGATCCTGTTGAAGTTCCGTAACCGAAACCTGCGCTAGGACTTACTGAAGATAATTCTAGAGTACACTCTTCTGGAGTAGTGTTAAATGCTGAACAAATTGCTGCTAAGTAACTTGCGGAATCTCTTCCTGAAGAAACCTGTGCTCCATTAATAACTAGAGTAGGTGAACCCTGTACTCCGTACTGTGCATTAAGAGTCTTATCAGTATTGAATAACGGATATGAGCCACTTAAGTACGAAGATTTATCTTCAAAACTTGCTGTGATTCCGAATTCTGCATCAACTGCTGCTGCACATTCATTTAAACTAGTTTGATCAATTCCTGCTACTGTCATTGCATTTGCACTATCGCTATCAGCAAGGAATGCTTCTAGATAAGAAATGTATTTTTCTGGTTGATCTTTTTGAATGCAGTATTGATTAAGTTGCTCGTAAACTTCTTTTTCGCCATGCATTGCATAGTAAACAAATCTGATTTTGAAATCAATTTTGTCTCCAAGTGCTTTGACTGCAGGAATGATTCCCTTTTCTGCCATTGTTCCATAAGGACAATGACTCATTACGAATAATTCCACAACTGGTTTGTCACTCTTTGGAGCATCAGTAACAACTTCTGTATTTGCGTTTGTACCAGTCTTTGTGTCGGTATCATCAGCTTTTTGCTGAGAAGCAAAAATAGCTCCAGACACCATGATTCCACCAATAACTATTGCTATTGGCACAATAAATGAACTTAGGTTTTGTAACTTCTTATCCATTTGTATAAGTGTTTTAAATAATAAATTAATTATACATGAAATTGCTCAAAAAGTCGATAATTGTATTTAGTCGAATTCGGTAGGTGTTTTACTCAAAATTTGGCAAATCGTCTGAAATAACAGTGATTTCCTTATTAACTTTTTCTCTTAGTAGGTTCTCAACACCGTCTTTCAGGGTCATTCTTGCCATCGGACATCCGTGACAGGCACCCTGTAATTCAACTTTTACTTCTTTTCCCTTAATTTCAACAAGAGACAAATCGCCGCCATCCTCTTGCAGTGCCGGACGAATTTCGTCCAATGTCTTTTTAACTTTATCTTCGAAATTATCCATTGTGTCAACTTTAATGTAAACAGAGTGATTATAACAGAATTAGTGAGTAGTAAATAGTCAATAGTGAGTAGCTTTTTTTGTTGATATTGTTAATAAAATGTTATTTTGTAGGATTGAGGTTTGTATTAGAACTCTCTTGAATGTAGAATAATATGACTATTTACTAATAACTATTCACTATTAACTGATATGTTCATTGATACACACTGTCATCTTTCATACGGTGATTTATACAAGAATTTAGATTCGGCTCTGCAAAATGCCAGGGATGCATCTGTTCGTAAAATTATTTCGATGGGAAATAATCTTGAGGATGCCAACCTTGTTAAAACAATTTCTAATAATAATGAGGCGGTTTACTATGCAGTTGGGCTTCATCCTGAAGATTGTGTAGAGAATTCTATGGAAGATTCTTTGTCTGAAGTTGAAAGCCTGCAATCTTTCATTGCAGATTCCAAATGCGTGGCAATAGGGGAAATCGGTCTTGATAATAGATGGCTCGAATATCTAGCAAAAGAAAAGTATTTGAGCGTTTCTGACTGGAAAGAAAAAGCAAATGATGTTCAAATGTCTGTATTCTCGAAACTTTTAGACTGGGCATTGGAGGTTGATTATCCTGTCGTTGTACATTGTCGTGAGGCAGAAAAGGAAATGTTTGATCTTCTTGAATCCTTTACTTTAAACGGTGGAAGAGGGGTGCTTCATAGTTTTACCGGTAATTTGGACTTTCTTCAGCACTTCTTGAAGAAAGGAATGTACGTCTCTTTCAATGGAATAATAACTTTTAAGAACGGGCAAAATGTTAGAGATTTGCTTTCCTCTTCTCCTGTTGAACAAATCCTACTTGAAACAGATGCACCGTTTTTAGCCCCGGAACCATATCGAGGACAGCTTTGTGAACCAGTGCACGTTGTGGAAGTCTACAAAAAAACTGCAGAAATTAAAGATTTGGAGGTTAGTGTTCTTGAGAATATTGTTGAGGAGAATGTGAGAAAGTTGTTTACGATATAAATCAAAGGAGCTTTCCTATTGGAATGTTGATTTGTTTTTGTTACACTTTTATTGATTAGATTACAAACTGCCTAAATCTCGTAAGTTTATGAAGCAACATTCTGTACCACAAGAGATTATGTCCGTGGAGTTTAACCTCTTCGGATCAATGAATATCCGTCAGTTCGGGTATGTTGCGGCTGCAGGTGCAATCGGGTATCTGGCGTACTTAATTCTTCCAGGTTTCCTGGGATGGATTGGAGCAGGCTTCTGTATTTTGCTTGGCCTGGCTTTAGCATTCGCTCCGGGGTTTGATAATATGCTAACAAACTTCTTGTTAACTCTTAAACGACCAACTCGACGAGTCTGGAAGAAAACGCCGAATCCTCCTGATTTCATGTTAGATTTGCCGATGAAGGCTTATTCTGCTGGGCATTCTTTATCCGCCGTCAGTCCAGAAACCGGAGATAAGGGTGCTCGTGTATTTAGTCACTTGGCAAAAAGAGATGATGAGGTTGAGACTGAAGTTGCAAGCGTCGATAAAGAACTGGAACGACTTCAACAAGAGGTGTTGCAAAGAGATGATTCTCAATCTGAGGTGGAAACCAAGCTTTCTGTTGGAGTAACTGATCAACCAAACGTCGTTAACGGTCAGGTTCTTGATTCAAATGGGAACCCCGTTGCCGGTGCAATCGTGGTTGTTCTCGATTCATTGGGTAAATCAATTGCTGCTGTTAAAACAAATACGCAGGGTATCTTTATTTCATCCAAACCATTACCACTAGGTAAGTATTCCTTAAACTACGTTGTGGACGGTGCGGTAATAGCGGCAACCGGTGTTGTTGCTAATGGAGCAATATTGCCATTCGTTAAATTACAAGCTAGTTAAAACATTATTATTATGGCTGTCTTGAACTTGGATCCGAAATCTGAAAAAGTTTCTGCAACAACACAGGACCATTTGGATATTTATGATGTTGTTGATGATTTACTTGTGATGAAGAATGGCACGGTTTCTTTGGTTTTGGAAACTTCAGCTGTTAACTTCGACCTTTTATCTGAACAGGAACAGGACGCAAAAATAGAATCGTTTTCCGGTCTGTTAAATTCACTTACTTTTCATATTCAAATACTAATTCGAACACAAACGATTGATATTGGTAATTATGTGAATTATTTGCAACGAAAAAAGGATAGAGAGCTGAGCCCTCTGGTTAGAAACCAATTGACTATTTACATGCAATTCGTAAAGAATCTGATTAGAGATAGAAATGTACTTGAAAAAAGATTTTACGTCGTAATCCCTCAGCGGACCGGTACGGTTGAAAAAACTAATATCATTAAGCAACTTTTCGGAAAACCAGCGAAGATTACAAATGTTGAACCCATTATTGAAAGAGCAAAGACGAATCTTTTCCCAAAGAGAGATCATGTAATTCGACAGTTGAAAAGAATGGGCGTTGAGGCTGCTCAATTGAAGGCAGAAGACTTAATTAAGCTGTTTTATAACGTATATAATCCTGGAACTTCTCCTTTACAGAGTATGAAGGTAAAAACAGAAGACTTCTTAGAGCCGATTGTTCAGGGACCAAAATCTAAGATTAGTAATTAATAATATGGGATTAGTAGACAGTTTGCAGAAGAAGATGTTTGGGAAGAAAGCAGTTACTGGTACTGAAACGACTAATGTGACTGCTGTTCCTGAAAAGAAGAAAGGTTTCTTGGGAAAAAAGAAAAAAGATGAGATTACTAAGGAAGTTCCTGCCGAGACGGCATCTGTAGACACAAAAAGTGTCAAAGAGGAGAAAAGTCTTGAAGATTTCGATCTTGAGGACCAGGTATTTACTGAAGATCAAGCAGTTAACAAGTTTGCGGAAGGCTTGGTTGGTGTACAGGATCTTATCGCACCTGCGGCGATTGAAGTCGACTTTTCACACATGAAAATGAACGAGAAGTTCTTTAGAACTCTCTTCGTTCTAACTTATCCGAATATGTTACCTACGAACTGGATGGCAGGTGTAATCAACCTTCCTCATAACCTTGCCGTTAGTACGTTCTACTATCCCATTGATAGTAGATTGGTTATGCAGAAGTTGAAGCGAAAGATTAGTGAGTTTCAGGCAACGCTTAATATGACAATTGATGAGGGAAAGATTCCAGATCCCGGTATTAAAATTGCTTTAGACGATGCTCAAAAACTTCAGGAGCTTCTTGCAAAGAATGAAGAGAAGTATTTCCACTATGCCTTATATATTACAATTCAGGCAGATTCTCTTAAAGAACTGAACGATATAACGACTGAGGTAGAATCAACTCTCGGAACGCTAGGTATTGTTGGAAAACCTGCTTCTCTAGAAATGGAGCTTGGTTTCCAAAGTTGCATCCCGACGGGAATGGACAATTTGTATAAAACTAGAAACATGTCAACCGACGCAATTTCTGCAACATTCCCATTTGTTACATCCAGTTTGACTATGGATACTGGTGTTTTGTATGGATTGAATAGGCATAATAACTCTCTGGTTGTCTTTGATAGATTCTCGATGGAAAATGCAAATACCGTTGTTTTTGCAACTTCCGGTGCCGGTAAAAGTTATATGGTTAAACTCGAAATCTACCGAAGCATGATGCTTGGTGCCAAGGTTGTTGTAATCGACCCTGAGCGAGAATATGAAGCTTTGTGTGCAACTGTTGGTGGTTCATATATTTCTTTTTCTCAGACAGGTGGAGATAAGATAAACCCATTTGATTTGTCCGGTGTTTATGAAAAAGAGGAAAATGAACTGGCCGATAAGAGATTATTCCTTTTAGGCTTGATGAGATTGATGCTTGGAGGAGTTAGTCCTGAAGAAAAGGCTTTACTCGACAAGGCAATTGGTTTGACATATCAGGAAAAAGGTATTACAGACGATCCTGCTACACAAAAAAATACACCGCCGTTAATGGAGGATTTGTATAAGATATTGAAAGGTATGGCGGAGGTGGAAGCGCATGCATTGGCGACTCGTTTAGAAATGTTTATTCGAGGTGCGGCGGCAGGGGTATTTGATAGGCCGACTAGTGTTGACTTGAATAATCCTTTTACGGTATTCAGTTTACAGGAACTTTCTGATGAACTTCGTCCGATTGCAATGTACATGATGCTTGATTACATTTGGACTAGAATTAGAAAAGACAGATCAAAGAGAATTCTCGTCGTTGATGAAGCTTGGTACATGATGCAGCATGAAGATTCTGCTAGATTTCTATACTGGTTCGCAAAGCGTGCGAGGAAGTACTTTCTTGGAGTTACTACGATTACTCAGGATGTTGAGGACTTCCTTGGCTCGAAATATGGTAAGGCTATTGTTACAAACTCTGCGATTAAGTTTCTTCTAAAACAGAATACCGCGGCTATTGATAAAATTCAGGAAGTCTTCAAGCTTTCAGAAGGAGAGCGATTAATTTTGTTAAATAGCGGAGTAGGGGAAGGATTGTTCTTTGCCGGTCAAAATCATGTTATGGTTCAGGTCGTCTCCAGTGAGCACGAACACAAGATTGTGAGCACGGATCCTCGCGAAGCTGCAAAACGCAAACAGGAACTTCAAACATTAAGCACGACTGGCGCAACAACTTCAGATGCTTCAAAAAAGCTTCAGGACGAGGGACGTGTTGTTGGTGTTGAGGGAGGAAAGGTTGGAGGAGCTATGGCTGCACCGCAAGAGGTAGAGGCTGTTCAACAGGCGATGAAGTCTGAGGCCGCAGAGGAAACGATTAGTATTCCTACGGGTATAGGGATGGAAGACATACAGGTTGAAACAACAGAGGACGTTGGCGCGCCTTCTGTCACAGATTTAACTGACTTTACAGAGCGTTTAGAGAATGTTCCATTGGTAGAAACTGTTCCTGTACAACCGGTTAATTTTGACACCGTTGTACCAACTACGATTCCGGTTGAAGAATCTGTCATGCCAGAACAAACTGCAAATATTAGTGTCGATGATTTCGTTCAGCCAGTTCCAGTATCCGATTTCTCAAGTGGAGAAGGATTGCAAACTCCCGTGTATGAAGAAATCAAACCGGTAGTAGGGCCATCTGTCGCTCCAACATCTTCCGGTTGGATGGAAGAAACTTCTGATTTGCCTACCTCCTCAACCGATAATGTTGTTTCTTCTCTTGATGAAGGAAGCTTGGATTTCGGTTCCTATGCACCAGTTCAAAACATTCCATCATATCAGGATGTTGAACAACAATCTTTAGCTCCTGTTGAAGACGTTGCCATGGATGATTTTGCAAACGCTGCTAATTATGTTACAGATTCGGCAACGGTTGATCTTCCTGAACAACCAGTTGCAGTTGCTCAGAAACCAACTGGAAGTGACTTTCCGGAAGAACAAGAGATTACGATTCTTCAGTAATCTCGGAAGAATTTGGAATTAGATTGATTTTCATACCATAAATTAGTAATATTAAGCCTGTATTAATACAGGCTTTTTATATGGATTCTCAAGAGAACAGCTATCCAGAGATAAGGGTTTTGACTACCCCGAAATGGGCTACCCCTGTAGCTTTGTTTGTTGCAATGATAATGATTGCATTTTCAATCTTCACGACAAGCACAAGCTGGGCTTTTGGCGCCCTATTTGGATTCGGCTCAGCCGAAGCACAAGATGGTCCTTCATATAATAAGCCAAGTAAATTCGGTGTCAATAGTGCTCAATGGGTAAATGGATTAGGGCCAGATGTCGTGAGAAACTCTGCTGCTTTATCTGGTCCCGGAGGAACAATAGTGGGTATGATTCAAGGAACCGATAGAGGTTGGGTGGATGCCACTAAATCATTCATTGATTCTGCAAAACAATATTGCTTGACACCAATTCTACGTTTAGATGCCGGGCCTTCTGCGGCTGAGTGGGGGACTTTCTTCAGCCAGATTGGGGGTAATGATGGTAAATTAGTAATCTCTATCGGGAACGAGGTCAATTTTAAATTTGAGTTTTCTGAAGGGTTTCCAAACTCTGGTTCTTACTATGCTAAGTACTTAGCCGATACAGCAGATGCGATTCGTCCTGGTGTTGGTCCTGACGCCAAAATTATTGGATCACCATTGAATACTTCTGCTCCGTGCCCTGGTAATGACGCTTACGTTTGTTGGACAGATTTTATTGCACAAATGGGGAATACTGCTAATTGGAAGGGAAAGATAGATGGCCATGCCTCTAATCCTTATCCTGTTGCGGGGCTTTCTTCAACATTGTATAAAGATGAACTGGGTGCATTTGGTTATAGTTTACCTGTGTACATCATTGAAACTGGGCCTCATGAAGACGTTCCGGTGCAAGGGACTGGTATGACAGCAGGACAGTTCATGAATGACTATTGGGATATTTATTGCGGTGATACAGGCGTAGCTGCAGTGAACTTTTTTAATGCAGCTGGTAATAATCCAGATCCTTGTTGGAACTCTGCTAATGGTGGTGGGTGTAGTATGAACACAATTGATGGAACGGGGTATGGTAATTTTTCTTTTACAAAAGAAGATGCTGCTGTTGTTACAGATGAGCGTGTTAGCACCTGTTCAGAATGGGCTCATATGGAAATTCGTTACACAGACTTTTCTTCTTGTACAATAGTTGATCGATCGGAGTATGAGCCAATGGCTTCAGCAGGTGGCGGGGCTTCAACTGGTGCTCGTTGTATTTCTGATGTCTTAACTCCGCTGATTCCGAAACCTCAGGAATATTCCGGTACAGGAGAAATACAACTTGAAGATGGTATCGGCGGTGCATATGCTTTGATGACAGTTAAGGATGTTTCTACAACAGCATTCTTACAAAATCTCAATATAGAGAATAATACTGATGTGGGAAATATGTCTACCGCAGCTGCAACAGACAAAACCTTGGCGTGGGATGTCAATTATAATGTGATTGCTGGTTATCCTGCGGATGGTAGGTATTATCACAAGGCAACTCCTCGAGTAGAAAGCTGGATGGATGAAGGTTGTATGAATCAAAATTCACATAACCAGGCCGCTGCCGCATTAGGAATACCTAAAGAATATTGGCCATTTCAAACCAATGACAATTATGGAATGGATCAGTGTGGTTGGGGGACGGATTTTGATTCACGTACCATGTATGCGGATCATCTGTTTCACCAAACAATAAGCAAAAGAGATTATGTGTACTTCCCTTTGGGTACAGCACTCGGGACCGTTTCGGCTGAGGATCCATATAATATTTATGCCAACTGGATGCAAGCTCCTGATTTTCAAGATGAGGAGGGTAGTGCGTTTACGGGAACATTTGACGATCAATCTGCATCATTAACGTATTTCCCGTCCTTTTTAGAATCCAAATGGGCAAAGTTTTGGCTTGGAATATTGGGGTGGTTGGATGATGGCGTTGATTCTAATCCTGCTTTTACAAGTGTACCAGGTGGATTAACAATGGGTAAGGCCTATACTAGGGCAAAAGCTTCTGGTGAAGCCGGTGTGGAGATTGGTGACTTTGATTATGATGGTAGTTGTGCCGCTTTAGAGGAGTTAGTTGAGGATTATAATAATAGGATTCTTCCATGGTATCAAAGTGCTGTTAATTCTAATTGTGGTAGGACCACTCCTATACTTTTAGACTGTACAGACGGTACTCTTCCTCCAAGTGATCCTTTATGTCAACCTTCCGATACATCGAAATGTTCTGGATATAAAGATGCTCAATCAAAAGCTGAAGAAGCTGTTAAGACAATTGGAGCGTTAGCTTCAAGATGTCGAGGTAATGGAAAAACAAAGATGAAAATTGCTGGAGTTCAGCAAAATGATTTGGCTGAGCTTGAGCTTTATGCCCCATTTGTTCCAATTATGGCACAATATAGAGTTTGGGATGTGATAAATGCACGTGGTACGGTTTGTGATACCCCTGATAACGAGCTATATGGTGCTGAAGTTACCGTTGATGTGTCCTGGTATGACAAATATGGAACAGCAACCGGTCAATCCTATGATACATGTGACCATGGCGGTACCGGTATTGGTCCTCAAAACCTATTACAGAATGGTAGTTTTGAGGCAGCCTGGGGTGGGGCCCCGGGCGGTACAGCCGATGGTGCTGCTGCTCCTGGATGGACATTCATCTGGAAGAAAAATTATAGTCCTGGTGACCCAGGTGATCAATCGCCGAGTTGTGCTGGAACAAATGGTGAGAATCTGGAATATTGTAAAGCGCCTGAATTCCAGCCAATATATGGAGTGAATGATCAACGGAGGGTCCTTGATGGAAGATTGGCAAGCAAGTGGTTCACTTGGCAAAATAAACATGATGTAATCGCATATCAGGTTGTAGATAATGTGCCTCCAGGTTATTCCCTATCGGGTTATTTCCAAGGTTGGCGAAATACAGATGAGGGTGATGGCGAATTTCGAAACTCTTCAGGTTGTGTTCAGTCCGATATTGGTTGGGTTGGAGAGTCTGAGGCAGAAATATGCCTTTATTATGGAAATATTCATGACCTGATTGGGGATAAACAAGAAATCCCAATGCAAGACTATGATGACATGATGGATACCGTTAGAAAAGATGGTTCCTGTAAAAAGATTAATAGTGCTGCATTCTTGAACGAATGGTATTCAGAAACAGTGAAAAGTCGAGGAGGTACTGTTACAGTTATTCTTCGAAGTTCTGCAGCATATGCTGCCAATAATACAGATGATTATTGGGATAACGTATGTCTTATCCCATCGGGTTCTGCAATTACTGAAAATGTTGAGATTCCAGAAGCTCCTCCACGTTCTGGTGGTGGTGATGAATGTCGTTTCTATAATCCTCCTCAACAAGTGTGTGAGTTACAGGTTGGAAGTGAGGGTGAGAGCAGCTTGCTTTTCACAGAAGAGATGACATTCTATATGCCGGGACTTGGTGCAATGCCATATATTGCACAAAGACTTGAAACGGGAAGTTCGAAAAGTCCTGATGATACATCTGAAGCACCTATGTGCATGGACAGAACAGATTCTGAGGTTAATCACCCTTACAATAAAGTTTACTCTGCGCTTGATATCTATATCATTCAGAATTTACCGGAGAAGTACGCAAAGAGCTTTGCTAATTTCATAGCTCCTGCAGAATATTCCGTTGAGGAAATTGCCTATATAAGAGATGGCGTGAAAATTGAAACAGGTGGAGGCTCTACAACGCCGAAAGATCCGGGCGAAGCTGCTCCGGAAGGATATAATCGCACTCCTACCGATAATGAAATATCAATTATGAAATATTGTAATAAGCACGGGTTGGGGCAAGATCAATGCGCTTACGTTCTGGCAACTGCAAATTTTGAATCTAGTGTTCAGCCAAAGGAAGAGTACGGCTGTTGTGATAGAGATTATGATGAATCTCGTTGCAAATCTGATGCTCAGGATCCTTGTGGCTGTACAGCAGATTTTCAACAGTCATATGGAACTTGCGATCCAATAACGAACAAGTGTTATTATGGTAGAGGATATGTACAGCTTACATGGAAAGGAAATTATCAGAGAATGGGGGATCACCTTGGATTGTCTTTGTTGACTCATCCTGAATTAGCGATGGATCCGGATGCTGCTGCAGAAATAATTACCTTTGGAATGCAAGCTGGCTCCTTTACAGGTGCTGCATTAAAACCTAGTTATTCCGATTCTGTAGAAGCATATATTGATTCTCGAAAGATAATTAATGGAGATACTACACATGTCTGTTCAAGATCTGACTGTAATGACTATGAGACGGTTGGTGAGCATGTTGCCGGAATTGCTTACAGTTATCGACATGGTACTGTTATGGAGGATTATGATACATATACCCTCAATTAAAAACTAATAAACCATGGAATTTATAAAAAATAACAAAAGAATACTATTGATAGTTGGTGTTGTATTAATTTTTGGATTGATAATTGTCTCCGTTATTAATAGAAGCCCAGAGATTCCTGAAGATGAGCCGGAATCAAAGGTCGACTATACGGAAGAAGAGCAGAAGCTTCTTGATGGAAAAGAAGACGGCTTGTATAAGGCAACAGAGGACCCTTCCTACAATGTTAAAGTAGAGTACCCAAGTACTTGGACTGCAGTTCAGGAGGATTACTCCGATGATACTCGTGAATATGAATATTTCCTAAGTGAATCTGACGACGGAGGGTTTGAGTATAATGTGACATATGAACGACTCTCTGATCAAGCACTTGCTGCATTTGATGACGATGCAATAATTGGTGATGGCATGAGGCTTGTCGCAGACGATTACTTGATGGATGATTTTGAGATTCTTTCGATTACAGATGGTGCTTCTCTATATGTAAGCAAAACGGGGGCGACTTCATATGATACAAAAGAATTTCGTTTAGAATCCGGTTCTATTCAGTTGAATAAAGACTATTATGTTTATCAAAGATACTCTTCGGAAGAATTTGGAGAAGGGTTACACTCATCGTTGAATGTTTTTCAATCTGTTAAAGAGGATTATCCTGTCGCTTCGAGTGGCGTGGTAATATCGTATAAATTTACAACATTTGAAGCCCTGCAAAAATGGGACCTGTATAAACAGGTCCTAAAAGAGGTTGTGAGTTCTCTTGAAAAAACGGAACAATAATAGATTGATTATAAGGGCTATTTATGAAGATTTGGTTAAAAGCTCTAAAAGTTTTTCTCTTGTTTACAGTTATATCTGTACTATTTCTCTTCTCTCCGGTTGCATTATTTCCTCCCAAGGTGTCAGAGGTGAGCTCTTCTGTCGAAAATATTCAAACTTACATTGAAAGCGAACAGGAAGTAAATTCCGGAGAAAGTCTCGGTACTTCTGCAAGCGAAGAGACCTGTCTGAATTGTATCGAAACATCTTCATCTGAAGTTACTGAAGTGATTGAAATAGATGATTATGCTGAAGAGGATTTAAATGTACAGCCCGATTGTTCTTTAGAGCAATCAACAATCAATAAAGATTTTCAAGTTTACGAAAAAGACGGAATCGTCTACGTTGAAATCTATGGAGAAATTACTGCCAAAAAAGGTGCGGCCGCATATGATTTTGTTCGAAAGCAAGGCTGCTTAACCTCTAGTCCCAATCTAGTATTTCTCAATGAATAGTTAACAAAAGAGAACCTCTTGTAAGAGGTTCTCTTAAATTAATAGTAATCTTAGATTACCTTTGGCCACTTACTCATCATCAGCATATCCGCCTTGTCATCAAGTAGTTCCATTCCCTTTAGTACCTGCCAGATCTCTTCGGTAACAAATGGGGTGAATGGGTGGAGTAGCTTCAATTGTGTTGTAAGCAGCTTCAATAGTTCTGCGAGCAAAGTGAGTTGCTTTTGATTACGGGATCCCGGATCGGAGTCCGGGATGACACTGTCGCCATTTCCTTCGCTTAAAGTATTGATTTCTGTTTTAATCTCTTCAATGTACTGATCACAGAATGTGTGCCACCAGAAGTCATAAAGGGTTTCTGCAGCAATTCCAAAACGGTATTCATCAATTAGTCTTGATGTTTCAGAAATGTGGCTGTTTAGAGCTTTCAATCTGTCTGTATCTGAGATAGTCTCTGATAGCGATACAATCTCTTTAATTTCTTCTTCAGACAACAAACCGAATTGCATCATTGCGAATCTTGATCCATTCCAGATCTTGTTGATGAAGTTTCGGAAGCTTTTTATCTTTTCCTCATACAATCTGTAGTTCTGTCCTGGCGCATTACCGAAAACAAATGAGAATCGAAGTGCATCTGTTCCGTATTTTTCTCTCATTTCTGTCGGATCAATACCATTTCCTTTTGACTTGCTCATCTTCTGTCCATTTTTATCCGTAACTAACCCATGCAGATAAACCGAATGAAAAGGAGCTTTGCCGGTTCGATATGTTCCCATGAGCATCATTCGAGCAACCCAGAATGTTAGAATATCTCCACCTGTTTCTAAAACATCCCCGGGATAGAACTTAGCAAAATCTTCTCCTTCAAGACCGCCAAGTGTTGAGAACGGCCATTGTCCCGATGAGAACCATGTATCGAAAACGTCCGGATCTTGTTCTATATTCTTTCCTTTGCATTCTGGACATTCTGTAGGTGTTCCTTCGTATTGAACAAAAGCATGGCCACAACCGTCTCCTGTTGCCTCTGCATTTTCTAGTTTTGTATCATACATATCTCTTCCACCACAATACCAAACAGGAATTCTATGTCCCCACCACAATTGTCTCGAGATACACCAATCTTGTAGATTCTCCATCCAGTTCATGTAAACCTTCTCTTTACTTTCTGGATAGATTTTTGTTTCTCCATTCTTTACCGCATCAATTGCAGGTTGTTTAATTTTCTGAACATCTACGAACCATTGATTTTGAATAAGTGGTTCAATATCTTTTTTGCATCGTTCACAAATGGTAACCGCATGCATGAATGGCTCGACTTTGATTAACAGACCTTCTTTTTCAAGGTCGATTAGAAGTTGTTCTCTACATTCTTTAATCTTCATTCCTGTGTATGGAGCACCGGCTTCTTCAGTCATTCTGCCGTATCTGTCGATAACAGATATTTCTTCCAAGCCGTGATCTTTTCCAATTTGATAATCAACCGGAGAGTGTGCAGGCGTAACTTTTACCGCACCAGTTCCAAACTCCATATCAACTCGATAATCTGCAATAATTGGAATTTCTCGATTAGCAAATGGAACAATACACATCTTCCCGACAAGATCTTTGTATCTTTCATCTTTCGGATCAACGGCGACGGCTGTATCTCCAAGCATTGTTTCAGGACGTGTCGTTGCAACCTCAATAAATTTATCAGAATTTTTAATCGGGTATTTAATGTAGGCGAAGATACCTTCTTTATCTTCATGCTCTGTATCAATGTCAGCAAGAGCCGTCTGACATCTTGTACACCAGTTAATAATTCTTGAGCCTCTGTAAACCAGTCCTTCATTAAACATTTTCTCAAATGTCTCCATAACGGTTTTCGTCAGATCTTCATCAAGTGTGAATTTCTCTCTGGTATAATCGGCAGAAAGTCCGATTGCTTTCTCCTGTTTTCTCGCATTTTCCGCATTCATCATGCAGAAGTCGAAACATCTTTTATAGAATTCCTCACGTCCCAAGTCTCTTTTTCGAATACTTTCTTTCTTCTCTAAATATTTTTCAAAAACAACTTCTGTTTGAATTCCTGCATGATCCTTTCCCGGTAAAAGTAGGGTAGGACGACCTTTCATTCGATTGTATCTTCCCATCAAATCCTGATAGGTGTATCCGGATACATGTCCAAGATGAAGGTTGTCATTTGCATTTGGTGGAGGAAGTGGAATAACAAACGGTTTTGGACAGTCAATTCCCTTTTCCGCATACTCTGCAATCATTTTATCCGGGTTGAAATATCCGGATTCATCCCACATTTTATAAATCTTTTCCTCTACTTCCGTAGGATTATATCCTTTTGGTATCCTGTCACCGATGTGTGTTTTTTGTTCGTCCATGATTTTTATTTACTAATTTATCTTATTCTAAAGTATTTTGATTAACTTCTAAACAATACAAAAAGCCCTTGCGTATCTGTTTCTTCAAACAAACACGCAAGGGCCTACAATTTCAATTGTGTGGCGGTACCACCTTGCTTTGAATAAACTATCACTAGTTATTCCTTTTCAAGTACTTTCCTCCTTCGCCAAGGCTTCGGAAGGACTCCGTTAACCTTTTGCTTTTTCGAGTAACATACTCTTGTTCTGTAACGGGAACTCCCGGCTTGGTTAATTTTCTGAACATGCCATAGATTCGACTAACTCACTACAAGTGGCATGTTCCTACATTTTCACCTTGCGGCATCCTTTGGTGACACATTCCAAAGTAATTACGCCTTTTCTAATATTCAATTAGTAGGATTTTAACAAATTTAATTTAGAAAAGCAAAACTCTACACTATCTCTTCCTTGCAACTATTAGCACATTATCCATTTTATTCATTTCATTAACGTAGTTATTTGTAATCAACATTGTGTTAGGTTCGGTTAACCTAAGTGAAAATCTATAGAAGATATTTGAGATTTTGACGGATAATTCAGGAATTGTTTTGAGAAAGTATGCTGCAATCTTATTTGCAAGTTTGTTCTTCGGCCTTAATCCGTGCTTGCTGATTGCGGTAATATCATACCCTGCATCTTCTAATTTATTAATCAACTCTTCCGGCTCATATCTTCTCGTATGACCGCATTCTTTATCGAAATCGTCGAAAAGTCGCTGATGTAATGGGACAGAGAAGAAGAAATGGCCTTTTGGTCTGAGTATTCTATTTATTTCGTTGAGAACCTTCACATCATCTTGTATGTGTTCAACGACATCGAATCCGCAAATTATATCAAAAGAGGCGTCGTTGTAGGGCAGATCTGTAACAGAACCTTTGACAGCTTTTCCTCCCAATTCATTAATTTTGTTTATACATTCGGAGCTTATGTCCATAAAGTGAGAACCTTCGATGGGAATTTTCGGTCTAATGCCGGGACCAATTTCAAGTACGGTTTTATCAGGGGAGATGTGATCTTTGAGTATCTTCCATTCTGGGTATTGTGTGTGGCTTCTTATTTCTATACCCGCCCAGAGTTTATCATAGACGATTTCGTTGCTAACTATATTCATTTGGTGTTTGATTTGTTAAATTTACATAAACCCGATTCCCAATGATAACGTTTTTATGTTTTCCGTGCAATGGGTTATACGAGCGGGAGTTGCTATTTTTTCACTTGCTGATTGTTTATTACTGGGTTAAAATGCTATACTTTCTAAAAGGAAAAAGGAAAAAGGAAAAAACTTTTTATATCTTTAGTAATATTAGAAACAATTTTATTCTTCGAGCGGAGTCGAGAAGTTTTGAATTCGCGACGATTCGCTTTTGACAATGTTTATTTTTATGGTTAAGACTGTTTTTCAAAAAGGTAAGGAGTTCTTAACGAAGAAGCAGGAGGGAATTCTTTCTGCGGCTGCGTTAATGATGGCTATTATGCTTGTTACAAAAGCTGTTGGATTCTTACGTCAGTTCTACTTTGCTCACCAGTTTGGTGCAAGTCGCGAGCTGGACATGTTCATTGCTGCAAATACCTTTCCCGAGATGATTGTAAATCTTCTCATAATGGGAAGTGTGAATGCTGCGTTAATTCCTGTTCTTTTTGAATCTATCGAGAAACAGGGTGAGAAAAAAACGAATAAGTTAATTAGCACAATTTTATCTGTTTTCGGTTTTTCTCTTGTTGCATTAAGTTTCGTTGCTTTCATATTTGGAAAACAGTTAATCGGGTGGTCGGTTGCAATTGCGAATCCGGAAACTGAATTTACACCGGATCAAATCTCTCAGATGATTCTTCTTCTTCGAATACTTCTTGTTTCTCCCGCAATTCTAGGGTTGAGCAATTTAATGACAGGCGTTCTCCATGTTCACCAACGTTTTGTTATTCCTCAGTTGGCTCCATTTTTATATAACTTGGGGAGTTTACTTGGGGCTTTCATTTTTGTGCCAAAGTACGGTGTAGAGGGTCTTGCCTATGGAGTGATTTTAGGCTCGATTCTTCACCTTTTGATTCAGTTACCGCTTTTGAAGTTCCTAGAAATAAAATTGCAATTTATATTCGATTTTACAGATAAGTATGTTCAGAAGATTGGTAAACTTATGTTGCCACGTGTAATCGGTCTTGCTGCAAGCCAGGTAAGTCTTCTTGTGGATAGAATCATTGCATTAGGTTTAATAGCCGGTTCCGTTTCCGCTTATTCTTTTGCAGAAAGTCTGAAAGTTATTCCTGTTTCTGTTTTCGGATTAACAATTGCTTCTGCTGCATTTCCGGTTCTATCAAAAGAAGCCGCTGCCGGAAAAACAGAGTCTTTTAAAAGTACTTTTGTTAAATCTCTCAATGAAGTAATCTTCCTCGCTGTTCCGGTAACATTCATTTTCTTCGTACTGCGAGTTCCAATTGTCCGTCTTGTTCTCGGAATGGGGTCGGGGAAATTTAGTTGGGAAGATACTCTTACAACAGCTTGGATTTTGCTCTTCTTCTCTCTGGGATTAATTGCTGAATCTTTAATTTCTTTAATTGTGAAAGCTTTCTATTCTCTTCAAGATACAAAAACACCTGTTTTAATCAGTATTGGAACAATTTTCTTAAGCATATTAACTAGTTTAGGATTAACGAATCTGTTTAGCCATTTCTCGGATTTCGAACTGACAAACTTTCTTCATCAACCTCAGGTAATATTCGAATGGTTAATTCATAGAAATGGAAATCAGCTTCCCGCAGTTGGTGGATTGGCGCTTAGTTCAAGTTTAAGTGTGACAATTGAGGTCATTGTTCTGTTGATATTATTAGGCAAGAAGGTTGGGGGATTCAAGAAAGAGAATATGTTGATTCCAATTATCAAAAAGGTATTCATCGGCGTTTTGTCAGCGGCTGTGATGTATTTTGTTTATTCAATTTGGAACAATGTGTTGAATACAAGCAAGACTGTTAATGTCGCATTGCTGACAATTTCAACATCATTGGCAGGAGGATCCATTTACGTTATCTTTGCTTATATTTTTAATTGTAAAGAGGTTGAAATTTTGGAGAAAGTTTTGGTAATTGGTATGGGTGCGATTTCAAACTGGCAATCTAATTTAAAGAAGGTTTTAAGTAAAAACTTAATTATGGAGCCAACTGACCTATCATGATCAGAAAATTCTTTTTGTTAATAACTGGTGGAGCATTATTAATCCTAAGTTTGTTTATCGGAGGAATTGGGCTTTTCATTTATAGTCAGAAAGATAACTTCATGTATAAGGGCCCGCAGATAGAAGCGGACTCTCAGGTGCTTGGGGAGGCTACGATTGATTTAGAAGAACGCATTGATACTCTGGAGAAGAATTTAGACGAGTCCGGCACTGCAACCTTGATTCTTACTGAATTTGAGGCAGAGGAGTTTATAACTTCCTTTATTACAAATTCCAATATTAAATGGCTTCCTGTTAAAGCAGATGAGTTCTATTTAGATTTTGCTCTCAATACCGGATATTTCCATTCCGCAGGACCTTTCGGTTTGGATATTTCTTCGCAGTTTGTTTCGGAAGAAACTGAAGCGGGAACTTATTATCCAAAACCGGAGAAGCTTTCTGTCGGACCAATTAAACTTCCAGATTTTATCTCGGATAAATTAGATCAGGCTGTTTACCAAGCGATTGAGCAAATGAAGACCCAGAATTTCGGGAGTAGAAAGTTGACTAAGCTTCGTTTTATGCAGGATAAGGTTGTGGTGGAATTTGAGAAGGTATAATGGAAATATTCATCTCTGTTACTTTTGGAAACAAAAGTAACCAAAATTTCTGGAACAACCTAATTCCAGCAGATAGCAACCTAATACAAATAACTACCGGAACAGGTTGTTCCAGACCTCAACGACTAACAACCAAATATAGATAATAAAGGGGAATGTTTTTGATTAATATTTATTAGTTTTAGAAAGTGAATCTTCTTTTAATCCACGGTCCTAATGCGTATTTGTCTAGAAAGCGGCTTTCTGAGATTACTTCTGCTTTTGAGAGAGATCACGGAGAATCGTCTGTTACATATTTAGACGGAAGTTCTGCTCTTGCTGAAAGGGTGCTATCTGAGATTGATTCAATATCTATGTTTAATCCTCAGAAACTTGTTGTTGTGAAGTATTTCTCCGAAACCTCCGAAAGTAAAAGGTTTGTTGAATTTTTTCAGGATTCAAAATTAACAGGAATAAAAGAGGTAGATTTCATCTTCTGGGAAAATAAGGCTGCGGATAAGAGATCTGTGTTCTACAAATTTTTTAAAAAAGAATTTGAGGTAGAAGAGTTTGCAGAGTTAAAAGGTAAATCTCTGGAGAATTGGATTATTGAAGAATTTGAATCTCTTGGTCAAAAAGTTTCTCCTACAGTTGCTCAAAAGATTGCAGAAAGAGTAGGGGAAGAAATGTGGAGGATTAGTAGTGAGATAGAGAAACTTAGCCTTTATAAAAAAGGTTGGAAAATTACGGTAAAGGATGTTGAGGATGCGGTTCCGGCAAGTGCTGCCGTTGAAGTCTGGGGACTAACAAACTCTATCGCTACGGCAAATAAAAATGTAGCCATATCAAATTTAGAAAAATTAATTCGTCAGGGGAATGATATTCATCAGATTTGGGGGTTAATTGTTTGGCAGTTTCGTCAGCTAATTTTAATTAAATATGAACAGAGCAGGGGAACAAGTCCTTCTTCAATTGCATCCAAGTTAAAGTTCAGCCCTTTTGTTGTGAGCAAGATCGTAAACAGTCGCCAATCGATTAGCTTTGAAAAACTCAAGGTACTTTACGATAAACTTGTGGAAATTGATTTCCAAATTAAAACTAGCGTTACTGATCCGCTCTTTGCGATTACGCTTTTGTTGAGTGTGATTTAGAGCTGTCTCCGATGTGAGAGGTCTTTCAAAGTATCGTAGGAAAAGACATGGGGATCGCGGAACGGAGTCCGCGATGACACGAGGAGAAGAAACAAAAGACCCGCCATTGGCGGGTCTTTTGAATTAAAGGATTTATTATCCTCTTAACTTATCCTTCTCAGATCTAATAGCATCTCTTTCGAATGTCTCCTTACGATTAAGACTTCTTCGAACAGATCTACCAGTCTTTCCCATAACATTTGCAACAATCTGTGCTCCTGCTTTGGTATTGTAAGCATAGTAACTTCCTGCGACAATCAGCATTCCAAGTATTGCGATGTATGCTGTTGTTGATAGTGCTCCTGTCTCAGGTGCTACTGGTGTCTTGCCAGCACACGTTGGGAATACTTCGTCATCTCTAACTGTTGCTCCTGTTTCTGGGATTGCTTCAGCTACATTATAATAATCACCAGCAGTATTTACAGTTACGGTGTACATATACTTTCTAGATTCTCCTGCAGTATATGTTCTACCTGGCCATGTGATTGTTCTGCCGCTTACTACATCTGTTCTGTTGTAAGTTGTGCAGTTCAAACCATTTGAATCACACTCTCTAATATTTGCAATAGTTGTAGTATCAATCTTTGAATCAATTGTATCTCTAACTTGTGCAAGGTCTGCTGTATAGTCACCTGTGTTTGTTACAACGATAGAGTAGGTAGCTGTTGTGTTAACCGCAACACAAGTATCGACATCAGAGTCTTTAACGATTGTCCACTCAGATTGTGTGCGACCACCAAGAACTGTAGGACATACGCTTGTCTCTCCTGTTTCTGTATTCGTTACAGTAAGTACTGGAGCGTAATCAACTGGTGTATCGCTGTCGTATGTATGTGGTTCGTCTTGTGGAGGAACATATGGTAGTTCAACTGTTGTTCCTGCAGCTACTGTTCCACTTCCGGTGTAGTGGGTTGATCCATCACCATAGTTAAGATCGTATGTGAATGCTGCCCCTTGATCTCCACCGATATCAGCTGCGAATGTCATGTCAAATGGGAAGAATTCATATTCATCATTTGGAACCAACCAGTTACAGATTAGGTCGAGAGCGGTAATTGTGGCTGTTGATTCGCAAGCATCATCGCTTACACCTGTCTCATCTGTGCTACCTGCCGGTCTGACATATACTTTAATATCAAAAGTATCTGTATCTTCTGCATCTGTAGGAGGTGCCCAAGTTACAACATCCGCGACTTGTCCATTTGCTGGTGTTCCGGAAGATGCATGCCATGTTGTGCTTGATAATGTTCCTCCGGTTGCTGTCCATAAGAAGTCGAGGTCAGAATGTGTACCAATGTCACCTGTTGTAGTTAAGCTGATGCTTGTACCTGCAAGATCTGCAACTCTGATAGTCATTACACTTGGAGTTGTAAGTACACAGGCAGGAGCTTCGTGCTCTACATAAATTGTTTCATCACAATCGTCAGGATTCGTTGATGGCTTCTCTTCTCCTCTTTCATATACAAATATTTCATTTGTAATTGTTGCACCATCAATTCCGATGTCTGTTTTTACCGTAGCATCAAAACTGATTGAATTCGTGTAATCACCAACATCTGTCTCTACGATTTCACAATATAGTACCGTATCAGTTTCTCTTAATTCACATCCTGTTGGTAGTGTTGCTTCTATTACTTCCAAGTGTTCAGGAATATCTTCTGTAATAATTACAGTTGCGGGTCCTCTTTCGACAGTGTAGTTAACCGTGTAGGTAAGGGTGTCTCCTGGTTGAATCGGTTCTGATTCTTCGTATCCTGCAGAAGCATCTTTGCTAACACACATAACTCCTGCCACTGATGGCGTCGGTTCTGTAGAACATGTCGCTATTTCTGTAGCATTTGGTGCTGTATCGTCAGGTGTACCATCTCCGTTGATATCTATTCTCACCGTTGCTGTATTGTTTGTTTCAAGATCTCTGACATTACTCTTCGCCTTTGCTGTTATTGTCACGGTTCCGGAAGATTGTGATATTGTTCCAATGACGCAATTCACGGTATTTCCAGATGCTGTGCATCCTGATGTCGTGGTTGCAACGTTCTCAAAACCATTTGGTACCACATCCGTAATCAAGATGTTTCCATCAACATCTCCAGAGTTTGAATAATTGATCGTAAATGTTACATTTTGTCCTGGGTCAATCAATCCTGTCGGAGTTATGCTCTTGCCTGTACAAACGGCTTCAGGATTAATCTCTACATTCACGGTATCTGTACAAGCAGTCGTGTTTCCAGTTACTGCAGTATTATTGTCTCCCCATGTACCGTTGAATTCATAAATGTTATTTGTAATCTGATCAACCTCCATTACTCTTGCTTGATTCACGTTAACAACAAACGCCACTTGATGTGATCCGACTGATCTGAGGGCCTGTGCGGCAGCATCTGTACCGTTCATTGTGCAGCTAAACTGTCCTGCTACGACATCTTCGCAAACCAGGCCAGGAGTAATCTCTGCAACTGTTGCAGAAAGTATTCCTGCCGGAGAGTGGTTATCAGTAAATTGCAGAGTTTTAAGATTTTGTTCGGTTATTGTATAGCTAACGGTGTACGTTATGGACTGTCCAATACTTATTCCGCTTGAGTCTCTGTCTGAACTTTTACTTGTACAAGTTATTGTTGGATTTGGGGTTGGTGTACAATTTGTATAAGCGAAGTCAAATCCAGTATGATTTGTTGCAGCAGTCGCGCTACACATCTCATAGGATGTGTTAACGGTGCAATAGCTCTTCGGGACAAGGGTTGGTCCGACCATTGATGCATATGGTTGTCCGTTTGGCAGATTTCCCGTTGGAAGTGATGTTAATCTTGAAGCAAATCCTGTTTCTCCTGTTAGGTCTGAACTATATGCACCCGTAGCACTTGTTGTCGTAGTTGTATTTCCAAGTGTGTTTCTTATAATAGTCATGTTTGCACTTGCAATTGGCATTTTCGTTCCACCAACGTCTTGACAATAGACTTCACCAGAAAGTGTTCGGGTAACGACATTTGTACAGGGTCCTTGTCCAATTGCATATTCAGCTGAATATAATCTTGCTCCTGCAAAATTTCCTGGATTTGCAGGAGGTGCATCATTGTTATAATAATCAACTTGTCTATCATAACACACTTCGGGGTATTCTAAGGTGTCATTGCCTACTCCGGCATTTGCCATATTTGTTTGAGTTGCTTGAAGATTCGAACCTAATTGACATCGGTTATAGCAATCTTCTGTACTACAAGTCCATCCAAAACAATACCATTTAATCCAATGACTTGTTGTCGAGCCTGAACTTACGGTTTCACAATCGTTTGGCCAGGTACATCCTTGATCATGAGTCTTGCAACTTCCGCCTTCGCAGTATTTTCCATCGGCCTGACAATCCTGGATTCCAGCAGGCCAGACTGTTGTTGTTTGTGATCTATCACATCCTCCACTACCATTATCTTTACAACACACCCTGGCACATTTAACGCAATCTCCATGGCATGAGCAGCTTGTTGTTTCTGCCGATATTGGGTAGTCAGCTGGACAAGATGCATTATCTCCGCAACTTCCTGCTTCTGCTTCCTCATAGGTTGCTTTTTCCTGTTGCAGTCTCCATGCAAGTGCAAGTGCGCTTGCTCCTAGTACTAGCGTTACTGCGAATACTACTGCGGTGACGATTCTTTTGCGATTTGGTTTCATTTCGGGAACGGGCTTTTATATAATTTATACAATCTACATATTCTAATGTATCACTGTTGGGTAGCGGATTGCAAGAGGTTTTAGCAGGAAATAGCGAGTAGCTGATAGCTGTTAGCGAATAGCTAGTTAATAAGCTAAACTTGGCAAAGAAAAGATGTGAAAAAAGAATCTGGAATTTAGAATCTGGCGAAAAATGAAAATAGAAAGTGGGTGAATTAATAGCACCAGAGCATTGTGAAATACCGCTTATTATTTAGAAATTAGGTCAATTAGAGTAATTAGAAATTTTATTCTAATGTATTAATTTCAAATGGCTCGCCTCCCGTGAGATATGTGTCTCCTTCTGAAACTACGACATAGTAATAAGCTGTTCCTGCCTGAAGGTTCTCAACTGCAATTGTGTGTTCTTTGAATTTGTATGTGCCTTTTTGGTCAATTCCGACAGCATTCAATTCTTCCGGATTAATCCCGTACAAAATATATCCTGCGAAGTCGGCTTCTGTTTCCCATTCAACCGTGAAAGATGTTTGCGATATTTCAGTTATTCGCAAATCAATTGGCGTAGTAGGGGATTCTGCTTGTGTCTTTGTCTGAGTGTTTCTTTGTGCGATGGTATAACCTGCAACTGCTATGATTGCAATCAGAAGGATTGTTCCAATTATGTAGAACGTTCGACTGTTCACCTAGAACACTTTCTTAACTGGTTTAAAAAGCTTGGTTCCTGCAACAATCATTACAATGAGAAATACCACGGCAGCAACGTATAGTCCTAGTGTTGCAATTTGCATTTCACCTAGAATTGGCACATTAATGGTTGGTGTCTTTGACAAATTTTCAACACCGGTGTCAACAATTGCAGCTGCGTTTGCAGTGATTTCCTGCGCTTGTGTTCGAACATCTTCAGGATTCTCCTGTATTACTCGAGTTAATGTAACAGGAATTATAAAGGTTATTGCTAGCGTAAAAAATGCTATTGCAAATTGTTTCCAGTCTTTCATAGGACAGATATCAAATGGATTACTTTATATAGAATAGCAAACGGAGGGACAAATGACAAATGTCAAACGACAAAAGTAGTTCGTAGCTAGAAGTTAAAAGAATTTGGAATATAGAATCTAATAAAACAAAGTTTCAGGTTAGCAAGTTTTCAGGTTGCAAGAAAATACAGAATACAAAATATGGAATATTGCAAAAGACTACCTTTCCTCACTATCGTAAAGACACACCTCCTTATACAACCCGACAAGCTCAGTGCATGAAAGGAGAGGAAATCTAGAACCTAGAAACTGGTACCTAGAACCTTCTTTACCAAAGATAATTGTAAATATTCTGGTTATGCTGTTCTTGTGTGACAGCATAGCGAATTTGTCCATCTCTACCGTGCAGATAAAACCAGTATGGTGTATCTGTTTGTGGATTTCTTGCGGCTTCAATTGATTTCAATCCCGGATTGCAAATTGGAGTAGGGGGAAGATCTGGATTGTAGTAGGTGTTGTACATTGAAGTGGAGTTTTTCATTTGTTGCGTAATTGTTGCTGTCCAATCCTTTACCTCATAGAGTAATGTTGCATCTGCTTGTAGAAGCCATCCCGCGGTGTCTAATCTTTTTTGCAAAATTCCGGCTACGATTGGTCTTTCCGCATCGGCTTTTGCTTCTCTTTCCACAATTGATGCAAGTATCAATGTATTGTAACTAATGTCTCCAACTTTAGTTTGAAAGTTCTCGTACATTAAATCAAAAACTTCTTCTTCTGAAATATCTTTTTCCACATTGTATGTGTCAGGGAAAAGATATCCTTCTGCAGAATCTCTTGATAATAGTTTTGTTTCTGCAAGTTTATTAAATCTGGCTGCATCGAAACCATCTATCTTTTTCGCCCAGATTTCCGCAATTTCGTCATATCGAAGTCCTTCTGGAATTGTAACCCAGGTTGTTTCGTCTTCGGCGTTTGATAGAACATTGAAAATTTGTTCAACATTCATGTTTGTATTGAGATCAAACTCACCGGCCTGAATTACCGAAGGGTTTAGTTTTAGATAAATCTTTACAGCGGTTTTATTTTTTATAATCTTATTCTCTTCAAGTTTTGAAAGAATGGTGTCGGTGGATTCTCCTTGTTCAACTGTAAGATGATAGGTTTCGTCATATGTAGAATTGGCCACGAGACTTTGTTTATACCAGTTTAGGGCAAATGCTGTTCCTGCTACGAGGATTGTGATTAAGACAATAAGAATGATTAATATTCTTTTCATAGAAATTGTATGTAAAGTTTATACCTTTTAATATTTGATAATTATTGTTCGTTACTTTTGCAAACAAAAGTAACCAAAATTTCTGAAACAAGTGAACTCCCTCCAAGCACGACCTTAAAGCAAATAGCAACCGGAATCACTTGTTTCAGACTTCGACGATTCAACAACCCAATACAGATAATAAGGGGTCAGTAATTTATCTCTCTATTTCTTTATTTTCCAGAAAGTCTTTTAATATTACCATTGCGGCATATGAATCGATCATTCTGCTTCTTGTCTTTTTTGTTGTCCCTCCGGCAATCATATTTTGTACTGCTTGCTGTGACGAGAAGCTCTCGTTCCAAAATTCAATTGGGATGTCTGAAAAATCTTTTATTCTGTTTGCAAAAAATCTCGCTTTTATTGAAATCTGCGTCTCTTCGTTATCTTTTCCTAATGGTATGCCAACGATTATTGACTCTATGTTATGTTGATCGATTGTTCTAGCAAGTTCGTTTATTGCAAATGTCAGGTCTTTATTATTTATCGGTGGCAGTGGTCTTGTGGCGATTTCGAGTTTATCACAATATGCGAGTCCGATATTTTTTTCTCCGTAATCTATTGCTAGGTATCTCATTGGGCGGTTTGGTTTATTTTAGTCTTTGATATTGTAACAGAGATTACTTTATTTTTGAATGGATCTATATATTGAGAATTGTTTATGCATAGAATACAAACAAAATTTCTCTATTCCTTTTGACGCCAAAAGGAATCAAAAGCGCTGGGGGGATGTGGCGTTTTCCGTTGGCAGATAGATAAAGACAAATCATCCTTACCCGTGCAAACACACATCCCCCCAGACCCCAACGACCAAATGCCTAGAACAGAAAGATTTAATATATTTTATTCCAATATAGCCTTGATTCTCTTTACTCCTGCGCCGACATTTTCCTGTTTTACAATTTTGAACTTTCCTAGTTCTTTTGTATTTGCAACGTGTGGTCCTCCGCAGATTTCTCGTGACGTAGGATTCTCTTCATCTCCAACTGTATATACTTTCACTTTTTCTCCGTATCTGTGTCCGAATACACCTTCGGATTTTAGTTCCTTTGCCTCATCAAGTGTCATTTCCTTAACGCTAACAGAGAGTTCTTTTTCGATTTTATCATTTACCCAATCTTCAACTTCTTTCACTTGTTCCGGTGTTAGTTTCGAATCATTTGGAAAATCAAACCTCATTCTCTCTGGTGTAATATTACTTCCTTTTTGGTAGATGTGTTCTCCGACGATTTCTTTCAATGCCGCGTTTAACAAGTGTGTTGCTGTATGATATTTTGTCGAAGCTTCTGATGTATCAGCAAGTCCGCCTTTGAATCTCTCTCCTTGTCCTGCTCGAGATAACTCCTGATGTGATTTGAAAGCTTCGTCAAATTCTTTTTGAAGCTTTTCTTCATCAACCGAGCCTGTTTCTTTCAAGATTTCTAATGATAATTCAAATGGATAGCCATATGTTTCGTAAAAATAGAATATTCTCTTTCCATCAAGCTGTTCAATGTTTTCTTTGCGAATTTCTTTCTCTCCTTGTTCAACTGTCTTTGCGAATTTCTCTTCTTCTTTTTCCAATTCATTAAGAATAAACTCTTTTCTTTCTTCAAGTTCCGGATAAAGATCATTCCATTGTTTTATTACAACTTCTGCGACTTCTTTTGCAAATGGAGTAGGGATGCCGAGTTGTTTTGCATGTCGAATTGCTCGTCTGATTATTCTGCGTAAGATGTAGCCTTGCTCGGTATTCGAGGGAACAACACCATCCATTAGAATAAATACTGCGGTATTAATATGTTCAGTTACTATTCGAACTGATTTTTCACTCTGTTCCTGAGCTAATTCTACAACTTTCTTTTTGATCGGAATGTAGATATCCGTATCAAATACATTATCAACTCCCTGCATAAATACTGCCCAACGAGCAATTCCACCACCGAAGTCCACATTGTGTTTTCCAAGCGGTTCATATTGTCCCGGGCCTTTCTTTAAAAATTCCATAAATACATTGTTCCCAAGTTCGACGAATTTTCCGCAATCGCAATTTACATTACAGTTCTCTCCACAATAATCTTTCCCCGTATCATAAAAAATCTCGGAACATGGTCCGCATGGTCCTCCTGCCGGAAGCTCCCACCAACATTTTGCTTTGTCAAAAAACTGGATTCGTTCTCTATCTCCCGCCTTTGCTTCAACTCCGAATTTTGTAAACACTTTTTTTAACGACTCGATAGCACCATCATCTCTTGGCGCATCATTATCACCCTCGAAAACAGAGCCATAAAGTTTAAGCGGATCAAGTCCTAGTTCCTCAACCAAGAATGTGAAAGTAATGTCGATGGCTTCTTCCTTAAAATAGTCATTCAACGACCAGTTTCCTGCCATTTCAAAAAAAGTAAGATGAACTGCATCTCCGACTTCTTCAATATCTCCGGTTCGAATCGATCTTTGAATATTTACGAGTCGTGTACCTTGCGGGTGTTTTTCGCCAAGAAGATAGGGGACAATTGGAGACATTCCTGCTGGTGTGAAAAGAATTGTTGGATCATTTTCCGGAACAAGTGATGCGTTGACAATTTCCGAATGTCCTCGTTTCTTGAGGTAGTCCAGATATTTTTGTCTAATTATTTTGTAATCCATTTTCAGAGTTTATAATTTATAATTGATAGTTTATAGTTATGAAATTGTATTTCGAACCTTTGTATTATATATGATTTTAAAACTCTAAGCACCAAATTACAATTTCCAAACAAATTCCAATGATCAAAAATTCCAAAACGAAATTATTTTGTTTTTTAAATATTATTAATGTACTAGTATATTGAGATTTTTGCCAGTTTATGACAGATGGTTATTTAGCCGCGGGGGCCATGTATAGGGCTGAGGTTCGTGTGTATTTGTTGAAAAGTGTTGTTTTCTTCATGATGGGGAGATTATACTTCCTCTGGTTGTTATTTTGCAAGAGAGATTAACTATTCTGTCAGGTTGTATCAAATGGATTCTAGTGAAAAATATATTGCTTAGTCATTTTATTTTTCATAAAGTGCTTCAACAATAAGAAGATTCCTAGGAAAAACGGAATTATAATTCCTTCTCCTGTCTGTGGTAAAGTTTCGACTTCTTCTATAACAGCTTCGACACCTAAAGTAAACTCACTCGATGCTATGTTCCCTGCCGGATCGGTCGTTGTTATTTGTACTAGGTATGTTCCTACTCCTAAAACATCTCCTAAGTCTATCTCCCAGTTACCACCTTCTCCTACTGTTAATTGGGTCTCGTAAACCACTACTCCTTCTTCCGTTAATGCTGTGATTGTTACCACCGTACTCTGTTCTGCTGTTCCTCTTACTATCACCGGTTCTCCTTCTGCTCTTGTATATCTCTCCTGTGTTTGTTGATAATTTAGATTAGTCAGATCTAGTGTTAGAAGTGCAGCGGTTTTTAGAATAACAGTATCGCTAACAACCAATGATTCATTTCCTGCGTTATCTTTAAACTTAACATATACGCTCTTCTCTCCATCTCCCGATGGTAGTGTCCATTGTTTAGTTGCTGAATAGTTTTCCCAACTTGCTCCTGTAAAAACTGAAGTGTTTGAAATCATCATTTGTGATACTCCTGAGAGGTTATCACTTGCTGATAGTGTGAGTGTAACAACTGGTGTGTTTGTGTAGGTAGAATTTGTATTGATTGAAAATGTACCTGTTGGTTTAGTTGTATCTACAGTAATTGTTGCTGATAGTACTTCTCCTTCATAATTAGCATAATCTCTCATCTTAGCATATACAGTCTTTATTCCATCTCCAGATGAAAGACTAAACAGTTTTGAAGTTGAAAAACTTTCCCATGGGATTCCGTCAAAAGCATTGTCTTCAGATATCATCATCTCTTTTGCATCACGTCCTGCAAGAGTAAAAGTGTTTCCTGTCAAGCTATTGCTTAAGCTAGAAACTGAAGTGAAACTCATATTTTGTGGACCCATGTAATAGATTAGTACACGATAATTAAGCCTTTCTGCCACATATATATTTCTTCCATCTGTAGTAACCGAAGTTGGTTCAGATAAACTACTAGCACTTACACCTCCATTGTTTTTCGTATTACTTGTCATATTAGATTGTCCTATTACATAGTCTGCGATGTTATCCCAATCTACCTCTCCTGGTATCCCCTCGTAGATCAAAATTCGATGGTTATAGCTATCAACCACATAGACTTTTTCTCTGTCTGTGTTAACTGACCGTGGGAAAAACAAGCTACTGGCACTTACCCCTCCGTTATTAGAGGTACCACTAGTCATATCAGGTTGACCTATTACATAGTCTGCGACATTATCCCAGCTCTCTTTTCCTGGTATTCCCTCATAGATTAACACTCGACTATTAACATAATCTGCTACATAAACTCTCTCTCCATCTGTGGTTGCCGAAGTTGGTTGATATAAACTACTGGCACTTAATCCTCCATTGTTTCCAGTACCACTGGTCATATTAGGTTGACCTATCACATAGTCAGCTACATTATCCCATCCTACTTCTCCTGGTATTCCATTATAAATCAATACTCGATTGTTATTGTTATCTGCAACATAGACTCTCTCTCCGTCTGTGGCAACCGAAGTTGGTCGATATAAACTGCTAGCACCTCTTCCCCCGTTATTTGCAGTAACACTGGTCATATCAGGTTGACCAATAACATAATCTGCGACATTATCCCAGCCCTCTTCTCCTGGAATTCCATCATAAATTAAAACTCTGTTATTAATAAAGTCCGCCACATAAACATTTCTTCCATCTGTAGCAACTGAAAAAGATTGATACAAACTGCTAGCACTTACACCTCCATTATTCCCAGTATTACTTACCATATCAGGTTGACCTATCACATAGTCAGCTACATTATCCCAATTATCTTCTCCTGGTGTTCCATTATATATTAAAACTCTACTGTTCATTGTATCTGCTACATATACATTTTCGCCATAACTGAAAACAGAGTAGGTCCACGATAAACTAGAAGCACTGATTCCTCCATTATTCGCTGTTCCACTTATCATATCAGGTTGACCTATGACTAAATCAGCGGGAGAAAAAGATTCTGTTAGTGCATAGGCCTTTTCAAGAAAATTTTTACTGAAAAAAAAGATGCAGGATAATATTGCAATACTGATCGTGAACAATCGTCGAGTCTTTGCAATTTTAAGATTGTAGATTTTCATTATTTGTTTTAAAGAAACATTTGCACACGATTTAGAATAAAGGAAAAGCTAGGGGGTTGCAAGAAATACCAGGGACTTTGGGAATCACTTGAAGAGTAATATCGTATTTAGATCAATTGAAATTAGTAATTCGTGTTTAATATCCTTTGGTGATATTTTGCTCTCCCTTTTCCTTTCGGACGATTTCTACTTCCTTCAGTTTTTGCAAGGCGTCATGTTGATTAATATTCAATTTGTGATCTCTCTCTAACGTTGCTCTTGCTGTGCGAAATACTTTCTCTTCAGCTTTATCTTCGGTCGGTGCCTCGAATGGGCTAGGGGTGATGGGGCCTCTTCTTACAAAAGCGGTCTTTGCAGTTTTGGGTTCTGCAATGTATTTCACAATAAAGTATGCGGCAACAGTTATTACAGATAATGCAATTATTACAATAATAGCTATTGCGTAAATACTGAATCCTTTGTCCTCTGGTTCTTCGGTTGTTACTGCACTATCATCTATGACTTCAAAATACCATTTAGCTTCAGCCGTTTTTCCGGATTCTTCAAGAAAACCTGCTTTTACGGTATGTTCTCCGACCGATAATTCTTCAGGAACAATGTATGCGAATCCGCCATCAAATACTTCAAATCCATCGTTATTTTGAATTTGTTTATTATCTAGGTAAACTCTTACGCTTTCTAACATAACTTTACTACCAAATCCTGCCTTAAAGTTTGCAGAAATCTTTGGTGTCTTATCTGTTACTTTCTCTCCATCGGTAGGTTTCATCCCATATACAATTGGCTCGCTTTCATTTTGTGCTTCAGGTTGTGCAATCTCGATCTCTTTGACTGAGCTTGCACCCAATGTATTATCCTCTGAATCATAATAAAGGATTCGTATTTGATAAACTCCGGCCTCTAATTCTGAAACATCCCAGTTGTATTCATTTATATCTTTCGATAAACCGCTTGCTATGTTGTTCCAATTTTCTCCATCGGTTGAATATTGTAAGTCCAGACTTGATACATCATCGCCATTTTCCATAGTCCAGTTGATTATTCCTGTGCTTCCGACGAATACTTCAATATTTGTCGCAACCGTTACAGCTGGTAGAATCTGTCCTTCGATAGCTTTCACATTTAGTGTATAAACTTTAATTGTTCGAGTTCTTCCATCTGTAACTGTAATAATTATCGTTTGAGGTCCGCTTGCATTTGGTGTGCCTTTTATCTCTCCTGCATTTGTAACCTCAACCCAGTTCGGACCTTTGCCAAGTGCAAATGTCAGGGAATCACCGTCTTCATCGTAAGCGTTAACTTGCGTGGAGTAATACTGATCTTTTACCGCATCCGGTAAATATTCTGTTGTAACGTATGGCGTATGTTGAGCATTGATTATTTCAATAGGGTTGTCAGAGTAATCAGCAGAAAGCTGACCATATGTGTCATCAATTACATTTATCTTTACGCAATAATACCCGTCTACAATGCTTCCGGATCTTGATGTTGATGTATCCCATTCAAATACAGATGGAAGATATTGTCCTGCGGAGTAATTGATATTTCCTGAAGATAATAAATAGTTTGGTGCTGTATTTGTAGCTTCGCTAGTACATGTTCCTCCGGCTTGTGATTTGACCAAGTAAAGATTATAGAGAAGGGGAGAGTTATTTTCTGCATCAGCAACCGACCACGTTATCCTATTCCCAGGATTGCTTGCGGTTCCTCCGTACGTTCCCTGATTTGGTTTCGTGATGAATACGACGGGTGCTGTATTTGATCCAACTGTAATCTTCGACGTCTGTTGTGCTGTTAGTCCATCGTTATCAGTAACGGTCAGTGTTATTGTATACAGTCCTGCTGTATTAAATGTATGTTCAAATGCTATCGCACTATTATGTTCCTGGCTCTGACCATCTCCAAAGTTCCATTCGTATTTTGTAATTGTTCCGTCTGCATCTGAAGAACCCTCCGGGTTTACTCTTACTGTAAGTGGTGCATTCCCAACCTGCGGAATTGCAATAAAGGATGCTTGTGGTGGTTTTAAATTCCCAATTGGATTGACTGTAATGCTTTTTGTCATGAATACTCCTGTCTCAGAAGAATCCATAATAACTAATGTTACGTCATAGGAACCTGAGCGAGGATATGTGTGTGTTACTGTTTCGTCCCCATATGTTTCGAGTCCGTCATCAAATATCCACCAGAATGTTTCGATGCTATTATTTGATGGTATAAGATTATCAGGTCGTGTAAAAGTAACTTGATATGAATTAGTCTTTACTGTGTAATTAAAATCTGCTGACCAGTCTTCACAAACTACTCCTGGAACCGGTGGGCAAAGGGCAGGGTCGTGAAGAGTATATTTTTTACTTACTGCAATTGGGATTTTCTTATTTACGCTTTTGTATCCATCTGTAACTGTTACTTCCGTCTCAAATACTTCGGTCCCATCAAAGTTATCCCAACTGATATCAAAGAGAATAGCGTTATTTTCTGTCCTTACATTTTTAAATCTTGTAGGTAATGTCCCAAATGTATATGTTAAATTTGTATCGTCCGAGTCTGACGCAAGGACTTCAACTTTTCCAGAAACAGAATCCTTTGTCCCATAAATAAGTCGATAAACATGCTCTACGGAGTTTGGATTTATCCCATTATTTTCATAATAAACAATATCCTGAATTTCCGGTGCGGCATTCTCTTTAATCGCGACTTCAATCTTTTTCTCACCATAGCTCCCAATTAATTCTACTCCTGCAACCCCCAGTTCCAATGTTTTCCCGATAGCTGATTCCGGCGGTGTTCCTCCGATTGTCACGGAAAGAGGGGATGTCACATTAAACGTCGTTTGATAATTTGGTGTAGTGGTGACGTCCCAGTTATCATCTGAGACAAAACCGCCTCCTTTATACCCACGAGTGACTGAATACTTCTGAATAAGATCTCCTTTTGCTGAGTTCTGATCTTCAATTCTATAATTGAGAGAGAATGGTTGTCCTGCTTTCACTTCCGTTGGCAACGTCCCTACTGCGGAGACGCCTGGAATTTGGTTACTGATTTCTTCAATTAGAGAACCCTCATCGGTTACAATAAGTTGTGTTGTCGCAGAACCCGTAATTGGGGTTGTCGTTACATTTTGGATAGAGTAAGTCTGCGAACTGGATAATGTATCGTAGTGTGCATTTAGCAGTAAGTCATCGATGTTTGTTTTGGCTGCAACTAAATATTTTGGTGAAAGTTCCGAGGTGCCAAAGTTTACCGGCTTTTTATCTGTTTTTGCAAAATAATAGTAATCATCACCGATGAACCCTTCGGGGATCATTTGCAGCGGTATTTCGGAAGTTAGCTTGAGAAGTCCATAGAATTGAGTGCTTTCTGCAGCTTCTCTCCTAGTTTCAAATGCACCCTCCGGTTGAAGAAGTGTAAAGACGAGAAGAGGAATAGCAATCACTAATCCCAATAAGCCAATCATCATAAACATTTGTTTATTATGGTTGACCCTCTTCTCGGGTGCTTTCGTTTTTCTGTTTACCGTAAAAATGTCGACTTTGTTCTTCACTCTTTGTTTATTACTACAACTTTTCTAATTCCAATGTAACAGTTTCTGCTGCTGTTTTAATTTGAGAATCTGCGGCTTTCCCGTTAAGAATATTCGTGATCATATCATCTAGCGCTTTTGTTGCTACATCGTCATTTCCCATGTACCAGCTTCCTGCAGTTTGCGCCATATTTACAAATGGTCCGACATATGGTGCATTCTTGATTTCATCTCTCATGTCTTTTCGAGAGTAGGGTTCTCCGAATGGTCGCAAATCAGATTCTGCATCATACATTGTTCTAAGTTGTTCCTGTTCTGCCAAGAATCTCACAAAATCCCATGCAACTTTCGTGTTTGGAGAATCCTTTGAAACAACTTCTCCCCAATATGTTGCATAGTTTACTTCTGTTCCAAGTGTGATTTGAGGTACAGGTGCTGTATCAAATTCGAAATTTGGTTTCGCATCAAGGATATCAAAAACCCTCCAGCTTGGAGCAATCATCATTGCGAGTTTTCCTTGGATAAACATGTCGAGAGAATTCGGAAGTTCCGTTCCCCAAACATGATATCTCTCAATGAAATTTGTGTAATATTCAGCAACTGTTGCTCCCTGTTCATTATTACTGATGTCAAATGTTGCTTGGGTTCTTTCGTCGTTAGTCATCTCTATGTCACTTTGTAACATTAATAATGAAAGAATTTCTGCAGAATGCAGTACGTTTGAACTTGCGCCCATAGCTGCACCTGCTTGCAGAATTCTATCTTCATTTTCCGGATCATATTTGGTTAACTTTTGTGCATATTCAATAAATCGATCCCAGTCTGTTGGTGGAGTAGTGAAACCTTCCTGGGCAAATAGATCTTTATTATAGAAAAGTCCAAGAGTATCTACTTCAAGAGGTATTCCATAAAGGCTTCCATCTGCCTTGAAATCTCTCAATGCGGTATTATAGAAAGTCTGTGAGTATTCACTTTCTGTCATAATGTCAGCTGGAATTGGAGCAAGCTCACTCTTGAATTGAGGAAGCCATGTGTTATGAATTCTCATAATATGAGGAGCTTTGTTCGGATCCGGATCAGCAAGCCTTTCTAGTAATTGCTCTTTATAAAGACCGTCTGAGTATGGTCTTCTTGTATATTCAATCGTTACATTCGGGTGTAATGATTGGTATTTTGCAATTACGTCCTGCATTACCGATTCCGGTTCCCAAATTCCCCAGTATACAAGAGAAACAGGAGCATCATCCTCTGTTTCATCCTTTTGCCAAGGTAGCTTGCATCCGGCAAGTGGTATAGCGAGAAGTATCACCGTTGCGGCCAATAAGAGTTTTTTCATGTACTTTTTCATGAGCTTGCAGTTATAATATATGTAGTCTCAAATACCAATTTATCAATATAATGGTTTTAATTCAAGGTGTAATTATGAATGCTGCAATAGTCGATAGAATAGAAGGGAATAATGTGGTTATTGTTATAGGAAATAAAAGTCTGATTAAACCGATCTCATTATTTCCAAGTAATTTGCGAGAGGGTGATGTCGTCGATTTGGAAACTTTTCAGATATTGCGAAGGTTAACGGAAAATAGACGAAATGAGGCGAGAGAATTGTTGAAAAAGATTTTTAGGAATTAGAAGGAGAGAGTCATCTCGGATGTGTTTATGTCATCCCGCATTTATTGCGGGATCTCAGTATTAATTAATTCATATAAACCACTAGTGATATTTGGCATGTATGTTTGAGGTATTGGATTTAACAGGTTAATGTTTTGTAGAAGATAGCAAGTTGTAGTTGTTAAGTTAGAGAAGTGAAAAATGGAATCATGTTACTTTTGCAAACAAAAGTAACCAAAATTTCCGGGACAACCTAATTCCGAGAAATAGCAACCTAATACAGATAACTACCGGAACAGGTTGTCCCAGACCCCAAAGATTAATCAACCCCATACAGATAAAGTGAGAGAATTCTTATTCTGAATCAGCCATAGCAAATAATGAGTTTTTTCTTTTCATTATTTCTTTTTTTGCCATCTCAATACGTTTTTCATAAGGTACTGCGATTACAAGCAACTTTCGGAGAAACTTCGATTTTGAAAAAGTTTTGTTTTCCATTCTCATCTTCTTGTTTCCAGTAATCATTCCCTGTGGATTCGTCATTTTCGAGGCAGCAAATCGATCTGCTTGATATTCAAAAATCTTTGCAATTTGGATTTGCGCTAATGCCAAACAAGCCGTATAAACAAGAGCCGTCAATATTGGTAAATTAAACTTGAAAATAAGTATTGCGTTAGTTATGGAGAGGATTAGGTCTAGTATGATTAATTTTAGATTATGACTCATTAAATAATGTCCCGCCTCGTGCAAAATAACCCATTCCAGCTCACTCTCATTAAATAGTGAAATGAGTTTTTTCGAAAAGATCATAACTGGCGCGAATGGAGGACTTGTCATCATAAATCCAATCGCCTTTAAATTCTCATCCATTATTCTTATCTTTAAATCCAAGCCCGTTACGTCATTAACTCTCTTCCTCAGGCTTTCATCCTCGAGATTATGTAGAGCTTTCCTTTGCGTCGGATTTAACAGATTCTTTCCCAGATAGTAGAACTGTATCCAATTTGCGATTAGATTGAAGAGTAGGGTGAGGATTGTTATTTTAAGCATTTCCAAAATAAATTGATGTGAAGATAAAGAATTCTGGTTTCTCGGAATATATGAAAACCGCTACGCTAGATGCTTCGACTTCCTCCGATTAACATCGGAGTTCGCTCAGCATGACACCTGAGAATCTTGAATTAGTCCAACGTTGCGATAATATTTAATCTATTTGTTGAGGACCCTGGTGGGGCACACGTCATTAATGTTAAAATCTTCCGGCCTTCGATTCCTTGCAATGCATTCATATCATCCGGTTTTGTAACCTTTATTCTTGCTACTGTATAGCTGAGTTCTTCCCCTTGGAAATTTACAATTATTTTGTCACCAATATTAAGGTCAAATAGAGGATTAAATGCGGCTTCAAACGAATTCTTATGTAAGCTTGCCCAACTACTTGGCGCGCTATGGCCGTATATGAATGTATTCGTATCGGCATCATACTCATCGTTTGCCGGTAAATCCGTTCCCTTAAAATGTGCAAGAGAGTTTTTCAGCACTTCTCCATAAACCGATTCTTCGTAAGAGTCAACATTTGCTGTCACTCTCATTTTATCAACTCCGACACTTGGGATAGAAATTGTGAAAAAGCCTATCCATTCTGATTTGTATGGAGCTCTTGCTCCTGCAACATTTCCTTCTTTTTTGTTTAATGCTTCGAAAAGATCAAAAAAATACTGCGCTTCAAACTTCCCGCTTAATGCAACATTCTCGATTGCAAGTGAACTGTTTTCAGGAACGGGACTTGCTATCTCTGCATATTTGGGCGAAAACTTTTGTTCAACCAAAAACTTCGCAGTCGGAATTATCTGAGAGATTAGAATATATGAGCCTATTCCGAATAATATCGTTGGAATAACGTAAATCGAAAAATTCTTGTAATTCAGTTTGGTTTTCCTTCGCAATTGCTTTGGTTCCGTCTTGTGAACAATCGGCTTTTCGTAGTATTGAATTGGAGCTTTTTTATAAATTTCTGGCATATTAATAATCAAAATGGGTTTTGTTTATACCAGTATATGAGAATGTAGTTGTTCGTACAAGGATATTGATGAAACGTTGTTGGAACGTAGATAAAACATAGTTACAACGTTGTGAAAAATGTTAGACAAAGAAGGGGTTGGAAACGTAGGGAACAAAAATTTTTGTTCCCTATAAAGATGAGATAGAAAAAGTCACCCGAGGCGGGTGACTTTCACATACTTTTGTAAGATGTTAGCTGCGAGCAACTGCTTCTATGAAAGCCTGTGTAAATTGATAGGGTTCTTCTTGAGACTGGTTAACTATATCAACAACGCCTTTCATAATTCTTGTTGCTGGGTGATATCGCTCTTCGACACTTACTGTTGGTGCAACTACTGCATTTACGAGGGCTAATGTACGTTGTAATCTCGTGGCTTCTTTACCACCTGTTTCTGTTTCAAGTTGTGTGTAAAACGGTTGTATATAATCATCTAAACCTACACTTTGTAGGAAAGCTGCTGTAGACATATCGTATTCTGTTACACCTAAACGAGGGTCAAATTGTAAAATATCAGATATTAATAATTCGGGTTCAGTATACCCTGCAAAGGTGTCTGTTCTAACACCTTTTTTTTTCAGGTAATACTTCGTCAGTTGTAATTAGTGCATTTTCTATTTGGTCTAGTGTTAAAACATTTGGTTCTGATTCTCGTGTTGGAGGCTGCGGTGTCATTTTATCCACTTTCTTAATTAAAGTATCTGTATTTTACTTACTTACTTACTTACTTACTGTCAATATTATGGGACAAATGACAAAAGACAAAGGACGAAGTGCAAAAAGGGTTCCAAGTGTTTTCTTTGAAAACAGCCAGGAACCAGCAATTATGAACTTCCTCCCTTGAGTTCAAGGGAGGATTGAGGTGGGTTTGACAAAATCAAAATTCAAGTCTCAAAATGAAAAATGACAGATAAAAATTCAAAAAGAACATCATTGATTTAAGGTGTTTGGTTTCCCCTAATATACTGAACCAGTTGACCAAAGGTAGTAGAATATCTTTGGAAGC